>MERQ01000034.1:0-9003 GCA_001770655.1 Betaproteobacteria bacterium RIFCSPLOWO2_12_FULL_68_20
ACTACGGAATTTACGCTCAGCGCTATGACGCCGCCGGCGCGACGGCAGATGCGGAGTTCAGGGTCAACACTTTTACCGCGAACGGCCAAAGCTCCCCCGCCGTCGCCGCGCTGTCCGACGGCGGCTTTGTGGTGACCTGGCAGTCCAACTTACAGGACGGAGACGGCTACGGCATCTACGCCCAGCGCTACGACGCTGATGGCAACGCCATTTCCGCCGCCTTCACCGGGGACGGCGGCGACAACGTCATCAGCTGGTTCGGCGCCGGCAATCTGGAGCTGGAGGGCGGCGCGGGCAACGATTCCCTGATCGGCGGCTCTGGAAACGATTTCCTGACCGGCGGCAGCGGGATCGACACCCTGGAGGGCAGGACCGGGGACGACCTCTACTTCTACGACGGTCAGGACATCATCGTCGAAGGCGCGAGCGCGGGAACCGATCGCGTCGAGAGCGGCTTCAGCTACTCCCTGACCGTCAGCGTCGAGAACCTCACGCTGACCGGCAGCAATGCCATCAACGGCACCGGCAACTCGTCCAACAACGTCCTGACCGGCAACAGCGCCGCCAACATCCTGGACGGCGGCAGCGGCAACGATGTCTTCATCGGCGGCGGCGGGGCGGATACCTACGTTGGCGGGACGGGAAACGACCTTTTCTACGTCGACAGTTCCGACGACGTCGTGACCGAACTATCCAGCCAGGGCACGGACACCGTCCAGAGCTCGGCCAGCTATTCCCTCTCGAGCGACATCGAGAACCTGGTTCTCACGAACGGCGCTGCGAACGGCGCCGGAAACGCCCTCAACAACGTGCTCACCGGCAATGGCGCCGACAACGGTCTGAGCGGCGGTGCGGGGAACGACACGCTCAACGGCGCGGCCGGCGACGATACCGCGACCTATGGCAGCAGTTCCGCCGGGTACGACTTCCGGCTCACCGGCGGCAACATTGTCGTCACCGACACGGATACGGTCACGGGCGGCAATGACGGCGCGGACACGCTGCTGAGCGTCGAAAACACGGCGTTCGCAAACGGGACGATCAAAGTCGGCTCGCTGGGCGAGTTCCGGGTCAACACGTTTACCACCGGCGATCAGAGCGTGCCGTCTGTCGCGACGCTGGCGGACGGCGGTTTCGTGGTGGCGTGGCAATCCAACGGCCAGGACGGCAGCGGATTCGGCGTCTACGCGCAGCGTTATGACGCGGGCGGCACGCCCTCGGGCAGCGAATTCCGCGTCAACAGCGCGACGGCAGACCACCAGGGGGACGCAGTGGTCGCCGCCCTGGCGGATGGCGGCTTCGTGGTGGCCTGGGATTCGAGCAACCAGGACGGCGACGAAGGCGGCGTCTACGCGCAGCGCTACGACGCCGGCGGCGCCGCGGCAGGCGTCGAGATCCAGGTCAATACGACCACCGACAGCTCCCAGGCGTTCCCGGCCGTCGCCGCGCTGTCCGGCGGCGGATTCGTGGTGGTGTGGTCGTCTTTCGATCAGGACGAGACCGGCTCCACGGGAATCTACGCGCAGCGCTACGACGCGGACGGCGACGAAGTCGGCGGCGAGCTCCAGGTCAACACCACCACGTCGGGCGACCAGGTGTTTCCCGCGGTGGCTGCATTGCCCGACGACGGCTTCGTCGTGGTCTGGGAATCCGACGCCCAGGACGGAGACGGTCACGGCGTTTTCGCCCAGCGCTTCAACGGCAACGGGTCAACGGCAGGCGACGAATTCCAGGTCAACACCACCACGACCGACTGGCAGTTCTCGCCGGAGGTCGCGGCGCGGCCGGACGGCAGCTTCGTGGTGACCTGGAGCTCCAACCTCCAGGACGGCGGCGGGAACGGCGTCTACGCGCAGCGCTACGACGCGAACGGGGCGCCGGAAGGCGGCGAATTCCGCGTCAACTCGTCCACGTCGAACGACCAGTATTCTTCGTCGGTCGTCATCCTCGCCGACGGCGGCTTCCTGGTGACGTGGCATTCCGACCTCCAGGACGGAAATTCCTTCGGCGTCTACGCCCGGCGCTACGACGCGGCCGGCGCCGCGGCGGGCGGCGAGTTCCAGGTCAACACCACCACCGCGGGTTTCCAGGCCTGGCCCGACATCGCGGCCACCGCGGACGGCGGCTTCGTCGCAACCTGGCATTCGCAGGGGCAGGACGGCAACGGCACCGGCATCTACGCCCAGCGCTTCGACGTTGCCGGCAACCGGGTCTCGGCCCAGCTCACGGGCGACGGCGGCGACAACGTCATCGCCTGGACCGGCGCCGGCAACGTGATGCTCGAGGGCGGCGCCGGCAACGACACGCTGGCCGGCGGCTCGGGCAACGATTTCCTTTCCGGCGGCGCCGGCGCCGACAGCATGGCGGGCGGCACCGGCAACGACACCTACGTCTTCGAGGGGCAGGACACGATCGCCGAGGGCGCGAGCGCGGGCATCGATCTAGTGAAAAGCGGCGTCACCTATACGCTCGCGGCGGACTTCGAGAACCTCACTCTCACGGGCAGCGGCACGGTCAACGGGACCGGCAACACGCTTGACAACGTCCTGACCGGCAACTCTGCGGCCAACACGCTCGATGGCGGCGCGGGCAACGACAGCCTGGTCGGCGGCGGCGGCGCGGACGCCTTCACGGGTGGCGCGGGAGACGACCTGTTCCATGTCGACAGTGCCGACGACGCCGTTTCCGAGAATCCCAGCGAAGGCCTGGACACGGTGCTGAGTTCCGTCGGCCACACGCTGGCGGGGAACGTCGAGAACCTCATGCTCATCGGCGGCGGCGCCATCGACGGTGCCGGCAACGCGCTCGACAACCTGCTGACCGGCAACAGCGGCAACAACGTCCTGACGGGGGGCGCGGGGAACGACACGCTCGAGGGCGGCGCCGGCGAGGACAGCGCGAGCTTCGACGGCAGTTCCGCCGGTTATCGCTTCAGTTTCTCCGGCGGCAACATTGTCGTCACCGACACCGATGCCGGCAACGGCGACAGCGGCGCGGACCTGCTGCTCGGCGTCGAGAACGCCTCCTTCGAGGACGGAACCATCGAACTGGCGTCCCTGGGCGAATTGCGGGTCAACACCGCAGGCGCAGTCGACCAGTCGTCCAACGTCGCGATCGCCACCCTGGCCGACGGCGGCTACATCGTGACGTGGAACGCCCTCGTCCAGGATGGCAGCTACGACGTCCACGCGAAGCGCTTCGACGCCGACGGCGCGGCGCCGGGCGGCGAGTTTCGGGTCAACACCAGCACGTTCGGTAACCAGTCGCTCCCGGCCATCGCGGTTTTGAGCGGCGGCGATTTTGTCGTGACGTGGAATTCCGACGGCCAGGACGGCAGCAGCGCCGGTGTCTACGCGCAGCGCTTTAGCGCCGGCGGGACGGCGCTGGGCGCCGAGTTCCAGGTCAACGAAATCACCGCCGATACCCAGGGCTACCCGGCCGTCTCGGCCCTGTCCGACGGCGGCTTCGTGGTGACCTGGCAATCCCGCTTGCAGGACGGCAACGGCTATGGCGTCTATGCCCGGCTTTACGACGCGGGCGGATCGGCCGGCAGCGAGTTCCAGGTGAATGTCACCACGGCGTTCAACCAGGAAGCCCCCGTCGTGGCGGCGCTGCCCGGCGGCGGCTTCGTGGTGGCCTGGCAATCGGAAAACCAGGACCTGAGCCTCTACGGCATCTACGCCCGGCTCTACGACGAGTTCGGCGCCGAGCTGAGCGGCGAAATCCCGGTCAACAGCTACACCGACTCGCACCAGTTCTATCCTGCAATCGCGGCGCTGTCCGGCGGCGGCTTCATCGTCACCTGGCAATCGTATTTGCAGGACGGCGACGGCAACGGCGTCTACGCCCAGCGCTTCGATGCCAGCGGCGAAAAGTCTGGCGGCGAGTTCCGGGTCAATGCCACGACCGCCGGCTTCCAAGACTACTCCGCCGTGACGGAGCTCGCCGGCGGCGGCCTGGTGGTGACCTGGATGCATTCCGAGGGCAGCAACTACGAAATCTTCGCCCGGATCTATGACGCGAGCGGCGCCGAGGTCGGGGACGAGTTCCAGGTCAATACCACCAGCGTCGGCGCCCAGTGGTTCCCCGCCGTCACGGCCCTCGCCGACGGCGGCTTCGTGGTGGCCTGGCAATCCATGGACCAGGATTTCGTCAGCTGGAGCGTCATGGCCCAGCGCTACGACGCCTCGGGCAACCCGCTGGCGGCCCAGCTCACGGGAGACGGCGCCGATAATGCGATCGCGTGGACCGGCGCCGGCAACGTCGTGCTGCTTGGCGCTGCGGGCAACGACACCCTAGAGGGCGGGCCGGGCAACGACTCGATCGTAGGCGACGCGGGCACCGATACCGCGAGCTATTCGGGAGCCGCAGGAGGGGTCACGGTCGACCTGTCGCTCGACGGGCCTCACGCCTCCGGGGCGGCCGGCGGCGACACGCTCGTCAGCATTGAAAACCTTTCCGGCGGCGCTTACGCTGACCACCTCGCCGGGGACGGCGGCGTCAACCTGATCGCCGGCCTGGGCGGCGACGACACCCTGGTTGCCAGCGTGGGCGCGGACACGCTCGACGGCGGCGACCAAAGCGATACGGCGGATTTCTCGGCGCTTGCGGGGCCGGTGACGGCCGACCTGGTTGCGCTCACTGCAGGCGTCATCACGCTGGTCTCGATCGAGAACCTGACCGGCTCGGGCTTTTCCGACTCACTGAGCGGCAATCCCGGCCCGAACCTGCTCGACGGCGGCGGCGGCAACGACACGCTGACCGGCGGCGCCGGCAACGATACCTACGTCGTCGACAGCGCGGGCGACGTCGTCGTCGAGGGCGCCTCGAACGGGACCGACCAGGTCAGCAGCTCCATCGATTACTCGCTCGGCACGAACTTCGAAAACCTGCTGCTGATCGGCACCGACAGCATCACTGGCACCGGCAACTCCGAAAACAACGTCGTTGCCGGCAACAGCGCGGCCAACACTCTCGACGGCGGCGCCGGCAACGACACGCTGACCGGCGGCGGGGGCGGCGACACGTTCGTGATCGCCGCGGGCAATGGCGTCGACCTCATCGCCGACTTCTCCGCGGGCGACCTGATCGACGCGACCGGCGCGGCGCCGCTGCTGCCGTTCGCGAGCGGCGACGGTAGCACGGTGCTCGCCAACCAGGTCCAGGTGTCCGCGAGCGGCGGCACGACGACGCTCTTCATCGGCCTGGACGGCGCGGCGGGCGCGGAGCTCAGCGTCCGGCTCACGGGAACCTTCGCCGCGAGCGAATTCCGGCTCGAGGGGAACGACATCGCCCTCAATCACGCGCCGGTGCTGACGCCGAGCGGTGCGCTCGACACGAATTTCGGCAGCGGCGGCAAGGTGACGACTGATTTCGGCGGGATCCAGGACATCGCCTCCGGCGTCGCCATCCAGCCCGACGGCAAGATCGTGGCGGCAGGAGTGAGCCAGGTCTCGAATTACGATTTTGCCCTCGCGCGGTACAACCCGGACGGCAGTCTCGACACCACTTTCGATACCGACGGCAAGCAGACCACCGCCATCGTTTCAGCGGCGGCCGACCAGGCCGACGCAATCGTACTTCAGCCCGACGGCAGGATCGTGCTGGCCGGTACGAGCACCGGCGCCAACGCGGATTTCGCGCTCGCGCGCTACAACCTGGACGGCAGCCTCGACGCCACGTTCGATACCGACGGCAAGCTGGCCACCTCGATCGGCGGGGGTGCCGACCAGGCCTTCGCGATGGCGCTTCAGCCCGACGGCAAGATCGTGGTGGCGGGGATGAGCAGCGCCGCAACCGACGATTTCGCGCTCGCGCGCTACAACCCGAACGGCAGTCTCGATACGTCTTTCGACGGCGACGGTAAGCTCACCACCGACATCGCCGTCTTCACCCAGGACGTTGCCTTCGGCGTCGCCATCCAGGCGGACGGCAAGATCGTGGCGGTGGGATCGAGCATGCTGGGGGGGCGGAATTTTGCCCTGGCGCGCTACAACCCGAACGGCAGCCTGGACACCACGTTCGATACCGACGGCAAGCTGGCCACCGACTTTCTCGGGGGGGATGACGAGGCCTTCGCTGTCGCGCTCCAGGCCGACGGCAAGATCGTGGTGGCGGGATCCGGCCACAACGGCGCGGACACCGACTTCGCGCTTGCCCGCTACAACACCAACGGCACGCTGGATGCGACGTTCGACGGCGACGGCAAGGTCACGACTGCGATCGGCACGGGTGCCGACGTTGCCTACAGCATCGCGCTGCAACCGGACGGCAAGATCGTGGTGGCGGGAGGGGCGCAGAGCGACGGCGTTTTCTACGATTTCGCGCTGGCGCGCTACAACGCCGACGGCAGCCTGGACGCCGGCTTCGATGGCGATGGCATTCTCACGGTCGCCTTCAGCGCGCAAGGGGACATCGCCGCCAGCCTGGCGCTGCAGGCCGATGGCGGCATCGTTGCGGCGGGATCCTCCTGGAACGGCGCGAGCGAAGTGTTTGCGCTGGTGCGCGTCATGCCCGGCGGGGTCCCGGATCAGACTGCGTCGGAAGACGCGGCCTTCTCGCTCACCTTCGCCTCGAACCTGATCACCGATGCCGACGGCGACGCCATCACCTATACCGCTACGGAAGAGGACGGCAGCCCCCTCACCTGGCTCAGCCTCGACTCCGGTACCCGCAGCTTCACCGGCACGCCCGCCAACGGCGACGTGGGCGACCTGGACGTCAAGCTCACCGCCACCGACGGCTCGAACGCCTCGGTGTCCGACGTTTTCAGGATCGCGGTCGCCAACACCAACGACGCGCCTGCGCGCGACAACGAGATCGCGGACCAGGACGCCACGGAAGACAGCCCCTTCAGCTTCGTCGTGCCGCTCGACACCTTCGGCGACGTCGACGCGGGCGATACGCTGACCTGGAGCGCGACCAAGTCGGACGGCACGCCGCTGGCGACGACCTGGCTCGCCTTCACCCCGGGCACGCGCAGCTTCAGCGGCACGCCGGACAACGGCGAGGTGGGCGAGCTGGAGGTCAAGGTCACCGTCACCGATGGCTCGAGCGCCACGGCGTTCGACATCTTCCGCATCACGGTCGCCAACACCAACGACGCGCCGACGGTGGCTCCCGGCGCCATTGCCGCCCAGATTCCGGACAACACCCCTCAGATCAACAACCTCTTCAACTTCACCTTCGCCACCGACACCTTCGGTGACGACGACGTGGGCGACACGCTGACCTACGCCGCGACGAAATCGGACGGCAGCGGGTTGCCGATCTGGCTCGACTTCAACGACGGCACCCGTACCTTCAGCGGCACGCCGCTCGTGGGCGATATCGGTCCCCTGGTCGTCAAAGTGACTGCAACCGATGGTCCAGGCGCCTCGGTCTCGGACAGCTTTACGCTCACGGTGGGGACCGATAACGACTCGATCAGTGGCGATGAGTTCAACAACACCCTGGATGGCGGCACGGGTGCAGACACCATGACCGGGTTGCAAGGCGACGACACCTACATCGTCGATGACGTCGGCGATGTCGTCGTGGAGGGAATCTCGCCGGGCACCGATCTGGTCGAGGCCTCTGTCAGCTACACGCTGCCGAACAACGTGGAATACCTGGTGCTGACGGGCGATTCCGCCATCGACGGCACCGGCAACATTCACATCAACCAGATCTACGGCAACGACGCCGCCAACCGGCTGGACGGCCAGGGGAATATAGATTTTCTGCATGGCGGGCTCGGCAACGACACCTATGTCGTGGACAACGATGACGACGTCATCGACGAGGACGACAACGCCGGGCTCGACTCGGCGGAGGCGAGCGTCAGCTACGAGCTGCTGGACGACGACGTAGAAAACCTGCTCCTCACCGGCACGGCGAGTATCGACGCCACAGGCAACGCGGCGGCCAATACCCTCATCGGAAACGACGGCCACAACGAGCTCGCAGGAGGAGACGGGAACGACACGCTGGTTGGCGGCGCGGGCAACGACACGCTCGACGGCGGGCCCGGCGTGGACAGCATGCTCGGCGGGCCGGATGACGACACCTACATCGTCGACAACGTCCTCGATGTGGTCGTGGAAGACTCGCTTCAAGGCGCAGACCACGTCAAGTCCTCGGTCAGCTGGACCCTGGGCGCCAACTTTGAGCACCTGACTCTCACCGGCGGCGATTCGATCGACGGCACCGGCAACGGCCAGTCGAATCAGCTCATCGGCAACAGCGGCAACAACCTGCTCACGGGGCTCGCGGGCGACGACCTGCTCGAAGGCAAGCAGGGCGCCGACACCATGGTCGGGGGCACGGGCAACGACCTCTACTACGTGGACAACGCCGGCGATGTGGTGACCGAGCTTGCCTCGCAAGGCACGGCCGATCAGATCTACACCTCGGTAAACATCACGCTGCCCGACCACGTCGAGAGCGTCACGTTCGTCGATGTGAACGCGTTTTTCATCGTCGGCAACGGGCTGAACAACTTCTTCCAGGGCGCCGACGGCGACGATTCGATCGACGGGGCGGCCGGTGACGATACGCTCGTCGGCGAGGGCGGGGACGACACGATCGTCGGCGGGGAGGGCAACGACGTTCTCGACGGCGGCGTCGGCGACAACATCGTGCTCGGCGATCTGGGTGCCGACGTGGCGCTCCTCGATGGCACGCTCGCCGATTACGCCGTCTCGATCCTGAGCCCCGGTTCCGGCGGCCAGACGTTCTACGACCCGGGCTTCGGGCTGCAGCCCGGCGACATCGTCAACCTCGTCAACCAGAGCGGGCGCATCGATCGCCTGGTGGGCGTGGAGAAGGTGCGCTTCCTGGGCGATCCGGACACCGACGCCGACGATGACGAGTTTGACCTCAGTCCGCAGGACCTGCTCGCAAGCGCCGAGGTCAATTTCGGAGAGAACTACATCGCGGACTCGAACGGGACCGGCTCACTCCTGGGGGGTGCGGGGAACGATGTGCTCGACGGCCTCGATGGCGATGACACGCTCGAAGGCG
>MERQ01000034.1:9033-9784 GCA_001770655.1 Betaproteobacteria bacterium RIFCSPLOWO2_12_FULL_68_20
GCGGGGAGGGGAACGATGCGCTGAACGGCCAGGCGGGCGACGACACGCTGGTCGGCGGAGCGGGCAACGACAACTACATCGTCGATTCCGCAGGCGATCAGATCGTGGAGGCGCCGGGCGAAGGCAGCACCGACCGGGTGCAGACAGTGCTTACGCTCTACAGCCTGGAGGCACTGCCCGAGGTGGAGATCCTGGAATTCGTCGGGGCAGGCGGTTTCCACGGCGTCGGAAACTCCCAAGCGAACGTACTGATCGGGCGATCGGGCGGGGACCTGCTGGAGGCTGGTGCGGGCAACGACTCGCTGATCGGAACGGGAGGCAATGACACGCTCGCGGGCGGGGGTGGAAACGACACGCTCGACGGTGGCACCGGCAGCGATCTCGTCGTGCTGGTGGAAGACCGTGATGCCTACGCAATCGAGGATCTTCCGGTCGGCGTGCGCATCACCGATCTGGGAAGCGGCGAAACGGACTTGCTGCTCAATGTCGAGCGCGTGCGCTTCGGCGACGGTGCGCAAGGAAACATCAGCGCGGACGGAGTATTGACGAATTTCCCCAGCAATCTGAGCGACACCGTCAACGGAGGCGAAGACGATGACGTGATCGATGCGCTGGGCGGCAATGACCGGGTATTCGGGAACGGCGGCAATGATTCCTTGACTGGCGGCGCGGGCAATGACTCTCTGGCGGGCAATGCCGGGAACGACACGCTCGATGGAGGTTTGGGCAAGGACACTCTGGTGGGCGGTGC
>MERQ01000035.1 GCA_001770655.1 Betaproteobacteria bacterium RIFCSPLOWO2_12_FULL_68_20
CGCGAGGTTGGAGAGATCCGAGGATTTCTTCAGCGTGAGCGGCTGCCGGGACCTGATGTTTCACGTCCAGGAGCATCGGTTCACGCTGCCGCGGATTGCGTCGATGATCGACGAGCTCGGCCTCGACTTTCTCGGCTTCGAGCTGCGCGACCCGACAGTTTCGGCCAGCTATCGCTCCCGGTTTGCCGAAGACCCGGAGCGGCGGAATCTCGCGCGCTGGCATGCGTACGAGGAGGAATTCCCGGACACGTTTTCGAAGATGTATCAGTTCTGGGTGCGCGCACGCGATTGAAGAAGCGCGGCGGCGAGCGTTTCCCTATGCGACCGGAATGGCCAATGCTTGGATTGCGTACCGGGGGGGGCGTCCGGGTACGATGTGCATGTGTTGGACATTGACAACAGGACGGAGGCATGGCTGCTACTGCACGGATCCCAGTCCAGGTGACGCCCGAGGAAAAGGCGAAAATCGCGCGCCGCGCCAAGGCTGTCGGCCTGACCGTCGGCGAATTCGCCCGGCGGGCGATGGCGAGCTTCGATGCCGAAGAGTCCGCGTCGCGCGACATGGAGCGGCTGCTCGAGCGAGTCAAGGCTTCGACCGCACGGGCAAGCAAGGCTATCGACGAGGCCTTGCGCTTCGTCGCCGAGTCGCAGCAGCGAATCGAGCGGCTCGAAGCGGCCGGCACGGCGCGCAATGCCGCGTAGATCGCCCTCTCCGACAAGGTCTGGGACGCCTTGACGACGGTCTTGAGGATGAACGAGCGGGTCATCACGTTGAGCGAGACGGTAAAGTCCCAGCAGCAACGCATCGAAGACCTGACGGGCAGAGTCATCAGGCTGGAGACGGCGCTCGAGCTTGCCGTGGCGACACGGCGCGGCAGATCCCTCCCCCCCGGCCGGCAGGGAGTGATTGCCCGGCGCGCACGGCCCTGACGGTACAGGGATCAGCGCTCCCCTACGCAATCCGAACCGAGAGGCTTCGCGACCGCAGCCGCATCTTAGGCAGGATCGTCGCGATTTGCCAGAACAGCCACGACGCCTCCGAAAATCGTCCCGGCTCCGCGTGCCGCAGCGCGGCGATCAGAGCGTCGCGCCCCAGGGCGTCCTCGAACGCGCACGCATCGTCGTACTCTCCCATCTCCATCACCTGCGCCGCGACCAGGCCGGGTCTTTGCAGCGCCTTCGCGGGCGTCAGCCACCACACGTATTTGCGCGCCAGCCGGCGCAGCAACCGGCGGGCGGACACGCCGCCGGGCTTGCGCGGTCGCCCCGGCTTGCTCATGGGGATTCGGGAGGAAGCCGGAATGCTCCAGCGACGGCCGATCTTTTGCGCGCCGGGAATGCGATCCTGGAGTAGCAGCTGCAGAACCCGTATGCGGCTCACGCCCTCGCGGGCGGCGAACTGGGTTACCGACAGATGCCGCATCGTGCCATCGTACATGCTGATCCGGGTATGCGACGATCAGCGCGCCCGTTCGTGTGAACGGGCGGCCCGGCATACAATGCGAAAATTACGGAACACGCCCAGATGACCGAACTCACCGTAAAGGTCCCCGACGAACTCGCGAAGCAAATCCGCGCCGCGGGCCTTCTCGACGAGGCCACGTTGGAGAAGGTCTTTCGCGACGCGCTGCGCAAACAGGCCGTGGGCGAGCTCTTCGCCGCACTTGACGAGATCGAGGCGGCGAAGCTCCCGCCGATGAGCGAAGAGGACATCCAGGCCGAGATCGACGCGGCGCGTGCCGAGCGCCGCGTGCGCGGCACCAAGTAGCCCTCGGTGCGCATTGTCGCCGACACGAACGTCATCGTGTCGGCCTTCCTGTGGGGAGGCGTGCCGCGCCAACTGCTCGACGCCGTCGAAGCGTCATCACTTCAGCGGAGTGCCTGCTGAAGATTGGAGCGGCGCCACCGCTTCCTTGAATTTTGAGTGCCAGCCGCTCAAATTGCAGGGATGGCGAACCTGAAGATTCCTTGCGAGCACGGCGTCTTTCGACCATGCGCTGGCGCCGCGCGCGGAGGCGCTCGATCTCGACCAAATGCTGGGGGAGCTTTGAAGGCCCTAGAATGGTCGCTGTCGTGAGCATTCTCGACCGCGCGATCGGGGAACTCGACGCGGCGCTGCGCTGCGTCGCCGGCGTCCATCGGGCGGCGCGCCCGTTTCCCGATACCGGCGCCTCCGATGCGGGGCTCTCTGACGCCGAGCGGGCGGATGCGGCCGCCCTGATGAGGGTGAACCATGTTGGAGAAGTCTGCGCGCAGGCGCTCTACCGGGGCCAGGCGCTCACCTCGCGCTCCGAGACCAACCGCGCGGCGCTCGCGAGCGCGGCGCGCGAGGAAGAGGATCACCTCGCCTGGAGCGCGCAGCGCGTGCGCGAGCTGGAAGGGCGCACGAGCCTGCTCAATCCGCTCTGGTACGCGGGGTCGTTCGCCCTCGGCGCCGCTGCGGGCATCGCCGGCGAGCGCTGGAACCTGGCGTTCCTGGCGGAAACCGAGCGCCAGGTCGAGGAGCACCTCGGCGGGCACCTGGCGCGGTTGTCGCCGAATGACGGGCGCACGCGGACTGTGATCGAATCAATGCGCGCCGACGAGGCGAGGCACCGCGCCACTGCCATCCGCCTGGGTGCGCCCGAAATGCCGTCGCCGGTCACGCTCGCGATGCGCTCTCTCTCCCGGGTCATGACCACGGTCGCCTACCGCATCTAGCGCCGTGCTCAACGTCTTCATCGGCTACGACCCGAGGGAGTCGGTCGCGTTCTACACGCTGGCCCATTCGATCCTGCGCCGAGCCACGATCCCGGTTTCCATCGCCCCGCTGATGCGCTCGCAGCTTGGCGGGCTCTACCGCCGCGAGCGGGGGCCGACCGAATCCACCGAGTTCAGCCTGACGCGCTTCCTGGTGCCGAAGCTCTCGGATTACCGCGGCTGGTCTGTATTCATGGACTGCGACATGCTGTGCCGCGCCGACATCGCCACTCTGGCCGTGGAGATCGAGCGCCAGCCCGACAGGGCGGTGCTCGTCTGCAAGCACGACTACGTGCCGAAGACCGAACGCAAGTTCCTCAATCAGATTCAGACCAAGTACGCGCGCAAGAACTGGTCGAGTCTGATGATCCTGAACAACGAGCGCTGCCGCGCGCTTACGCCGGAGTACGTCAACTCGGCGCCCGGGCTCGATCTGCACCGCTTCGCCTGGATCGAGGACGCAGCAATCGGCGATCTGCCGTCCGAGTGGAACTGGCTGGTGGGCGAGTACGAGTACAACCCGGCCGCGAAAATCGTTCACTTCACCCTCGGCGGGCCGTATTTCGACGACTACCGGAACTGCGACTACGCCGGGGAGTGGTTCGCCGAATTCGAGTCGATGCGCCGCGTCGCCGCCGCGCCGCGCCGACCCTGAGCCGGCGGGCCACCGGTTTCAAGCATGTCCGCGACGCGATCCATGTTCGGCTGGGTGCTGCCGCGCTCGGACCGGCACTTCTCGGAATATCTGTCGAAGGCGCCCAAGGTCGAGGGCAGGCGCATGTATCAGCCGGATCACCTGAACCGATCGGTGGAGCTGTGCAGCAACCGGCGCGTGGCGGTCGATGTCGGGGCGCACGTCGGGTTCTGGTCTTTTTACCTGGCGCTCGCCTTCCGTAACGTCCACGCGTTCGAGCCGAGCGAGCTCTTCGCTCACTGCTTCGAGCGCAACGTGCGGGCGAAGAACGTCGTTCTGCACCGGGTTGCGCTCGGCAGCCGGCAGGGGACGATCGCCCTGGAGATGACGCAGGAGAATACCGGCGCGACGCACGTGCGCCCGGATTCGAGCGGCACGATCCCGATGAGGCGGCTCGACGACTTCTCGCTCGACGAGGTGGACTTCATCAAGGTGGATGTCGAGGGCTATGAGCGCTTCGTCCTCGAAGGCGCCCGCGAAACGCTGCTGCGCTGCCGGCCGGTGGTGATCATCGAGCAGAAGGAGTTCAGCGGGCGCTATGGCCTGGATCGCTTCGCCGCGTCCGAGTACCTGCAGTCGCTCGGCGCGGTGGTGCTCGCCCAGGTGGTCTACGACTTCGTCTTCGGCTGGCCCGGCGAGGCCTGATGCGTACTGGCGCGCAAGCGAATCCGCGCGTGGTATGGCTCGCTTTCCCGCCTCTCACGAGGACGCCGCAGGGGCCGACCTCGCTGGTCGCTTCAGTCCGATATCGGATGACGATCCCGGCGCGGGGGCTTTCGCACCTGGGCTGGAGCAGCGTCGTCGCATCGCTCGCGTCGCACCCCAGTCGCCGCGCGCTGCTCGCTCGCTTGGCGGGCGCGAACGCGGTCGTGATCGGAAAGCCGCTGGCCGCGTCGGCAGCCGAGCTGGGCGCCGCAGCCGAACGCGCGCTCGAAGCGATACGGGAGCTTCGCGCACGCGGCGTGCGGGTGCTCGCCGACTACAGCGACGACAACTTCACGGATCCGTTGCGTGGGCCGATCTACCGCGCCCTCGCCAACTCGGCCGACCTGGTCGTCGCGAGCACCGCCGGCCTTGCCGAGGTATTGAGGTCCCAGACGCCGGTTCCCGTCACGACCATCAGCGATCCGGTCGAGGGGCCGCGCGGGGAGCCAGGCGTGGCCGCGCCGGCAGGGGCAGCCGGCCCGGTTTCGCTGCTCTGGTTCGGCCATCCGGTCAATCTGGACACCCTGCGCTCGGGCATATCGCAGCTCGATCGGGCAGCCGGCGCGGTGCCGTACTCGCTCAGGCTCGTGACCGCACCCGGCGCCGGCGCGGAGGCGCTCGCAGCCGAGCTCGCCGATTCGTGGCGTGGAACGGCGCGGGATTGCAGTTTCCGACCGTGGTCCACGGCGGCCCTGTTCGAGGAGTTGCGCGAGTGCAACGCTGTCGTCATCCCTTCCAATCCTCACGATCCGAGAAAGGCGGTAAAGAGCCCGAACCGCTTCCTCGAATCGATCTGGGCGGGGCGATTCGTGATCGCGCACCCGCTGCCCGCCTACCAGGGGCTGGCCGATTGCGGCTGGGTCGGCGACGATCTCGGTACCGGGCTGCGTTGGTTTGCCGAGCGCAATGCAGATGCGCTGGAGCGGATCAGGGCGGGCCAGTCCGTGGTCGAGAATCTCCATACTCCCCACGCGATCGCCCGCGACTGGGCCGCAGCCATCGCCGGTACGATTGCACCGTGAAGCCCTGGAGCGAATCGACATGCCGAACCCGACACCCGCTGCGATGGATCCCGCCGGCGAGCAATATCTGCTGTGGTTCTACAACCGCGGTATCTGGAAGGGGATGCACTACCGCGGCGTGCGAATCCTGAAGGCGCCGACCGACCTGTGGAACTACCAGGAAATCTTCGCCGAGAGGCGCATCGATTGGGTGCTCGAGACGGGCACGCGGCACGGGGGATCGGCGCTGTTCTTCGCCGACCTGCTCGAATTGAACGGCGCGCGCGGGCGCGTGATCAGCATCGATGTTGATCCCGCCTCGAACATGCTGCGTGCCCACCCGAGGATCGAATTCCTGGTCGGGGACAGTGCTTCGGCCGAGATGGCGCAGCGTGTGAGGCGGCTGTTGCCGCCCGAACGGGGGCCGCTCTTCGCGATCCTCGATTCGGACCACACCAAACGGCACGTGCTGCGCGAGCTCGAGCTCCTGGTGCCGCTGCTGCGGCGAGAGGACTATCTCGTAGTCGAGGACACCTGCGTCAACGGCCACCCCGTGCGACCGGAATTCGGTCCGGGCCCGTACGAGGCGCTCGAAGAGTACCTCGCCACGCATGCGGGAGAGCTGGTCGCCGATGCGGCGCGCGAGGCGAAATTCGGCTTCACCTTCGCGCCTTGCGGCTATTTGATCAAGACCTGATCATTCCCCGGCAATCTCGAAGTCCTTGGTGATCTCCGCCGTCTTGCCGAGCATGATCGAGGCCGAGCAGTATTTCTCGTGCGACAAGCGGATCGCGTGCTCGACCAGGTTGCGCTTGAGGTTCCTGCCGCGCAGCGTGAAATGCATGTGGATCTTGGTGAACACCTTCGGATCGGCGGCGGCGCGCTCGGAAGAGAGCTTCACCTCGCAGCCGGTGACGTCCTGCCCGCTCTTCCTGAGGATCAGCACCACGTCGTAGGCGGTGCAGCCCCCGGTGCCGGCGAGCACCATTTCCATCGGCCGCGGCGCCAGATTGCGTCCGCCCCCCTCGGGAGCGCCGTCCATCGCGACCACGTGGTTGCTTGCGGTCTCCGCGAGGAAGGTCATGTTGCCCGTCCAGCGCACGGTGCATTCCATGCCGAGATCCTTCGTCCGATCAATGGGTTGTGCCATGCAGCATTCGTCACCTTCAGAATAGTGAAATTTTCCACAAACCTGTGCTGGAATTTTCAACTACGTTTCATATAATCGCGTACGATCAATGAGTTGATAAGACATTTGGATAAATAAGCTTGTTCGATATCCTCATAAACACTTGTCTCTTGCATCGCAGCATCGAGGCCGGAATAATGCTGATCGAATCGCAGCGCTTCGCAAGAAGCGTCGAGCGATTGTCTCCTCCACCCTCCTCCTTTGGTGGATTCGGCGCAACTCTCGCGAGTTGCGCTTTTTTTTGCAGTAGAATCCGCACCCTTTTCGCATCGACGCAATGACGACTTTCACGGCGAAGGCGCACGATTTCCGGCACGGCTGGCTGGTGGTGGACGCGCAGGGCAAGATCCTGGGGCGGCTCGCGGCGCAGATCGCGGCGCGCCTGCGCGGCAAGCACAAGCCCGAGTACACGCCGCACGTCGACACCGGCGACTACGTGGTGGTGCTGAACGCCTCCAAGATTCGCGTCACGGGCAGAAAAGCGGAAAAGAAAAAATACTACAGCCACACCGGGTTTCCGGGCGGCGTCAAGGAGATCACGTTCGCCAAGCTGCATGCCGCGCATCCCGAGCGCGTGCTGCAGCGCGCGGTGAAGGGCATGCTGCCGAGAGGCCCGCTCGGTTACGCGATGCTGAGAAAGCTCAAGGTGTACGCGGGCGGCGAGCACCCGCACTCGGCGCAGCAGCCGAAAGTCCTGGAGCTCTGAGAGGAAAGCGATGGTCGGCGATTACTACTACGGCACCGGGCGGCGCAAGAGCGCCGTGGCGCGCGTGTTCCTCAAGCCCGGCAACGGCCAGTTCACCGTCAACGGCAAGCCGGTGGACGAGTTTTTCGCGCGCGAGACCGGCCGCATGATCGTGCGCCAGCCGCTCGAAGTGACGAAGAACCTGTCGGCCTTCGACATCATGGCCAACGTGGACGGCGGCGGCGAGAGCGGGCAGGCGGGCGCGGTGCGCCACGGTATCACGCGGGCGCTGATCGAGTATGATGCGGGGCTGAAGCCGGCCTTGAGCGCGGCGCGGCTGGTGACGCGCGACGCGCGCGAAGTCGAGCGAAAGAAGGTCGGCCTGCACAAGGCGCGGCGGCGCAAGCAGTACTCGAAACGCTGAACCGGGAAACGAGTCGATGGAAAGCCGCCCTCGGGCGGCTTTTTTGTTTCAGGGCCAGGAAACACATGATCAAGGCGGGCATCGTAGGCGGGACCGGGTACAGCGGCGCGGAGCTGCTGAGGCTGCTCGCGCAGCATCCCGAGGTGGAGCTGAAAGCGGTCACCTCGCGCCAGGAGGCCGGAACGCCGGTCGCCGCGATCTTTCCCAGCCTGCGCGGCCGCGTCGAGCTCGCGTTCGCCGCGCCGGACGCGAACGCCCTGCGTGGCTGCGACGTGGTTTTTTTCGCCACGCCGAACGGCGTGGCGATGAACGAGGCGCGCGCGCTGCTCGAGGCCGGCGCGCGCGTGGTGGACATCTCCGCCGATTTTCGCGTGCGCGACGTGGCCGAATGGGAGCGCTGGTACAAGATGAAGCACGCCGCGCCCGAGCTGATCAGCCAGGCGGTGTATGGCCTGTGCGAGCTGAACCGCGAAAGGATCCGAGGCGCGCGCCTGGTGGCCAATCCCGGCTGCTATCCGACCGCGATCCTGCTCGGCTTCCTGCCGCTTCTCGAAGCCGGCGTGGTGGATCGCGGGCATCTCGTCGCCGATGCCAAGTCGGGAGTCAGCGGCGCGGGGAGAAAAGCCGAGCTGAAGCTGGCGTTTTCCGAGGCATCCGACAACTTCGCGGCCTACAACGTCCCCGGCCATCGCCACTGGCCAGAGATCCGGCAGGGCCTGGCGGGCGTCGCAGGCGGGGAGGTGGGGCTGGTGTTCGTCCCGCACCTGACGCCGCTCATCCGCGGCATCCATGCGACGCTTTACGCGCGGATCGCCAGGGAGGCCGATTTCCAGGGGTTGTACGAAAAGCGCTTCGCGGGCGAGCCGTTCGTCGACGTGATGCCCCCGGGCAGCCACCCGGACACGCGCTCGGTGCGCGCCGCGAACCTGTGCCGCATCGCCGTGCACCGGCCGCCGGAAGGCTCCGCGCGCTCCGACACGCTGGTCGTGCTCTCGGTCATCGACAATCTCGTCAAGGGCGCCTCGGGACAGGCGGTGCAGAACATGAACCTGATGTTCGGGCTGCCCGAGACGACCGGGCTCGAGCAGCTTGCGGTCGTCCCGTAGCGCATGGCCGGCCGGCTTGGCAAGCTTCGCCAGCGCTTCGGCATCGCGGCGCCGCGCGTCGCGGTGCGAGGCCAGATTCCCTGGTACTGGCGCTGGCTCGGGATCGCGCTGCTGCTCGTGGCCGCGATGCTGCTGGCCGCATGGATTTACGACGCCGGCGGGCGCTTCGCCGGCTTCGATCGCAGCGAGATCACCGGGCAGCTCGGCGAGACGCGCCGCAGCCTCGACGCGGCGCGCGCCGAGCTCGAGCAGCTGCGCGGGGTGGCGAACGCCGCCGACAGCCGGGTCTCCATCGAGCGCACCGCGCAGCAGAAGCTCGCGCGTCAAATCCGCACGCTCGGGCAGGAAAATGCGCGCCTGCGCGAGGAGCTCGCGATCTTCGAGAACATGCTGTCCTCGGAGGCGCGCAGCGCGCAGGCGCTTTCGATCTACCGCTTCAAGGTCGAGCCGGAGGTGCTGCCGGGGGAGTACCGCTACCACCTGTTGCTGCTGACGCCCACCTCGCGGCGAGGGCGGGATTTCCAGGGGCGGCTCGAGCTCGTCGTGAGCCTGACGGAAGGGGGCCGGAGTGCTATGATGAGCTTCCCGGAGCAGGCGGACGCCGGGGCGTCCGCGTTCCGGCTGGCTTTCAAGTACTTCCAGCGGGTGGAAGGGACGTTCAGGGTGAGCCCGAAGGCGAAGGTCGAGAACGTGCAGGTGCGGGTCTACGAGACCGGCGCGCCGCAGCCGAAGGCGACCCACACCGTCACGCTGAGGTAAAGAGGCGAACACCATGTTCGGCAAGTCGAGCAAGCCGCAGAACCGGATCGACAGCCTGATCGGCGCCACCACGCGCATCGAGGGCAACGTCTTCTTCAGCGGCGGGCTGCGCGTGGACGGCATGGTGCGCGGCAACGTCGCGGCGCTGCCGGATCAGCCCGGAACGCTGGTGATCTCGGAGGCTGCGCGCGTCGACGGCGAGGTCCAGGCCGCGCACATCGTGGTCAACGGCACCATCAACGGCTCGGTCAACGCCACCGAGACGCTCGAACTCCAGGCGAGTTCGCAGGTCAAAGGGGACGTGCACTACAAGAGCATCGAGATGCAGCAGGGCGCGGTCGTCGAGGGGCGCCTGGTGCACTACGGCGGGGTCGAGGCGAAAGGGGTGGAGCTGAAGCTCGCCTCGGGCGGCTGAGCGGCCACAACACAGGAGCGGATGCAGATGAACGCAGTCACGGAAATGCCGGCGCCGCTGATCTTCAGCGACAACGCGGCGAACAAGGTCAAGCAGTTGATCGACGAGGAAGGCAACCCGGAGCTGAAGCTGCGCGTGTTCGTCACCGGCGGCGGCTGCTCGGGCTTCCAGTACGGTTTCACCTTCGACGAGGCGAAGAACGACGACGACGCCGTGATGGAGAAAAACGGCGTGATGCTGCTCATCGACCCGATGAGCTGCCAGTACCTGGCCGGCGCCGAAATCGACTACCAGGAAGGGCTCGAGGGCGCGCAGTTCGTGATCAAGAACCCGAACGCGCAATCCACCTGCGGCTGCGGGTCGTCGTTCTCGGTCTAGATCCGGATCGGCCGTATCGCGGGTCACAAAGGGGGCTTCGGCCCCCTTTCCTTTTGGCGGCGACATGGGAGACGTCAACCAGCGCCTCTTTCTCGAGAGGCTTGTTCCCCGCGCCGAGGGGCCGGTGGTGGAAATCGGATCCAAGGATTACGGCAGCACCACGAGCTTCCGCGATCTCTATCGCGGCCTCGAGTACATCGGCACCGATCTGCAGCCGGGCAAGGGCGTTGACGTGGTGGCGGACCTGAGCGCCGGTCTGGGGGCGCTGCCGGAGGGTCATTTCGCGCTCGCCATCTGCTGCTCGGTGCTCGAGCATACGCCCAGACCCTGGTTGATGGCCGAGAACATCTCGCGCCTGCTGCAGACAGGGGGGGCGCTGTACCTCTCGGTGCCTTGGGTATGGCGCTATCACGCGTACCCCGACGACTTCTTCCGTTTCTCGCCGCGCGCGGTGCAGGCGCTGTTCGAGCAGTTCGAGTGGGTCAGCGCGGCTTACTCGACCAGCGTGAGCGGGGAGATCGTGTCGCTCGACCTGCGCGATTTCCGCGAGGTCGACAATAGGATGGCCGAATACGCGGACACGCCGCGCGGCAGGCGCAAGTATCTTCCCTATCTCATGGTGAACATGCTCGGACGCAAGGTCCGGGGCTGAAGGCGCCTACCCCGGGTAGATCGCGCCCAGCACGCGCGCACCGCGCGCCCCGGTGACCGAAGGGAGGCTCGCGGGCGCGCCGGTGAGCGCCTGTTTGGCCAGCCATGCGAACGCCGCCGCCTCGACCTGCTCGGCGTCGATGCCGTGTGCATCGCTCGTCTGCACCGGGAGCGGCGTCAGCAGCGCAGCGAGGCGCCGCAGCAGGGCGTCATTGCGCGCGCCGCCGCCGCACACGATCAGCTTTTGCATGCCGGCGAAGCGGCGCCGGCACGCATCGGCGATCGAGCGCGCGGTGAGCTCGAGCAGCGTCGCCTGGACCGAGCGCGGGTCCTCGCCGGCGACGCCTCGCGCATCGAGCCAGGTCGCGTTGAAGACTTCGCGCCCGGTGCTTTTCGGCGGCGGCAGCGCGAAAAACGGCTCGGCCAGGAATTTCTCGAGCAGGGCGGGGGCAACGCTCCCGCCCGCAGCCCACTCGCCCGCCTCGTCGAAGTCCTTTCCGAGATGGCGCGCCGCCCACAGGTCGAGCAGGCAGTTGCCCGGGCCGCAATCGAATCCCGCGACCGCGCCCGAGACCGGGAGCCACGTAAGATTGGCGATGCCGCCGACATTCACGACGGCCCGGCTCTCGGTGCCGCTGGCGAACAGCGCGGCGTGAAACGGCGGCACGAGAGGGGCACCCTCGCCGCCCGCGGCAATGTCGCGGCTGCGGAAATCGGCGACGACCGCGATGCCGCAAAGCTCGGCGAGCAGCGCTGCGTTGCCGATCTGCGTGCTGAAACCGCGCTGCGGCAGGTGACGCACCGTCTGGCCGTGGCAGCCGATTGCCCGCACCTCGGAGGCTGGCGTTCCCGACCGGGACAGCAGTTCCTGCACCGCGGCTGCGTACTTCCGTGCCAGCTCGATCGCGGCGAGCGCCGCGCGCTCGATCTCGTTGCCGCCGGGGGAGTTGAGGGCGAGCAGCTCGGCGCGCAGGGCGGGCGGGAAAGGATGGCGGACGGCGGCGAGCAGCGCCGGCCGCGCGCCCGAGAGATCGGCAAGCGCCGCGTCGACCCCGTCGAGGCTGGTGCCCGACATGAGGCCGACGTACAGCTCGCGGCTCACTCCAGCAGCGCGAGCCGGCTGCCGGCGAGAAGGTCGAGGCGCGCGGCGAGCGGCTCGGCGTGGCGGCGGAACGTCGCCATCTCCTGCAGCGCCACCGGGCGCGCCGCCGGCATGGCGACCGACAACGGATTGCGCGCCTCGCCGGCGACGCGGAACTCGTAGTGAAGGTGCGGGCCCGTCGCCCAGCCGGTCTGCCCGACGAAGCCGATCGCGTCGCCCTGCGCGACTCGCGCGCCGCGCACTGTGCCGCGCGCGATCCGGCTGAGGTGCGCATACACGGTGCTGTACTGGCCGTGGTGGCGCAGGATCACCATGTTCCCGTACCCGCCGCGCGCTCCGGCGAACTCGACCACGCCGTCGCCGACCGAACGCACGCGTGTGCCCGTGGGCGCCGCGTAATCGATGCCGCGGTGCGCGCGCCACTTCCTGAGGATCGGATGGACGCGCATGCCGAAGCCGGAGCTCACGCGCGAGAGCTCGAGCGGCGAGCGCAGGAACGCCTTGCGCAGGCTCTTGCCTTCGGGCGTGTAATAGCCGCCCTTGCCGTCCGCGCCGGCGAAGTGCACGGCGCGAAAGCTCCTGCCGCGATTGACGAACTCCGCCGCAAGCAATCGGCCCGCTCGCACCGGGCGGCCGGCGAGCATGTGCATCTCGTAGACGACGCTGAATCGATCGCCCTGGCGCAGGTCGCGATGAAAATCGATGTCGCCGCCGAACACTTCGGCGAGCTGGATCGCGATTGCGTCGGGAATGCCTGCGTCGTCGGTGGCAGCAAAGAGAGAGGACCGGATCGAGCTCGATTTCACCGCCGCGATCGTCTCGAGCGGCGCGCGGTCCTCGCCGACGACGAAGCGTTCGCCCTGAGGCGCGATCCAGAAGAGCGTGTCGCGGCCCGCCAGAAAGCTGATCTCGAAAGGCGAGCCCTCGGGGCTCAGCTTTGCGATCACGTCCGTCCCCGGGCTGAGCAGCCTGAGCGGCTGCAACCGCAACAGGCGCTCGATGTGGGCGTCGGCGATTCCCAGCCTGGCGAGAAATGCCGCGAGCGTGTCGCCGCGCCGGAAGCGCTCCTCGCGGACGTACGATGCGGGCGGCGCAATGAGCGAAGCCTCGGCGTCGACGGGAAGGACCTCGCGCACGGTGGTCTTCGCGAGCGCAAGCTCGGCCTGCGGCGCCGGCGCGATGGTCGCGAACGCGGCCACCACGCCCGAAGCCGCGAGCGCGAGAAGGGCGGCCGCGCGCCCGAGCGGCGTGTGACGAACCATGGATCGGCTAGAATTCCTTGATATTCAGGTGTCTGCGGCAGTCTAGCAAAGAACAGCGGCGGCGCAAAACGGATAAGTCACGCATTGGCGAAGCGCTGGAGCTGATCAGGCGCGGCTGCGACGAGCTGATCGTCGAGGAGGAGCTGGCGAGGAAGCTCGCCGGCGGGCGCACGCTGCGCGTCAAGCTCGGCCTCGATCCGACCGCGCCTGACCTGCATCTCGGCCACACCGTGGTGATCAACAAGCTGCGCCACTTCCAGGAGCTCGGCCACCAGGTGCAGTTCCTGATCGGCGACTTCACCGGGATGATCGGGGATCCGTCGGGCAAGAACCAGACCCGGCCGCCGCTTTCGCGCGATGAGATCGAGGCGAACGCGCAAACCTACCGCAAGCAGGTGTTCAAGATCCTCGACCCGGAAAAGACGCAGATCCTGTTCAATTCGGCCTGGTCGGACAAGCTCGGCGCCGAGGGCATGATCCGGCTCGCGGCGCGCTACACGGTGGCGCGGCTGCTCGAGCGCGACGATTTCGCGAAGCGCTTCAAGTCCAATCGGCCGATCGCGGTGCACGAGCTGCTGTATCCGCTCATGCAGGGCTACGACTCGGTGGCGATGAAATCCGACGTCGAGCTCGGCGGCACCGATCAGAAATTCAACCTGCTGGTCGGCCGCGAGCTGCAGAAGGACTTCGGCCAGGAGCCCCAGTGCGTCCTCACGATGCCGCTGCTCGAGGGCCTCGACGGCAGGGAGAAGATGTCGAAGTCGCTGGGCAACTACGTCGGCATCGCCGAGCCGCCGCGCGAGATCTTCGGCAAGCTGATGTCGATCTCCGACGATCTGATGTGGCGCTACATCGAGCTGCTGTCGTTCGAGCCGGCGCCGGGCGTGAGCAAATGGCGGCACGAGGTGAAGGACGGGCGCAATCCGCGCGAGATCAAGGTGCTGTTCGCGAAGGAGATGGTCGCGCGCTTCCACGGCGCAAGCGCGGCGCTCGACGCCGAAGCGCAGTTCGAGCAGCGCTTCCGCCACGGCCGGCTTCCCGAGGACATGCAGGAGCTCACGTTGAAGGCGCCGGAGGCCGGGCTGGCGGTGACCAAGACCTTGAAACTGGCTGGCTTCGTGCCGAGCATTTCCGAGGCCAACCGCCTGATCGAGCAAGGAGGGGTGAAGATCGACGGCGAGCGGGTGTCCGACAGGGGCCTCAAGCTCCCGGCCGGAAGATCGTTCGTGCTGCAGGCCGGCAAGCGCAAAGTCGCCCGGATCAAGATCTCGTGAGCCGGCGATTCGTTGACACCGCGGGGAGGCGGTCCTAACATCGCCGCAGCGCTTTCCTGCGCACACCCTTCGGGAGGAGGAAACCATGCGTCACGTTTTGCACAAGACCTTTGCGCTGACGGCGCTCGCCGCCGCACTGGGATTTGCCGCGTCGGCCGGCGCGCAGGCGCCGGCGGTGAAGAACCTCAAGATGCAGTCCACCTGGCCGGCGAGCCTCACGCTGCAGGACAACTTCAGGTTCTTCGCCGAGCGCGTCGACAAGCTGACGAGCGGCCAGCTCAAGATCGAGGCGCTCGCAGCGGGTCAGATCGTGCCGCCGTTCGAGATTCTCGATGCCACGCACAAGAAGGTGATCGACGGCGGCCACGGTGTCGCCTATTACTGGGTCGGCAAGAACAAGACGGCCACGCTGTTCTCGGCGACGCCGGCCGGCCCGTTCGGCATGGACCATTTCGACTTTTTGGGGTGGATGTACGAAGGCGGCGGCATGGACATGTACTGGGAGTTCTACCGCGACATCCTCAAGCTCAACGTGATCGCGTTCCCGATCGGTGGTGTAAGCCCGCAGGCGTTCGGCTGGTTCAAGCGGCCGATCAAGAGCTTGGCCGACTTCAAGGGCATGAAGTGCCGGCAGACCGGCATCGTCGCCGAGATCTACCAGCGCATGGGCATGCAGACGGTCAACATGCCCGGCGGCGAAATCGTGCCCTCGGCGCAGCGCGGCGTGATCGATTGCGCCGAATGGGTGGGCGGCATCGAGGACCTGCGCCTCGGCCTGCCGCAGGTGTGGAAGTATCACTACACGCCCGGTATGCACGAAAACAATTCGTTTATCGAGCTCATCATCAACGGCGATGTGTGGAAGAGCTTCACGCCGCAGCAGCAGGAGGTGGTGCGCGCGGCGACGCTCGAAACCTTCGTGCGCTGGGGGGTGAAGTGGCAGAAGCAGAACGCGGACGCGATCGTAGAGATGCGCACCAAGTTCGGCACGCAGATCCTGCGCACGCCGCCCGAGATCCTGATCGCCTTCCTCAAGACTTGGGACGTGATCGCGGCGGAGGAGTCGGCGAAGAACCCGTTCTTCAAGAAGGTTCTCGATTCGCAGCGCGACTACGCCTCGAAGGTGGTGCCGGCCAAGCGCTTCATGTACCCGCCGTACTCGTTCGCGGCGAACTACTACTTCCCGGAAAAGCCGGCGGCGAAGGCCGCAGCGAAGGCCAAGGCCAAGGCCAAGGGCAAGTAGGCGGTCGCGGCTGGCACTGGCAAAGGGGCGGCTCAGGCCGCCCTTTTTCTCGGTTGACCGAGAAAAAACAAGCGTGTACCCTGCATTTCGCCTAGCGAAACCCAAACGAGGAGGGGACTCATGAGGCAATTCGCGCGTTCGGCCGTGCTGCTCGCGGCCGCCGCAACGTTCGCCGTCGGCGCGCACGCGCAGCAGGCGGTCAATCTGAAGATGCAGGCGACCTGGCCTGCCTCGCTCACCCTCTACGAGAACTTCACGTTCTTCGCCGACCGCGTCAATAAGCTTTCGGGGGGTACGCTCAAGATCGAAACGATGCCCGCCGGGCAGGTGGTGCCGGCGTTCGAAGTGCTCGACGCCACGCACAAGAAGGTGCTCGACGGCGCGCACTCGTGGGCCGCCTACTGGGTCGGCAAGAACAAGACCGCGGTGCTGTTCACCGGCGGCCCCGGCGGCACGTTCGGCATGGATTTCGTGGACGCCATGGGCTGGATGTACGAGGGCGGCGGGCTCGACCTGTACAACGAGTTCTACCAGAAGGTGCTGAAGCTCAACGTGGTGGTGTTCCCGATCCTGCCGGCAGGCCCGCAGGCCTTCGGCTGGTTCAAGCGGCCGATCAAGAACCTCGCCGACTTCAAAGGCATGAAGTGCCGGCAGACCGGCATGGCCGCGGAAGTGTTCCAGAAGATGGGGATGCAGACCGTCAACATGCCGGGGGGCGAGATCATCCCGGCGGCGCAGCGCGGCGTGATCGACTGCGCCGAATGGGTCGGCGGCGTCGAGGACCTGAGGCTCGGCTTCCAGAACGTCTGGAAGTACCACTACACGCCCGGCATGCACGAGAACGTCACCATTGCCGAGCTGCTGATCAACGCCGACGTGTGGAAAGGGCTCTCGCCGCAGCACCAGGAGATGGTCAAGTCGGCGACGACCGAGACGTTCTACCGCTGGTGGGCGAAGTGGCAGAAGCAGAACGCCGAAGCGATCACCGAGCTGCAGACCAAGCACGGCGTCCGCATCCTGCGCACGCCGCCGGATATCCTGATCGCGTTCCTGAAAACCTGGGACAAGATCGCGGCGGAGGAGGGCGCGAAGAACCCGTTCTTCAAGAAAACGCATGATTCGCAGCGCGCCTACGCCTCGATCGTGGTGCCGGCGAAGCGCTTCTACTTCCCACCCTACTCATTCGCCGCGAATTACTACTTCCCCGAGAGGAAACCCGCGGTGAAGGGCAAGAAATAGCACTCGCAATGGAATGACGGGGGCGGTGATCCGCCCCCTTTCTTTTTCTGCTTCCCATGGCTGATCCGGTCCCGTTCCACATCCGGCTCGTCCGCCTGATCGACAAGTTCACCGACACGACCGGAACCTGGGTCGCGTGGCTCAACGTGCCGCTGATGGCCGCGGTGAGCGTCGAGGTGTTCTCGCGCTACGCGATGGATGCGCCGACCATCTGGTCGTTCGACGTCACCTACATGCTGTACGGCACGATTTTCATGCTCGGCGCCGCCTACGCGCTGCACAAGGGAGCGCACATCCGCACCGACTTCTTCTTCGAGAAGTGGTCGATCCGCACCAGGGGCGTCATCGACTCGACCGCGTACCTCGTGTTCTTCTTTCCCTCGTTCATCGTCTTCCTGTTCGTGAGCTGGGACGAGGGCTGGTACGCCTTCTCGATCAACGAAACCTCGGAGCAGACGCCGTGGCGGCCGATCCTGTGGCCGTTCAAGATGGTGGTGCCGCTCGCCAGCCTGCTGCTGCTGATCCAGGGAGTGTCGGAATCGATCAAGAGCGTCTACGCGGCGCGCTGGGGCATCGAGCTCGAGCACAAGGAGAAAGTCGAGATATGACCGGCCTGGCGTTCCTCGGGCTGGTGATGCTGGTGGTGATGATCGGCGCCATCTTCATCGGCTTTCCGATCTCGTTCACGCTGCTCTTCCTCGCGCTGACCTTCGGCTACTTCGGGCTCGGCGAAGTGGTCTTCAGCCTGGCCTATTTCCAGACCATCGGCCTGATGAAGGAAGAGCTGCTTGCCGCGGTGCCGCTGTTCATCTTCATGGGCTTCCTCACCGAGCAGGCGGGACTGATGGAGCGGCTGTTCGTCGCATTGCGGAACATTCTCGCGCCGATCCGCGGATCGCTGTTCGCCGTGGTGATCCTCACCGCCACCATCTTCGCCATGGCGACCGGGATCGTTGGCGCGGCAGTGACGGTCTTGGGGATCATGGCGAGTCCTATCATGGTCAAGACCGGCTACGACGGGAAGCTGTCGGCCGGCTGCATCACCGCGGGCGGCACGCTCGGGATCCTGATTCCGCCCTCGGTGATGCTGATCGTCATGGGACCGGTGCTCGGCGTGTCGGTCGCCGACCTTTACGCCTCGGCCTTCGGGCCGGGGCTCCTGCTCGCCGGCCTGTACCTCACGTATCTGCTGGGGCGCTCCTTCCTCAATCCGAAGCTCGGCCCGCCGGTGCCCAGGGAGGAGCGGATCCACAGCATGCCGGTGATGATCAAGGAGGTCCTGATCGGCGTGGTGCCGCTCGTCGCGCTGATCGCGGCCGCGCTCGGCTCGATCCTGGCGGGGCTCGCCACTCCGACCGAGGCCTCGGGAATCGGCGCGCTGGGTGCCCTCATCCTCGCCGGCGCCTACGGCAGGCTTTCGTACGGCGGCGTGAAGCGCGCCGTGCTCTCGACCACCGCCACCTCGAGCATGGTGCTGCTGCTCGCGATGACCTCCAACATCTTCGGCGCGGTGTTCGCGCGCCTCGGCACCGCGAACTGGATCACCGAGACCTTGCTCGCGCTGCCGTTCTCCCCCGTGATGATGCTGATCATGGTGCTGGTCCTGATCTTCCTGCTCGGCTGGCCGTTCGAGTGGCCGGCGATCATCCTGGTGTTCCTGCCGATCTTCTACCCGGTGATGGCTGCCCTCAAACCGCAGCTCAGCGTCTCGCTCGGCATCGCGCCCGAGATGGTGATGGTCTGGTTCGGCGCCCTGGTGGCAGTGACGCTGCAGACCGCGTTCCTGTCGCCGCCGGTGGCGATGTCGGCCTATTACCTGCGCCAGGTGGTGAAAGCCTGGTCGCTCGCGACCATCTACAAGGGCATGCTCGAATTCATGATCCTGCAGGTCATCGCGATCACGCTGATCGTGGCGTTCCCGCAGATCGCGACCTCGTTCCCGGAGCTGTTGCAGGAGGAGTCGCGTGCCATCAAGACCGAGGAAGTGGACGACAGCGCCAACCGCCTCGAGGAAGACCCGTTCAAGCGGATTGAGGAGCAGAAGGATCAAGAGGAGGAGGAGGGCGCGGGAGACGAGCTAGAACAAGACGAAATGGGCAAGACGAAGAAGAAATAGCTTCGCGCACTTTCGACTGACGCCGGGCCTCGCGCCCGGCGTTTTTTTAATGGGGTCAGATCAACATTTCCATCGTCGCCCGCTGATAATAATGCCTCGTCGAGGAAATGTTGATCTGACCCCACTTTTCGATTTCGACGCGCCGGTCGAGCGCTCGGGGACCTGGAGCCTGCGCTGGGACCGCTACGCGGGGCGCGACGTGATCCCGCTGTGGGTCGCCGACACGGATTTTCGCGCGCCGCCCGCGGTGCTCGAGGCGCTCGCCGCGCGCGTCGAGCACGGCGTTCTCGGCTACACGAACGCGCCGGACGAGCTGCGCGAGGCGATCGTCGGGCGCATGGCGCGCCTCTACCGCTGGCGCATCGATCCGTCGTGGATCGTGTTCCTGCCGGGCGTCGTGCCGGGACTGCACCTCGCCGCGCGCCACCTCGTTCCCGCCGACGGGCACGCGCTCGTGCCGACGCCGGTCTACCAGCACTTCAAGCGCGCGGTCGAGCTCGCGCCGCGCTCGCGCAGCGACGTGCCGCTCGTGCTCGCCTCGGGGCGGTGGGTCTGGGACGAGGAGCGGCTCGCCGCGGCTGTGCGGCCGAACTCGAGGCTGCTTTACCTTTGCAACCCGCAGAATCCGGGCGGCACGATCTTCACGCGCCCGGAGCTCGAGCGCCTCGCCGGCTTCGCCGAGGCCCACGACCTCGTCATCTGCTCCGACGAGATCCACGCCGAGCTGCTGCTCGACGCCGGCGAGCCGCACGTGCCGATCGCGAGCCTCGCGCCCGAAATATCGCGGCGCACGGTGACGCTCGCCTCGCCGAACAAGGCGTTCGGCTTTCCCGGCGCGGGCTGCGGCTGGGCGGTCATCGAGGATGCCGAGCTGCGCCGCGCGTTCTCCGCCGACGTGATCGCGCACGTGGTGCATTCCCCTTCAGTGTTCGGCTACGCCGCGGCGCTCGCGGCGTACCGCGGCGGCGACACCTGGCTGGCGGCGCAGGTCGAGTACCTGCGCGCGAACCGCGATCTCGTCGAGCGTGCCATCGGTTCGCTCCCCGGCCTCTCGATGGCGCACGTGGAGGCGACGTATCTCGCGTGGATCGACTGCTCGGGATCGGGCGTTGCGGACGCGCACGCGCATTTCCTCGCGCACGGCGTCGCGCTCTCGCCCGGCGCCCAGTTCGGCGATGCGGCGTTCGTGCGGCTGAACTTCGGCACCCAGCGCGCCCGGCTCGAGCAGGCGCTCGAGCGCATGGCGCGCGCCCTCAGGACCTCATCCAGGCCGAGCCCCACAGGTTGAGCGTGCGCTGCTCGTGGGGCCAGGTGCGCCACGCCATCTCCTTCGGCATCAGCTCCAGCTCGGCCGAGAGCTCGACCTTGTGGCCGTCGGGATCCTCGATCATGAAGAACAGGTTGTTGCCCGGCCCGTGGCGGCCGGGCCCCCACCACAGCGCGATGCCGAGCCGTCCGACGCGGTCGGCCCAGTCGCGGATGTCCAGCCAGCCGGTCGTTTCGTAGCAGTGGTGGTCCGGCCGCGACTCCGGCGCCCGGAACAGCGCGAAGCTGTGATGCTCGGGGTCGGAGCGCAGGAACGAGGCCGAGAGCTCGGTTCCCTCCAGCACGCGATCCGATTCCACCATGCCGAGGCGGTCGCGATAGAAATCCAGCATCTCCTGCGGCCGGGCGGTCGCGCAGACGAAATGCTGGAGCCTGCCGGCAAGGCCGTTTGGGCCGTCGTCGCGCTCGAGAGGCAAACCGAACACCACGCGCCTTCCGTCGGGATCGGCCACCGCGAACGCGCCCGGGCCGAACAGCGGAGAAGGCGAAGGTACGCACCGGATCGCCGCGCGCTCGAGATCGCGCGCGTATGCGGCGAGGTGCGCCTCGTCCTGCATTCGTAGCGCGAAATACGGCACCGATCCCGCCGCACCGCCGCCGACCACGAGCCGCCGCCCGCGCCCGGCCACCAGCCAGCAGCCGCCTTCGAGCGGCTCGACGCGATCGCCCAGCAGCTCGCCGTAGAAGCTCGCCAGGCGCTGCGGGTCGGCGCTGTCGCGCCGCAGGTGGTCGAGCCGCGCCGGCCAGAGGGATGCGCTCATTTGCCGGGATTCTCGCGCGTGCGCCTGCGCTCGCGCAACGCGAGCGCGTCGCGCAGCACGCGCTCGAAATGCGGGTCCGGCACCCCGAGCTCGTGCATGTGAGCGAGCGTGCGGCGAAGATAGTCGACGTTGTGGCCGCGCTCGCCCGAGCCGTTCGCCACCAGGCGCGCCATGCGGCCGGCGTCCAGGTCGCCGGCGAACTGGGGGTGCTCGTCGTTCGCGATGAAGGCGAGGGCCCGCACGGCGCGGGCGCGGGCGGTGCGCGCGCTGACGAATTGCGGCACGTAGACGCGGTTGCGCATTTCCCGGCGCCACAGGTATTCGAGCACGCCGCGCGCCCGGGCGCCGGCGACGCGGTACGCGATTCCCCAGCAGGAGCCGCCCGGGCACAGCCCGACCACCAGGCCGGGGCGCTTCGGCGTGCCGCGATAGCGGTGCGAATAGACGCACAGCGAGCGGTGGTAACCGTGGACGAACGCCGGCCAGCGCTCGCGATAGCGGAACCCGGGCGCCCACATGAGCGAGCCGTAGCCGAAGATCCAGAGATCCTCGCGCGGCGCCAGCTGCAGGAAATTCGCGAACGTCATGCCGGCGGTCGGATTATAGAATCCAGCGCGAAAACCCCTGCATCCGCCGGGTTGTTCTCCACGCATGCCGAGGGTAGAGTTACCCGGTGCATTTGCTCGCCCGCCTGACCACCCGCAGCTCGCGTTCGCTCGCGGTGATGATCGGGTTCGTCCAGGCGGGCGACGGCCGCTCCTGCGCGAGCCTGCGCGGAGGGCCCGGGAGAAAAGCGGCACCGACCTTCCGTACGCCTCGCTTTCCTCTCCCTGCTTCCCCGCAATATCCGCTGAATCTCTGTCTGACCAGATCGCGCAATTGACGCGAAAGGAGAAAGCATGGACCGCAGAGCCTTCCTGAAGACCGGCGCCGCGTTCGCGGCAGCCCCGCTTCCCTGGCGCGACTCTTTCGCCGCGGCCGGCTGGCACACGTTCGAAGTCACCATCCGCGCCGAGGTGGCGTGGCCCGAGGGCGCCTCGCGCGTCTGGCTGCCGCTGCCGCTCGCGCAGGACACCGACTGGCAGCGCAACCTCGGCAGCCAGTGGTCGGGCAACGCGTCGCGCGCGCAGATCCTGCGCGACGGCAAGTACGGCGCAGCGATGCTCTACGCCGAATGGCCCGCGGGCGAGCGCTCGCCGCTCGTCGAGGTGACGAGCCGCTTCGCCACACGCGACCGGGACGTGGATCCGCTTCGGCCGGATCCCGGCGCCGAACGGCTCTCGGCTGCCGAGAGGGCGTTCTACACGGAGGCCACCGAGCTTGTCGCCACCGACGGCATCGTGCGTGAAACGGCACTGAAGATCGTGAAGGGCAGCCGCTCCGACGTGGAGAAAGCGCGTGCGATCTACGAGTGGATCGTGGACAACACGTTCCGCGACCCGAAGACACGCGGCTGCGGCGTCGGCGACATCAAGGCGATGCTCGAGACCGGAAACCTCGGGGGCAAGTGCGCGGACCTGAACGCGCTGTACGTGGGGCTTGCGCGCGCGGTCGGCGTGCCGGCGCGCGACGTGTACGGCGTTCGCGTCGCCTCTTCGGGTTGGGGCTACAAGAGCCTCGGCACGGCTTCGCCGGTCGTCAGCAAGGCGCAGCACTGCCGCGCGGAGTTTTTCGCGAACGGCGCAGGCTGGGTGCCGGTCGACCCGGCCGACGTGAGAAAGGTGGTGCTCGAGGAGCCGCCGGGCAACCTCGCCGCGAGCGATCCCAAGGTGATCGCGGCGCGCGCGCGCCTGTTCGGCGCGTGGGAAATGAACTATCTCGCGTACAACTTCGGACACGACATCGCGCTGCCCAACTCCAAGGGGCCGAGGCTGCCGTTCCTCATGTACCCGAACGGCGAGACCGGCCGCGAGCGGCTCGACCAGCTCGAGCCCGAGAGTTTCGAGTACAAGATCACCGCGCGCGAAATCAGGGCGTGACGCGGCTGCTGCTCGGCGTCGTGCTCGCCACGGCGGCGGCTGCCGCGTCGGCGCAGGCGCTCAAGCCCTGGACCGGAGGCGCGGCGCCCGCAATCGAGCTCGAGGACCTCGACGGGACGGTGCACCGGCTCGCCGACTACCGCGGCAAGGTGGTGCTGGTGAACTTCTGGGCGACCTGGTGCACGCCTTGCCGGGTGGAGATGCCCTCTATCGAACGCTTGCGAAAGGCGCTCGAGGGCAGGCCCTTCGCGGTGCTCGCGGTGAACGTCGGCGAGGGCGCGCGCGCCGCGCGCGGCTTTGCCGCGAAGGTGCCGGTCGGGTTTGCGCTGCTGCTCGACCGCGATACGCGCGTCACGAAAGCCTGGGGAGCGCGCATCCTTCCCGCGAGCTACGTGGTCGGGCCGGACGGCGCGATCCGCTACAGCTTCTTCGGCGAGCTCGACTGGTCGAGCGACCGCGTGCGTGCGACGATCGAGGCCATGATGACGGACGCCGGCGCGCCGCGCGCGCAGGCGCGGCCTTGAAGACGGGTTGCGCCGGCGCAGCGTTCGCGCTCGCAATGCTCGCGCTCTCGGCGCGCGCCCAGGAAGTCGAGCAGGCGCCGTTCATCACCACGCCCGCGGAGGTCGTGGAGCGCATGCTGCGGCTCGCCGGCACCGGGCCCGGGGATTTCGTGATCGATCTGGGCTCGGGCGACGGCCGCATCGTGATCGAGGCGGCGCGCAAGTTCGGCGCGCGCGGCCTGGGCATCGAG
>MERQ01000036.1 GCA_001770655.1 Betaproteobacteria bacterium RIFCSPLOWO2_12_FULL_68_20
GAGCGACACCTACTACGTGCAGACCGGCGACACCATTGCGGAGGGCACCGGCGGCGGCACGGACCTGGTGATCGCGATCGGCGACTTCACGCTCCCGGACAACCTGGACAACCTCAACCTCGGCAGCACCGACGGAGCGAGCGGCACCGGCAACACGCTCGCCAACATCATCAAGGGCAACCTCGGCGACGACACGATCGACGGCGCGAGCGGCGCCGACACCATGGAGGGCGGCGCCGGCGACGACGAGTTCTTCGTCGACAACGTGAACGACCGTGTGAACGATCTCGTCACCGGCGGCGGCTCGGACGGCATCACCAGCACGGTCAGCTACACGCTCCCGGCGACGATCGAGCGCCTCATGCTGGACGGGAACGCCAACATCAACGGCACCGGGAACAACAGCCTCACCTTCGGCAATACGCTCACCGGCAACGCCGGCCATAACCTGCTGAACGGACTTGCGGGCGCGGACACGATGGCGGGCGCCGGCGGCAACGACACCTATGTCGTGGACAACAGCGGCGACATCGTGACCGAGGCGAGCGCCGAGGGCTTCGACGTCGTGAACACCTCGGTCAGCTTCACGATCGACGCCGGCAACGAGATCGAGAAGGTCGTGCTCACCGGCACCGCCGCGGTCGCGGCCGGCAACGAGTTCGGCAACGAGCTGGTGGGGAACGCCGCCGCCAACACCCTCGACGGCGGCGCAGGCAACGACACGCTGAACGGCATGGCCGGCGCCGACTCGATGACCGGCGGCGAGGACGGCGACCTGTATTTCGTGGACCTCGCCTCCGACAGGATCCAGGAAACGGGGACGGCGGGCACGGACGAGATCCGCTCGAGCGTGACGATCAACCTCGGCGCGGACACCGTGCCGGGCGTGGTCGCGCTCGCCTCGCGCGCCAACATCGAGAACGTGACGCTGCTCGGCAGCGGGCCGGCGAACATCACCGGCAACGCGCTGCCCAACGTGCTCACCGGCAACGCTGCCGCGAACGTGCTGGACGGCGGCGGTGGGGACGACACGATGATCGGCAACGCCGGCAACGATACCTACGTGGTGAATTCCGAGGACCTCGTCCAGGAAACGATCGCCGGCGCGGCGGGCGGCGTGGACACCGTGCAAGCCTCGATCAGCTACGCGCTCGGGGAGAACGTGGAAAACCTGGTGCTGACCGGTACCGGCGACATCAACGGCAGCGGCAACGGGCTGAAGAACGTGCTTACCGGGAACATCGGCGGCAACGAGCTCGACGGCGGCGGCGGCGCCGACACCATGATCGGCGGCAAGGGCGACGACACGTATTTCGTCGACGCCGCGGGCGACGTGGTGAGCGAGACGGTAGCCGACTCCCTCGGCGGCGGCACCGACACGGTGTTCTCGACGGTCGCGTTCACGCTGGCCAACAAGCCCAACGTCAATAACCTGACCCTCGGCGGCGGCGGCAATATCAACGGCACGGGCAACGCGCTCGCCAACGTCATCAACGGCAACGACGGCAACAACCTGCTCGACGGCGGCGCCGGGAACGACAACCTGAGCGGGGGCGCCGGGAACGACACGCTGGTCGCCAACGACGCGGGCGAAACGCTCTCCGGCGGCAGCGGCGTCGACACGGTACGGCTCACCGCTGCGACCGCCGGGCAGAACCTCGTGCTTGCGGACGACATCGAGAACGGCGTGATCCTCGGGGCGCTGGCGACGAGCGTCTCGGGCAACGACCTGGACAACGTGCTCACCGGCAACGCAGCGGCGAACACGCTCGAGGGCGGCGCGGGCAACGACACGCTCAACGGCATGGGCGGCAACGACTCGCTCGACGGCGGGTCGGGCGACGACGTGTTCATCGTGGATTCCCTACTCGATCAACTCTCGGACTCGGGCGGAACCGACACGGTGCAGAGCACGCTCAATTACACCCTCGTGGGCGGCAATCTCGAGAACCTGACCCTGCTCGGTACGGCGGCGAAGGGCACGGGGAACGAGCTCGACAACGCGCTCACCGGCAACGCGGCGGCGAATACGCTCATCGGCGCCGCGGGCGACGACACCCTCGCCGGCGGCGCGGGCGGCGACTCGATGCAGGGCGGCGCGGGCAACGATCACTACGTCGTGGACAGCGCCTCCGACCACGTGGACGAGATGGGCGGCGACGGCGACGACACGGTGCAGTCGAGCGTCACCTACAGCCTGGCGAGCGCGACCTTCGTGCACGGCGACTTCGAGAACCTCGTCCTGACGGGAAGCGCCAACATCAACGCCACCGGCGACGAGATCGGCAACGCGCTCACCGGCAACGCCGGCAACAACGTGCTCGACGGCGGGCCCGGAAACGACACGCTCGCCGGCGGCTCGGGCAACGACACTTACGTCGTCGATAGCGCGAGCGACGCGATCACCGAGGCGGACGGCGGCGGCACGGATCTCGTGCAGGTCAAGGGCGCGGGTCTCGAGTACGCGCTGTCCGACTACATCGAGAACGCGATCCTGCTCGCCGGCGCGCTCACCGTGACCGGCAATGCCCAGGCCAACGTCCTGACGGGCAACGCAGACCCGAACTCGATTGACGGTGGTGGCGGCAATGACACCCTGATCGGCGGCGCCGGCGACGATTCGCTCGCGGGCGGTGCCGGCAACGACGTCGCCGACTACTCGGCCGCCACGGCGGCGGTCACGCTAAACCTCGGCGCCGGCACGGCTAGCGGCTCGGTCGCGCAGGTCGGAACCGATTCGCTCGACAACACCATCGAGTCGGCTCGCACCGGCTCGGGCGCCGACACGCTCACCGGGAGCGACGGCGACAACACGCTCGACGGCGGCGCCGGCGCGGACTCGATGGCCGGCGGCCTGGGCGACGACACCTACGTGGTGAACAGTTCGGCCGACCACGTGGACGAGATGGACGGCGACGGCACCGATACGGTGCTCGCCAGCGTCACGTACAGCCTCGCCAACGCCACGTTCGTGCACGGGGAGGTCGAGAACCTTACCCTCGCCGGAACGGGAGCGATCAACGGCACGGGGAACGCGCTCGACAACGCGCTTACCGGCAATGCCGGGGTCAACGTTCTGACCGGCGGCGACGGCAACGACACCTACTTCGTGCAGACCGCGGGAGACAAGGTCGTGGAGACCGCCGGGCAAGGCGCCGCCGACGGCGTGCAGAGCTCGGTGACGTTCGTCCTCGGCGCCAACGTGGAGAACCTGACGCTCGCGGGAAGCGCCAACTTGAACGGCACCGGCAACGCCGACCCCAACCAGCTCAACGGCAACGGCGGCAACAACGTGCTCGACGGCAAGGCGGGCGCCGACGCGATGGCGGGCGGCGCGGGCAACGACACCTACGTCGTGGACAACGCGGACGACGAGATCGTCGAGGCCGAGGGAGAAGGCACGGACCTGGTTCAGGTGGCCGGCACGGGGCTCGCCTATACCCTGTCCGGTTACATCGAGAAAGCGACCCTGCTCGCCGGCGCGGCGGCGGTAACGGGCAATCCCCAGGACAATCTCCTCACCGGCAACGCGGCGGCGAACACGCTCGACGGCGGCGACGGCAACGACACGCTCGACGGCGGCGCCGGCGGCGACTCGATGGAGGGAGGGCTCGGCAACGACCTCTTCACGGTGGACGCCGCCGGCGACGCGGTGACCGATGCGGGCGGCACGGACACGGTGCAGAGCAAGGTCAATCACACGCTCGCCGCGGACATCGAGAACCTGGTGCTGCTCGGCACCGCGGCGATCGGCGCCGGAAACGGGCTCGACAACGTGCTCACGGGCACCGCCGGCGCGAACACGCTCGACGGCGGCGCCGGGAACGATACGCTGATCGGGAACGCAGGCAACGATGTCTATGTGGTGGACAGCGCCGACGACGTGATCCAGGAAACGATCGCGGGCGCCGCAGGTGGAGTGGACACGGTGAAGAGCTCGGTGAGCTTCAACCTCGCCACCGACGGCGCGAACGTCGAGAACGTGGAACTCGCCGCGGGCGCGGGCGACATCGGCGCGACCGGCAGCACCGTCGCCAACCGCCTCACCGGCAACGAGGGCGAAAACGTCCTCGACGGCGGCACCGGCGCCGACACCATGATCGGCGGCGCGGGCAACGACACCTACTACGTCAACCTCGCGACCGACGTGATCACCGAAGGCGCCGGAACCGGCAACACGTTCACCGACACCGTGATCTCGAGCATCAGCTACGCGCTCGGGGCGACGCTGGAGAACCTGACGCTCGCCGCCGGCGCGGGCAACCTGAACGCGACCGGCAACGCGGCGGCGAACGTCCTCACCGGCAACGAAGGCAACAACGTCCTCGACGGCAAGGCGCTCGCCGACACGATGGCGGGCGGGGCCGGGAACGATACCTACGTCGTGGACAACGCCTTCGAGCAACTGACGGAGAACCCCGACGAGGGGACCGACACGGTGCAGGCGTCGGTGAACTGGACCCTCGGCGACAACTTCGAGAACCTGGTCCTCACCGGCACGGCGGCGAACGGCACCGGCAATGCCGGGAACAACGCGCTCACCGGAAACGCTGGCGCCAACACGCTCTCCGGGGGCGCCGGCAACGACACGCTGAACGGCGCCGCAGGCAACGACATCCTGCAGGGCGGCGACGGCGAGGATCGCTTCATCTTCGACCCCGCGGACCTCGCGGCGTCGGGCGCCGTGGACGGCGGCGCCGATGAAGACACGCTCGCGCTGGCGGGCGCGGGACAGACCCTGAACCTGATCACTGCGCCGGGCGGACGCTACCTCGGCATCGAGGTCATCGACCTCACCGGCACCGGCGCGAACACGCTGCTGCTCAATCCGACCGACGTGCTGGACGTCACCGACAACCCGAACGACCGGCTGGTCGTCAACGGCAACATCGGCGACGCGCTGAGATCGATCGGCCAGGGCTGGACGAGCACCGGCACGGAATCCGTGGGTTCGATCGTGTACGCCACCTTTGAGCACGCGAGCGGGGCCGAGCTGTGGGTGGACACGGAAATCGGCTTCACGGTCACGTAGGCCGCGCGCTCGCGGCCGCGCTCGGGATCGTTGCGGCCTGCGGCGCGCGCGCGCAGGTCGCCGCGGACACGGCGGCCGGGCTCTCGCTCGGCACCTCGGTCGTGCGCACCGGACAGACCTATTCGATCGCCGCCGGCCGGCAGGTCGGCCAGAACCTCTTCCACAGCTTCCGCACCTTCAACCTGCCGGGCGGCGAGACCGCGAGCTTTTCCGGCCCGGCGGGGATCGACAACGTGATCGGCCGGGTCACGGGCGGCGCCTCGTCGATCGACGGCACCATCCAGTCCACGATCGCCGGAGCGAGCCTCTGGCTCATCAACCCGAGCGGCATCGCCTTCGGGCCGAACGCGCGGCTCGACGTTCAAGGCTCGTTCCACGCGAGTACCGCGAGCTACCTGAAGTTCGGCGCCAACGGGCAGTTCGGCATGGCGGGCGAGCCGGCCGCCACGCTCACGGTGAACCCCACGGCGTTCGGCTTTCTCGGAACTCCCGCCGCGATCGCGCTCGAGCGCAGCGAGCTCAAGGTCCCGCTAGGCGCAACGCTGTCGCTCGTCGGCGGAGACGTCACCGGCGTCGGAAGCGCCGCTTCGCGCCTGCGGCTGGAGGCGCCCGGGGGGCGGATCAATCTCGCCAGCGTCGCCTCCCCCGGCGAAGTGACGCTCGGCGGCGCCGGCATCGGCGTCGTCCCGGCGCCCGCCCCCGGCTCGATCGCGCTCGCGAACGCGCAGCTCGTCACCGAGGACCCGTCGGGAACGCAGGCGCCGGGGCCGATCTTCATCCGCAGCGGGCGCCTCACGCTCGAGCAGTCGCAGATCGGCACGCGCCACTTCCTGCCCGGCGCCGGCGGCGACGTCGCCGTCGCGCTCGACGGCGATTTCGCCATGAACGGCGGCTTCATCCGTACAGCTTCGGTGGGCACCGGCGACGCGGGCAGCTTCACGCTGCGCGCGGCGAACGTGACGCTCTCGGCCGGCGCCGCGGTCGTCACCAGCTCGTTCACACTGATCGGCGGCGCCGCGGCGGGCGGCCGCGCCGGCCGGATCACGGTCGAGGCGGCGGGAGACGTGGTGCTGAGCGGAGCCGGCACCGGGTTGTTCAGCACGACGGGCTTCAATACCAGCCCCGCCGGCGAAACGCGAGTCACGGCGCGCAACCTGACTGTGCGCGACGGCGCGATCGTCAAGACCTCGACCGGCGGCGACGGGGACGCCGGGCGGCTGACGATTGCAGTCAACGGCCTGACGATCTCGGGCGGCGGGCAGATTTCGGCGGACACCGAATTCAACCTGTCCGGGACCCCGGGCAGCGGGCGCGGCGGCGACCTCTCGGTGAGCGCCGCGGGGACCGTGGACGTCGACGGCACGGGTTCGGGGATCTTCAGCCGCACCGCGAGCCTGGGGCGCGGCGGGACCGTCAGCGTGGCGGCGGCCGACATCCGCGTCCACGACGGCGGCCGGATCAGCAGCGAGAGCCACGATCCCGCGGGTCTCCTCGGCAACCTGCTCGGCGACGCGGGCTCGGTCAACCTCTCCGCGACGCGCAGCATCGTGCTGGAAAACGACGGCGCGATCACGACGCAGGCGCTGAGCGCGGGCGGCGGCATCATCAATCTGCGCGCGGGCGATACGCTGGCCCTCTCGCGCAGCCGCATCACCACCTCGGTCGGCGACGGCACCGGCAACGGCGGCGACATCAACATCGACCCGGTGTTCGTGGTGCTGAACAACAGCCAGATCCTGGCGCAG
>MERQ01000037.1 GCA_001770655.1 Betaproteobacteria bacterium RIFCSPLOWO2_12_FULL_68_20
GCGGCGGCCTTGCCGGTGGACAACTCGGTGAACACGGTCGCACTGATCGTGGCGGCGAGCGCGAGCGCGACGATGGTGCCGAGCGCGATTCCCAGCCGCACGACCAGCGATTCGACGAAAAAGCGACGATCGATTTTCATGACGCGAACTCCCGGGCGGCGTTGCCTGCCGCATGCGCTTGGACGTGCATTTTGCCATCTTGCCCGTTCAACCCGGTTCAGGTCGCCGCGGATTGGACAAACGGACGCGACCCCGGGCTTGGGAGTAGCAGGGGAGGCGGGCGACGCAGGTTCACCACGGCTGCGGCGAGCGTGAAGAGCAGCTCGACTTTCGCCAGTCCGCGCAGCTTCACTTTTTGTTGTACATGAATCGGGTGGAGTCCGGCTCGTCTCCGGCGTCGAAGCTTGTCCCCGAGCGGAGGTGGCAAGTTTGATTTGAAAAGTGTCCACGAAAGCGGGTCAACTCCACTGTGGACTTGCAATCTCCGTTATTCGCGACCTTAGAGAGCGATCATGCCTGTTAGTACAAAACCCAAAGATATCCTGGTGCGGGATTCTTCATCTCTCCTCGACGGCGTGAAAGAGAGAGTAAAGAGTTTGTCTCCGGCCTACTTTGGAATGGTCATGGCGACGGGCATTGTTTCCATTGCGGCCCACATGTTGGGACTATCGCTTATCGCTGTTGCATTGTTCTGGCTGACTATCGTTGCTTACTTGGTGTTATGGCTCCTGAACGTGCTACGAGCCATTTGGTTCGCCCGCGACTTCTTCAGTGACATGGTCAACCATCAGCGTGGCATGGGTTTCTTTACGATCGTGGCCGGGTCCTGCGTTCTCGGTAGCCAGTTCGTGCTGATCGCCGAGAACTATCAGGTAGCGACCTACCTTTGGGTGCTGGCGCTTGTACTCTGGATAGGTCTCACCTATACCATTTTCACGGCCTTTACCGTTAACGAGACTAAACCTTCTCTGGAGGCGGGTATCTACATAGCGCTGTTTGTCTGGCTGGCCGTCTTCACCGGACTCGTGCACGCGCTTGTAAATCCGCTGCTCGTTTTCCTGGTCAAGCGGCACCAAGCCAAGGCTTGAGTTTGAGCGCCGGCGAAGTAGGGATGCTCGGAGTTGCAGTGGGCCAATAGCGCATTGGAAGATGACTCTTGGAGTTGCCCCGTCCGAGCACGGGCGGGCCGCTTGGATGTGCATCAAGGGCGGTCGGATGAGGCCGCCCGGCTGGCGGCGCGCAGGGCGAGCGGGTAGCGCGCGAGCTGCCAGGCGAGCGCCGCGGCCGAGCAGGCCAGGGCTACGGCCGCCGCGCGGGCCAGGATCTCGGGCCACAGCGGCGCGAGGGCAAGAAGCAATGTGCCCGCGGCGTGGAGCCAGGCGTGCCGCACGCCGGAGAGCACCCGCGGTGCCGGCGCGCCGCCGGCGCGCGGTGCCGAGCGCGATTGATGGAGCCAGGTCAGGAACGGCACGATCCGGTACAGCATCCCGGTGGTCACCGACATGCCGAAGCCGACGAAGATGAGCGCACCCAGCGCGGACGGATAGGCATGCGAAGCGGCGATGTCCGGGGCGGCGCGCGCGCCGATCCACAGCAGCGAAGCGGCAAAAAGGCTCGCCATGCCGACCTGCAGGAACGCGATAGTGGCGTCGGTTGCGCGCCGCTTGCGCTTCGCGAGCAGCACCAGCGTGGCCGCTGCGAACAGCGCCGCGCCCGCCCCGGCGAGCGACTCGAGCGTCCCGCGCGTCCAGGCGGGGGCGCCGCCGAGCTCGAGCGCGGTCCAGACGCCGAGCGCGGCGAACATCGCCGGCGCGAAGCCGCGCTCGATGGCGCGCGGGTAGGGCGGCGTTACCTGGAACATCGGCACCACGCGCAGCGCCACCGCGGACACCAGGCCGAGCACCCAGCCCGCCGCGCCCCAGACGGCGTGGGCGTCGGTGAGGGTCGCGAGCGGGAAAGCCGCGCCTGCCCCTAGCGCGACGGCGAGCGTCACCCCCAGCGCGACCGTGACCGCAAAGCTGACGAGCGCATGGCCGATGGCGACGAGGCTCGAATCTCGCGAGCGCGCGCGCGCGAGGCGCCAGGCGCATGCGGCGATGAACGCGGCGAGCGCCGCGCCGAGCACCAGCGCGCCGCCGCGGATCCAGCCCGCCGAGCCGAGCAGAAAGCCCACGGCGAGCGCGGGCGTGCCGAGCGTGAGAGCGGCATGCACCAGCGCGGCGAGCGCATCGCCCCCCGGCAGGCGCCGGCCGGTGAACACCGAGACGAACTGGAGCATCGCCCCCGCCATCACCATGGCGAGGAACCCGAGCGCGACGAGGTGCGTGAGCGCGAGCGCCGCGGGCGTCCAGCGCGACGCGAGCGCCGCGGGCCCGCTCCAGGCGAGCAGCGCCGCTGCCGCGACCGCGAACGCCGGCGCGGTGAGAAAGAAGCGCATCGGCGCGGCGTAGGCGGGCGCCGCGTCGAACGACGGAACCAGGTTCACGCCCGCGCCCGGTCGATCAGGATCTCGAAGCTGCCGTCGCGGAGGTTCGTGGTCTGGTAACGGTATCCCTGCTCGTGCAGAAGCTCGTACAGGGGATAGGGCTCGCGGTGGATGCGCACCCGCAGCGGCGCTCCGGGGTCGCGCCCGAGCGCATCGAGGATGCGCTGCATCGGCTCGGGGGGCTCGAGCCAGCGCACGTCGAGCGCGCCCTGGCGATCGCCGCCGCGCGCCTTGACGAGCGCCGCCGCGCTCGCGGCGAGCGCGCCGAGCTCCGCACCGAGCATCTGCTCGCAGGCCGAGTAGAGCACCATCTCTTCCTTGACGTTGTGCTGCTGCAGCAGCGAGAAGAGCGTATCGAGCTCGGCGAGGCAGCCCTCGGGATCCTGCTCCGGCGCCGCCGCGGTGAGCAGCGCGAGCGTGTCCCTCATCTGCGCGTGTTCCTCGCGCATCACGTCGGTCGGCCCGCCGCTCATGCCGCTCGCGTGCTCCAGGGCGGGGAACAGCTCGTCGTCCTCGAAGGCCATATGCCGGCCGAGCGCGTCGGCGAGCACGCGCAGGCGCTCGCGGTAAAGGTTCCAATCACCCTTGCGCGCTGCCTGCTCGGCTTCGGCGCACAGCCCGTCGCAGTAGCGGTGGTCCCCGGTTAGCGCTTCGCTGAGGGTCGCCATGCGCCGATTGTCGGCGCGAGCCGGCGCGCGGCCTTGATATGCCTCAAGTTGCGAGCGCGGCGGCGAGATTGTGCGCAACCTCGGCCGCGACAGGGGCATCGAGCACCAGCACCGCGAGCCCCGCCGCCAGGGCGAGCAACGCGGCCGCAGCGAGCCCGAGACCCATGCGGCGCATGCCGGAGTCGAGCATGCGCAGCCCGGTCACGATCGCCGTTGCCGCGGCGGCGATGCCGAGCGCTGCCGCCGCGAGCCGCGCAAACCAGGGCGAATCAGGCGCGCCGCTCATACGCCGTCCACAGCGCCGCGGCGAGCAGCAGCACCGCGCCCGCCTGGTGGGCGGCCGCGAGCGGGATCGGCACCGCCAGCAGCAGCGTCGAGACGCCGAGCGTCGCCTGAGCGACGAACATGGCGAGCATTGCCGTCGCGGCAGTTCCGCGCCACCGCCACCAGGCGAGCGGCACCAGGATCGCGAGCAGCCAGAACAACGCGCGGTGCACGAACTGCACCGTCGCGATGTTGTAGAAGAAGTTTCTCCACCACGGCTCGAGCATCAGGATCTCGGACGGAACGAGCTGCCCGTCCATGAGCGGGAACGTGTTGTAGGCGAGGCCGGCGCGCAGCCCCGCGACCATGCCGCCGCTCAGCGCCGTGGCGAACACCAGAGCGGCGAGCGCGAACGCGCGCCGGTCGACTTTCGCGCGGCGCGCCGCAAGCAGATCGAGCGCGATCCACAGCTCGGCGGCCAGAATCGCCAGCGCGAGCCCGAGGTGGGCGGTGAGCCGGAAATGGCTCACGCGCGGATCGTCCACCAGGCCCGAGCGCACCATATACCAGCCGAGCGCGCCCTGCAGCGCGCCGAGCGCGAAGATGCCCGCGAGCGACCAGGCGAGCCGCGCATCGAGCCAGCGCCTGGCGAGGAACCACAGGAAGGGCGCGAGGAAGGCGAGACCGATCAGCCTTCCGAGCAGGCGGTGCACGTACTCCCACCAGAAGATGCGCTTGAAGCCGGCGAGATCCATGTCGAAGTTGACGAGCCTGAACTCGGGCGTCTCGCGGTACTTGGCGAACAGCGACTCCCAATCCCCTTGCGCGAGCGGGGGAATGGCTCCCACGAGCGGCTGCCACTCGACGATCGAGAGACCCGAATGCGTCAGGCGCGTGACCCCGCCGACCACGACGATCGAAAAGGCTAGTGCGGCGCACAACAGCAGCCACGCCGCGATCGCGCGCCGCCGAACTTGATCCATATCAAGTTGCGCTGTGGCGTGCATGCTGCTGTTCCTCGGCATCGTGATGCCTACCGTGCTGTACATCCCGCCACCGAACGCGTGTGGTGAAAGCAACCGCTGGACCGCGTCGAGCTGACGTGGATCGTGCCTACAGGACCACGCCCGAAGCCTACACGAAGCCTACATGAAGAAGGCTCAGGTGCCGGCTCGCCGCGCCGGGCATGGCCTGGGCCGGGTACTGGCTGATGATCCTCGGCGCGCTGATGAACAACTTCGCCGGGGAGCGCACCCGACCTTTTACCTGGGGCTGATCCTGTTCATCGCCTCGGGCGCGATCATCCTGATCCCGACCTTCCTGTGGTCGATCGGGCTGGTGGAGCACATCGACTCGCTCACACCACGATCATCGTCGAGTTTGCGGTGGGGGTGTTCCTCACCCTCGCGACGATCGCGGTGCTGGTGCGCGAGTGGCGCCGCAGCCGGCGCGTCACCTAGGTCGCAGGCGGGCATCCGGGTCCGGCCAGGCGCGTGGCGGCGCTCATTCGCTTCTGGCCGGACCGGCGGTATCGCAGACGGCGACCCAGGTGCCGGCGATTTCCTCCGCGTCGCTGACGAGGGTCGCGCCGTCCTCGAGAAGCTCCTGGACGCGGGCGTACACCGCTTCGTGCGTCGGCCCCGTCACCATGAGCTTGAAGCCGGCCTGCTCGACCTTGCAAAGGCTCGCCTCCGGCCGGCGCTCGCGCTGCGCCGCCTGGATCTCGCGCAGGTCCAGCGTGGATGTGCGGTCGGCTTCGTGGGTCTTGGGCGGCTGCGTGCAGGCCGCGACCCAGGTTTTCCCAACCCGCGTAAGCGGCGTGAGGATATTGGCGCCGCGCGCGAGCAGGTCTTCGAGCACTGCGTCCACGTCCTCGCGCGTCTCGCCGCTGAGCAGGATGTCGCCGCCCGCGTCCAGACGCTTCACCTCCGCCATCCCCGTTTTTACCACTGCGCGAGGCCAGGCTCCGCTCGGGGCGTCAATGGCCGGTTGACGCATATCGATTCGACGCGGGTATCCGCGTCCTAGCATGCGTCGGTGCTTCGGCGCATACACCTGATCGGCCAGTGGTTTTTCATGCGCGTCGAGGCGCTGTTCAACCTCGCCTTCGGCGAGCGCCTCAACCCGCTCTACTACCTCGGCGCGATCTCGTACCTGCTCACCTGGATCGCGGTCGGCAGCGGGATCTATCTGTACGTCTTTTTCAGCACCGGCGACCTTCTGGCTGATCAGCCTCCTGTCGCGCGGAAATTGACGCGGATCAACAGTGCGGCCGCCGGAGGTTGAAGCGCGCCGCGGGCGGTGCCTCAATGGGAGAATTTTCCCATGCCTGTAACCTGAAGTAGCGCCTTGACGCGAGTCCTGCTGGTCAACCCGAGGTTCCCCGAGAGCTTCTGGAGCTTCCGCTGGGCGCTCGAGAAGGCGCTCGAGGGCAAGCGCGAGCTCAACCCTCCGCTCGGCCTCGCCACCCTCGCCGCGCTGTGCCCTCCAGACTGGGAAGTGCGCATCGTCGACGAGAACGTCGAGCCGCTGCCGCTCAAGCCCGAGGCGGACATCGTCGGCGTGTGCGGCATGGGCGTGCAGGCCGCGCGCCAGAAGCAGCTGCTGCGCTACTACCGCGGCGCGGGCTATCACGCGGTCGCGGGCGGGAGCTACGCCTCGCTCTGCCCGGAGGAGTACGCGGGCATCGCCGACAGCGTCGTCGCCGGCGAGTCGGAATACATCTGGCCGCGCTTCTGCGAAGATTACGCGCGCGGGACCCCGCAGGCGCTCTACCGCGAGACCGGCAACGTGGATCTCGCCGACTCGCCGGTGCCGCGCTTCGACCTCCTCAGGCTCGAGCGCTACGCCACGGCGACCGTGCAGCTATCGCGCGGCTGCCCGTTCCGCTGCGAGTTCTGCGACATCATCGTGATGTTCGGCAGGCGGCCGCGCTACAAGTCGGCCGCGCAGATCGGGCGCGAGCTCGACGCGCTGCGCGCCCTCGGCGCGCGCAAGGTGTTCTTCGTCGACGACAACTTCATCGGCAACAAGGCGCGCGCGAAGGAAGTGCTGCGCTCTCTCGCGGACTACCAGGAGCGGCACGGCCGCAGGATGCGCTTCGGCACCGAGGCCTCGCTCAACCTCGCCGCCGACGACGAGCTGATGCGCCTGATGCGCGGGGCCGGCTTCGAGTGGGTGTTCCTCGGGCTGGAGACGCCCGACGCGCAAACGCTGCGCGAGGCCGGGAAGACCCAGAACTGCGCGCAGGACCTGCTCGCGGCGGTGCGCAGGATCTACGCGCACGGCATCGACGTGCTCGGCGGCTTCATCGTCGGCTTCGACCGCGATACGCCCGAGACCTTCGGCGTCCAGGAGCGCTTCATCCGCGAGGCCGGGATCATGGTGGCGATGGTGGGGCTGCTCACCGCGCTGCCGAAGACGCCGCTCTACGCGCGCCTGGCGCGCGAAGGGCGCATCGTCGAGGGCGCGGCGCACGGCGACAACACCAAGCTCGCCACCAACATCGTGCCCAAGTCGATGAGCGCGGCGCAGATGGCGGACGGCTACCGCGCGCTGTACGCGCGCCTGCTCTGCGATTCGGTGATCGCCGAGCGCATCCGCAACAAGCTGCGGCATTTCGGGCAGCAAGCGGCGCTGCATCGCGAGCGGCCGCTCGAGGCGGCGCGCATCGTCTGGAACCTGCTGCGCCGCGGCGTGGCGCGCGGCGGCCTCGCGCGCGCCTGGCACTTCGCGAGGAGTCTCCCGCTCGCCCGGCCGCGGCTGCTGCCGCTCGCGATGAACGACTGGATCGCGGCGCTCGCGATGCGCGACTACGCCGACCGGCATCTCCTCGCCGCCGCTGCGAAAGAGGGTGCGCGCGAGTGGGTGCTGCGGATCAGCGGACGACTCGACCGCGCCGCGGTGCGAAGGCTCGTGCGCGAGGCGAGGACGCTGCTTGCCGACACGCAAGCGCGGCTGGTACTGGCTGCTGGCGAGCTGCGCGAGGCGGAGAAAGCGGAGCTCGAGCGCCTGTCTCGCGCGCTTGCGCGCTACGGCGACCGAGTGGCGATCGTACTCGGGGCGGGAATCAACGAGCTGCTGCGCCTCGAAGCGGCGCGCGCCTCGTAGCCACACCGCCCGGCGCATCTTGATCTGAGTTAAGGGCCGGCCGGCGCTGCCGGCCGAAAGTAGAGCCGATGCGCCTGCCAGGCGGCGTTCCTTCCGCCCACGTCGATCCGTTCATCCGCTCGCAGCTTCCGCCGCGCGAGCTGTGGCCGAGGTTCGATTATGGCGCCCCCCATCTGCGGCACCTGCCGGACCGCCTGAACGCCTGCGCGGCGCTGCTCGACGCGGCGCTCGAGGCGGGCGCCGGCGAGCGGCCGGTCTTTCACTACGAAGGCGTCACCTGGACCTTCTCGCACCTGCTCGACCGGGTGCAGCGCATCGCGCGCGTGCTGGTCGAGGACCTGGGCCTCGCGCCCGGCGAGCGCGTGCTGCTGCGCTCGCTCAACACGCCGATGGTCGCGGCCTGCTGGCTGGCCGTGGCGCGCGCCGGAGGCGTCGTGGTCAACACGATCGGGATGCTGCGCGCGCGCGAGCTCGCCTACATCCTCGAAAAGGCGCAGGTGCGCCTCGCGCTGTGCGAGGTGTCGCTCGCCGAGGATCTCGCGCAGGCGGCGGCGCGCTCGCCCGTGCTCGAGCGCATCGCGTATTTCACGCCGGCCGGCGACGCGAGCCACCCGGACGCCGACCTGGATCGGCGCCTCGAAGCGAAGCCCGCGGGCGGCGGCTGCGTCGCGACCGCGGCCGACGACGTCGCGCTCCTCAGCTTCACCTCGGGGACGACCGGCAACCCGAAGGGCGCGGCGCACTTTCACCGCGACATCGTCGCGGTCACCGAATGCTGGCCGCAGGTCTACACGGTCGGACCCGGCGACGTGATCGTCGGCTCGCCGACGCTCGCCTTCACCTACGGGCTCGCCGCATCGCTTCTGTACCCGCTGCGCTACCGCGTCGCTTCGGTGCTCGTTCCGCGGCCGACGCCGGAGGCGATCCTCAGCGCGATCGAGCGCCACCGCGCGACGAGCCTGTACTCGGTGCCGACGCTGTACCAGAGCATGCTGCCGCTCGTCGGCCGCTACGACCTCGCGAGCCTGCGCAAATGCACATCGGCGGGCGAGAACCTGCGCACCGCCCTCTGGGAGCAGTGGCGCGCGGCAACCGGGGTGCGCATCGTCAACGGCCTCGGCACTACCGAAATGCTCACGCATTTCGTTTCCGAGTCGATGGCGGTTGCCTGCGTCGGCTCGATGGGGCACGCCGTTCCCGGCTACAGGGTGGAAATCCTCGACGAGGCCGGACGGCCGCTGCCGCCGGGCGGGCGCGGCCGGCTCGCGGTCGTCGGCCCGACCGGCTGCCGTTACATCGGCGAGCCCGAGCGCCAGCGTCGCGCCGTGCAATACGGGTGGAACCTCACCGGCGACGTGTGCGAGCGCGACAAGGAAGGCTACTTCTGGTACGTCGACCGGGCCGACGACATGATCGTGTCGGCCGGCTACAACATCTCGCCGCAGGAAGTCGAGCGCGCCGTCGCCGAGCATCCGAAGGTCCAGGCCTGCGCGGTGGTCGGGGTCCCGCACGAGGCGCGCGGCAACGTCGTGCGGGCGTGCGTCGTGCTGCGCGACACGCGCGAGGCCGGCGAAGCGACCGCGCTCGAGATCCAGCAGCACGTCAAGTCGGTGCTCGCGCCCTACAAGTATCCGCGCGAGGTGAAGTTCCTGGACGAGCTGCCGCGCACCGCGACCGGTAAAATCCAGCGCTACCGCCTGCGAGAGATCTGAGCAGCATCGCGCGTGAGCGCCACGCTCTACTGGGAGGATTTCCGTCCCGGCGAGACGACGGAGATCGGCCGCCACACCTTCACCGAGGAGGAAATGGTGGCCTTCGCGCGCCAGTTCGACCCGCAGCCCTTCCATACGGATCCGGTCGCGGCGCGCGCGACGCACTTCGGCGGCCTGATCGCGAGCGGCTGGCACACCTGCGCCGTGGCGATGCGCCTGATGGTGGAGAGCCGCATCGGCCGCTCGGCGAGCCTCGGCTCGCCCGGCGTGGACAACGTCCGCTGGCCCGCCCCGGTGCGTCCGGGCGACACGCTCGTGTACCGGCACGTGATCCTCGAAGCGCGGCGCTCGGAAAGCAAACCCGGGATGGGGCTGGTGCGCACCCGCACCGAGGCCGTCAACCAGCGCGGCGAGATGGTGATGACGATGGAGGGCTGGGGGATGTTCCGCAGGCGGCCCGGCGAAGCCGCATGAGCAGCCGCGCAACGTCCGTCATTCCGTCAGCGGGCCCCGACTGGACTACAGGAGAACGGCGGCGACGCCGAGCCGCGGAGGGCTGCTAACCGACTCGCGCTTCGAGCGCCGCGAGCCGCGCCTCCAGCCGGTCAATGCGCTGATTGACCACCGGCACCACATTGAGCAGTGCTGCCATATGGGCTTCGAGCGAGGTAAGGCGGCTTTCGACGTCGCCGAGTCGCGCCTCGACGAGATTGAGGCGATGGAAGACGGTCCCGAAGCTGCCGCGCGTCTCCTCTCGGAACTCGCGCGCCTCGACGCGCATCTCCTTGAGTACCGTGAGAACGACATCTTCAGGCATGCGCGATTTTAGCACCTGGCAGGCGGACCCCACGGACATCTTGGGGCGCTAGAGCACCGTGCCGGCTACCGGCTGGACGAACTTCGAGCGCGCATCGCCGCCGAAAGCACGAGCCCGGCGGCGGTCAGAATGAAGAGCGCGATCGCCGCCGCGTTTCCCACCGCTGCGACGATCCGGAGCGCGCCGGCCCCGAGAAGGTCGCCGCTCACCCGCAGCGCGAGCGAGCCGTGCAGCAGCGCGAGCGGCAGGTAGAGCCACGCGGAATACGGGAGCGCGACGCGCAGCACGGCCGGCAGGATCACCGGCGCGTGGCCGAACACCATCGAGAACACGAACCCGAGCATCATCGCGTGGATCGCTGCGTCGTAGTTTGAACCGAGGGCGAACAGCGCCCCGCCGATCGCGAGCCAGGCGTAGCCGGCGAGCAGGCACGCCGCGATGTAGCGCGGCAGCATCGTCTGCCGAATGGTGATCCGCGCGAGGTCGAAGGCGAGCAGCCAGGCCGCGAGGGCGACGAGCGCCGCGCCGAGCGGCACTGTGCCGAAATACGCCGAGATGACCAGCGCCGCGATGATGGCGACGAACGCGCGGCGAACCGCAGGCGGCCGCGGCATGTAGCGCGAAAGCTCGAGCCGCTCGGCGGCGATGGTGAGCGCGAAGAACGCGATCCACCAGGGGACGACGCCGGGAGCGGGAATGCCGACGGCGAGCATCAAGTTTCCTGCCAGCCAGCACACCGCACCGAGGATCAGCGTGGAGGATTCGAGCGACGGCTGGCGCGCGGCGAGCACCGCGCTCGCCGCGACCAGCAAGGCCGCGCCTGCGGCGAGCAGCCACAGTCCCGCCGCCGTCGCCCCGGCGAGAAGCGCGATGCCGCCGAGGCCGCTGGCGAGCGGAGCGCCATACCCCCACAGCCGGCCGAGCGCCACCGCGCGCTCGAGCGAGATGACGGTGCCGAAAAAGGCCGACACCATGAGTGCGCCATGCAGCGCGACCGACGCCTGCGGCGCGGGAAAGGAAGCGAGGCCGCTGCGCGTCAGCCCGCCGGCGATGCCGCTGGCGAGCGCAACGAACCCGAGAACGAGCAGCGGAAAGCGCCAGCGCGGCGCGAGCCCGCCTGCACCCATGACCTAGGAAGTCCAGCCGAAGCGCTTCTGCGCCTCCGGGCTCATGCGCTCGGGCGTCCAGGGCGGGTCCCAGACCAGCACTACCTCCACTTCGGCATCGGGCGAGACCCGGCGTACCGCTTCGGCGACCGCGTCGGTCAGATAGTCGCCGAGCGGGCAGGCGGGCGAGGTCATGGTCATCTCGACCTTGACATGATTGTCACTGGCGCTCACGCGGTAGACCAAGCCGAGGTCCACGACGCTCATCCCCGCCTCTGGATCGTCGACCGAGTGCAGGGCGTCGAGAATGTCTGCTTCGCTCATTGCTTGTCGATCAGCTCGAGCAGCACGCTGTTCAGCGCTTTGGGGTGGACGAACGCGTATTCGCCGCCGCGGAACGGCCGCGCCCCGCCGGCGAACCCGTAGCCCGCGCCCTTCAGCTCCTGCATCGCGCGGCGCGTGTCGTCCACGTTGAGGCTCACCAGCATCACGCCTTCCCCGCGCCGCTCGATGAATTTCGCCACTTCGCCCTCCGGCGCGATGGATTCCATCAGCTCGAATCCCACCTCGCCGAGATAGTAGCGGGCGACGCGGATCTTCTCGGCCTCGTCCACGTAGAGATCGTCCGGCGCGCTCTTGCCGAGCACCGGCTCCCAGGCGCGGCGCGCCTCGTCGAGGTTGCGCACGGCGATGCTGATGTGGTCGATGCGGTTTATCTTCACGTCTCACTCACCGTTGTAGTTGGGGGGATCGGGGTCGCGGTCCCAGCCGGGATCCGGGCGCGGCACGCGCGCGAGCCATTGCCTCACCAGGCGCGCGTGGGCGCGCTCCTCGCGCGCCATCGCGGCCGCCGCGGCGCGGATCGCCGCGGGACCGCTGCGCCGCGCGAACGCGGCGAAGAAGCGCGCCGCGCGCTGCTCGTTCGCGAGCGCGATCTCGAGGGCGTGGTAAGGCTGCATCAGGTAGTGCAGCTCGCCCGGGGCGCCGCTCTCGGGGCCTTCGCGCCCCAGCCAGCGCACCGCCGTGAGAACCTGCGGGGCGCTCTTCCAGCCCATCTGCTTGCGGATGCTGGTCGCGTGCCTGTGCTCGATCTGCGCGAGGCTGCGGAACAGCTCGGCGACCTCGCGGTTGTTGTGCATCTCCATCTGGGCGGCGAAATCGGCGTAGCGCTCGGCGGCCTCGAGCTCCATCGCGTAGGCGCGCCTCATGAACTCGGCGAGCGCGGCGGCGGCCGGCTTGCTCGCTTGGCGGCGCTTGCGCGGCGCGGTCATAGCGCGAAATCCAGCTCGAGCGAGGCCGGCGATTGCGGCTCGTGCTGCGGCGCTGCCCGATAGGGAGCGCGCCTGCCCGCGTACAGCACTCCGAGATTGAACCCGTCGTCGGTCATCAGCCGGCGCGCGGCGCGCGCCGGATCGTCGGTCACCGCCACCGACGCGGGCCGCACCGCGTCCTTCCAGCCGCGCTGCTCGGGGCGGTAGGTGACGCAGGGCGAGAGCACCTCGATGAACGAGAAGCCCGGATGCCGGACCGCCTGCGCGATCAGGTCCGCGGTGCCGTTCGGGTCGCCCGAGAACGCGCGCGCGATGAAGTTCGCTCCCGAGGCGAGCGCGATCACCAGCGGGTGGAACTCGCGCAGCCCGGTGCCGCCCGGCGCGAGCTTCGAGTCCCAGTCGGGCTCGGTGGTGGGCGAGGGCTGTCCCTTGGTCATGCCGTAGACGTGGTTGTCCATCACGACGTAGGTGAGGTCGACGTTCCTGCGGCAGGCGTGCAGGAAATGGTTGCCGCCGATCGAGTAGCCGTCGCCGTCGCCGCCGGCGACGATCACCGTGAGGTCCGGGCGGGCGATCTTGAGCCCGGTGGCCGCGGGCAGCGCGCGCCCGTGCACGCCGTGAAAGCCGTAGCAGCTGGTGTAGGCGGGGATGCGCGAGGAGCAGCCGATGCCCGAGACGATGGCCGCGTTCTCCGGCGCGAGCCCGAGCGCGGCGAGCGCCTTGGTGATCGAGGACAGCACGCTGTAGTCCCCGCAGCCCGGGCACCACACCGGCTTCACCCCGGACTTGAACGATTGCGGCGTGATCGCCGCGGCTGAAGCGGTGCTCATGGACGGCCCCATTGCGCGAGGGTGCGATGGATTTCGCCGGGAAGGATCGGCAGCGGGCCCGGCCTGTGGAAACTCTCGAGGTCGGCCTCGAGCGTGTACTCGGCGCGCAGATACTTGAGCAGCTGCGCGCCGTGGTTCTGCTCGACCACCAGGGCCCGCCGCACGCCGTCGAGCGCCCTGGCCATGCGCTCGGGTTGCGCCGGCGCGATCAGGCGCAGCGACACCAGGCGCGCGCGCAGCCCTTCGGCGCGCGCCCGCGCCAGCGCCTCGCGCACCGGCCCGGTGCACGAGCCCCAGGTGATCACCGCCAGCTCGCCCTCGCCTTCGACGTCGGCCCAGTGCTCGCCGAAGTCGGCGCGCTCGAGCTTGCGCGCGCGTTTGTCGAGCTGCGCGAGATGGTCCGGCGCCTGGCTGGAAGGCGTGCCGCGCTCGTTGTGCTCCAGGCCGTCCGCGGTGTACGCGACCCCGGGCGTGCCGGGAATCGCCATCGGCGAGACGCCCGATTCCGTGATCGCGTAGCGCTGGTACGCGGCGTCGTCGGCCGAGGCGCGCTTCCTGCCGCCGGCGAACGCGACGTCGGCCGGGCGGTCGACCACGGCGCGCGACTGCCCGAGAAACTGGTCCGCGAGCACCACTGCCGGCGCCTGGAGCGTCTCGGCGAGATGCACCGCCCACCTCAGCGTGCGCACGCAGTCGACGACCGAGTTGGGCGCGAGCACGAGGTGCGGCGCGTCCCCGTGCAGCCCGCGCGTGGCGATGTTGAGATCGGCCTGCTCGGTCTTGGTGGCGATCCCCGTCGAGGGCCCGACGCGCATCACGTCCACCACCACCACCGGGATCTCGGCCGCGACCGCCAGGCCGAGCGCCTCGCTCATCAGCGAGAGCCCCGGTCCGGAGGTCGCGGTGAGCGCCGGCACCCCGCCGAACGAGGCGCCGAGCGTCATGTTGATCGAGGCGAGCTCGTCCTCGGCCTGGACCAGGGCGCCCCCGACCTTCGCCAGCGCGGGCGCCATCCATTCGAGCAGCTCGGTGGCCGGGGTGATCGGGTACGCGGCGACGAAGCGCACGCCGCCGCGGATCGCGCCGTAGCCCGCCGCCTCGTCGCCGCTCAGGAGCCAGCGATCGCCGCGCCGCCCGCCCTGCGGCGGCGCCAGCCGCGCGAACGGCCCGAGCTTCGGCGCTTCGGCGTAGCCGAGCCGCATCGCCGAGACGCTCGCGGCGAGCGCCGCGCCGCCCTTCTTCATGGTGCCTTCGAGCGCGGCGCGCACCGCGTCCTCGGGCAGGCCGGCGAGCCCGGCGAGCGCGCCGAGCGCGACCATGTTCGGCCAGCCGCCGGGAATGCCCTTGGCGAGCGCCTTGAGGGGCAGCGATGCGTAGCGCGCGCCGCAAGCCGCGAGAGCGGGCGGCGGATCGCCCTGCGCCGGATCGCCCACCACCAGGCTCTCCGGGCCGAGCGGGATCTCGGCGGCGAAGCGTGCAATATTCTGCCAGTCGACCGCGGCCAGGCAGGCGAAGCGGTCGTCGAGGTTGTCCACCGGCGCGCACGCCAGGCGCACGAGCGCCGCCGCCTCGCCGCCGCGGATCTGCGGGCCGCTGGTGCGCACCATCAGCCCGTAGTAGCCCGCCTGCGCCGCCGCCTCGAGGAGGAGGTTGCCCGCGGTCATCACGCCGGCGCCGCCGGATCCGGCGAGCGCGAGCGACACGCTGTCCCGCTGCTGCATCGCGATGCTCCTTGTGCCACGGATTATGGCGGGCCGGCGAGGGGTTTTCTTGCTCCAGATCAAAACATCGCGCGGCCGCCGCCCCAGAATCGCGCCAACAAGCGCCCCGAAAGGGCAGAATATGCAAACCGGTACTGTAATACCGAATTAAGGAGCGGCGCGCATGGGCAAGCACGAATCCTTCCTGAGAAGCCACGATCTGGCCGAGCTCTCCGTTCCCGGGGTCGTGGTCGAGAAGCGCCCGGCGAGGACCCCCGACGGCGGGCAGGCCGCGGGCCTGTACAACGCCTGGATCCGGCTCGACAACCCCGAGCAGTACAACTCCTACACCACCGAGATGGTGAAGGGCGTGATCCTGGCGTTTCGCGCCGCCTCCAACGCGCGCGACGTGAACTGCGTGGTGTTCACGGGCAGCGGCGACAAGGCCTTCTGCACCGGTGGCAACACCAGGGAGTACGCCAAATACTACGCCGGGCGTCCGCAGGAGTACCGCCAGTACATGCGCCTTTTCAACGACATGGTGAGCGCGATCCTCGCCTGCGACAAGCCGGTGATCTGCCGTGTGAACGGGATGAGGATCGGCGGCGGCCAGGAGATCGGCATGGCCTGCGATTTCTCGGTGGCGCAGGACCTGGCGCGCTTCGGCCAGGCCGGGCCCAAGCACGGCTCGGCGCCGATCGGCGGCGCGACCGATTTTCTCCCGGTGCTCGTCGGCACCGAGCGCGCCATGGCGACCTGCGTGCTGTGCGAGCCGTTCTCGGCGCACCAGGCCTATTACATGGGCGTTCTCACCGACATCGCGCCGGCGCTGAAAGTGGACGGCAGCTTCATCGCCAATCCGCTGGTCGAGACCGGCCGCGTCCACGACGAGTACGGGCGCCTGGTGTTCGGCACGCCGAAGACGGGCGCGGCGCTCAAGGCGGGCAAGGAGCTGCTCGCGCGCGGCGCGATCGACCTCTCGCTGCTCGACGCCAAGGTCGAGGAGCTGTGCGCGAAGATGCTGCTCACCTTCCCCGATTGCACGACCAAGACGCTCGAGGAGCTGAGGAAACCCAAGCTCGAGGCCTGGAACCGCAACAAGGAGAATTCGCGCGCCTGGCTGGCGCTCAACATGGTGACCGAGGCGCGCGCCGGCTTCACCGCGTTCGACGCGGGCGCGAAGGACGATCGCGAGGTCGACTTCGTCCTGCTCAGGCAGAAGCTCGCCGCGGGCGAAGGCTGGGTCGGGGAGCTTCACGACGCGATCCAGCCGAAGAGCGCGAGAAAAGCGACATGAACGATTCCCCGCTCAAGGTCTGGCTGGAGCGCGAGGGCGCGCTGCTCAGGCTGCGCCTCGCCCGGCCCAAGGCGAACGTCCTCGACCAGGCGATGGTGGCGGCGCTCGCCCGCGCGCTCGACATGCACCGCGACAATCCCGGGCTGGTCGCGGCGCTGCTCGACCACGAGGGGCCGCACTTCTCGTTCGGCGCGAGCGTGGACGAGCACCTGCCAGCGCACTGCGCCTCGATGCTGCGGGGCTTCCACGCCCTGCTCGAGCGCATGCTCGACTGGCCGAGGCCGATTCTGGTCGCGGCGAACGGCCAGTGCCTGGGCGGGGGGCTCGAGCTGGCGAGCGCGGGGCATCTGCTGTTCCTCGCGCCGCAGGCGCAGCTCGGCCAGCCGGAGCTGAAGCTCGGCGTTTTCGCCCCTGCCGCGTCGGTCCTGCTGCCGGCGCGCATCGGGCAGGCGAGGGCGGAAGACCTTCTGTACTCGGGCCGCTCGATCGACTCGCAGACTGCGCTCGCCTGGGGATTGGCCAACGAAGTCGCGCTCGATCCGGCTGCGGCGGCGCTGGAGTATTTCGCGCAGCACCTTGCGGCGAAGAGCGCGGCGTCGCTCGGCTACGCCGTGCACGCCGCGCGCGCGGCGTTCGCCGCCCAGGTGCGGACGCGCCTCGCGGACGCGGAAAACCTGTATCTGGACGGACTGATGAAGACGCGCGACGCGGCGGAAGGCCTGCACGCGTTCCTCGAGAAGCGCCAGCCGAAATGGGAGCACCGATGAACACGCCACTCAAAGACATCATCGCGCGCTGCGAGGGCCTGTTCGAGGACCTGAGATTCGCGTCGGTACAGGAATGGAAGGCCGCCGCGCCCGGGCGCAAGGCGATCGGCTACATGCCGATCTACGTGCCGCGCGAGCTGATCCACGCGGCCGGCATGCTTCCCGTAGGGATCTTCGGCGGCGGCGACCAGATGGAAGTGATCCAGGGCGACGCCTACTACCAGAGCTACATCTGCCGCATCCCGCGCTCGACCGTGGAGCTCGGCCTCACCGGCAGGCTCGATTGCCTCGACGGGATGCTGTTTCCCTCGATCTGCGACGTGATCCGCAACCTCTCGGGCATGTGGCAGATCATGTTCAAGGACAAGTACGTCAAGTATTTCGACGTGCCGCAGGACTACGACGACGCGATCGGCGGGGAGTTCTACGTGCACGAGATGCAGGCGCTGCGCGACGATCTCGCGCGGCTCCGCGGCGCGCCGGTCACGGACGACGAGCTGCGCGCCTCGATCGCGGTGTACAACGACAACCGCAGGGCGATCCGCGACCTGTACGCGTTTCGCGCGCAGCAGCCCTGGCAGGCGCCGACCGTCGAGCTGTACCTGCTGCTCAGGGCCGGCTGCGTGCTGCCGCCCGAGGAGCACACGCGCCTGGTGCGCGAATACCTTGCCGCGGCGGCGGCCGAGAAGCGCACCAAGCGCGACAACGCGCGCGTGGTGCTGACCGGCGCGTTCTGCGAGCAGCCGCCGCTCGGGCTCATCAAGTCGATCGAGATGGCGGGCTGCTACATCGTGGACGACGACTTCATGCTGGTGATGCGGTGGCTGCTGGACGAGGTGCCCGAGCAGGGCGATCCGCTGGTGGAGCTTTCGAAAGCCTTCCTGCACCGCTCGGCGCAGACCCCGTCCAAGTACGACGACAAGAAGGAGGACAAGGGCAAGTACCTCCTCGAGCAGGTGAGGACGCGCGGCGCGGAGGGCGTGGTGTTCGCCTCGCCCTCGTTCTGCGACCCGGCGCTGCTCGAGCGCCCGATGCTGCAGGACGTGCTCGCGAAACACAAGATTCCCTACACCGCCTTCAAGTTCGCGGAGAACACCGGCCAGATGGCGCCGATCCGCGAGCAGGCCGGGACTTTCGCCGACTCGATCAAGCTGTGGAGCGCCGCATGACGACCCCGATCCAGGTGATGCCGCAGGCCGCACCCGCCAGGAAGCCGCCGAGCGTCCAGAAGGAGGACGCGATGTGGCTGCAGAAGGAAATGATCACGCGCAACTACCACGAGCTGGCGAGCGCGCACGCCGAAGGCAGGAAGATCTCCGCCACCTTCGTGCCGGGCAATCTCAACGAGCTGCTGATGTGCTTCGACTTCGTGCGCCGGCTCCCCGAGACCGACGCGCTGCAGAACGGCATGAGGAAGAAGTCGGGCAAGATGATCATGGACGCGGAGCGCGACGGCCATTCCGAGGACGTGTGCACCTACGTGAAGACCGACCTCGGCATGATGCTGCAGGGCGAGTTCGGGCCCACCGGCGAGCCCATGCCGCATCCCGACGTGCTGCTGCTTTCCTACACCGGCTGCTTCACCTTCATGAAGTGGTTCGAGCTGGTGCGCCAGAAATACGGCTGCGAGACGCTGATGCTGCACGTGCCCTACCAGGGCGACGCGAAGATCAGCCCCAACATGCGCGAGTACGTGGTGCGCCAGCTCAAGGACAAGATCATCCCGGCGCTCGAGCGCATCTCGGGGGTGAAGTTCGACATCGACCGGCTGCGCGGGTACATGAAGGAGTCCGCCAAGGCCGAGGAGGATCTGGTGCGCGTGCTGCAATCGGCCAAGCACCGGCCGAGCCCGATCGACGGCTACTTCGGCGGCGTGTACTACATCGGCCCGATGTTCACCGCGTTCCGCGGCGCGCCCGAGGCGACGCGCTTCTACGCCATGCTGAACGCCGAGGTGCAGGAGCGCATGCGCCAGGGCAAGGGGCCGATGACGCCCGAGGGCGAGCTCGCCGAGGAAAAATACCGGCTGGTGGTCGAAGGCCCGCCCAACTGGACCCACTTCCGCGAGTTCTGGAAGATGTTCTACGACGAGGGCGCGGTGGTGGTCGCCTCGACCTACGCCAAGGTGGGCGGGGTGTACGACTTCGGCTTCCGCCACGACCCGGAGCGGCCGCTCGAGTCGCTCGCCGACTACTGCCTGGGCTGCTACACCAACCTGAATTTCCCGCAGCGCATCGACATGATCTGCCGCTACCTCGACGAGTACTCGGCCGACGGCCTGCTCATCAACTCGATCAAGAGCTGCAACAGCTTCTCGGCCGGGCAGCTGCTCATCCTGCGCGAGGTGGAGAAGCGCACCGGCAAGCCCGCCGCGTTCATCGAGTCGGACCTGGTCGATCCGCGCTACTTCTCGGCGGCGAACATCAAGAACCGGCTGGAGAGCTACTTCCAGATGATCAAGCAGAAGCGCGCCGCGGCGGTGCACTGACCATGAAGACGTTCATCGGCATCGACCTGGGCTCGACCACCACCAAGGCGCTCGTCATCGACGAGGCGAGGAACGTCCTCGGGCGCGGCATCACCAACTCGCGCTCCAACTACGACACCGCCGCCACCATCGCCAAGCAGGAGGCGCTGGTGAACGCGCGCTTCCACCTGTTCCGCGAGGCGCTCGGCCGCACCGGCGCGCTGAACGGGAGCCTCGAGGACTTCCTCGGCCAGCTCGAGCGCGACTTCAGGCTGGAGCAGTTCGTGGAGCAGCTGGCGGACCTCGAGCACACCTGCCGGCGCAACGCCGAGGGCACGCGCTTCGGCGAAGCCGCGGCGGCGGTGGGCACCGCGCTCGAGGAGCTGTTCAGGCGGCTGCGCGGTGAAGCCCCGGAGCTGTTCGCACCGGGCGCGAAGCGAAAGAGCGACTTCTTCCGCGACATCGCGGGCAGCCGCTACCTGGCGCAGGGCGAGACTCTCGCCAGGGAGACCGGCGTTCGCTACGACATGCTGCTCAACGTGTTCGATCGCTCGATCATCGAGGTCGAGAACCGCATCTACGGCGAATCGATCTCGAAGCACCTGCTGGCGGCGCTGGATCGCACCTTCGCGGCGATGCCGCAGCACGCCGCGCGCGGCGAGAGGATCCGCGCGCCGATCCAGGGCATGCTCGACATGGCGCTCGAGGAAGCCTACGTCATCGGCACCGGCTACGGGCGCGCGCGGCTGCCCTTTTCCAAGGAGCACGTCCGCTCCGAGATCCTGTGCCACGGCCTGGGCGCGCACGTGATGCACCCGAATACCGCCACCGTGCTCGACATCGGCGGCCAGGACACCAAGGCGATCCAGGTCGACCCGAACGGCATCGTCGAATCGTTCCAGATGAACGACCGCTGCGCCGCCGGCTGCGGGCGCTACCTCGGCTACATCGCCGACGAGATGAACATGGGCCTGCACGAGCTCGGGCCGCTCGCCATGAAGTCGACCAAGACCGTGCGCATCAACTCGACCTGCACCGTGTTCGCCGGGGCCGAGCTGCGCGACCGCCTGTCGCTGGGCGAGAAGCGCGAGGACATCATGGCGGGGCTGCACCGCGCCATCGTGCTGCGCGCGATGTCGATCCTGGCGCGCTCGGGCGGGATCAGGAACGAATTCACCTTCACCGGCGGCGTCGCCAAGAACGAGGCGGCGGTCAAGGCGCTCAAGGCGCTCGTCTTCGAGAACTACGGCGAGATGACGCTCAACATCAATCCCGACTCGATCTACACCGGAGCGCTCGGCGCCGCGACCTTCGCCTGGCGCGCGGTGACCGAGGAGGGCAAGGTCGTGGAACACAGGGAGGCGGCATGATCCACACCGCGGGCATCGACATCGGCTCGGGCGCCGTCAAGACAGTGCTGTTCCGCCACGAGGGCGACCGCAGCCTGTGGCTCGCGCGGCGCTGCGAGCGCATCCGCAGGCGCGATCCCATGCAGCTCGCGCAGCAGAGCTTCAACGAGGCGCTCGAGGAGGCGGGGCTCGCGGCGAACGACATCGAATACATCGCCACCACCGGCGAAGGTGAAAACGTCAAGTTCGCCACCGGGCATTTCTACTCGATGACCACGCACGCGCGCGGGGCGGTGCACCTCGCGCCCGAGGCGCGCGCGGTGGTGGACGTGGGCGCGCTGAACGGCCGCGCCATCTGGATCGACGGGCGCGGCAAGGTGCTTTCCTACAAGATGACCAGCCAGTGCGCCTCGGGCTCGGGGCAGTTCCTCGAGAACATCGCGCGCTACCTCGGCGTCGCGGTGGAGGAGATCGGGCCGCTCTCGGAGAGCTCCAAGAACCCCGAGAAGGTCAGCTCGATCTGCGCGGTGCTCGCCGAGACCGACGTGATCAACATGGTGTCGCGCGGCATCGCCACGCCCGACATCCTGAAGGGCATCCACCTCTCGATGGCCTCGCGCCTGGTGAAGCTGCTCAAGGTCACCGGAATCACCAAGGGCAAGGTGCTCATCACCGGCGGGCTCGCGCTCGACACCGGGCTGCTCGCCGCGCTGCGCGAGGAGCTGGTGAACGAGAAAATCACCGGCCTGGAGGCGATGAACCACCCGGATTCGATCTACGCAGGCGCGATTGGCGCGTCGCTGTGGGGCGCTTTTCGGCACCACAGGCTGAAGGAATTGCAGCAACGCGCGGCGGCCTGAACGAAAGGAGAAAGGGAATGTCGCTGCTCATCAACGAAACCTGCACCGCGTGCGACGCGTGCAAGCCGGTCTGCCCCAACGAGGCGATCGCGGTGGGCGACCCGATCTACGTCATCGACCCGTTCAAGTGCACCGAGTGCGTCGGGGCCGAGGACGAGCCGCAATGCAGGCTGGTCTGCCCGGTCACCGACTGCATCGTGGACCACCCGGACTACCGCGAGACGCGCGAGCAGCTGCTCGAGAAGTACCAGTCGCTGCACGCTTGATGAAGCCTCGCTGAATCAAGGCCCCACCCCGGCGCGGGCATCTTCCTTGATCATGTCGGACGCCTTTTCGCCGATCATGATCGACGGCGCATTGGTATTGCCGCCAGTGATCGTGGGCATGATCGAGGCGTCGACCACCCGCAGGCGCTGAAGACCGCGCACCCGCAGCCGCGCGTCGACCACGGCCATCTCGTCGGGGCCCATCCTGCACGTGCCGACGGGATGAAAGATCGTGCCGCCGGTGTTGCGAACCCATTGCTTCAGCTGATCGTCCGTCTGCACCGCCTGCCCCGGCCCGGTCTCCTTCGGCCGATATTTCTTGAACACGTCGCAGTGCACGATCCGGCGGCATTCCTTGACGCCCTTGATCAGGACGTCGAGGTCGATCTCTTCGGAGAAGAAGCGCGGATCGATGATCGGGGCGGCCAACGGATCGTTCGACGCGATCGCCACCGTGCCGCGGCTCTTCGGCCTGAGCAGCACGGCGAAGCACGAATAGCCGTGGCCGACCTCGACCATCTTGGGCGGCGGCGCGCGGTGCCCCGGTATGAACACGATCTGAATGTCGGGCCGGTCGAGCTCCGGATCGGTGCGCAGGAAACCGCCCGATTCGATCAATTGCGCGGCGAAAAACCCCTTGCGGTCGATCAGATAGCGCAGCGCGTGGAGCGCCAACGAAGGCGCCTTGGGCCAGGAAAAACCCCAGGGAATGCGCGATTCGGTCCGCATCAGGATGCCGCCCGCGGCATGGTCCTGCAGGTTCCTGCCCACGCCCCTGAGGGCGTGCACGACCTTTATGCCGTGGGGTTGCAGGTCCGCGGGATCGCCGATTCCCGAAAGCTGAAGGAGCTTGGGTGAGACGATCGCGCCCGCCGAGACGATGACCTCGCGGCGGGCGTCGAGCCTGCGGCCGCCGACGAGCTCGATGCCGACTGCGCTCCTGCCTTCGAGGATCACCCGCGCCACGGGCGAATCGGTCATCAGCGTGAAGTTGGGCCGGCGGGCCGCGGGCCAGACGTAGGCGGTGGCCGTCGACCAGCGGCGGCCGTTCTTCTGCGTGACCTGGTGCCGGCCCATGCCGTCCTGGCTCTCGCCATTGAAGTCCTCGTTGTGGCGGTGGCCCAGCTGCTTGCAGGCCGCGAGGAAGTCCTTTTCGAGGGGGCTCGCGATGTTGGGAAACGTCACGTTCAAGGGCCCGCCCCTGCCGTGGTACTGCGTGCCGCCATATTGCTCGTTGTTCTCCGACTTGACGAAGCAGGGTCTCACGTCGGCACAGGCCCAGCCGGGATTTCCCTGCTTGGCCCAATCGTCGTAGTCGAGCTGGTTGCCGCGCATGTGGACCATGGCGTTGATCGCGCTGGTGCCGCCGACGGCCTTGCCTCGGGGCGTGAAGATCGGGCGGTTGTTGAAGCCCGCCTGCGGCACCGAGTTGTAACGCCAATTGAATTTCGCGTGGTACGGCAGTTTGATGATGCCGGTCGGTACGTGGATGTAGGGGCTGTTGTCGGGCGGCCCCGCCTCCAGCAGGCAAACCGAGACGGAAGGATCCTCGCTCAGGCGGTTGGCCACGACGGCGCCCGCAGAGCCTGCTCCGACGACGATGTAATCGAAGCGTGCCGTTTCCCTGATCAATCCAGAGCGCAAGTCCGGAATCCGGCGAAAATGTCGTTCCGATACGGCTGAAAGAAGTTCCGCAACGTGTTGTAGGCGAACCGCGGCCGGGTGGCCCAGCTCCCTCCCTTCAGGACTTTGCGGTAGCCGAACCACGGAGCCGAATATTCCTTGTAGGGGTAATCGACGACAAAGCCCGGAAACGGGTAGAAGGCAGAGGCGGTCCATTCCCAGACGTTTCCGATCATCTGCCGGCAGCCGAAAGCGCTGTCCCCCGCCGCGTAGGCGCCGACATCCACGCAACCGGAATGGTGCGCATCCAGGTTGGCGCGACCGGCGTAGTGCGGATCGTCCCCCCAGGGATACCTGCGTTTGCGTTCGGTCACTCCGCTGCCGTGATTCGCAGGCTCGGCGCTCGCGGCCATTTCCCATTCCGCTTCCGTCGGCAGCCTTCGCCTCGCCCAGTTGCAGTAGGCGCTCGCCTCGAACCAGTTCACGTGCACGACCGGTGCATGCGGCTCCAGCGGCACGACCGAGTCGAAATGACGGCGCATCCACCCCTCCTTGCCGCGCCTCCAGTAGACGGGATGGCACGCGCCGGTCCTGCTTCGCCACGTCCACCCCTGATAGCCCCACAGCTCGCGGCGAAAATAACCGCCATCCTCGACAAACGCCTCGAATTCCGAGTTGGTCACGGGCGCCCGCGCGATCTTGTAGGGTCGGATTTCGGTCACGTGGGACCATTTTTCGTTATCGAACGTAAAGGGAGCATCAGGCGCGGCGCCGAGTCGCATCGCGCCTCCCGGGACCTGCACGTCTCCGGGCAGAGGCCCGCCGCCGATGTCGCGGGCAGGGGATCCAGCGACGCTATTTGCGAATGACGGCATGGCGTAGCCGAGGGTCTGCCTCATGTAGGTGAAGGCCTCGCCGTGCATGTCCTCGTGGACGAGGGCGAGCAGGTAAAGATACGTTTCTCCGGCGTCCGGTTCATGCGACGCCAGGCGCTCGAGCACGAGGTCCTTGACCCGTTCGGTGTATTCCAGCGTCTCGCGCCTCGTCGGCAGGGGCAGGTGCCAGCGGTCGTCGTGGTCGACCTTGAAGGAATCGTACAGGTCGTCTCCCCCCTCCATGACCGGGCTCCGTTGTTCCAATATGCGGAGCAGGAAGACGTCGTAGAAAAACGCGACATGCCCCAGCTCCCATGCGAAGGGATTGACGATCTCCATGAGCGGAACGCTCAGTTGCGCGTCGTGCAAATCGGCGATGCAGGCCAGGGTGTGCTCGTGGGCTTCCTCGACCACCTGCGCCAAGCGCGACGCAGGCAGCACGTAGTGCTTGTTTTCCAGGATCCCCACGCGATTCCCCCGTTTGCGCCGACGCTGGTGCACGTTACCCGGTCGTTGGCGCGCAAGGTTTGACGCTCATCAAGGTATCGTCCACCCCATGCCGGAGGCCGCGCGCGAGCTACAGACGAAGGGCCCGAAGGGCTGGCCTCAGACCCCCGCTTCTTGCAGCACCCGCGCGAGCGCGCGCGCGGGCGCGAGGACCTGTACGCCGCGGAGGGTGCGATCGAGGAAGGGACCGAAATCTCGCCTGTCGCCGGTCACCAGCACTTCGGCGCCCGCCTGCACGGCGGCGGCGAGGATCGGCGCGTCCTTGAGCGGCAGGCCTTCCTGCCGCGCCCATTCGACGAGGCTGGGGGGCGCTTCTGCCACGACATCGATTGCCGAAAGCGCCTCGGCGAGCCGCTTTTCGTATTCGTTCGACTTCAACGCAAGATTGCGCTGCGCCTCCTCGAGCGCGTGGGCCGAGGTCTGGAGCGTGCATCGTCCCGCGCGGGCAAGGGCAACGAGCGCCTGCGCATTGCCCGCCTGCTGGTGCGCCGCGCTGAAGATGACGTTGGCGTCGAGGAAAAGCTTCAACGCCTGCGTCGGCGCAGCGCTTTCTGCACCCGTTTGGCGTCCGCCGGCGCGAGCCGGTTGGACTGCTCGAATTCCTTCACCCGGGCCGCGGAGTAGAGCTCGATCGGGTACACGCCCGCCGGGCGCAGGATCACCGCGCCATCCTCGGTCGCCTCGACGAGCAGCGTCGCGCGGCCCTCAAGCCCGAGCTTGCGCAGCACCGCGGCCGGCAGCGAGACCTGCCCTTTCTTGCCCAGCTTGACCACGTCCATACGATCTCCGGTATCCGGAATGCCGGATTATCTCATGTCCGGGCATCGGCGCGCGCAACAGCCCGCAATGCGCTATGGTGAGCGCCGTCCGTTCAATGGAGCGGCCGGATGAGAACCATCGCCATCGAGGAGCATTTCACCACCCCGATGTACCGGGCGAACGTCCCGGCGAACGAGTTCCGCAACTTCTACCTGACCTCGCGCAGCGGGCAGCTCGGCCACGACATCGTCGCCCAGCTCGCCGACCTCGGCGCCGAGCGGATCGCGCGCATGGACGCGGCGGGCGTGGACGTGCAGGTGCTCTCGTTCGGCTCGCCGGGTCCGCAGGCCTTCGCGCCGGATCTCGCCGTCCCCATGGCGCGCGACGCGAACGACCTCGCTTTTGAGGCCGTCAAGGCTCACCCGCAGCGCTTCGCCGCGTTCGCCGCGCTTCCCACTTCCGCCCCCGAGGCTGCGGCTGAAGAGCTGGAACGCTGCGTCGCCAAGCTCGGCTTCAAGGGCGCGATGATCCACGGCCACACGCGCGGCGAGTTCCTCGACGACAGGAAATACTGGGTGATCTTCGAGCGCGCGCAGGCGCTCGAGGTGCCGATCTACCTGCACCCGACGCTGCCGCACCCGGACGTTGTCCGCGCGTATTTCGGCGGCTACGAGGAGCTGGCGCGCGCCGGCTGGGGATTCATGATCGACACCAGCTGCCACTTCCTGCGCATCATGTTCTCGGGCCTGTTCGATGCCTACCCGAAGCTGCAGATCATCCTCGGGCACCTGGGCGAGGCGCTGCCGTTCGCGATGCACCGGCTTCACGACCACACGTATCGCGCCGCCGGGCGGCGCGGGCTGAAGAAGACGCCGCTCGAGTACCTGCGCGACAACCTCCTGGTGACGACGAGCGGCAACTGGTACGAGCCGGCGTTCCTGTGCACGCTGCTCGCGCTCGGGGCCGACCGGATCCTGTTCGCGGTGGACTGGCCCTACGAGCCGAACCGCACCGGCGTCGAGTTCCTGAAGCGCCTTGCGCTCAGCGACGCCGACCGCGAGAAGATCGCGCACGCAAACGCCGAGCGCGTACTGCGCCTGTAGCTTACTTGATGAGGCCGGTCTTGCGCGCGAGCGCCTCCACCGTGCGGTGCTCCTCGCGGATCTCGGCCACCACGTCCGCGGGCGGCGCGTAGCTGAGCACGATGCCGAGCTTGGCGAGCCGCTCGGCGGCCGCGGGGTTCTTCACTGCTTTCTCCACCGCCGGAACGAGCGCGCGCGTCGCCTCGGCGGGAATGCCCGCAGGCGCGAAGAACGCGAGCCAGATCCCAAGCAGGTTCTGTGGGTAGCCCAGCTCGGCGAGCGTCGGGATGCCGGAGAACTCGGGGAACCGGGTCGAAATGACCATCCCGCGCATCGCGCCGCTCCTCAAGTGCGCGCTGAGCGCGCCGAGCGCGAGCACCACGCCTTCGATGTGCCCGCCGCGCAGCGCCGCGACCGCCGGCGCCGCGCCCTTGAACGGTACCGACACGAGTCCCGCACCGGTGAGCGAGTTGATTATCTCGACGCAGAAATCGCCGACCGAGCCGCTGCCGGCGGTGCCGATGCGCACCTTGCCGGGATTGTTCTTCGCGTGCTCGATCAACCCGCGGAAGTCCTTGAACGGCGCATCGCCCGCGACCACCAGAACGCTCGGGGTGCGCATCGCCATGCCGAGCGAGGTGAGGTCCTTCGTCGGATCGTAGGCGACCGTCTGCGGATCGAGCACGCGCCGGTAAGTGAGCGAGGCGTTCACTCCGAAGAGCAGCGTATGGCCGTCCTTCAGGGCCTTCGCGACGCTGTTGGCGCCGATCACCCCGGCGGCGCCGGGCCGGTTCACCGGGACGATCGGCACCTTGAGCGCCGCACCCAGCTCCTCGGCGAGCACGCGTGCGCCGATGTCGGCCGCATCGCCCGGCGCGAGCGGAATCACCAGCGTGATCGGGCCCTTCGGGAAATTCTGGGCGAGCGCCACCGGCGCGGCAAGAGGCAGCAGCGAAGCGGCGGCGAGCACGCACAGCGCAAACCTGATCCTGATCATGGCTTCCCTTTCTCGATATGCCGAGCCTGGGCGTATCGTGCCGCAATCGAAGACGATGGAGAACCCCCCATGACGAAAGACATGCGCAGCTGGATCGCAGAGCTGGAGGCGGCCGGCGAACTGATACGCATTGACAAGCCGGTCGATCCCCTGACCCAGATGGGCTCGCTCCTTTACCAGTCGCGCGAAAAAGCGCTGTTGTTCGAAAACCTGCCGCACGGCTGGCGCTCGCTCGGGCAGGCGCCGGCCAACGTGCGCCACGCCGCGCTCGCGTTCGGCGAGCGCGAGGAGACGGTGGTGCCGGCGATCGCGGCGAGACTCGGCGCGCGCATCCCGCCGCAGACCCTCGGCGACGGGCCGGTGAAGCAGGTCAAGCTCGGCCGGGGCGAATTCGACCTCACGCAGCTTCCGGTGCACGTCGCGGGGCAGCGCGACGCCGGCCCGGTGATCGGCTCGGGGCTGCTCGTGTCCAGGGACCCCGACACCGGCGCGCGCAACGTCAGCTTCCACCGGCTGCAGATCAAGGGGGCGGCGAAGTCCGGGGTGCTCCTCTATCCGCGCCATACCTGGAAGAACTACCTGAAGTACCAGGAGCGCAACCAGCCGATGCCGGTGGCGATCTTCATCGGCCACCACCCCGCCTACTACCTCGCCGCGGCGACCACCGCGGCCTACGGCGTCGACGAGTTCGAGATTGCCGGCGCCTATCTCGGCGAGCCGGCGCGCCTGGTGAAGTGCGAAACGGTCGATCTCGAGGTGCCGGCGGAGGCCGAGATCGTGCTCGAGGGCCACATCCCGCCGCACGTGCGCGAGGAGGAGGGGCCGTTTTCAGAGTTCCAGGACTACTACGTCACCGGCTCCGGCAAGAACCCGATCGTCGAGTACCAGTACATGACCCGCAGGCGCGACGCGATCTTCAAGAACCTGCAGAACGGCTCGGAGATGGAAGGCTGCGTGTTCCACAAGCTGCCGATGAGCGCGACCATCTTCCGGCGCCTGAAGGACGTCGGCGGCGGCCCGAACCTGCACAACGTGATGGCGCTGCCCGGGATCTTCGCGATCGCGGTGCAGATGACCCCGCGCGCCTACGGCGAGGCGAAGAACCTGCTGCTCGCGGCGCTTTCCTCCGAGTACCAGCACCCGAAGATCGCGATCGCGGTGGATGCCGACGTGGACATCTTCAACCCTTCCGAGCTGCTGTGGGCGATCGCCACGCGCGTCAACCCGGAGCGCGACATCGTGATCATCCCCGACACGCACAACCACGCGATGGACGCGAGCCTGCCCGAGATCGGCGCGCCCGGCACGGCGCTGTGGCAGCGGCGCGGCTCCAAGATGCTGATCGACGCGACCATCCCGCCGCCCGCGGACGCCGCCGCGCGCGCCGCATTCGAGCGCATCCGGCCGAGAAACCCGCAGCTGCGGCTGGAGGACTTCGCCGCCGAAGCGTCGCTGCCGATCGTGCGCTCGCTCGCGCCGCTGTTTTTCGGGTCGAAGCTGCTGCGCTGAGGGCAGAGCGGAAGAGGAGGCGACCATGCACGGGGGCAGATTTCGTGCGGCGGTGGTGCAGGCGGGCAGCGTCCCGTTCGACACGGCCGCGACCGTGGACAAGACGCTCGGGCTGATCGGGCGCTGCGCCGAGCGCGGCATCGAGCTCGCGGTGTTTCCCGAGGCGTTCGTCGGCGGCTACCCGAAGGGAATCACCTTCGGCGCGGTGGTCGGCGCGCGCCGGCCCGAAGGCCGCGACTGGTTCGCTCGCTACCACGCCGGCGCCATCGCGGTCCCCGGCCGCGAGACCGAGGCCCTCGGCAAGGCCTGCATGCGCGCGCGGCTTCACGCCGTGGTCGGCGTGATCGAGCGCGACGGCGGCACGCTCTACTGCACGGTCGTTTTCTTCGGCCCGGACGGCGGGCTGCTCGGCAAACACCGCAAGCTGATGCCCACCGCCGCCGAGCGGCTGGTATGGGGCTACGGAGACGGCTCGACGCTGCCGGTGCTGGAGACGCCGCACGGCCGGCTCGGCGCGGTGATCTGCTGGGAGAACTACATGCCGATGCTGCGCATGGCGATGTACGCGAAGAACGTGCAGATCTACTGCGCGCCGACGGCGGACGACCGCGGCACCTGGCTGCCTTCGATGCAGATGGTCGCGCTCGAGGGACGCTGTTTCGTCCTTTCGGCCTGTCAGTACATCGCGCGCGGCGCCTACCCGGCAGACTACCCGTGCGAGCTGTCGAACGATCCGGGGTTCGTGCTGATGCGCGGCGGCTCGTGCGTCGTCGACCCTCTGGGCGGCGTGCTGGTGGCGCCGCACTTCCAGGGCGAGGCGATCCTCGAGGCCGAACTCGATCCGCTCGACATCGCGCGCGGCAAGTACGATTTCGACGTCGCCGGGCATTACGCGCGACCGGACGTGTTCCGGCTGTCGGTGAACGAAGCGCCGCAGCCGCCGGTGGCGTTCGGCGCGCGCGGCGGCGGCTGAGCCGGCGTGAGCGCGCCGTTTCACGTCATCGCCAAGCCGAGCGGACCGGACTGCAACCTCGCCTGCGGCTATTGCTTCTACCTGGCCAAGGCGGCCATGTTTGCGCCAGGCGCGCCGCTACGCATGAGCGAGGCGGTGCTCGAAGCGTACGTCCGGCAGCATATCGAGGCGCAGCCGGTGCCGTACGCCGAGTTCATCTGGCAGGGCGGCGAGCCGACGCTGATGGGGATCAAGTTCTTCGAGCGCGCGCTGGAGTTGCAGCGCCGCTATCGGCGAGCGGGCATGACGATCGGCAATTCGTTCCAGACCAACGGCGTGCTGCTGGAGGACGACTGGTGCGCGTTCCTTGAGGCGAACGGCTTCCTCGTCGGGCTGAGCCTCGACGGCCCGGCCGAGCTGCACGACGCCTGGCGCGTCAATCGCGGCGGACGGCCGACGTTCGCGGCCGCGTACAAGGCGCTGAAGCGGCTGCAGCGCCACGGCGTCGAGTACAACGTGCTCTGTGTCGTCAACGCGCGCAACGCGGTGCAACCGCGACGCGTGTACCGCTTCCTGCGTGGCGAGGGCGTGCGCCACATCCAGTTCATCCCGGCGGTGGGCCGGGACGCGCGGGGTAACGTGACCGGGTGGACCGTGCCGCCGCGCGCCTGGGGCGAGTTTCTCACACGCACGTTCGACCAGTGGCTCGAGCGCGATGCGGGGCGCGTGACCGTGCAGCACTTCGACATCGCGCTCGGCGCCGCGGCCGGCATCGAGCCGCGCCTGTGCGCGCACGCGCGGCGCTGCGGCACGGCGCTCGCGCTCGAGCACAACGGCGACGTTTACGCCTGCGACCACTACGTGGAGCCCGCATACCGGCTCGGCAACCTGCTCGAGACGCCGCTGGGGGAGCTCGCGAATTCCGCCGCGCAGCGGCGCTTCGGCGCGGACAAGCTCGACTCGCTGCCGCGCCAATGCCGCGAGTGCGCGTTTCTCGCGGCGTGCAACGGCGGCTGCCCGAAGGACCGCTTCGTCGCGACCGGGGACGGCGAAGCGGGACTCAATTGCCTGTGCGAGGGGTACCGCCACTTCTTTGCGCACACTGCCAGGGTGTTCCGATCCCTTCTTAACACGCATCAAGGCCGGCATGGACCGGGGCGATAGTCTGCTCTCGATGGCCTCGCGCCTGGTCGAGAAATACAACGCCTTTCACACCTGAGATCGGGACGGCAGGTTCTTTGCTTCCGATCCTTGAGGCGTTCGCCATCGCGCGCGGCAGCGTGGTCGCGTTAGCGGGCGGCGGCGGCAAGACCTCGCTCATGTGGGCGCTGGCGCGCGCGGCGAGCGCGGCCGGCTGGCGCGTGCTGACCACGACGACCACGCGCATCCGGATGCCGCGCGAGGACGAATGCGCGCTGACCGTTCTCCTCGACGCGCGCGACGATCCGGTGGGCGTCCTGCGCGGCCACCTCGCGCGCACGCCGCACGTCACCGTGGCGGCGCGTCGCCGCGAAGAAGGCAAGCTCGGCGGGCTCGCGCCCGCGCTCGTCGACGCGATCGCGGCGGCCGGCATCGCCGAGCTGATCGTGGTCGAGGCCGACGGCGCGGCAGGGCGGCCGATCAAGGCGCCGCGCGAAGGCGAGCCCGTTTATCCCGGCTCGACGACGCTCGCCGTGATGGTGGTCGGCGTCGATGCGCTCGGCGTGCCGCTCGACGAGGCGCACGTGTTCCGTGCCGCGCTGGCGGCGCAAATTACCGGCCTGGAGCCGGGCGCTCGAGTTACGCCCGAGGCGGCGGCCGCGCTGCTGGTCGGTCCGGGCGGCCTCGCCGCCAAGGCGCCGGCGCGCGCGCGCATCGCGGTACTCGTGAACAAGGTGGAGGATGCGGCGGGCGAACGTGCGGCCCATGCGCTCGCGCAGCGCCTGCTCGAGCGCGGCGCGCCGCGGCTCGAGCGCGCGCTCATCGGAGCCGTGCTGCGCGCCGAGGCGGGCTTCGCAGTGCTCGAAAGGTAGAGAATCGCCTCGATGACGCCGCCCGCGACGGCGCGCCTTGTCCGAGACGCCGCCGCAATGGGTCGCGCCCGGCTTAACCTGAATCAATGTTGGGGTGGGCTGGAGCGGTAGGCTGCGAGCGTTTTCCGGCGCTCGACAAACTCATGGCGACCGACGAAGCTCTCGAAGGGTACGTACCTTTCCCGCCGGAATTCGCCGAGCGGTACAGGCGCCTGGGCTACTGGGAACCGAAGACGTTCGGCGAGCGGCTGGACGACTGGGCGGCGCGCTTCGGCGAGCGCACCGCGATCGTCGCGGGCGAGGAGCGCGTGAGCTACCACGAGCTGTCGCGGCGCGCGGACCGGCTGGCGGGCGCGCTCGCCGCGCTCGGCGTGCGCAGGCGCGACCGGGTGCTGCTGCAGCTGCCGAACACGGTCGAGTTCGTCTGCCTCAGCTTCGCCCTGTTCAGGATCGGCGCGCTGCCGATCATGGCATTGCCCGCGCACCGCGAGGCTGAGATCCTGCGGCTGCTGCAGTTTTCCGAGGCGGCGGCGTACTGCGCGCCGGCGAGCTGGCGCGGCTTCGACTACGGCGCGATGATCCGCTCGATCGCGCCGAAGGCGCCGGCGCTGAAGCACGTCGTGATCGCCGGCGCGGCGCCTGCCGGCACCGTGCCGCTCGACGAATTGCTGCGCGCGCGGGAGGCGGCGCTGCCCGAGGGGCCGGAGCCCTCCGACGTCGCGCTGTTCATGCTCTCGGGCGGGACCACCGGCCTGCCGAAGCTGGTGCCGCACACGCACGAGGACTACGCCTGCGTCATGAACCTGGCGGCCGGGCACTCGGGCCTCGCCGAGGACTCGGTGTTCCTCGCCGTGCTGCCGATCTCGCACAACTTCTCCTTCGGCACGCCGGGGGTGCTGGGGGCGCTTTCGCGCGGCGCGAAAGTCGTGCTCGCGCCGACTCCCAGCCCGGAGAGCGCGTTCCCGCTGATCGAGCGCGAGCGCGTGACGATCACCTCGTGCACGCCGGCGGTGGCGATCCAGTGGCTCGACTCGCCGCTGCGCGAAAGGCACGACCTCTCCTCGCTGCGGGTCATGCAGGTCGGCGGATCGAGGCTGCCTGCCGAAGTGGCCAAGCGCATCAAGCTGGAGCTCGGGGTGACGGTGCAGCAGGTCTACGGCATGGCCGAGGGGCTGAACAACATCACGCGGCTCGACGATCCGGAGGAAGTGCGCTTCAACACCCAGGGCCGGCCGCTGTGTCCTGCGGACGAAGTGCTGGTCGTGGGCTGGGACGGAAAGCCGGCGCCGCCGGGCGAACCCGGCGAGCTGGTCACGCGCGGGCCGTACACGATCCGCGGCTACTACCGCGCGCCCGAGCAGAACGCGCAGGCGTTCACGCCCGACGGCTTTTACCGCACCGGCGACGTGGTGCGCATGACGCCTTCCGGCAATTTCTGCGTCGAGGGCAGGATCAAGGACCTGATCAACCGCGGCGGCGAGAAGATCTCTGCCGAGGAGATCGAAAGCTACATGCTCGGCCATCCCGCGGTGCAGAACGCCGTGGCGGTGGCGATGCCCTGCCGCGTGATGGGCGAGCGCGTCTGCGCCTACGTGATCCCGCGGCCCGGCGCCTCGCTCACACTGGAGGAGCTGCGCGAACACCTCGAGCGGGCCGGGATCGCGAGCTTCAAGTTTCCCGAGCGGCTGGAGCTGGTGGAGAGCTTTCCGCTCACCAGCGTCGGCAAGGTGAGCAAGAAGGCGCTGCGCGAGGACGTCGCCGCCAAGCTGGACGCCGCCAAGGCGGCCTGATCGCAAGGAGCGTACCGATGGTCAAGATCGTGATCTTCTTCAAGCGCCTGCCCGGAATGTCGGTGGAGGCGTTCCAGGAGCATTGGCGTACCACGCACGCGGACATCATCGTCGGGCTGCCGGGGATCCGGCGCTACGTGCAGAATGTCCCGCTGCCGACGGCGTATCGCAAGGGCGAGCCGCCGTTCGACGCGGTCGCCGAATCCTCTTTCGACGACACGCAGGCCATGAAGGCCCTCGCAAGCACGCCGGAATACGCCGCGGTCCTCGCCGACGAGCCGAACTTCATCGACCGCGCGACCATGGGCTCGATCATCACGGAGGAGCACGTGGTGAAGGACGGCGAGCCTCCCGCCGGGGCGGTGAAGAGCGTCGATTTCGTGACGCACAAGGCGCAGATGCCGATCGACGAATTTTTCCGTTACTGGCGCGAGGTGCACGGGCCGCTCATGGCGGCGGCGCCCGCGGTGCGCCGCTACCTGCAGTGCCACACGCGCCGCTCGGCCTACGCGAGCGGCAGGACGCCCGCCTACGACGGCGCTGCGATGAGCTGGTTCGACAGCACGCAGGCGCTGCGCGAGGCCGCGGCGACCCCGGAGTTCGCGCGCCTGCGCGAGGACGTGGCGAGCTTCGTCGCGCGCGAGCGCTCGCCGTTCGTGCTGGCGAGCGAGCGCGTGGTGCTCGGTTAAAGAATCTTTGCGCAACGGAGGGTGATCGATGCCTGAACGAGCGGGCGCCAAGCCGATTCAAGATCTGCTCGAACGGCTGGCGCGCGTCGAAGAGCTGGGCGAGCTGATCCGGGTCGGGCAGCCCGTCGACTGCCAGGAGGAGATGAGCGCGATCAGCTACCTCCAGGCTCGCGAGCACTTCCATGGCCTCGTCGCGCACCTCGCGGTAGGTGCCCGCGCGGCGCCACATGCGCCCACCGAGGCCGTGCCGTTCGGCGACGCCGAGCGCCACGTTGTCGAGCAGCGACAGCTCGGCGAACAGGCTCGAGATCTGGAACGTGCGGCCGAGCCCGCGCTTGACGCGCGCCTCCGGCGCCAGCCGCGTAACGTCTTCTCCTTCGAGCAGGATCGAACCGGCCGAAGGGCGCAGGTTCCCGGTCAGCATGTTGACGAGGCTGGTCTTGCCCGCCCCGTTTGGGCCGATGAGCGCGTGGCGCGCGCCCGCCTCGAGCCGCAGGTTGATGTCGTCGGCCACCGTGAGCGCCCCGAAGCTCTTGCGCAGGCCGCGCGTCTCGAGCCTGGCGTTCATGCGCGGCTCCCGCGCAGCGCCTCGAGGGCCCGATCGGCAAGGCCGAGGATGCCGCCGCGCGCGAACAGCACGATCAGCACCAGCAGCACGCCGATCCCGAGGGTCCAGTATTCCGGCGACTGCTTGGCGAGGTAATCGCGCGCCACGATGTAGACGAGCGGGCCGACGAACGCGCCGTACAGGCGCCCGCTGCCGCCGAGCACCAGCATCACCAGGATCTCGCCCGAGAGCTCGAAACTCACTGTCGAGAGCCCGACGAACTGCGTGGTCTGGGTGAGCAGGGCGCCTGCGGCTCCGGCGAGCGCCGCCGAGAGCGTGTAGGCGCGCAGCCGCCGGCGGTACACCGGGGCGCCGACGGCCTGCATGCGCACGTCGTTCTCGCGCGTGCCGGCGAGCGCCACGCCGAAGGGCGAACCGACGATGGTGCGCACCAGCCACCAGCCGGCCGCGAGCACCGCAAGGCTGTAGAGAAACGCCGTCCTGCCGCGGAAGTCGAACTCGAACACGCCGAGGATCGGCCCGACGGGGACGTCGCTCAGCCCGTCGGCGCCCCCGGTGACCTCGGTCCATTTGTTCGCCACTTCGAAGACGATCGACGCGATGGCGAGCGTGAGCATGAGCAGCGCGAGGCCGCGCGTGCGCAGCACCACCGCGCCGGTGGCGAGCCCGAACAGGGCGGCCGCAGCCGTGGCCGCCGCCAGTCCCGCGAGCGGATCGCCCCCGACCCGGACGGCGAAGATTCCGGCGGCGTACGCACCGAGCCCGAAGTACGCCGAGTGGCCGAGCGTCACGATGCCGCCGTAACCGAGGATCAGGTCGAGCGACAGCGCGAACAGGATGATGATCAGGACGTAGCCGCCGAGCGGCACGTACGTCGGCGCGGCGAAGAACACCACGAGGGCGGCCGCCCAGGGCAGCAACTCCGCGGCACGCAGCCCGGGCGCGCTGGCGTAACCGGTCGCGGCGCGGGCGGCGGGCATCTACGCGCGCCCGAGCAGTCCGCGCGGCCGCCACAGCAGCAGCGCCATGGTCGCCGCGTAGATGAAGAACGCCCCGAACTGCGGCACCGCGTACTTGAAGGCGGTATCGCTGAGCCCGATCAGTAGCGCGCCGAGAAACGGTCCGCGCAACGTCCCGAGTCCGCCGAGCGCGACGACGATGAGAAAGGTCACCAGCTGTTCGAACGGGTACACGGGCGTGATGGCGATCAGGTCGGCGCCGAGCGCGCCGCCGAGCGCGGCAAGACCGCTGCCGAGCGCGAAGGTGAGGGTAAACAGGCGCCGGGTGTTGATGCCGACCGATTCCGCCATCGGCCCGTTGTCCACCGCGGCGCGCACCATCGCGCCCCAGCGCGTGCGCTCGAGGCCCGCCCAGAGCACCGCGATCAGCACCGCGCTCGATGCGATCACCGCGACGCGATAGGCCGGGAACTGGCGCTCGCCCAGCGCGATCTGTCCCTTGAGGACCTCGGGCAGCGGGGCCGCCTGCGGCAGCGGGCCGTAGGCGAGGCGCGCAAGCGCCACCGAGATGAAGATGAGGCCGATAGTGAACAGCACCTGCTCCAGCTCGCCGGCGCGGTACAGCCGCGCGTAGAGCGTGCGCTCCAGCACGGCGCTCGCGAGCGCTACCGCGACGCAGGACGCGGCGAGCGCCGGCAGCCAGGGCAGCCCGAGCTTCTGCGTCGCGGTGATCATGAGATAGCCGCCGGCCATGGCGAACACGCCGTGCGCCAGGTTGACGAAGCCCATCAGGCCCATCGTCACCGAAAGGCCGACCGAGATCGCGTACAGGATCATGCCGTAGGCGAGGCCGTGAAAGGCGATGCTGATGAGGCTGTCGGCGAGAGCGTGCAAGCGCGACCTCTCGGTATGCGCGTCAGCTAGGTTCCAGGTCGCGTTGGTGCGACGGCGTCCAGCAACCCGGTCGCCAGCTTGAGAAACACGATCGAGCAGCGCGCGGTGCCGAGGTTGCGAATGTCGTGGGGGACTCCAGGGCCGAAGCGGATCATCGTACCGGCCTCGAAAACGTGCTCGGTGCCGGCGATGCACATGTTCGCGCGGCCTTCGACGACGTAGAAGATCTCGTCCTGCCGCGGATGGGTGTGCATCGCCGTCGACTGGCCCGGCTCGTAGCACACCATCTCGACGTCGATCTGCCCGCCCTTCACGAGCGCCTTGCGCATGCGCTTCCCGGTCGCGAATTCCTGCAGGGCGCCCAGGTCGAGAACCGCCGGGACCGGTGCGGCGTTCGCGAGCGTAGCGTGGTTCATCTCTGCCTCCCGATTCGGGACATCAGCGCCCGAAGGCGAACGACCAGCTCACGCGCATGCGCTCCCCGCCGGCGACGCTGCCGGCAAGGGCGACCGATACCGCGTCGCCCTCGACACGCTCGGGCCACAGCGCAAGATCCAGCCGATCGCCCATGTGAGTGGCGACCCGGAACTCGGCGCCGACGGCGAGCGTCTGCGGGCGCCGCCCGGCGCTCCACGAGCGGCCGAGCACCGCGGCGGACCAGTCCTCGAGCGTGGACTGGAACAGGTCGAACAGGCGCGCGAAATAGACCGCTCCGCCCGGATCGCAGTGTCCGTAGCGCACCAGTTGCTGCGAGCGGAATGCGTCGGGCGGTACGGCGCCGGCCGCAACCGGCGGAACGTCTTCCGCGGCCAGCGGCTCGAGGTAGCGCTCGGCGCGCGCGCGCAGCTCGCGCGGCATCTCGACCGAGCGTCCGCTGCGGCCCGAGATGATCGCGGTGGCGTGGCGCGCTCGGATGCGCTCCTCGCCCGCCACGCGCCCGGTGAGGCGCATGCGGATGGAGCTGCGCCCGATGCGCGTCGGCGCAAGCTCGAGCTCGAGCTGCTCGCCGAAGCGGACCGGTGCGAGGAACTCGCACTGCGTGCTCACGATCGGATTCCCGTAGCCGTGCTCAAGGAAGAACGCGGCGAACTGCATGCCGAGGCCGTCGCCGAACCAGTCCTCGACCGCGTCGTTGACGAGGTCGAAGAAGCGCGGCACCGACAGCGTCCCGGCCGGGTCGCAATGCGAGAAACGGATCTTCTGCGTGAGGACGAAGCACTCGGGCGCCGCTCGCCCGGGCGCCGGCGCCGTCAGACGGCACTCACGCGGCACAGCAGCGCGCGCAGCTGGTAGGTGCCCATCGCCGGGTCGTACGGCGGGCCGTTGTCGGTGAGCACGTTGGCGTTCGATTTCCACACGCCGTACTCGGGGGCCGGCTCCTCGGGGAACCACCAGCCGTGCTCGGCGTTGACGACGCGCGCATCGATCCCCTGCGAGAATTTCGCGCGCTGGCGGATGCGGCCGCGCCGCGTCTCGATCCACATCCAGCCGCCGTCGGCGATGCCGTGGCGCGCCGCGGTGTCCGGATGGATCTCGGCGCGCGGCTCGCGGTAGGCCTTCCTCAGGTTCGCGAGCTGCCGGTGCTCGGAGTTGAAGAAGAACGGGATGCGCCCGCCGGTGGTGAGAACGAGCGGGAACTCGCGCGCCACCTCGGGAGCGCTGAACGGGCTTTCGGGCGGCTCCTCGTAGTACGGCAGCGGCGCGTATCCAAGCTGCTCGAAGCGCGTCGAGTACAGCTCGATCCTGCCGGTCGGGGTGCGGAAGCCGCGCTCCTCGTACTTGCGGTAGCGGAAAGGCAGCTTGACGAAACCCTTGCGCTTCAGCTCGTCGAAGGTGAGCCCTACGCCGCCGTCGGCGAGCTGCCGGTCGAGCACCTCCTTCACCGGCTCCTCGCACAGCCCGAGCTTCATGCGGCGCGCGAGCGCGACGAAGATCTCCTCGTCCGACTTGCACTCGCCGATCTGCACCGTCTTCTGCTGCGCGAGCACGACGTTGGCCGCGATCGTGGGCAGCCCGACGATCTGATCCAGCTCCGGCCACGCGGCGGCGGGCAGCACGATGTCGGCGAGCTCGGCGGTCGGGGTCATGAACAGGTCCGCGCACACCATGAAATCGAGCTTGAGGAGCGACTCGTGCACCAGCCGGGAGTTGGCGTAGGTGGTGAGCGTGTTGTTGCCGAACACGAGGAACGCCTTGACCGGGTAGGGCTTGCCCTCGCGCATCGCCTGCAGCAGCGTCGGGATGTGCGCGGCGGGCAGATCGGCGCCCTCGCCGCCGAGCAGCCTGAAGCGCTCCGCGCCGAGGCGCTTGGCGCTCACCTCGGGGCCGAGGTTCTCGATCAGGCTCGGGAAGCGCCCGAGGCCCTTCATGCCGAACACCCAGCCGCCCGGCACGTCGATGTTGCCGGTGAGCGCCGGCAGCAGCGAGAGCGCGCGCACCGTCTGGATGCACTTCGGGGTGTGCTCGATGGCGCAGCCCCATTCGAGCATCGCGGGCTTGGTCTGCGCGAACAGGCGCGCCGCGGCCCGGATCTTGGGCGCGCTGACCCACGTGATCGGCTCGGCCCACTCGGGCGTGTAGCGCCCGACGTGCGCCGCGAGCGCCTCGAATCCGTGCGTCCAGCGCGCCACGAACTGCGCGTCGTAGAGCCGCTCGCCGATCAGCACGTTCAGCATCGCCAGCGCGAGCGCGTCGTCGGCGCCCGGGCGCACGCGCAGCCACACCTCGGCGCGCCTCGCGAGCTCGGTCTCGCGCGGGTCCACGACGATCAACCTGGGATTGGCGTCGAGCGCGTCGCGCACGTTGAAGCGCGTCTCGCCGTCGGGGCCCGAGTCGAGCGGATTGTGTCCCCAGTAAAGGATGCACTTCGGTGGCGTATCGCCGGTGAAGTCGCACACCGGGAAGTCGCCGAAGGTGAGCAGGCAGGTGTTGACGCGCGGATGGAAGCACTGCGCGAACCCCGGCTCGCACCAGTTCGGCGTGCCGAGCGCGTTCCCGAAGCGCGACACCCAGCGGATGTGGTGGCGGCCGGTGCCGGTGCCGAGCGCGATCGCCTCCGGCCCGTACTGCGCACGGATCTCGAGCAGCCGCGCGGAGATTTCGTCCAGCGCCTCGTCCCAGGAAACGCGCTGCCAGCGCCCCGAGCCGCGCGCGCCCAGACGCCGCATCGGGTGCTTCAGCCGGTCGGGGTGGTACACGAGGTCGCGCGCGACCGTGCCGATCGGGCACAGGCGCCCGCGGTTGAGCGGCGATTCGGGATCGCCGCGCACCTTGACCAGACGGCCGTCCTGCACGTGCATCAGGGTGCCGCAGCCGCCGTGGCAGGCGCGGCAGACGCTCTTCAGGACCACCGTCGGGGCGGCGGCGCCCACGATCTATGCGTCCTTCACCCTGGGGACGACCAGGTGGAAGAGCTTGAGCGTGCCCTGCGGCCCCGGCCGGATGGCGGCCGATTCCGCCGGCCCGAGGTAGATCCCGGCGCCCTTCGCCACCGGATAGTCCTTGCCCTGCAGCGTGATGACGCCTTCGCCCTCCATCAGGTAGACGAGCTGGTGGGCGTCGGCGGGAGATGTCGCGTCGAGGCGCTCCGCGCCGCGCAGCCAGCGCAGCATGCCGAGGACGTTGCGCGCACCGCACAGCTCGCGGTTGACGATTTCGGCCACTTCGCCGACGTTGCCGGCGGGCCGGTCGCGCCGGCATTCGGTGGTGCGGATGAAGGTGAGTGCCATGTGCGCTCCTCAGCTCTGCACCCAGACCTTGCCGTCGACGCGCTCCCAGAGCAGGTCCTCCTTGGTGCCGTCGAGGATCGTGGTCTTGAAGCGGTTCGGCGCCTGGAACTCGAAGTAGAACAGGGGATCCAGCGCCCGCAGTCGGTGGCGGTCTTCTGCCGGGATGAAGATCATGTCGCCCGGCTCCACCCGGCGGATGCCGTCGTGCGTCTCGACCGTGCCGCGGCCTTCCATGATGAAGTAGAAGTGCTCGCAGTTCTCGTGCAGGTGCAGCGGCGAGGCCGCGCCCGCCCGGTAGCGCATGATCCCTGCCAGCATGTCGTCCATGCCGGTCAGCTCCTTGCTGACGAAGAACACCCGCTCGCGCCCCGGCACGGTCGAGAGCAGCTTGGGAAGCTCGCTTTCCTGGAAGAGATAGGCCATCTGTGCCTCCTTATTCAGTCGCCCGAGCGCAGCTGGATGGTGCCGAGGTTGCGGCTCGCGCCGAGCTCGAGCTCGAGCGACTGCGTCGCGAAGCGTGGATCGCTGAACGAAACGCGGTAGCGGCCGCTGCCTTCGCCCAGGCCGTCGACGCGCCAGTCGCCGAAGTCGTCGCTGACCGTCTCGGCGAGCGTCCTGCCGTCCTTCTCCAGCGCGACGCGCACGCCGGCGGCGCACTCGTTCACGCCGCCGATCGGGCCGGCGAGGCTCCCGCCGACGAACGCCTTGCGCCAGCGGTCGAGGTTCTTGTAGTACACGCGCGGCTTGGTGCCGAGCTCGGGGCGCAGCGTTTCCAGACCCTCGCGCCGCGCCATGGCCTGCATCTCTTCGTCGCTCACGCAGACGCTGCGCATCGCGCGCGTCGGGCACACCTGCGCGCCGCGCGTCTGCGTCCAGCCCGAATCGATCAGGTGCGCGTCGAACGGCCAGGCCTGCGGCAGCTGCTGCGCCTCGTTCCAGAACGCCGCGCCGTAGGGACAGGCCTCCGCGATCTGGCGCTGGCCCTTCGCCTTCTCCGGGACGATGAGCACGATGCCGTCCGGGCGCTTGACGACCGCTCCGTCGCGAGCCGCCTTCAGGCATGGCGGGTCGTCGCAGTGGTTGCAGGTCACCGGCAGGTAGGCGACGTCGACCATGGGATAGGCGCCGCGCTCCTTTCTGCGGATGTCGATCCAGCGCTGGCCGTGCTTCGCCATCTCGGCGGCGTAGCCGGGAAATTCGTTGCCGTAGTACTCGTCGTGGCAGGCGAGCGCGCACAGGTTGCAGTCGCAGCACCTGGCGACGTCGATGACGAGGTTCCATTTCCTCATGGCTCAGCCCGCCGCGGCGGCCTGCGGCACGGCGCGGCGGCGCAGGTTCGGCGTGCCGTCCCAGCGCTCGACCTCGACCAGGCAGGAGTTCGCCGCCGTTCCGGTGACCTTCTTCGCGATCGAGCGCTTGGGCGTGAGCTGGTTGACGCAGCCGCCGCGGTCGACCGACGCGCCCGGCTCGCCCAGGGGGTCGTAGCAGGCCGAGGATCCGTAGGAATGCACCGTGCCGGGCGGCAGCCGCTCGGTGAGCTTCGCCGCGCAAAGAACCGTGCCGCGGTCGTTGTAGATCGCGACGATGTCCTGGTCCCTGATGCCGCGCGCGGCGGCGTCCGCGCTGTTCATCCTCAGGATCCAGTAGTAGTAGCCGTCGACCAGCACGCGGTGGTCGCGGATGTCGTTCACCGAGCTGTCCTTGCCGTCGCTCATAGTGTGGTAGGTGAAGCGCGGGTGAGGCGTGATGAGCTGCAGCGGATAGCGCGCGTACAGGTCCTTTGCCGCCGGCCCTTCCCACGAAGGCAGGTACTTCACGATCGGCGGGCGCTCGGGGTCGTCCGGGTCGAAGCGCTTCAGGCTCGAGCACTCGAACTCGAATCTTCCCGATTGCGTCTGCAGGCCCTCGAGGAAATGCTGGCTGTAATCGCCGGGCAAGGGATGCGGCTCGGGCACGTCCTTTTGCCGGCCCTCGTAGAACCAGCGCAGCGCCACCGGGTCGCGGTGCGCCTCGTCGAGCGCGGGGACGACGAAGTAGCCTTTCTTCAGGAACTTCTTCCACGAGATGTGCTTCGGCAGGTCGGAGGCGTCGAACAGCCGCTTCACCCAGTCGATCTCGCCCATGCCCTCGGAGAAGTACGCGCCCAGGCCCAGGCGCTCGGCGATGTCGAGGAAGATCTGGTAGTCGGACTTCGACTCGCCGAGCGGCTCGATGCACTTGTGCTGCAGGAACACCACGCGGTGATTCATCTGCGTCTGGCCGTGCAGCGCGTAGCCGCCGGTGCCGCCGAACTCGCTGATGTCCCAGCGCTCGAACTGCGTGCAGGCGGGCAGCAGCACGTCGGCGAACTTCGCCTCGCCCTCGAGCCAGATCGACTGGTTGACGACGAACTCCAGCTTGTCCGTGCGGTACGCCTTCACGTAGCGGTTGGTGTCGGTCATGGTGCCGATGGAGGCGCCGCCGTACTTGTAGAACATCTTCACCGGCGCGTGCCCGGCCTGCGGATAGACGAATTTCTGGAACTGGCCCTCGATGGACTTGCCGTTCCAGGGATAGCCCTCGGCCCTGCCCTCGAGGATCGCCTCGGGGATCTGCAGGCGCGGCACGCGCTGCGCCGACGGGTTGTAGGAAGGAAGCTGCGGCATCCTCTGGTAGAGGTTGATCGCGATGCCGCTGCCCTCGATGTCGCCCGACAGGCCGCCGTCGGCGTAGCCGGGAAAGTAGAAGCTGCGCACGTCGATCGGCGTGCCCCACTGCAGCAGGCCGAAGTTCACTCCCGGCCTGCCGATGCCCTGCATCGCCATGAGGCACGCAAGCGCGCGCGCCCACTGGATCCCGGTCGCCGAGCGGCACGCGCCGCCGTGGCCGTTGCCCCAGCCGCCCGCGCCGAGGTAGGTCTTCTTCCTGCCCCACTTGCACGCGAGCGCGCGCACGTCCTTCGCCGCGATGCCGGTCTCGGCTTCCTGCCACTCGGGCGTCTTCGGCACGCCGTCTTCGTTGCCCATCAGGTAGTCGCGCCACTTGTCGAAGCCCACCGTGCGCTTCTCGACGAAGCTCTTGTCGTAGAGCCCCTCGGAGATCCATACCTGCGCGATCGCCATCGCCAGCGCGGGATCGCTGCCCGGTTTCGGCGCGAGCCACTTGCCGCCGAGCAAGGCCGCGCTGTTGTTGTAGTAGGGGTCGATGTGCACCAGCTCGATCCCCAGGTCCTTCAGCCACAGGCGCCGCGCCGTGCCCTCGTAGGCGGCGTACGAGCCGCTCGTCGTCTCCGGGTCGGCCGACCAGAACACCACCATTTCGGCCTGCTGCATCAGGTCCTCGACGGTGTTGTAGGTTTCGGTCTGGCCCAGGCGCATGCTGTAGCCGTAGTGGTGCATCGCGCCCCAGTACCAGCCTTCCCAGCTGTCGGGGTTGTGCACCACGCGCGTCGTGCCGATGGCGTTGAAGAACTTGAAGGCGGAGCTGATGTAGTAGCCGATGTTGCCCCAGGTGTGGTGCGAGCCGTGGTTCGCCAGGATCGCGCCCTGGCCGTACTCGCGCTTGACGCGCTTGATCTCGGCGGCGACGATGTCGAGCGCCTCGTTCCAGCCGATGCGCTCGTAGCCCGAGATGCCGCGGTTGTGCGGGTTGCGCGCGCCCTTCGGATCGAAGTCCACGCGCTTCATCGGATAGAGCAGCCGCGCGGGAGAGTAGAGCGTCGACTTCTGGCACAGGGTGTGCGGCGCGACGCTCGTCTTTCGCGGCGGGGAGTAGCTCCTGCCGCGCGCGCGGATCGTCCAGGAAGGCGCGTCCTCGTCGGTGAACTCGAGCGGCGTGAGGCGCACGACCTTGCCGTCCTTCACGTACACGAACACCGGCCCGCCATTGGTGTGGCTGACGTAGCGCATCGTGCCGTCGGGCATCGGGGTGCCCCAGCGCATGCCGAGCGACTGCATCCGCCACAGCGTCTGCATGAACCAGAGCGTCACGTCGTCGGGCCCGGTCATCTGCAGGTTGAAGTTCTTGATCGCCTCGATCTGCTCCAGGTGATCGACCGGCGGGGTCATGAGGCGCGCGCCGAGCGCGGCGTTCGCCACCGTGATCGTCATGTCGGGCGCCGGGTGCAGCCCGCGCCGCGTGGCGAGCCTGCCGTCGCGGAAGGCGTACCAGCGGCCGATACCGCCGTCGCGCGTGCGGATCTGCGCGGTGAAGTTTTTCTCCTTCAGGCGCGCGGCGAACCCCGGGAAGCGGCGCGCCTGGATGCGGATCGCCTGCGCGAGGCCGAACAGCAGCAGGGAGAACCTGAATTCGCTTAGCACGCCTGGATTTCACCCCGCCGGTCGGGCGGTCTTCTTGATGCATGTCAAGTCCCCCCGCATACCGCGGCCTCAGATTAGCTACTCTGGTAGTCGCGCATCCAGGCGCGGGAAGGAGGAAGGGGCGATGCGAAACACTTTGCGGGCAGCGCTGCTTGCCGCCGCGGCGGCGGCGTTCGCGGCGCAGGCGCAGGAATATCCCGCCAAGCCGGTCACCATCGTCGTTCCCTTCGCGCCGGGCGGCCCGACCGACATCACCGCCAGGGCGCTCGGCGAGCGGCTCGCCGCGTCGCTCGGCCAGCAGTTCATCGTGGAGAACAAGCCCGGCGCCGGGAGCCGGCTCGGCGCCAAGTACGTCGCGGGCGCGACCCCCGACGGCTACACCCTTCTGTGGGGCAGCGGCAGCTCGCTCGCGGTGGCGCCGCTGCTGTACAAGGACGCCGGCTAC
>MERQ01000038.1 GCA_001770655.1 Betaproteobacteria bacterium RIFCSPLOWO2_12_FULL_68_20
CATCGTTGACGAGGCTCACCTTCATGTGCGCGCCGAAGCGGCCGGTTGAGACGCGGATCTTCTGACCGGCCAGTTCCACGAAGCGATTGAACAGGCGCGCTCCGACTTCGGGCGACGCCGCGCCGGACAGGCTGGCGCGGTTGCCTTTTTCGGTGTCGGCCGCGAGTGTGAACTGCGGGACGGCGAGCAAGGCGCCGTTCACGTCCAGCAGTGAGAGGTTCATCCTCCCATCGCCGTCAGCAAAAACGCGATAGCTGAGCACCCGTTCGGCAAGCCGCGCCGCTTGCGCATCGTCGTCGCTGCGCTCCACGCCGATGAGCGCGAGCACGCCCGGGCCGATTGCCCCGACCACTTCGCCGTCCACTGTGACAGCCGCCTCGGCGACGCGCTGGATGAGCGCGATCATCGGCACACCACCCCGCCGCCTGCGGCGGCATCCCTCCTCGGAGAGGAGGGGAAATGCCGACTCATGCGATGATGTCGGGAATCAGCCTCGTGCGCAGCCGGGCGATCTCGTCCTTGAGCAGGAGCTTGCGCTTCTTCAGGCGCCGCAGCTGGAGCTGGTCCTGGGCCGGGTCCACTGAGAGCCGGTCGATCACGTCGTCGAGATCGTGGTGCTCGAGCTCGAGATCGTGGATGCGCGCCCGGATCTCGGCCTTTTCCTCCTCGCTCACAGGGAGGTTCGACACGCCATCAGCTCCTTCGCCGGCACCGCCCTGCGGCCTCCCTGGCAGAAGTTTTCAGGGGTGAAACGACCCGGTCCGTGAAAAAATTCACCGCCCGCATGCGGGATTTCGCACATCCTATCGCTACCGGTTTCCATGCGGAAGGGGCGCGAGGGGGGGCTTCGCCGGCAGGCGAAGGGTTGCGCGTCCCGGCCCGAGGTAAGACACTGCGCCCCGGCGCGGGAATCCGGACAGAGCATGCGTCGCAACGACCACGACGTCACGGACCAGATCCTCATCACCGACCCGGCCGCGGTCGGCGAGGAGATCGTGCGTCTGTACCGGGGCCTGTACGACTCGAGCGCGCCGGAGCTCGAGCGCGCCTTCCACGACGTCGCCACGCTCTACGCCGGCAAGCACCCGGACTACCAGCCCTGCGACACGGAGTATCACGACATTCAGCACGTTCTCGACGTGACGCTCGCCATGGCGCGCCTCATGGACGGCTACGAGCGCAGCCGCCCGAACGGCGCCCGGCTGACCAAGGACCTGTTCAGGGTCGGCGTGCTTGCGGCGCTGTTCCACGATTTCGGCTACCTGCGCCGGCGCCACGACAGCCGGCACCGATTCGGCGCGGAATACACGCTCACGCACGTCTCGCGCGGCGCGAAGTTCCTGCGTCGCTACCTGCGCGAGCATGGCCTGGAGCGCCTGGCGCGCGTCGCCTCGACGCTGGTGCACTACACCGGCTACGAGCGCCCGGCCGAGACGATCCGCGTATCCGACACGCTGCTGCGCCGCATCGGCCACATGCTGGGCACTGCGGACATCATCGCCCAGATGTCCGACCGCTGCTACCTGGAGAAATGCCGCGACCGCCTGTTCCCGGAGTTCGTGCTCGGCGGGCTCGCGGGACGCAAGCTGATCGGCCGCCGCACGCTGCCGCAATTCGCATCGGGCGACGACCTCGTTCGCAAGACCCCGGGCTTCTACTACAACGCAATCAAGCGCCTCGACCTTCAGCTCGCGCGCGCCTATGAGTACGCGGCGCACCATTTCGGCGGCCAGAACCTGTACCTCGAGGAAATGCAGAAGAACGTGCGCTACGCGCAGGCGCTCGCCGAGGTCCCGACCGCGGAAAAGCTGCGCCGCCAGCCGCCGAGCACGCTCGCCCCCGAAGTGCAGCCCTACCCGAAGGACCTGCTGGCCCTCTAGTAGCTGGCGCGCTCCCGGAAATACTCGACGCGGTCGATCGAGCGCACGGTGAGGTCCTTCACCTGCGCGCCCTGCAGCACCCGCAGCGGCACTTCCACTCCCGCGGCGCCGCGCAGCCAGATCCTGCGGTAAAAATCGGCGAGCGTCGTCACTTCATCGCCGCCGACGGCGAGCACGATGTCGTTCTGTTTCAGGCCGGCCCGCTCGGCCGGACCCTCGGGCGAGACGCGCGACACCATCAACCGGCCGCGCACCTCGTCGGCGTTCACCCCGAGCCAAGGCCGGGCCGGGCTCGCCGCGCGTCCGCGCGCAATCAGGTCGCCGAGAATGGGCTTGAGCAGGTCGATCGGCACGAACATGTTGCCCGGGGACTGCGTGCCGGGACCCGCCGCATCGGGCACGATCAGCGAGCCGATGCCGAGCAGCTCGCCCTGCGCGCCGATCAGCGGCGCGCCCGACCACTCCATCACCGGCGGATAGGTAAAGATCGCCGAGTCGAGCAGGTATTCCCAGCTTCCCGTGAACGGCCGGCGCGAAACCACGTACACCAGGCTCACGCCCTCGCGCCCGGCCGAGGTCGCGACCATTGCCGGGGCGCGCTCGGCGAGCGAGGCGGCGTCGCCGAGCGGCAGCGGTTTTCCCGCGAGCGGCGCGACCAGCTTGAGCAGCGCGAAGCCCGAGGCGTGGTCGTAGCCGGCGAGCGTCGCGGGCACGGTCCTGCCGTCGGCGCCGGTCACCTCGATCGCCTCGGCCTCGATCACCAGATAGCCGATGGTGAGCACGTAGCCCTCGCGGATCAGCGCGCCGCTGCCGCGGCGCAGCGCCCCGAGCGTCGCCGCGCTGCGCGCGTTCGGAATGATGCGCGACTTCACCCCCACCACTGCCGAGAGCGTCCCCTCCGCCTGCCCGGCCTGGTCCTGCGCATGAGCCGTAGCCGCGAGTGCGAGAATAGCCGTCAATCCCGATGCGATCAGCGCGCGCATAGCGATCTCCTTCCTGCCCGAAATCATGCGCCTGCTCAGCTGGAACGTGCAATGGTGCCGCGGTCTCGACGGCCGCGTCGACCCGGCGCGCATCGCGGCCGAGGCGCGGCGCCTGGCCGATCCCGACGTGATGTGCTTCCAGGAGATCGCCGCCGGCTTTTCCGACCTGCCCGGCAGCCGCGGCGAGGACCAGGTGCAGGCGCTTCAGAGCGAGCTTCCGGAATACGCGTGCGCGTTCGCCTGTGGGGTGGACATTCCGGGAGCGCGCAGCTCGAGAAAACTCTTCGGCAACCTGATCATTTCGCGCCTGCCGGTGCGCCGCGTGTTGCGCCATTCTCTGCCCTGGCCGGCCGCGCCCGATTCGCCGAGCATGCCGCGCGTCGCGCTCGAAGCGGAGATCGAATCGCCGATCGGAGTCCTGCGCGTGATCACGACGCACCTCGAGTATTACTCCGCGGAACATCGGCGCGCGCAGGTCGAGCGGCTGCGCGAGCTGCACGCCGAGGCCAGCGCGCATTCGCGCTGGACGGCCGGCAGCGGCTACCGCCCGCTCGATTCCCCGCCCCGCCCTGCTGCGGCGATCCTGTGCGGCGACTTCAATCTACGGCCCGACGATCCGCTGCACGCACGCCTGCTCGGGCCGTTCAATGACCGGGCGCCGCGCTTCGTGGACGCCTGGCAGGCGCTTCATCCGCGCGAGCCGCATCCCAGCACGTTCCGCATCCATGAGCGCGACCATGGTGAATCGCCTTATTGCTGCGATTTCCTCTTCGTCACCGAGGATCTCGTGCCGCGCCTGCGTGCGATGCGCGTGGATGGCGCGACGCAGGCGTCGGATCACCAGCCGCTGATGGTCGAGCTCGACTAGGTCCTCACCCGCCGCTCGATGAGCGAGCGCAGCGCCTCGACGCGCTCGCGGTTGACCCCGAAATCGCGCCGCCCGAGGCGCGAGGCCGAGCGCACGTGGATCACGTCCGCATTCTCGTCGTAGCTGAGCTCCACGTCGTCCACGAAGCGCATCAAGCGGCTGCGGAACTCGGCATGCAGGTAATTCGCCTCGTGCCGGATGACCGTCGCGCGCGGCAGCGACTCGATCGCCTTGCGCGCCGCGGCCATCGCCGCAGCCGCGTCGCCGTCGAAGCGGATCGGCGCGATGTAGTGCTCGGCATCCGACCGGCCCGCCTGCGAGCACACGCAGTTCGGCGTGCGCCGGCACGGCGCGAGCCGGCCGTCCTTCACCCCGAGATTCGCCGGCCGCTTCCAGGAAAACAACGTGTCCCCCTTCGTTGCGGCGGTATGCGCCGCGATCCCGGCCGTGGCGCCGAGAAGCGCGAGGGCGACGACGCCGAGCGAGCGCGGCAGCATGCCGGCGCAGATGCTACCATCGCCGCAACGTCCGACGGGAGAAAGCCATGCAGATCACCGCGCAGCAGCTCGCAGAACTGCTCATCGGCATCGCGCGCGCGCAGGCGGCGGTCGTCAACGGCATCGAGGTCGGCAACCCGGGCACGCGCAGCAACTTCGTGCTGCCGTCGCTGCAGAACGTGGCGCACCTGCGCGACCACCCCGATCCGACGCTGGTCGACCTCCCGGTGCGAGCGCTGCTTTCGACGATGGGCCGCGTAGGCCCCGATCCATCCGCAATCGCGCGCGATCTCGAGCGGCTGCTCTCCGGCGGCGCGAGCCCCGCCCCCTAGAAGCCCTCGGGCTCGGTCGGAAACGAAGGCTTTCTCTTTTCCCTGAGCGAGGCGACGCCCTCGCGTGCGTCCGGTCCCGTGAAGCCGAGCATCTCGAGCGCGAGCGAGGCATCGAAGCTCGGGCCCGCGAGGCGCAGCCAGTTGTTGAGGCTCCACTTGGTCCAGCGCAGCGCCGTCTGCGCGCCCGCGGCGAGCCTGCGCGCGACCTCGAGCGCCTTCGCCTCGAGCTCCGCTTCCTCGCAGCAGAGCGACACCAGCCCGATGCGCTCGGCCTGCTCGCCGCTCAGCTCCTCGCAGGTGAGCAGGTAATACTTGGCCTTCGCCATCCCGCAGAGGAGCGGCCACACGATCGCCGCGTGGTCGCCCGCGGCGACGCCGAGGCGCGTGTGGCCGTCGATGATGCGCGCGTTCCTCGCCGCGATCGATACGTCGGCGAGCAGCCCCGCCACCAGCCCGGCTCCGACCGCCGGGCCGTGCATCGCCGACACCACCATCTTCGAGCAATTGATCAGGTTGTAGACCAGGTCGCGCGCCTCGCGCCAGACGCGCGCGCGCGTCGCGAAATCGTTCGTCACCTGCTCGATCATGGCGAGGTCCCCGCCGGCCGAGAAGCCCTTGCCGGCGCCGCGCAGGATCGCCACGCGCGTCCCGGGATCGCGGTCCACGTCGAGCCAGACCTGCGCAAGCTCCGCGTGCAGGCGCGCGGTGGCGGTCGAGAGCTTCCCGCCCTCGTCGCCCATGACGATCTCGAGGATGCCGGGCTCGAGCCGGCGGATGTTCAGGTCCTGGTAGGTCGAGTAATCCATGCGCGCATTCTACAATTCGCTCGATGACGGTCAGCTACGACGACATCGCCCGCGCGCACGAGCGCATCCGAGCGCACGCGAAGCGCACCCCGGCTCTCACCTCGAGCACGGTGGACGCGCTCACCGGCGCAAAGGTCTTCTTCAAGTGCGAGAACTTCCAGAGGATGGGCGCGTTCAAGTTCCGCGGCGCCTACAACGCGCTCGCGCAGCTCCCGGCCGAGGAGAAGCTCCGGGGTGTCGTTGCATTCTCCTCGGGCAATCACGCGCAGGCCGTCGCGCTCGCCGGCAGGCTGCTCGGCGTGCCGGCGACGATCGTCATGCCCGCGGATGCCCCGAAGGTGAAGCTCGAGGCGACGCGCGGCTACGGCGCCGAGGTGGTGCTCTACGGCAAGGGCGAGGCGCGCGAGGAGATCGCCGCGCGGCTTGCCGCCGAGCGCGGGCTGACGCTGATTCCGCCGTTCGACCATCCGCACATCATCGCCGGACAGGGCACCGCGGCGAAGGAGCTGATCGAGGACGCGGGCGCACTCGACTTGCTGCTCGTGCCTTGCGGCGGCGGAGGCCTGATCTCGGGCTGTGCCATCGCGGCGAAGCACCTCGCGCCCGCGTGCCGCGTGATCGGAGTCGAGCCAGCGGCGGGGGACGATGCGACGCGCTCCTTCAGGACCAAGACCCTGCAGACCGTCCCTGTGCCGGACACGATCGCGGATGGCGCGCGCACGACCTCGCTGGGAAAGATCACCTTCCCGCTGGTGCTGCACTACGTGGACGACATGCTCACCGTCACCGACGAGGAGTTGCTGCGTGCCATGTTCTTCCTGTGGGAGCGCATGAAAGTCGTCGTGGAGCCGACCGGCGCGCTCGGCGCCTGCGCGCTGCTGGAAGGAAAGCTCGACGCGCGGGGACTGCGCGCCGGGGTGATCCTGTCAGGCGGAAACGTCGATCTTCGCTGGGCGGCCGCGCAACTGTACAAACGCCAGGACTAGCGCGCCGAGCAGCGTCGCGGCCAGCGTGATGTCGAAGCGGGGGGACACGGTGGCGACGCCGCTGGCGAACAAGATCAGGCGAAGCGGCCACGGGATCGGGCGCAATCCGAGGTTGCCCTGCATCGCGAACGACGCGAACGTGACCATCGCCGCGGCGAAAAACACGGACTCGAGGATGTAGAGCAGGCCGCCTTCCATGTTGAGGCCCGGGTTGAAGAGGAAGTAGAAGGGCAGGACGAAGCCGCCGATCGCGAGCTTCACCGCGTAGGGGCCGAGCGCCATCGGGTTCGCGCCGGCGATCGCGCCGGCGGCGAAGTTCGCGACCGCAACCGGCGGCGTGATCGCCGACAGGCAGGCGAAATACAGCATGAAGAGGTGCGTCTGCATCTCGGGCAGGTTGAAAGCTCCGCGCAGCACCGGCGCGAGCAGCGCGGCGCCCATGATGTAGACCGCCGGCGTGGGCATGCCCATGCCCAGCAGGATCAGGAACACCGCCGAGAGCAGCAGCGTCGGGATCAGCAGCCCGCCCGAGAGGTAATTGATCATCAGTGTGAACTTGCCGGCGAGCGCGCTGATTTCGATCGCGCCGATCACGACTCCGGCCGCCGCGACCGCGCCGACCAGGGGCACCAGTTGCGTGATGGTGTTGGTGCAGCACTCGACGAAGCGGCGCGGCCCGATCGCGGTCGGACGGTGGAACCAGGAAAGCGCGATCACCGCCGCGGTGGCGCCCGCCGCGACGTACACCGGCGTGAAACCGGCGACCAGCAGAGCAACCAGCGCGCCGAGCGGCAGCAGATGCCGCCACCCTCCCGCGAGCGCCTTGCGCAGCGGCACGATGTCTTCTTCGCGCATGCGCGGCTCGTTGTGGCGCACCGCCTCGTTGTGAACCAGCAGGTAGATCGAGTAGTAGTACAGCAGCGCCGGCAGCAGCGACGCCCAGGCGATGCTCGCGTACGGGATGTTGGTGATGTCGGACATGATGAAAGCGACCGCGCCCATCACCGGCGGCAGCATCGCCCCGCCGCTCGAGGCGGTGGCCTCGATCGCGCCGGCGCGCGCCGCGGGAATTCCCATGCGCTTCATGATCGGGATGGTGAGCGGGCCGGTGGTGGCGACGTCGGCCGTCGGGCTGCCCGAGACCGAGCCGTAGAGGCCGCTCGCGGTGACGCAGGCCTTCGCCGCGCCGCCGCGCATGCGCCCCGTCACGGCGCCCGCCAGATCGAAGAACAGCTGCCCGCCGCCGGACTTCTCGTAGAAGCTGCCGAACAGCACGAACAGGAACGCGTAGGTCGCCGCCACCTCGAGCGGCGCGCCGTAGATCCCGTTCTCCATGATGGTCATCATCTCGATGAAGTACGGCACGCCGAAGTTCTCGTGCTTGAGCGGGCCCGGCATCCACTTGCCGAACACGGTGAAGGCGAGCAGGGCGAGCACGAGCGCGGTCAGGCCCCAGCCCACCGAGCGCCGGCACAGCTCGATCACCAGGGCGAGCAGCGCGAAGCCGACGACGATGTCGGCCTGCGTCGGCTGCGAGAAGCCGCGGCTCCAGTTGAGGAACTTGTCGTTGAGGACGATGTAGTAGGCCGCGACCGCGAGCGAAGCCGCGGCGAGCGCGACGTCGGTCCAGGCGAGCCGGTCGCGGCCGCGGTGCGCGGTGGTGGTCAGGAACGCGATCGGGAAGGTGATCGCGATGAAAACCGAGATGTCGAGGTGCCAGTTGGCGGTGTAGGCGCGCGCCCAGGTGGCAAACGCCCCCACCGTTTCATGCGCGAGGCCGAGTCCCGCGAGCTGTGCCGCGAGCCACAGCGCGGCGTTCCCCGTGATCGTGGCGAGCGCGCCGATCCACAGGACGTAGAGCGCCGCAGCGACCGAGCCGGCCTTGATCAGCAGCGACCAGGCACCGCCGGGGCGGTGCCGCACGCCCTCCCTCAGCAGCCGCAAGGCTCGCTGCCGGCGCCTACTTCATCAGTCCCTTTTCCCTGTAGTAGCGCAGCGCCCCGGGGTGAAAGGGCATATTGGCCGGGTTGGCGGCCATCTTTTTCGTCTCGAACGAAGTCTTCAGCGAGCCGCCGATCGCCTGCACGCGGGTCTCGTTTTCCGCGATCGCCTTCACGTACTTGTACACCGTCTCGTCGGACACGTGCGCGCCGGCGAGCAGCGACACCCACATGCGCACCGTCGGGTAATCCTTCTCCATGAACGGGTAGGTCCCCTTCGGCACCATGTCCATCTTGTTGCTGAAGACCGCCGAAGCCTGCTGGACCTTCGCCGGGTCGCCGTCGATCCACATCAGATCGCGCTTTCCGGCGATGTCCTTGACCAGCGAGTCGCCCAGATTGCGCGCGTTCATGAACACGTCGGCCTTGCCGTCGGTGATCGCGGCGAGCCCGATCGAGCTGTTGCCCAGGACGTAGCTGCCGCCCCATTTCTCCACGTCCTCGATGGAGAATCCGTGCGCCCTCATCACCTCGTAGGGCCCGCCGATCGTGGTCTGCGGATTGTCCGGCCGGTTGATGGCGAGGCGCATCTTCGGCTTCTTGGCCGCAATGTCGGCCCAGGAGCGGATGCCGTTCGACTGCGCCCACTCCTTGGTCATAAGAAAGTGGATGAACTGGTTGTCGTAGAGCTGCATCACGTAGCTGAACTTGCCCTTGAGCGGCTGCTTGAAGGGAAATCTGCCCTCGTTCGCCAGCCGGATCTCGGTGCCGGTGGAGGTGGCGGTGAAGTCGGCCTGTCCCTCGGAAATGGCGAGGACGCCGCCGCCCGGCGAGTTCGGCTTGAACGACACCGACGAGCCCGGATAGGCGTCGCGCACCACCGCGTTCAGCCCCTCGACCATGGTCCTCGGGTAGCCGCTCGGCGTCGCGCCGGTGACGGTCGCGGTGACGGGCTTGTTGTCGTTGAAATCGGCGTTCGCCGGTGGCGCAACAGCTGCGAGCGCCGCGGCGAACAGAACAGGTTTGATTCTCATATCGGGTCGCTCCTCCTCGTGGGACATAATATCCGCCTGCATGCGCGCAGTCGAGATCACGAAGCCGGGCGGTCCCGAAGTTCTCAAGCTCGTGGAGCGGCCGCAGCCCTCTCCGAAGCCGAACGAGATCCTGGTCAAGGTCGCCGCCGCGGGAGTGAACCGTCCCGACGTGCTTCAGCGCACGGGCAACTACCCGGTGCCGCCGGACGCCTCCGATCTGCCGGGGCTGGAGATGGCGGGAGAGGTCGTCTCCTGCGGAAGCCAAGCGACCATGTGGAAGCCGGGAGACAAGGTCTGCGCGCTGGTGCACGGCGGCGGCTACGCGGAGTACTGCGTCGCGCCCGAGGCGCAGGCGCTGCCGGTGCCGAAGGGTCTGACGCTCGTCGAGGCGGCCTCGCTCCCCGAGACCTTCTTCACCGTGTGGGGCAACGTCTACGACCGCGCGAAGCTCGCGCCGGGCGAATTATTGCTCGTGCAGGGCGGCAGCTCGGGCATCGGCGTCACCGCGATCCAGATGGCCGCGGCGACCGGCAACCGCGTCTTCGCCACCGCCGGCTCGGACGAAAAATGCGCAGCATGCGTGCGCCTCGGCGCCGAGAAGGCGTTCAACTACCGCACCCAGGATTGGTCCGCCGAGGTGAAGGCCGCGAGCGGCGGCAGGGGCGTCGACGTCATCCTCGACATGGTGGGCGGCGATTACGTGCCGAGGGAGATCAAGTGCCTCGCCGACGACGGACGGCTGGTGTTCATCGCCTTCCTGCGCGGCTCGAAGACCGAGCTCGACATCGGCGAAGTGCTGCGCCGGCGCCTGACCGTCACCGGCTCGACGCTGCGGCCGCGCCCGGTCGAGTTCAAGGGCTACGTGGCGAGGAACCTGCGCGAGCGGATCTGGCCGCTCATCGAGGCGGGCCGCATCAAGCCGGAAATCTACAAGACCTTCCCGCTCGCGCAGGCAGCCGATGCGCACCGGCTGATGGAGACCTCGCAGCACATCGGCAAGCTCGTGCTCACGCTCTAGCCTCCTCGCTCGCCGCCGTGCGCTTGAGCCAGTCGACAAACCCCGCGACTTCGGGCCGCCCTTCCGCGCGGCGCGACACGATCGCGAAATAGGCGCGCGCCGGGTCGGCGCTGCGCTTGAACGGCGCGACCAGCTCGCCCGAGGCAAGGGCGTCGCGCAGCAGCGGCAGGCGGCCCAGCGCGACGCCGTGCCCCGCGATCGCCGCCGGGATGATCTGCTCGTAGCCCGAGAACGTGAGGCTGCCTGCAGGCCTGAGATCGGCCAGACGCACGATTTCGAGCCAAGTCTTCCAGTGCAGCCAGGGATGGCGGCAGTCCGGGTCGTCGTACTGCAGCAGCACATGGTGCCTGAGGTCGCCGGGCTCGCGCAGCGGCCGCGCCGGGTCGTCGAGCAATTTCGAACTGCACACCGGAATCACCCGCTCGCCGAACAGCCGCACCGCGTTCGGCCCCGCGAGCGAGGCCGGACCGTGACGGACAGCGACGTCCAGGCCGTCGCGCTCCATGTCCAGCACGCGGGAGTCCGCGCTGATGCGCACGTCCACATCGGAATGCGCGCGCGTGAAGCCCGCAAGGCGCGGAATCAGCCACAGCGAAGCGAACGATTGGGTAGTGGTGACCGACAGCGTGCGGCGCCCGCCAAGCGCGCGGATCCGGTCGGCCGCGGCGCGCACGGTGGTCAGCACTTGAGCCGACGCCGCGTAGAACTGCTGCCCGGCCTCGGTGAGAGCGAGCGCGCGATGGCGGCGCTGGAACAGCGCCACGCCGAGCTGGTCCTCGAGCTCCTTGATCTGGCGGCTCACCGCCGACTGCGTGAGGTGCAGCTCCTCGCCCGCCTTGGTGAAGGACAGTAGGCGCGCCGCCGCCTCGAAGCCGCGCAGCAGGTCGAGCGAGGGAATGACATTCCTGTTAGGCATGCATGTCCTGAGAATTTACCGTTTGAGCCCGCCGCCAGAAGGATGCATTCTGCGCATGCAAAAAGCAAGGAGACCCCGATGCGAATCGAGCTCAAATCCGGCGCCCTGCGGCTCTCCCGCGGACAGACGCTGAGGATCGTGGACGGCGCGGGCAGCACCATCTGCGCGCGCGACGGCACGCTGTGGATCACCGAAGAGAACCGCCCGCGCGACGTGGTCCTGAAGGCCCCTGCGTGCTACCGGCTCAACCACGCCGGAGTCGCGGTCATCGAGGCCCTCGGCGAGGCCTCCGTCACGCTCAACTGAAAGGAACGACCGTGAAAATCACCTACCAGCGCTATCTCATGGATCAGCAACTGCGCGACTCTCTCGTGGCCGAGGCGCGCAAGCTGCGGGCGGAGCACCTGCACCGGATGTTCGCGAACGCGTTCCAGGCGCTGCGTTTCCGCGCCGTAAAATGGCGACTCCAATCACGGAGCTCCCATGTTCAAGGAAGGCCTGCTCAAGGGTAAGCGCATCCTCGTCACCGGCGGCGGCACCGGCCTGGGAAAGGAAATCGCCGCGAGATACCTCCAGCTCGGCGCCGAGCTGTGGATCTGCGGCCGGCGCGGCGGCGTGCTCGAGGCGGCCGCGAAGGAGCTGACCGGCCGCCACGGCGGATCGGTGCGCACGCACGCGGTGGACATCCGCGACGCCGCGGCGGTGGACGCGATGGTGCAGCGCATCTGGGACGAGACCGGGCCGATCACCGGCCTGGTCAACAACGCCGCCGGCAACTTCATCAGCCCGACCAAGGACCTGTCGCCGAACGGCTTCAACGCCATCGCCAACATCGTGTTCCACGGCACCTTTTATGTGACCCACGCCGTCGGCAGGCGCTGGATCGCCGACGGGATCAAGGGCTCGGTGATCTCGATCGTGGTCACCTGGGTGCACACCGGCTCGCCCTACGTGGTGCCCTCGGCGATGTCGAAGGCGGGCGTGCACGTGATGACGAAATCGCTGGCGGTCGAGTGGGGCCGCTACGGCATCCGGCTCAACGCGGTCGCGCCCGGACCGTTTCCGACCGAGGGCGCGACCAAGCGCCTGCGGCCCGGAGGGCGCTTCGAGGACGAGTCGCAGATGAATCCGATGCGGCGCGTCGGGCGGACCGAAGAGTTGCAGAATCTCGTCACCTTTCTCATGGCCGACGGCTGCGAGTGGCTGACCGGCGAGACGATCGCGATCGACGGCGCAGGCTACCTCGGTACCGGCGCGGCCGCCTACTACCTCGAGCTCGACAAGCTCACCGACGCCGACTGGGAGAGAATGCGCGCGCTCATCAAGGCCCAGAACGACAAGGACCGCGCCGGACGCAGCGCGTGAAGGCATGACGGCGGCGCTGGTTCTGCGACCGGCTGCGACGGTGATCCTGCTGCGCGCGGGTCCCGGCGGTCCCGAGGCGCTGCTCCTGCAGCGCACGCAGGCGGCGGCGTTTCTCGGCGGCGCATACGTGTTCCCCGGCGGCGCGCTCGACACGGCGGACGGCGAGGCGCGCGTGCTTCGCCGCGTCGTCGGGCTCGACGATGCCGCTGCGAGCGCGCGCCTCGGGCTGGCTCGCGGCGGCCTCGCCTACTGGGTGGCGGCGGTGCGCGAATGCTTCGAGGAGGCGGGAATCCTGCTCGCGCGCGAGGAAGGCGGCGGCGAGCTGAGCGCCGCTCGCGCGGCCGAGCTCGCGCGCCACCGCGAGCCGCTGAACGCCGGAAAGCTCGCGTTCGCCGAGTTTCTCGACGCCGAGCGCCTGCTCTTGCCGGCCGACGCGCTCGCTTACTACGGCCACTGGATCACCGCGCCGGGGCGCGCGCGGCGCTTCGACGCGCGCTTCTTCGTGGCGCGCGCGCCCGCGGGCCAGGACGGCTCGCACGACGCCTCGGAGATCGTTCACCACGCCTGGTTGCGGCCCCGGGAAGCGCTCGAGCGCGGCGACCGCGGCGAGATGGAGCTGGTGTTCGCCACCCGCCACACGCTCGCGGACCTTGCGCGCTTTCCCGATCCGCAGCGCGCATTCGAGCATGCGCGGGATCTCCCCGAGATCGAGACCAATCGCGCCTGCTGGGCGCAGGGGCGCGAGGGCCCCAGGCTGTTCCGCCGCGCCGACCCGCAGTACTTCGAGATCCACTGGAGCGATCCGGAAGAGACCGGCCAGAGCGCCTACGAGCTGGTGCCCGGCGTGCCGAAGCGCCTGGACCGCCTGGTGACCCGGATCATCGCGCCCAACCCCGGGATGATGACCGGCCCCGGCACCAACACCTACCTCGTCGGCGAGCGCGAGCTCGCGGTGATCGACCCGGGACCGGCAATCGACGCGCACGTCGAAGCGGTGCTCGCGGCAGGCGCGGGGCGCATCCGCTGGGTGCTGTGCACGCACACGCACCCGGATCATTCGCCGGCCGCGGCGGCCCTCAAGGCGGCGACCGGCGCGGTCCTGATCGGACGCCCAGCGCCCGAGCACGGCAGCCAGGACCGCGGCTTCGCGCCCGATCGCGTGCTCTCGCACGGCGACCGGCTGATGCTCCCCGCATTCACGCTGCGCGCGATCCACACTCCGGGGCACGCCTCGAACCACCTGTGCTACCTGCTCGAGGAAACGAGGATGCTCTTCACCGGCGACCACGTGATGCAGGGCTCGACGGTGGTCATCAATCCCCCCGACGGCGACATGCGCGCCTACCTCGCCTCGCTCGAAATGCTGCTCGCCGAGGATCTCGCCATTCTCGCTCCCGGCCACGGCTACCTCATCGGCGCGCCGCACGACGAGGTGCGGCGGCTCGTCGCGCACCGCCTGGCGCGCGAAAAAAAGCTGCGCACCGAGATCGCGTGGATCGGACGGCCTTCGTTCGACGAGCTGCTGCCGGCGGTGTACGACGACGTGCCGGCGCGCCTTCATCCGGCGGCGGCGCGCTCGCTCACCGCGCACCTCGACAAGCTGATCGCCGACGGCGCCGTGCGCGAGGAGGACGGGCGCTTCGCGCTGGTAAAATCCCCGCCGACTGGCTAGTATGCCCCGCACAGGGAGGATCGCGCGATGAGCGAGCACGACAAGACGCTGAAGCTGGTGACCAACCTCGATCGCGGCGCGATCGAAGCGCGGCTCGCCGAGATGCGCGGCAAGGCGCAGGCGAGCAACCTCCCCGACCTGGCGTCGATGTTCGTCGGCATCGAGGGGATGCCGCGCGCGCAGATCGAGAGCCGCGTAAGGAACGCCCTCAAGTGGCTCGCCGACAAGCCCGAGCACAAGGCGCTCGCGGCGCAGCTTGAGCTGGTGGAGATCAATCTCCCCAACCTCAAGTAGCCTGAAATACGATTTCGACCTGTTCACGATAGGCGGCGGCTCGGGCGGGGTGCGGGCGAGCCGCATCGCTGCGGGCTACGGCGCGCGGGTGGCGATCGCCGAGCCGGGGCGCTTCGGCGGCACCTGCGTCAACGTCGGCTGCATCCCGAAGAAGCTCTTTTCCTACGCCGCGCACTGGCGCGAGGAGTTCGAGGTCGCGCGCGCCTACGGCTGGACGGCGGGTGAGCCGCGCTTCGACTGGCGCACGCTCCTTGCCAGCAAGGACCGCGAGATCGCCCGCCTCAACGGCGTCTACGAGAGGCTGCTCGCGGACGCCGGCGTCGCCATCCTGCGCAGCCGCGCCAGCGTGCGCGACGCGCACACCGTGGAGGCGGACGGCCGCGCCTACAGCGCGAAGCACATTCTGGTCGCGACGGGATCCTGGCCGCAGCTGCCGGCGATTCCCGGATGCGAGCACGCCATCACTTCGAACGAGGCGTTCTTTCTCGAGCAGCTGCCGCGGCGCGCGCTGCTGGTCGGTGGAAGCTATATCGCGGTCGAGTTCGCCTCGATCTTCAACGGACTGGGCGTCGAGACGACGCTCGCCTACCGGGGAAAGCGGCTGCTGCGCGGGTTCGACGGCGAGATCGGCGAGCACCTTGCCGAGGAGATGGCGAAGAAGGGCGTCGCGATCCGGCTCGAGTCCAATCCGTCCGGAATCGAGAAGGCCGCCGACGGCTTGCGCGTGCAGTTCGAGGGCGGATCCGAGGGCGAATTCGATCTCGTGATGTTCGCCACCGGACGCACGCCGAACACCGCGAACCTCGGTCTCGACGCGGCGGGGGTGGCGCTCGCGGAGGACGGCGCGGTAGTCGTCGACCGCTTCTCCAGGAGCTCGGTGGATTCCATCCACGCCATCGGCGACGTCACCAACCGGATGCAGCTCACGCCGGTCGCGACCGCCGAGGCGATGTGGCTCGCGAAGACGCTGTTTCGCGGCGAGCCCACGCCGGTCGACCACGAGAACGTGCCGACCGCCGTGTTCGCCAATCCCAATGTCGCCGTCGTGGGGCTCTCGGAGGAATCGGCGCGAGAGCGCTACGGCGCCGTGGACGTGTACAAGACCTCGTTTCGCGCGCTCAAGCTTTCCCTCACCGACAAGCAGGAGCGGACCTTCATGAAGCTGGTGGTGGACCGCGCCAGCCAGCGCGTCGTCGGCGCGCACATGATCGGCGCGGACGCGGGCGAGATCATCCAGGGAGTCGCGATCGCGGTGAAGCTGGGCGCCACCAAGGCCCAATTCGACGCTACCATTGGCATCCACCCGACCGTGGCGGAGGAGTTCGTGACCCTGCGCGAGAAGGCGGCCTAAGGAGCATGCCATGCTGCTCGCCCGCGTCGAAAAGGCGATCGAGGAGCTGAAGGCGCGCGCGGCGCTGCCGCTCGCGATCGAGCTCTGGAACGGCAAGCGCTACGCGCTCGCCGAGCGCACCTCGGTGACCCTCAGGATCCAGCGCGCCGACGCGCTGCGCTACTTCCTCAACCCCGATCTGGGCAAGCTCGGCGAGGCCTACGTCGAGGGACTGGTCGACGTGGAAGGTCCGATCGCCGAGGCGCTGCGCGCGGCCGAGCATCTCGCGCAGCACTTCGGCGCCGCCAAGAAGGGCCGGCGGCCGGCGCTGTGGAACTTCCACTCGAAAAAGCGCGACGCCGAGGCGATCCGCTACCACTACGACGTCTCGAACGATTTCTACGCGCTGTGGCTCGACCGCGAGATGGTCTACTCGTGCGCCTATTTCAAGACGGGCGAGGAGGACATCCACGTCGCTCAGGAGCAGAAGCTCGATCACATCTGCCGGAAGCTGCGCCTGAAGCCCGGCGACAAGCTCCTCGACATCGGCTGCGGCTGGGGGTCGCTCGTGCGCTGGGCGGCGAAGCGCTACGGGGCGGATGCCACCGGCATCACCCTGTCGGCGAACCAGTGCGCGCTCGCCAACGAGCGCATCAAGGCCGAGGGGCTCTCGGAGCGCTGCCGCGTGCTGCTGCGCGACTACCGCGACGAGCCGGGGGACGGGGTTTACGACAAGATCGCCTCGGTCGGCATGTTCGAGCACGTGGGCTTGAAGAACCTGCCGGTCTACTTCGGCGCCATCCACCGGCTGCTCAAGGACGGCGGCATCGCCATGAACCATGGACTCACCTCGGTCGATCCGGAGAGCCGCTCGGTGGGACTCGGCGCAGCCGACTTCATCGAGAAGTACGTCTTCCCGCACGGCGAGCTGCCGCATATCTCGCTCGCGCTGAAGGAGATGAGCGCCGCGGGGCTCGAGGTGATGGACGTCGAGACGCTGCGCCTGCACTACGCGAAGACCCTGTGGCAATGGTCGGCGCGGCTCGAGGCGAAGCTCGACGAGGCGCGCGCGTATACGGGGGAGAAGCGGCTGCGTATCTGGCGCACCTATCTCGCGGGGTGCGCGCATGCGTTCGATCAGGGGTGGGTGACGATCCACCAGGCGCTGGGGGTGAAGGCTTCGAACCCGAAGGCGAATCCGCTGCCGTGGACGCGGGAGTGGATGTACGAACACTGACCGCGACGTCTCCGCCCACTACAGCAGGGGCGACCTCCTCTCCCACCTGAACGCCGCGCTCAAGGACGACGGCGCCGACCCGGACCGCCCGAGCATGGAGGCGCTCGCGCCCTACGACCACTTCCACGGCCGCGGCCTGGAGGCGACGCTGGAAGTCGCCGCAATGATCCAAGCCGGCCCGGCCGACCACCTTCTCGACATCGGCAGCGGTATCGGCGGGCCGGCGCGTTTCTTCGCGAAGCGCTTCGGCTGCAAGGTCACCGGGATCGACCTGACGCCCGAATTCTGCGATGTCGCCCGTCACCTCACGCGCCTGCTCGGCGTCGAGGACAGGGTCGCGTTCAAGGTCGGCGACGCCTTGGCGATGCCGTTCGCCGGCACGACCTTCGACGGCGCCTACTCGATGAACGTTTCCATGAACATCGCCGACAAGGTCGCCTTCTACCGCGAGATCCACCGGGTGCTGAAGCCGGGCGCGTGGCTCGCGCTCTCGGAGGTCGCGAAAGGCGACAGCGGCGAGCCCGACTATCCGACGCCCTGGGCGGAGAGCGCGCGCACGAGCTTCCTCGCGACGCCCGAGGAAACGCGCCGCGGCCTGCAGGAAGCCGGGTTCGAGGTCCTCCAGCTACACGACACCCTCGCGAAATCGCGCGAGTACGGCGAGCGCTCGCGCTCGGCAGTCGCGCGCGGCGACAAACCGCCGCACCGCGCGGTGATCCTGGTGCACGGCGAGATCGCCGCCCGGATGGCGGCGAACACCGCGCGCGGCCAGAAGGAGGGGCGGCTGATCCCGATCGAGGTGCTCGCCCGCAAGGCCTAGTTTCTTGGGATGAAAAGCACCCTCGGACTCGCGCCACCGCGCCGCGGTGTGGCGCTCGCCCTCATGATCGCGGCGCCGGTGCTCTGGAGCACCGCCGGCGTCGTCACCCGCCACATCGAGCGCGCCACGGCGTTCGAGCAGGTCTTCTGGCGCAGCTTGTTCGCCTGCATTTTTGTCGCCGGAACCGTGCTTTTCTCCAGCCGAGAAGGTCCCCTGCGCGCGGTACGTGGGGCCGGCTGGCCGGGTGCGCTCTCCGCAGCGATGTGGGCAGTGATGTTCACCGCCTTCGTGCTCGCGCTCTCCCTCACCAGCACGGCCAACACCCTCGTCGTGATGAGCGTCTCGCCCCTCGCCACCGCGCTTTTCGCGCTGTTCTTCCTGAGCGAGCCCGTGCCCTTCCGCACCTGGGTCGCGGCAGCGGTTGCGGCGGCCGGCATCGCGTGGATGTTCGGCTTCTCGGTGCGCAGCCCGGAGGACGTCGCCGGAATGCTCGTCGCGCTCCTCGTCCCGCTCGCCGCCGCGGCGAACGTCATCACGCTGCGTGCCGTCGCTGCGCGCCTCGACCTGGTTCCTGCCGTGATGATGGGCGCCGCGCTGTCGAGCCTGATCGCGCTGCCCCTCGCCCTGCCTCTTCAGGCATCTGCCAGGGACGTCGGCCTGCTCGCCTTTCTCGGCTTTTTCCAGCTCGGGCTGCCCTGCATTCTGATGGTGCTGGCGAGCCGCCGCCTGCTCGCGCCCGAGATCGCGCTGCTCGGATTGCTCGAAGTCATCCTCGGGCCGCTATGGGCTTGGCTCGGCGCCGGCGAGGTGCCCGCCGGCGCCACACTGGCCGGCGGCGCGATCGTCATCGGCGCGCTTGCGGGCAACGAGTTGGCCGCTCTGAGGGAGCGTTCCGCTTTGGCCGCGCGCTAGCCGAGCGCCCGCGCGATCAGCGAGCCGCCCGTCGCGAGCAGCACCACCGCCACCGCGCGCACCAGCGCCGCGCGCGAGATCCTGAGAAACACCCGCCGCGCGGCGGCGATGCCGAGCAGCGCCGCAGGCACCACCGCAAGGAGCGTCACCCACACCCGCAAATCGAGCAGCAGCCCGGTCACCAGGAACGCGGTCACGCGAAGCGAGATGCTGGTGAGCACCGCGAAGCCGAGGGTGGCGCGGAACTGCTCCTTGCTCAGCCCCCGCTGCGAGAGGTAGATCGCGTACGGCGGCCCGCCGGCGCCGAACAGCGTGCTCGTGATCCCGCCCGCGAGCCCCGCCACCCAGGCCCAGCTCTTGCCGACGCTCCCCGTCGCCTCGCGCCCCGCCAGGCTGTAGAGCGCATAGACGACCACGAAGCACCCGAGTGCGAGCATCCCCGCCTGCCGCGGCAGATTGACCAGCACGGTGACCCCGAGCGCGGTGCCGACCACGATCGTCGGCACGAGCCGGATCCACTCGGCTCGCACCGCCTTCCTCGGGTTCTCGAGCCCGACGCGCAGCCCCATCGACAAATCCGACACCGCGAACAGCGCGAGCGCGAACTCCAGCGGAACGAAGTGCGTGGCGAGCGGGATGGTGATGAGCGCCGCGCCGAAGCCGGTGACGCCGAAGACGAGCGCCCCGGCAAACGCGATCGGCGGCAGGAGCGCGAGCTCCCAGTGCCCGGCGAGCAGCTCGCTCAAGCCGCGGGCGCGAGCAACGGCCCGCGCGGCCCAGAGCGGTTCACCATGCGCCTCACGAAGTGTACCTTTCCGGTGTACACTGGCGCGGAGAGGCGAGCGATGGAGATCGGCGTCAAGCAACTGCGCAGCCGCGCGCGCGATGTGCTAGAGCGCGTCGCGCGCGGCGAGCGCGTGACGATCCTGCGCCGCGGCAAACGCGCCGCGCAGATCGTTCCGCTGCCCGCGCGCGGGCGCGCGCAGCGCCTTCCCCGGCTCGCAGAGTTCCGTGCGCGCATCCGGGTGCGCGGGGAGGCTCTCAGCCGCACGGTCGTCGCAGAGCGCGACGCGTCGCGCCGGTGAGCGCATACATAGACACTTCGGTCCTCGTCGCCTACTACTGCCCGGAGCCGCTTTCGAGGCGCGCAGAGGCCGCGCTGCGGCGCCTTCGCCGGCCCGTGATCAGTACCCTGTGCGAAGTCGAGGTCGTCTCTGCGCTGTCGCGCAAAGTGCGCTCGCGCCTGATGGGGCGTGCGGACGCGCGGCGCGTCCTCGAACAACTGGGCGCGCACGTCGCCGCCGGGCTCTACGAGATGGCGCCGATCGACGGCGAGCATTTCGCCCGGGCGCGAGACTGGCTCGCGCGAATGGATACGCCGCTGCGCACGCTCGACGCGCTTCACCTCGCCGTAGCGGGAGCAGCGTCCGTGCCCATTCTGACCGCGGATGCGGCGCTCGCTCGCGCCGCCCGCCGGCTCAAGCTGGGCGCGCGACTTCTGCGATCGCCGCCGGAACATTGAGGCACTCATCTTTCAGGCGCGCGGCGGCTACGCGCCAACCAGCAGATGCTGCGCCGTGCACTGATTCATGCGCTTGAATCCGTTCACGAAGCGCCGGAAGGGCAGCTCGTAGCGCGCCTCGAGCGCCTCGGTGCGTTCGCGCAGCGCCTGCCAGGCGAACGGTCCGGGAATCCCCTTCAGCGCGAACGCGATCACGTTCGGGTCGTAGCTCGAAGGCAGCGCGAGCGCCGCGCCGCCGAAGGAGCGCCCCAGGCGCTGTAGCTGCCGGTCGAGGTTGGGGTCGTCGTCCATGAAATTCACCACCAGCGCCCCCGGCTCGGCGAGGGCGAGGAATGCCGCGTCGTAGAACTCCTGGCTGGCGAGCTCCGGCACGTGCTCCTCGTCCTGGTAGGCATCGACCAACAGCACGTCGCAGCACTCGGGCGCAAGCGCCTCGGCCCCGTCGCCGATCTCGACCGAAAGGCGTGCGTCGTCGGGCGGAAGCACGAACTGCGCGCGCGCCACGGCGACGATGCGCGGATCGAGCTCGATGCAGCGCACGCGCGTGCCGCGCAGCCGCCGGTGGAAGAACTTGGCGAGCGAGCCTCCCCCCAGCCCGATCATCAGCGCCTCGCGCGGCTCGGGATGGAACAGCAGGAACGCCATCATGCAGCGCGTATAGTCGAGCGCGAGCGCGCACGGGTCCTCGAGCCGCATCGCGCTCTGGATCGCCTCGCCGCCGACGTGCAGCGTGCGCACTCCGCGCGCTTCGCTCACCGCCAGCGCCGGCGCGCCGCGCAGGCGTTTGAGCAGCCGCTTCAACGCCGCTTCTTGCGCTTCGCCGCCGGTTTGGGCCTATCGGCCACCGCCGCCACCACCTCGAGTTCCAGCAGCAGGTGCTCGTGCACCAGGCGCTCGACGCCGACCAGCGTGCTCGCCGGGTACTGCTTCGCGTTGATGTAGCGCGCGCGCACCTCGCGGAACATGTTGACCGCGTCCGGCCCCATCCCGACCATGTAGCCGTTCATCTTGACGACGTCGCCCCAGCCCGCGCCGGCGGCGCGCAGGCTGTGCGTCAGGTTCCTGAACACCTGCTCGCTCTGCGCGCGCATGTCGCCCTTGCCGACGACCACGCCGTCGCGGTCGTAGCTCACCTGGCCGGCGACGAACACCAGCTTCGCGCCGCCGCTCACCGTCACCGCGTGTGTGTAGAAGCGCGGCTCGTGGATTTCCTTCGGATTCAGGTACTGCTTGCGCATGGTTTCCCCCCTTCAGTAGACCGCGCCGCGGGCCGTGATCGGCCAGATCGCCTCCACAACCCCGCCGCGGACGCAAACATACCAGTCGTACAGGTTGACCGTGGGATCGCAGTGGCCGGGCACGAGGAGCAGTTTTTCGCCCAGGCGCGGCACTGCGGCCCCGGGACCGATCTCGAGGCAGCCGTGCTCGTCGGACATGCGCGTGCAGGCTAGCCCCGGCCGCTGCCAGACGGTCGGCATGCCGGAATCGACGCTCGAGGCCTTGAGGCCCGCGTCCACCACCGCCAGCCCCGCGCCCGGCCGGCTCATCACCGTTGCGAGCACGAACAGCGAATGCTCGAAGCGCGGCAGCGGGGCGACCCACTCGTTCCTGGCGTAGTCGGCGTCCATGAAGATGTACGAGCCGGGCTGGATCTCGTCCCAGGCGCCCGACTCGATTTCGAGCATGAACGTGCCACTGCCCGCCCCGGTCACCACCGGGCAGCGGATGCCCGCCTGCTCGATGAGCTCGCGCGTGGTGCGCGCCGCCACCGCCGCGGCGTCGATCGCCGCGCGGCGCTCGGACATCGCGCGCAGGTGCTGCGCGCGGCCCTGATAGGCCTGCAGACCCGCGAAGCGCAGGTGCCGGCAGCCCGCGATCTCGTGCGCGAGCGCGAGCGCCGGCTCCTCCGGCGCCACGCCGCAGCGCCGCATCCCGACTTCGAGCTCGATGTAGACGTCGAGCGCGGCGCCCGCGCGGGCCGCGGCGGCCTCCAGGTCGCGCACGTTGCCGGCGTCGTCCGCGCACACTCCGATGCGCGCGCGCTTCGCGAGCGCGGCGAGCCGCTCGAGCTTCGGCGCGCCGACCACTTCGTTCGTCACCAGGACATCGGCGATTCCCGCCTCGACCATCGCCTCGGCCTCGGAAACCTTCTGGCAGCAAACGCCGATCGCGCCGGCGGCGATCTGGCGCTTCGCGATCTCCGGGCACTTGTGGGTCTTGGCGTGGGCACGCACGCGCACCTTGCGGCCTTTCACCGCGCCGGCGAGCGCGCGCAGGTTCCGTTCGAACGCGTCCAGCTCGAGGACCAGCGCCGGGGTGTCGACCTCCTCCAGCGGCTGGCCGACCTGCGCCGGGGGCCGCATGGCTACGCGGCGGCCGCCTTCCGGGCGCGCTCGTGCAGCGCGAACCAGACGATGGCGATCGCCACCGTCGCGACGAGCGGCAGCGCGAGGAGGTTCACCCGCTCCCAGCCGGCGGTGGTCACGGTCATGCCCGAGGTGAAGGAGGATATTGCCATCATCACGAAGATCGCCTGATCGTTCGCACCCTGCGCCTTGGCGCGCTCCTCGGGCCGGTAGGTCTCGGTGAGCAGCATGGTGCCGCCGATGTAGAGGAAGTTCCAGCCCACCCCGAGCACCACCATCGCCCACCAGAAGTGCGGCACCGCGACCCCGGAGAGCGCGATCCCGATCGAGGCGAAATTCAGCAGCGCCCCCGCGAACATCACCGGCAGCGCGCCGACGCGCCTGATCAGCGGCCCGGTGAAAAACGACGGCGCGAACATGCCGACCACGTGCCAGGAAATCACGAACGCGGCCTCGCCGTAAGGATGATGGTGGGCCTGCATCGCGATCGGCGTCGAGGTCATGAGGAAGTTCATGACGCCGAAGCCGATCGCCGCGGAGAGCACCGCGATGACGTATTTCGGCTGCATGACGATCTCGCCGAGCGGCCGGCCGGCGGCCGCCTGCTCGGCCGCGCTCGGGGTCGGGACGCGCACCCAGCGCAGCAGCAGCATGGTCGCGAGCGCGAAGCCGATGAGCGCCAGGTAGGCGCCCATGAATTTCGGCCCGAGCAGATCGACCGTGAAGCGGCTGGTGTTCGGACC
>MERQ01000039.1:0-3322 GCA_001770655.1 Betaproteobacteria bacterium RIFCSPLOWO2_12_FULL_68_20
CGAAATTCGAGCGCATCCGCGTCCCCGCGTACGTCGTCGCGAGCTGGACCGACCACGGCATGCACACGCGCGGCACGCTGGAGGGCTTCAAGCGCATCGCGTCGGCGCAGAAGTGGCTCGAGGTGCACGGGCGCAAGAAGTGGGCGTACTACTACGAGCCGGCGAGCGTGGAGCGGCAGCGCGAGTTCTTCGACCACTTTCTGCGCGGCGTCTCCAACTCGGTCCCCGCCTGGCCGAAGGTGCGGCTGGAAGTGCGCGAGCGCTACTACGTCGGTCCGTTCAAGACGGAGAACGAGTGGCCGATCGCGCGCACGCGCTACACGAAGCTGTATCTGGATGGCGCGAAAGGCGCGCTGGAGCGGAACCCCGTCTCGAGAGAGTCCTCGTGCCGCTACCAGGCGCCGGGCGGAAGCGCGCATTTCGATTTTTCATTCGCGGAGCCTGCGGAGCTGATCGGCCACATGAAGCTGAAGCTGTGGGCGCAGGCCGAGGGCTCGGACGACCTGGATGTGTTCGTGGCCATCCAGAAGCTCGACCGCTCGGGAGCGAGGGTGCCGTTCGCCTTCTGGGCGCATTTCGACGACGGCAACGTCGCGCTCGGCTGGCTGCGCGCCTCGCACCGCGAGCTCGACCAGGAGAAATCCACCGCGTACCAGCCGGTGCTCGCGCACCGGCGCGAGCTGAAGCTCAAGGCCGGCGAGATCGTGCCGCTGGAGATCGAGATCTGGCCCTCGGGCACGCGCTTCGAGGCGGGCGAGACGCTCCGACTGGTGATCCAGGGCAGCGACGTGTACAACCCGCCCAGGCCGGTGATGGCCGACCGCCACGAGGACACGGTCAACAGGGGCGTGCACGTCCTCCATGCGGGCGGCGGATACGACTCCCATCTTCTCGTCCCGGTGGTGCCGCCGCGGGCTTAGCGCGGCGCTCCTCGGCGGCGCGCTTGCGGCCGGCGCCGCCGAAACGCCGCAACTCGCGTTTCCGGTCGCCTGCGCGCCGGACCGCGACTGCTGGATCCAGAACTACGTGGACGTGGAGCCCGGCGCCGGCGTGCGCGACTACGCCTGCGGGGCGATGACCTACGACGGGCACAAGGGCGTGGACATCCGCGTTGCCGACCGCTCGCGCCTCGCTTCCGGCGTCGAGGCGCGCGCGGCGGCGCCGGGAAAGGTGATCGGCGCGCGCGACGGCATGCCCGACCACGGCGCGGGCCGCGCCGGCGCGCAGCCCGGGCGCGAATGCGGCAACGGCGTGCGCCTCGAGCACGGCGAGGGCTGGACCACCCAGTACTGCCACCTGAAGCGAGGCAGCGTGCGCGTGCGCCGCGGCGAGAGCGTCCAGGCCGGAGCGCCGCTCGGCGCAATCGGGCTCTCGGGACTCACCGAGTTTCCGCACCTGCATTTCCAGCTGGAGAAGGACGGTCGCGCGGTGGATCCTTTCCGCGGCGCCTGCGGCGCCGGCGGGGAGCCGCTGTGGCGCGCGGACGTGCTCGCGGCGCTCCCCTACATGGCGCTGCGCTTCTTCAACTCCGGATTCGCCTCCGGCCGCCCCGAGCATCGCCGGGTGTCTGCGGGCGAGTATTCGGCGAGCGCGCCGGACCGCGGCGCGCCCGTGCTCACCTTCTGGTTCGAGCTCGCCGGCGTCGCACCCGGGGATCGCGTGCGATACTCGCTGCGGGGGCCGGACGGCGCGCTCCTCGCGGAGCGAGAGGAAACGATCGCGCAGCCCCAGGCAGCGGCCTTCCGTTACCTCGGCAGGCGGCGCCCCGGCGAAGCCTGGCCGCCGGGGACGTACGTTGGCGAGGCGAGCGCCGAGCGTGCCGGGGAGCAGATGATCCGGCAGTCGGTGAAGCGTGAAGTCCTGATGCGCTGACGATCAGGCGACCGCAACGCCGGCGCCGCGGGCCGCGCGCGCGAGATTCGCGTCCCGCGTAGCGAGCGGCAAACCCCTGCGCTGTGCCAGCTCGACATAGGCGGCATCGTAGGCGCTGATTCCGTGCCGGTCCGCAAGCGCGAACAATGCGCGCGGCGCGACCGTGGCCCGGTCGATCGACAGCTGCAGGCGTTCCGCGCGGCCCAGGATCGCGTTCGCGTGGTGCCGGGCGAGCAACCGGCGACGCACCAGCACCGTCATCACGTTGGCGAATTCCGTCTCCCACAGCGCGGGCACGACCGGCTGCTCGCGCGCCGCGCGCCGATCCATGCGGCGCGTGTAGTCGTTCGCCTGGCCGGCAATGAACCATGTGACGATCACCGAGTTGTCGGGCACGAACGCCATCAACGGCGTCCCCACTCGATCGCGGCGCGCAGCTCGCGCACGGTCAGCTTCCTCTTCAGCTTGATGCTCCTGCTGAAGGCTCGAATCTCGTCCATGATCGCCTTGCGGTCCGCAGTCCCGCGTAGCCGCGCCGGCACGAGCTTGGCCGCCGGCCTGCCGTGGCGGGTGATCACGACCTCGTGGCCAGCCTCGGCCCGCTCGACGAGCTGCGACAGCCTGGACTTCGCCTCGTAAATGCCGATGGACTCCATGGGTTGCTCCAGATCTGGCTAGCTAGATTTTACGCCGAGCACCCCCGGTCGTGAAGCGCACCCCGCTACGGCACCTCCGACCTGAAGTCCTCGTACTTCCCGCTCGCGCTGCGCGGGATGGCGTCGGCATAGGCGACGCGCAGCTCGAAATCCCCGCCCAGGTCGGCGAGAAACGCCTCGCGCACCTTCTTCTCCTCGCCCGGCGCGAGCGGCCGCGCGGCGACCAGCAGCAGCTCCAGCTCGCGCAGGCCCTTCTGGACGAGCTGGAACTGGCGCACCGGCGCGATGCGTCCCAGCTCGTCGCCGCTCGGCAGCGTCGGCCAGCGCGCCCCGCCGCCCGCCAGGCGCAGCATCCCGCGCGTGCGCCCGAGCACGCGCGCCAGCACCGGCAGGCCCCGGCCGCATTCGCACGGCGGCCCGGGCTCGGCGTAGTCGCCGATCTCGTAGCGCACGAGCGGCGTGGCAAAGTTGTGCAGGTCGGTGACCAGCACCCGCCCCGGCACGCCCGGCGCGCACGGCCTGCCCTGCTCGTCCACCGCCTCGACGATCAGGTTCTCCGACTGCACGTGGTAGCGGCCGCGCTCGCACTGGAAGGCGATCGGCCCGGTCTCCTCGGAGCTGTAGATGTCCGAATGCGCGGCGCCGAACGCGCGCCCGATCAGGTCGCCGAGCCCCGGCGGCGGCGTTTCGGCGTAGGTGCTCACCTGGCGCAGGCCCGCGAGGCGCATGCCGCGCGCCAGCGCCTCGTTCGCAAGCTCGCGCACGTTGGTCGGGAAGGGGGCGAGGGACGCCGG
>MERQ01000039.1:3332-6206 GCA_001770655.1 Betaproteobacteria bacterium RIFCSPLOWO2_12_FULL_68_20
TCGAGCCAGGCGAGCTGCTCGGCGACCGTGGCGCGGATGTTGAGCGCGGCGACCGGGCGCGTCGAATAGCCGTAGCCCCAGCCGCCTTCCCGCTTTCCTTCCGGCGGCATCGCGCTGCCGTCCTTGAAGTTGCGGATCACCGCGGCGGCGAGCCTGAAATCGCGCTTCTGCCAGACGTGCTCGCGCAGATACAGCGCGCGGCGGAAGAGCGCGGTGAGGCGCGTCTGCTTCAGCTCCACCGGCCGGCCGGTCGAGCCGCTGGAGCGCACCTCGCCCATCGCGCCGTGGCCCTGCGGCACCGCGCTGCTCACCAGCGCCGCGGGGGCCTCCTGCACCTGCGCGCGCGTGAGGATCGGCAGCGTGCGCAGGAACGCCGGGTCCACCTGGGCGCTCGCGCGCAGGAGCTTGCGATAGTGCGGCACGGTGCGCGCGGCGTGGGTAAGCAGCGCCGCGAGCTGCCAGAGCTGCAGCGCTTCAAGCCGCTGCGCGTCCCACCACTGCGACTGGAGGAGCTGCTCGTGCAGCGCGAGGATCGCCGCGGTGCGCGGCTGCGGCACCGAGGGCCAGCGCAGGCCCGCGAGCGGCGACTCGACGATGCCGGGGAGGGACGGCGTAGGACCCTTGGTGCGCGAGTCAGCCGCCATTCGCACCCCGCTCCCGCGCCAGGCGCACCAGCGCGCCGCGGTCCGGCCGCCCCGCCGCGTCGCGCGGCAGCCGCGGCACGGCGATCACCAGTTTCGGCCCCCGCGCGCCGAGCCGCTCGCGGCACCACTCCTCCAGCTCGCGCGCAGCGCCGGATTCGCGCAGCACCACCGCGGCGGCGGGCACATCCTGGTGCTTCGGCGAGGGAACGGCGAACGCCGCCGCCTCCGCCACGGCGCCGTGCGCGAGCAGCGCCGACTCGATCTCCGCCGGGTAGACCTTGAGGCCGTCGACATTCATCATGTCGTCGGCGCGCCCCTTGAAGTAGAGCGCGCCTTCGGGCGCGAGCGAGCCGAGATCGCCGGGGTAATACCAGCCGTCGCGAAACGCTCGCGCGCTCGCCTCGGGGTCGTCGAGGTATCCCTGCGGCATGCCGGGCGCGCGCACGCGGACGAGCCCGACCTCGCCGGACGGCAGGGCGTTTCCGTCCACGCCGGCGATTTCGATCGCGACTCCCGGCGCCGCGACGCCGAGCGCGTCAGGAAAGCGCTCTAGCGTGCTGCCGGAGGCGAACGCGATCAGCGCGCCGATGTCGTTGGTGGCGTAAACAACGGTGAGGTTCGGCGTCAGCCGCCGCACGGTCTCGCGGCGCAGCGCCTCGGGCACGATCATCCCGCCGGTCCTCAGCTTGCGCACTCCGGGCAGACGCGGCCGCTCGCGCGGCAGCGCGGGCAGCAGGCCCTGCAGATGCATCGGCAGCAGGAAGAGGAAAGTCGCGCGCTGGCTCTCGGCCGAGCGGAAGAACTCTCCCGCCGTTGCCTTGGGAAAGCCGAGCAGCAGCGCCGCGCCCGCGCACTGCGCGTGCCAGCAGAGCAGCAGCCCGGCCTGCGTGTGCAGGCCGAGCACGTCGAGACAACGATCGCTCGCGAGCAGCGGGTCGGCCGCCTGGTAGCTCGCGAAGGCCGCCGCGTGCATCGCGTGGGTATGAAGGACCGCCTTCGGCCTGCCCGGCGCGGGAGTAGTCACGATGCGCCAGCCTTCATCGCCGCCCGGCGCACGCAGGCTGCGGTCGATCGCCTGCCCGCCGGGCGCAAGCCAGCCTTCGTCGCCCTCGCGAAGGACCGTCTTGACGCGGAACCGTCGCTCGAGATCGGCCGAGCCAGAATCGGCCGCCGGCAGCGCGATCTGCACCGCGCCCATGCGCGCGAGCGCGTAGCTCGCGACGAGGTGGAGCGCCGTGCTCCCCATGGCGAGCCCGACCACGTCGCCCGGCCCGATGCCGCGCTCGCGGAACGACGCCGCCGCGCGCCACGCCGCGCGGTCGAGCGCCGCGTAGTCGACGGTGCGGCCGGGCTCGACGATCGCGGGCGCCGCGGGGTCGCGCTCGGCGTGGCGGGCGAGGAAGTCGGCGAGGTTCATCTGTGGTCTTCGGGCAATCGACCCTCGAGGCGCTTCGCCAGCTCGCGCTTCAGGACCTTTCCGATCGAGTTTCTGGGCAGCTCCGCGAGTATCTCGACGATGAGCGGCGCGCGGCTCTGCATGCGGTCGTGGCACCAGATCCTGATCTCCGACTCGGGCACTGGATGGCGCAGCACAACAGCGGCAGCGGGAATATCCTGGTGGACGCTGGACGACACCGGAAACGCGGCCGCTTCGGCGACTGCCGGATGCTCCAGCAGCACCGCTTCGATTTCCGACGGATAGATCTTGATGCCGTCGAAGTTCATCATGTCGTCCGCACGTCCCTTGAAGTGGAGCGCTCCTTCCGGCGTCAGCAGGCCCAGGTCTCCCGGGTAGAACCAGCCGCCGCGAAACGCCCTGGCGGTGGCCTCCGGGTTGTCGATGTACCCGCTCGGCATGCCCGGAGCACGGACGCGGATCAGTCCGACTTCGCCCGCGGGCAGCGATCGCCCTTCGTCGTCTGCGATGCCCAGCTCGACGCCGGACGGCGCGATGCCGACGCAACCCGGGAATCGCCGCAGCGTTTGCGCATCGGCGAAGGCAATCGGAGTGCCTACGTCGTTGGTGCCGTAGGTGACCAACAAGTTCGAACAGAGACGCCGCATGATTTCATCGCGCAGGCTCTCGGTCACAGTCATGGCGCCGGTGCGCAGGATGCGCAGGCGAGGCAGCTGCGGGCGCTCGTCCGGCAAGCGCGGCAGCAGCTGGCGCAGGTGCGTCGGCATGAGGGACAGGTAGGTGACCTCGAGCCGCTCCGCCTCGACGAGAAAG
>MERQ01000040.1 GCA_001770655.1 Betaproteobacteria bacterium RIFCSPLOWO2_12_FULL_68_20
GTGCTCGCCGTCGCGGCCGCCCTCGGCTTCACCGGCCCGGGGCAGCTCGCCGAGCTGTGGGTCTTCGACGTCCTCACCCGCGCCGGCGCGCCGCGCCGCTCCGAGCTGCCGATCACCATCGTCGGTATCGACGAGGCGTCGTTCGCGCAGCTCAATCGCCAGTGGCCCTGGCCGAGGAGCCTGTTCGCGCGGCTGATCGACCGGCTCGGCGAGCGCGGCGCGGCGGTGATCGCGCTCGACATCGTATTCAACGAGCCGTCGGCACCGCAGGAGGACGAGGCGCTCGCCGCGGCGATCGCGCGCGCCGGCAACGTGGTGCTCGCGGCCGACCACGCCTACCACGAGACGGCGCTCTTCCGGCAGTGGCTGCGCATCGACCCGCTGCCGAAGTTCAAGCAGGCGGGCGCGGCGGCGGGGCTCGCCACCACCGAGCTCGACCCGGACGGCGTCGTGCGCCGCGTGCCGCAGCAGCGCGACGCGCTGTGGCGCGCGGCGATCGACACGCTGATGCGCACGCGCCCCGAGCTCATCCCGCCGCCGCAGGTGGGCGGGGCCGATCTGATCCGCTACCTCGGCCCGGCGCACACCTTCCCGTACGTGTCCTTCTACCAGGTGCTCGCCGGCGACCCGACGATCCCGCGCGATTTCTTCCGCGACCAGATCGTGCTCGTGGGGCGCGACGTGCGCGCCAGCCCCGAGGCGGGCATCGTGCACGCCGACATGCTCGCGACGCCGTTTCTCGCCGGCTCCAGGCTGCTCACGCCCGGCGTGGAGATCCAGGCGACGCTGATCGAGAACGCGATCACCGGGCGCACCATCGAGCCGGCGAGCCGCGGCGCGGGGCTCGCCTTCGCCGCGGCGCTCATGCTGCTCGCTTTTCCCGCCGGCGCGCGCTGGCACCCGGCCGGGAGCGGCGCCTGGGTCCTGGCCCTCGCTGCGGCCGCGGCGGGATCCGGCTACTGGGCATTCACCCAGCGCGACTACTGGATGCCGCTCGCGCTGCCCATGGCGGCGCTCGCCGCCTTCTACCTCGTTGTGGCGGCGGCCTCCTACCTCGCCGAGCGCCGCCAGGCGATGCGCGTGCGCTTCGCGTTCGCCCGCTACGTGTCGCCGCACGTCGTCGACCGCATCGTCGCGCATCCCGGGGCGCTGCGCCTCGGCGGCGAGCGGCGCACCATGACGCTGCTGTTCTGCGACCTCGCCGGCTTCACCTCGATCTCCGAGCGGCTCGCCCCGGAAGCGGTGGCGCACCTCGTCAACATCTGGCTCACGGCGATGACGCGCGCGATCCACGGGCACGGCGGAACGGTGCAGAAGTTCCTCGGCGACGGCATCTACGCGTTCTGGGGCGCGCCGCTCGCGGACGAGCAGCACGCGCTGCACGCCTGCGAGGCGGCGCTGGCGATGCAGGCGGGGCTCGCCGGACTGCGCGCCGAGTTCGCCGCCACCGGGGTCGAGCTGCCCGGCATGCGCATCGGCGTGCATACCGGCGAGGCGATCGTCGGCAACATGGGCTCGCTCGAGCGCTTCGACTACACCGCGCTCGGCGACAGCGTGAACCTCGCCGCGCGCCTGGAGGGCGTGAACAAGCTCTACGGCACTCGCATCCTCGTCTCCGGGGCGACGGCCGAGCGCCTGAACGGCGCCATCGCCTTGCGTTCGGTCGACTGGGTGCGGGTGAAGGGCAAGGAGAACGCGGTCTTCATCTGCACGCCCTGCGACGACCGCAAGCTCGCCGCGCTCACCGAGAGCGCGCTCGCCGCCTACCGCCGGCAGGACTGGCCTGCGGCGCGCCAGGCGTGGCGCGAGGTCGCGGCCAGCGCGCCCGGCGACAGCGTGGCCGGCGTGTTCCTCGAGCGCATCGAGCGCTTCGAGGCCGCCCCTCCCGAAGCCGGCTGGGACGGCGCCACCGCGCTCGAGAAGCTGTAGGCCAGCGCGGGAATAGTTGGCCGCCAGAAGCGCCAATAGTTGACCCCGGCTGGGGGGCTTTTCTGCCATAGTAGCCGGCAGAGGGGAGTGGGGGCGGGATGGGGCTGGGGAGCGTCTGCCGCGTTGCGGCCGCCTGTGCAGCGTGCCTCGCTGCACAGGCGCTCCATGCTGCCGTGCCGGCGGCGAACATCGTCAGTCTGCAGGGGCGCGGCGATTTCCGCCCGGCCGCCGGCGGGGCGTGGCAGCCGGCGCGCCTGCGCCAGGACCTCGAAGGCGGGGACTTCGTCCGCACCGGCGACCTGAGCCAGATGGGCATCCTGCTGCTGCCCGAGCGGATGCAGATCCGGCTCAGCCAGAACAGCCAGCTGCAGATCAAGACCGCGGCGGACGCCGCAGCCGGCACGCAGACATTGATCCGGCTCAACGAAGGCCGCAGCTGGGGCGCGGCGCGCGGCGGGCCGCCGCGCGCGCCCTCGGAGCCGCCGCTGCGCGTCGAGACGCCGTCGGCAACGCTTTCCATCCGCGGCACCGACTGGGAGCTGGAGGTCGGCCCCGACGGCCGCACGCAGCTGGTGGTGCTGAGCGGGCAGGTCGAGATGGCGAACGAGCGCGGCGAGGTGAGCGTCGGCGCGGGCGAAGGCGCGGTGGCGGAAATCGGGCGCGCGCCGGTGAAGATCCAGATCGTCAATCCGCGCGAGCGGGTGCAGTGGGTGGTGCGCTGGCGGCTCGATCCGCAGCGCTATCTCGCGGGGAGGCCGGCCGATCCCCTCGCCGCGCGCGCCGCCGGACTCATCGCCGCGGGCCAACTCGCGCAGGCGGGCGCGCTGCTCGCGCAGGCCGGGGCGACGGTACCGGTGCTGCTGATGCTCGCCGATCTGCGAGTGCTCGAAGGCAGGCGCGAGGAGGCGATCGCGCTCGCCCGGCGCGCCGTCGCCATCGATCCCGGAAGCATCGCGCGCGCGCAGCTCGCGCGCCTGCTGCTCCTCGACGATCGTGCGCCGGAAGCCGCGACGACGCTCCAGCCCGCGCTCGCTGCGCGCGGCGAGGCGCTCGAGGCATGGATCGCGCAAGGGGAGCTGGCGCGCTTCGAGGGCGACGTCGCCCGCGCGCGCGCCGCCTACGAACAGGCACGGGCCCTCGCGCCCGCGGACGACCGCGGCTGGGGCGGCCTGGGCTCGATCGCGGTCGAGCGCGAAGAGGTCGCCGCCGCGCGCGAGCTGCTGCAAAAGGCCCAGGAGCTGAACCCGCGCGAGAGCGCGCATGCTGCCGAGCGCGGCACGCTGGAAGCTTTTGCCGATCGCTATGGCGAGGCGGCTCGCGCGTTCGACGCGGCGCTCGCGTTGCAGCCGGACGACTACATCGCGCTCACCGGGCGCGGCGTGATGAAGCTGAAGCAAGGCCGCCCGGAAGAGGCGCTCGAGGATTTCCTCAAGGCGGGCCTCATCGAGCCGCGCTACGCGCGCGCGCAGCTGTACGCGGGGATCGCGCACTACCAGCTCGGCAGCCCGGGCCGGGCGCTCGAATTCCTCGCGCGCGCGGGGGAGCTCGACGCGCGCGATCCGCTGCCGCCCCTTTTCGCGAGCATGATCCACACCGATCTGTTCGAGGCGGACGCGGCGCTCGCCAAGGCGCGCGAGGCGATGGCGCGCATGCCCTACCTCAAGTCGCTCAACCAGGTGGCGAACAACCAGAAGGGCGTCGCCAACCTCGCCAACGCGCTCGCTTTCCGCGGCTTGAAGGACTGGGCGATCGCCTACGCGCAGGACGGCTACTACCCGCTCTGGGCCGGGAGCCACCTCTTCCTCGCCGACCTCTACGAGGGCAGCCTGGCGAAGAACTCGGAATTGTTCCAGGGCTTTCTCGCCGACCCGACGGTGTTCGGCGCGTCGAACCGCTTCCAGAGCCTGATCCACCGGCCGGGGCACTACCAGAGCGCCTCGCTCACGCTCGGGCGCGACCGCCAGATCCGTGAAGTCGTGCCGCGCGTCACGCTGAACGGTTACGTGAACGAGACCACGCCGCTCGCCTACTTCGTGGACGCCGACGTGCAGAAAGGCAAGACGCGCGCGGGCCAGCCTTTCAGCTACGAGGACGAGACGCGCTCGGTGACCGCGGCGCTCGGCTGGGTGCCGACGCACGAGCTGCGCCTGTTCGCCTTCTACAGCCGCGATTCCACCGACGCGCGCTACGCGGATCCCGCGATTTCCGGGCTCACGTTCCGAGCGCCTTTCTCCGACCTGAGCGCGGGCGCGACGTGGCTCGCCGGGCCGCAGAACCAGTTCCAGGCGCGCATCGGCGGCAGCCGCATCGAGGGCACGCAGGAGTGGCGGAACAACACCGTGCCTCCGCTCGGCAACCGCTTCGAGGACAGCGAGGTGTCGCGCGACGCGCAGCTCGGCTGGCGCGCGCGCTGGAGCGACGCCTGGGATCTCGCCGCCGGGGTCGAGTACGCCGAAAGCCCCGAGCACGCCGGAATCGCCATCAGGGTCGAGCCTGCCGGCACGCTCGCCCTCAGCACCGACCAGCGCATTTCCGAGCGCAGCCGGCTCGGCTACGTGTCGGCGAAGCGGCTCTTCGGCAGCGCGAATTACGTGCAGCTCGATCTCGTCGCCACCGACTACCGCAAGCGCATCGCGAATGACAGGCTGCTATTCGGGGTGCCGACGTTGATCGTCAGCGAGTCCTCGCACCATCGCCTCTCGCCGCGCCTCGGCTACACCGGCATCCTCGCGCCCGGCCATCGCCTGCGGCTCGCGTACCAGGACTTTCCGCGCTCTTCGGCGCCGGTGTCGCTCGGCCCGGTCGCCACCGCCGGCATCCCGCTGGATGAGACGCTGGTGCGCTTCGGCGGGCGAGTGAAGCGCGCGGTCGCGAAGCTCGAATCCGAAATTTCGCCGCGCCTCTACGGCGAGCTTTCGCTCGACCGGCGCAGCTCGCGCAACCCCGATGTGCTCGACCTCTCGCTTGCCGAGAACCTCGCCAACCTCACGCGCCTTCGCCAGCGCAACGTCGCCGACGTCGCCGCCTTCTACGCCGGGCCGTCGAGCACCGAGTACTCATCCATCAACGTCAACACACGCGCGCGCATGACGCAGGCGCGCGGCGCGCTGAACGCCGCGCTCACCCCGACGCTCGCCGGCAGCGCGGCGCTGCGGCTCACCGACTCGCAGATTGCGTTCTTGCAGCAGGGGGGGCGCTACCTGCCGAAGCGCGAGCTCGAGCTCGGGCTCACCTGGGTGAGCCCGCTGCGCTGGCGCGTCGCTGCCGACGCCCAGTGGCGCTCGCGCTCGCTGACGTTCGCTCAGGCCGCGCCGCGCGCCTCGTACTGGGGCGGCAACGTCTCGGCCTACTGGGAAACGCAGGACAAGCGCTTCAGCCTCGCACTGTTCGCGAAAGACCTCCTCTCGCCGCACGCCTCGACCTTCTACGGCCTGGCGGCGGGCGTGAGGTTCTAGAAGAAAGACACTTCAGGAAACGCCCATGACCACCTACAACTGGACCGCGCTCATCGACGGACAGAACATCGTTTTCGATCCGCTGGTCGACGTCCTGAATTTCAACGACGCCGGCATCCAGGCCGCGGCAGTCACGGTGGTTCTGGGCGGCACGACGTCGCTCACCCTCTCCTACCCCGGCAAGACCGTCACGCTGCTGATGAATCCGCTCAGCGCGACGCAGACCAACATCGTTTTTGCCGACGGCAGCAAGCTGCTGATCGGCGACGACGCCACGGGCACGGCGAATGACGATGCCGCGAACACGCTGACCGGCGGCGCGGGGGACGATCGATTGGTCGGCCTTGGCGGCAACGACACGCTGGACGGCGGCGGCGGCAACGACATCGCGAGCTATAGCGCGAGTTCCGCCGGGTACAGCTTCAGCCTGGTTGGCGGCAACTTCGTCATTACCGATACCAACACGGGCAACGGCGACGAGGGCGCGGACACGCTGATCGGCGTCGAGAATGCCTCCTTCACCGACGGGACCATCAGCCTCGTTTCATCGGGCGAGAATCGGGTCAATACCACCACGGCCGGCTCGCAAGGCGATCAGGCGATCGCGGTTCTGGCCGACGGTGGCTTCGTGGTGACATGGCTGTCCGACGGTCAGGACGGCGATGGCAGTGGTGTCTACGCCCGGCGTTTCAACGCCAGCGGCGTAGCGATCGGCGGCGAATTCCAGGTCAACACCGCCACGGCGAACGATCAGTTCGCTCCCGCGATTGCGGCCCTCTCGGACGGCGGCTTCGTCGTCACCTGGAGCTCGCTTAACCAGGACGGCAGCGACTCCGGCGTCTACGCCCAGCGCTATGACGCCGATGGCGCCGCGCAGGACGGCGAATTCCGGGTCAACACCACCACAGCGGGCTTTCAAGGCTTTCCCGCGATCGCGGCTCTGTCCGGCGGCGGTTTCGTCGTGACATGGCATGCCGAAGATGGAAGCGGTTTCGGCGTCTATGCCCAACGCTACAACGCGAGCGGGACCGCGCTTGACGGTGAATTCCGGGTCAACACCGCCACGGCCAGCAGTCAACACACGTCCTCAGTCGCGGCTCTGTCCGGCGGCGGCTTCGTGGTGACGTGGGAGTCCGAAGTACAGGACGGGGGCGGCTACGGCGTCTACGCTCAGCGCTACGACGCCAGCGGCGCAGCGGTGGGGAGCGAATTTCGGGTCAACACCACCACGGCGAGCGATCAGCTGGCTTCCGCGATCACGGCTCTGGCCGACGGCGGCTTCGCAGTGACGTGGATGTCCAACCTCCAGGACGGCGACGGTGCTGGCATTTACGCCCGGCGCTACGACGCAAGCGGCGTAGCGATCGGCGGCGAGTTTCAGATCAACACCGCCACGGCGAACGATCAGGTGTCTCCCGCGATTACGGCCCTCTCGGACGGCGGCTTCGTCGTCACCTGGGGCTCGCTTAACCAGGACGGCGACGGCTACGGCGTGTACGCCCAGCGCTATGACGCGAGCGGAACCGCGGCGGGCAGTGAATTCCAGGTCAACACCACCACGGTTGGCAATCAAGGCGTGTCCTCAGTCGCGGCACTGGCCGACGGCGGCTTCGTGGTGACGTGGAGTGGAAATGGGGTAGGCGACGACGTTGGAACATATGCCCAGCGCTACGACGCGGCGGGCAATCCGGTATCGGCGCAACTGACGGGTGACGGCGGCAACAACGTCATCACCTGGTCCGGCGCCGGCAACGTGGTGCTGGACGGCGGATCGGGCAGCGACTCACTGACCGGCGGCACTGGCAACGATTATCTGGTTGGCCGCACAGGGTTTGACAGCCTGGCGGGCGGCCAGGGGGATGACGCCTACGTCAACGACGGGCAGGACATCATCACCGAAGGCGCCAGCGCGGGCACCGACCTCGTCCGGAGCGACTTCAGCTACACGCTGGGCGCGAATCTCGAGAACCTGACGCTCACCGGTACCGGCGCCATCAACGGCACCGGCAATACTCTCAACAACCACCTCACCGGCAACAGCGCCGCGAACGTGCTGGAAGGCGGCGCCGGCAACGACACGCTGAATGGCCTGGGCGGGTTCGACATCGCTACCTACAGCAACGCCACTAGCGGCGTCACGGTCAGCCTCGCGACCACCGGTGCACAGAACACGGTAGGCGCGGGCACGGACACCCTCGCGAACATCGAGGCGCTCACGGGAAGCGCCCTGGCCGACACGCTGACGGGAAACGCGTCGAACAACGTTTTCACCGGCCTCGCCGGCAACGACACGTTGAACGGCGGCGGCGGCACCGACATCGCGGCCTACGGCGGCGGGTCGTCCGGCTACAACTTCAGGCTGACCTCCGGGAACATCGTCGTCACGGATATCGATGCCTCCAATGGCAATGATGGAATCGACAGGTTGATCAGTGTCGAGAGCGCGTCCTTCACGGACGGCACGATCGGGATCGACCTGTTTGGCGAGTTGCGGGTCAACAGCTTTACCTCGGGCGATCAAAGCTTCCCCGCTGTCGCGGCGCTGACCGGCGGCGGATTTGTAGTGGCATGGCAGTCCGACGGCCAGGAC
>MERQ01000041.1 GCA_001770655.1 Betaproteobacteria bacterium RIFCSPLOWO2_12_FULL_68_20
CTGCGTTCGGGCGCGCCACGGCCTCCGGCAAGCCGGCGATCGTCGAGCTGCGGATCGAGCCCGACGCCATCACGCCGAGCACAACCTTGTCGGAAATCCGCGACAAAGCCCTCAAGTCTCGCGCACGGTGATACAGGCCGCGGCTATAATGCCATTACGCATGGCTGTCCCCGCCATCCAGTTTCAGCCCGAGCGAGCCTTGGAGCTGGTTCTTTACCTGGCGAACCGGCTTCCGCGTCCAAGCTTTCATTCCATCTCGAAGGTGCTGTATTTCGCTGACCGGGAACACCTATCGCGCTACGGCAGCCTGATGACGGGCGACAGCTACGTTGCGATGCGGTACGGGCCGGTACCAAGCGCGATTTACAACCTTCTGAAAGCTGCCGGTGGACGCCGCGAGCCGTTCATTCCCCCGCAGTGGGCGGAGCTGGCGAGCGGCTCGCTCGCGGTCGAAGGCCCCCACCGCGTGCGCGCGCTGCGGGATGCAAACCTCGAAATGATTTCACTGGCCCAGCGCGCGTGCCTCGACGCCTCAATCAAGGCGAACGGCCGCCTGAGCTTTGCCCGGCTGGCGAGGAAGAGCCACGACGAAGCCTGGAAGTCGGCCGATCAGAACGAAATGATCGAGCTGACAGCGATTGCGAAAACCCTGCCGAACGCGAAGGAAATTCTCGCCCATCTGAGCGACGGAGAATCGCGTGGCGACGCTCGGCGACGCGTTCTCGCCCGAAGAGCGGCGTAAGTCGGTTCTTCGCCGGCTTCAACCCGGCGTCGTGATTTACCTGGACGTCGTATTTCCTGAAGGAACTCGGTCGAAGTATCTGGCAATCGCTCATGTCGACGACCAGTGCTGCACCTTGGTCGTGAATTCCGAGGTACACCCTTTCATCGAACGGCGTCCCGAGCTCGCGGTGTGCCAGGTCCGTATCGATGCAGAACGCCACCCGTTTCTGCAGCACGACTCGCACATCGCTTGCCACCAGGTCCTGCGGCTTCCTACCCAAGCGGTGATCCGCGACCTGATGGTTGACACGAATCGCATCAAGGGCGAATTGCACGAGGAGGTTCGGATCGAAGTGATCGCCGCGATCAAGCGTGCGCCCACGCTGTCGGCGGCCGAGCAGACACTCTTCGCCCAGGCGCTTGAGCGCACCGGGGAAGCCTAGACGGTTACCTTGGACTCCAAGTCGCCCGCCGCAACGGCATTGAGGTAGGCGAGAACCAAGTCCTTAGTCAGGTACCGGCCGTGCGCCTTTTCGTCCTGCTCGCGGACGATCGGGAAGGTGTCGAGGATGTAGGCTGCGTCGTCGCGGCTGATTCCGTAGAGGTGGAAGAACAGCGCGTCGAGGCGCGCGATGCGGTGACGCCGGTCGTCCTCGTCCCATTTGAACGCAGCACCCTTGTAGCCGAGGTCCCGTGCGAAGGGTTCGAGGTCGTTCGCTGTGAAGGACAAGCACAGCACATTTTCGCGCACGAAATCCGCAACCTTCGTTCGCCCGAGCTTCGACTCAAATTGCGCAGGCCGGATCAAGGGAAGCTGCTCGACGATGTACCAGTTCAAATGGGTCGACTGCACCTTCTGTCTGGCAACGTAGTCGAACGCAAGCGACGCAAAATTGGCAAGCAGCAGAGGAGCCCAATTCGAGTAATGCGAACCACTTTCGTGGTCAGGTAACACGAGCGGCAGAGTGTTTCCAGCGGCTACCGTGGGGATGATCGCAGCGATCATGGTGCGTTCGTCCGTCGCCCGGGCGATATCGCGAAAGGCCAAAGCCCAGTTACGCCCATCCTGCTCGGGAATGTCTGCCTGACTGACCCAATACTGCGGCTCCGGATAGATGTCCGGGTGAGCCTTGATTTCTGCACTGAGAATTCCACTGAGCGCGGGATTGTGAAGATTCTCGGCATTGACTTCGACGCTGGCAGAACGATGATCAAGGAGGTGAATCATTCGTCCAACGTAAAGCGGCAACGCAATAGTTGCGCCTTTTTTCCAGCGATTCCCGTCAACCGGATACCAACCGTCCTTTTCCAGCTCGTCGCGCCGCTTGAAAAGATGCGAATCGTTGGTCATGTCGAACATCCGCACGTAGCGCACAGGCCAGACGCGCTTCGGCGGCGTGTCCTTCGATTCGCCGCGGCGATCCACCAGCACCGGCTGGCGCCGGTAGATCGCGGTGGTGATCTCGGCGTCGCGCTTTGTCCGGAATATCGGCGCGGAGCCGGTATTGGGATTGACTGAGAGAAAGTCCTCCGGGCCGAGTTCAAGGACTCGTTGTGAATCGCGAAGGTCGCCAATAGAGTGCAGGTAAAAGGCGCAGCGCGCGTGATCGAACTTTGCTCTCGTGCCCCCAAAGACAAGCGTGCAAAACTTGAAGCTTGCGTGAATGTCCGGGAAGAACACCTTCTTGTTCTCGAAATCGAAGAGCGCGGCAAGCCGCCCGGTGCCGGCAATGCCGCGAAAGAACTCCGCCGCTCCCTTATCCGCTGCGATCCCCGAAGGGGTAAGCAGCCCGACCATGCCGTTCGGCTGGATGAGCGAGGCCGCGCGCTCGACGAAAAGGCTGTAGAGGTTGATGTCGCCGCCCGAAAGGAGCGGGTACTCGCCGCACTCCCGCGCGACGCGCGTCCCGGTCTCGGCCAATTCGCGCGCGGCGAGGTACTCCGCCCACAGCGGATCGCCGTCGCGCTCGAGCTCGGCAATCATTTTCTTGCGGTCCGCGGCGCGCACCGCTTTCGCGATCTCCGGCTTGCGCTCCGCGAACCACTCGACCTCCTGGAGCTTCATGCGGTCCCACGGCGGGTTGCCGATCACCGCGTCGAATCCGCCGCCCCCGTCCGCCTGCCAGACGGTCGGGAACGCCAGCTCCCAGTGCAGGAACCGGACCTCCGCCTCGCGCTCGAGCGCACCCTGCACGACCCGGTGCGCGCGCTTCTGGCGTTCGCCGTGCAGGCGAATGCCGCGCTTCGAAAGCAGTTCCAGCGATTCGAGCAAGTTGTCGCCGTACTCGTGATTTAGGAGGTCGGCCCAGGTCTCGGCGTACCCCCGGACCTCGGCCTGGCGCGCCCAGTGCTTCGCCTGGATGAAATCGAGGCCCCGCTTGAGGGGAAGGAGTCCTTCCTCGATCTTGTCCATCAGAGCCTTCGACTGGTGCGCCTCGGCGATGTCGATGTCGGTCAGTTCGCCGATCGCCTGCATCGTCATGCGCGCGGCGTCCACCTGGCGCAGATCCTGCTGCTGGAGGAGCTCGCCGGCGAGCTTGCCGAGCTCCCGCTTCAGATCCTCGACCCGTCCCCCGAACAGCGCATCGCCGCAGCGCAGGTGGTGGTCGAGGAAGGAGAGCGGAGCGCCCACGGTGAACGTGTGCAGCCACAGCGCCACCTTGGCGAGCTCCACCGCCATCGGGTTCTTGTCCACGCCGTGAATCACGCGCTTGAGAATCATGCGGCGGACCACGTGCCGGTCGTCAAGCTGAGCAGGGTCGATGGCCCAGCCTTTCGCCGCACCTGCCGCCAGAATTCGCTTGCGGATATCCTCGATTCGCGCCGTCACCGGAGAGACATACGCGTCTTTCGCCCAGCGCTTGCCCGCAACGAACTGCGCGGCATGAGACACCGATTCGAGGATCCGGTCCGCGAGCTCGTCCACAAGCGCCACGAGAAAGTGCCCGCTACCCATCGCCGGGTCGCATACCTTCAGCTCGAGGATGCGCGAAGCTGGATCCAGTGTCTCCAGTTCCCTTACGTCGTGAGGCGCGACGGCCTTCCTTTTCGACAGGGCGGTCGCGCGCGCCTCGAAAGCCCCCCTGCGCTCGGCCACCAGCGGACCGACTGCTTGCTCGATCAGCAGCTTCACGAGATCGTCGTGCGTGTAATAGCTCCCCGAGCCGCGGCGGGCGAAGCTCGTCGGACGGGCGACGAGGCGCGGCCCGCTTTCCTCGAGCCGGTATTCGAGCAGGCGCTCGTAGATCCCGCCCAGGTGCTGTACCGAGAGATCGCGGTAGTTGATCCAGGCGCGACCCGTTTCGCTGGCGCGGCGCGAAAGTTCGTCGATCGCCGGTGCGAGCTTGGCGTCCGGCAAGCGTACCCGCGCGAGCAGCGGCGCCCGCGAATCCTCGAACAGTCCGCCGTTGTACGCGGGAAGGGCGAGCGACCGGTCGCCATCGGCGATCGCCCTGAAAAGCGTGTTGAGCTCGTCCCACAGCCGCGATGCGGTTGAGGAGAATTCGACGCTCTTGTCGCGCTGGTCGCGAATCTGCTCGCGCAAGCGCCGCAGGCTGTATCCCGCGTAGCGGCTGTCGCGCACCGGCAGGAGCTCGCGGTCCTCCGCGTAGAGGACGAACAGCAGCCGGTACAGAAGGATCAGCGCCGCTTCGCGGACCTGTTCCAAGTACGCCCGATCGAACGGCCGTTTGGCTTGCGGATCGCCGTTCGCGATCGCGTCCGCGAGATCCGGAAATACCGCGTTGAAGACCCGCTGCCCGAGATCCTGGGAGACCAGGCTCTCGTAGTGGCGGGCTTCAGCAAGCGCGAATTGGTGAAAGGACCGACGCTCCCCGTCCCAGGACTGCGGCAGGAAGGCGGCCTGGTGAAACATGCAGAAGAACACCTTCAATACATGTCGCGCGTCCTCGCCTCGCCCAAGGAGAGACGGTTGAACTCCCGGGACGCCGAGCGCCGCCGCGACGTCGATTTCCAGAAAGTCCTCGGAGCGCGAACGGGCGCCCTGGAAATAGAGCCGCCATGCGGCGCCGTTGGTCAGGATTCCCCATCGGATTGCCCGATCGGACGCGATTTCGGCAGCCGACAGGTAGCGCAGGATTTGGTTGGAGGGCGTCCCAGGGTCGAGAGCGTCCGTCGAATCGCCGCGGTCGAGCGCGCGCAGCCAGCGCTTGGATTCAAGCACCGCGATTCCTTGGCGGTAACGGCGTGCGTCCTGCCTTTCTTTGAGTGCGTTCGTCTTGGCCCGGAGGTCGGGAAAGAGCAGCAGATCGGGCACGTCCTCCCGCCGGCCGCCCGATGCCGAAACCTGCGGCAGCGCGAGCTCCGACCATCCGAGCTGCCCGAGCGCCTTCACGATGATCTCCTGCTCGGTCGTCGCCTCGTTCGGCCGGCTGCTCGCGGAGAACGGCTGGTAGACGGCACGCAGCGCCTTGACGAACGCGTCGAGCGAGGCGTCGCTCAGGCTCTTCCAGACCGGGGACTGCGCGATCCCGGAGACGAGGAAGTCCTGGGTGAAGAGCTGCCCGTTCATCGGCCGCTATTGTGCCCGCAAACGGCTTAACCCTTTCTCTGCCGTGTTTCGTTCCATGTCCTCATGCGCCTGCAATCAGGCGGGCGAGTTCAGCAAAGGAGAGGATATGAAAGACCTGAAGATGCTGGGCGGCGCACTTGCGTTCTTGTTCGCGGCAAACGCCTGGGCGCTCGGGAGCCTCGCCGAGCTTTCCGTCTACGACCGCACCGAGGGCAGGCGGGCGTCCGTTTACTGGCACGAGGGCAGGGCGTACGTGGTCGGAAAGCCCGGGAACGAATACCAGGTGACGCTGCGCAACCGCGTGCGCGAGGATATTCTCGCGGTGGTGTCGGTCGACGGCGTGAACGTGATCACCGGGGAGACCGCCGACCCGGCGCAAAGCGGCTACGTGCTCTCGCCCTGGCGCTCGCTCGACATTCGCGGCTGGCGCAAGAGCCTCGCCCGGACCGCGGCCTTCTACTTCACGTCGATTCCCGATTCCTACGCGGCGCGCACCGGACGCCCGGACGATGTCGGGGTGATCGGTGTGGCGCTGTTCCGCAGGAAGCCGTCGGAGCCGCCCGCGCCGATCGGCCGCATCGCGCCGGGGGAAAGGGCCGCCGGGGCGGGTGCGTCGGCCGACGCCGCGAAATCCACCGAGTCGAGCCAGCCACGGCTCGGCACGGGCTGGGGACGCGACGAAACCTCGCACGCGCGCTTCGTCGCCTTCGAGCGCGCGAGCTCCGCCCCGGCGGAGGTGATCACGCTCTACTACGACAGCTACCGCAACCTGGTCGCGCGCGGCGTCATTCGCGAGCCGATTCCGGTCGCGCCGCACCCGCGCCCGTTTCCCGGCTTCGCGGCGCCTCCGCAGGGGTAAACTCGTGACGAATGGAGGCCCCGGACGAGCAGTTGATGACGGCGTATCGCGATGGCGACGCCGGGGCCTTCGAGAAGCTGTATCTGCGGCACAAGGGCCCTTTGTTCCGATTTGTGCTGCGCGGGGTGTACCAGCGCTCGGTCGCGGAGGAGCTGTTTCAGGAGATCTGGATGCGGGTGATCGAGGCGCGCGAGCGCTACGCCCCCGAAGCGCGCTTCACGACCTGGCTCTACACGATCGCCCACAATCGGCTGGTCGATCATTGGCGCCGCGGCGCTCCGGCGCTCGTCGCGCTGGATGAGGATCCGCCGGGGAATCCCGCACAGGATCCCGGGCGGCAGGTCGAGGGGCGGGAGTCGGCCGGGCGGTTTCTCGCCGCGCTCGAAGCGCTTCCCGCGGCACAGCGCGAGGCGTTCCTGCTGCACGAGGAGGGCGGTCTGACGGTCGCCGCGATCGCGCGGGCGACCGGATCGAACGAGGAGGCGGCGAAGAGCCGCCTGCGCTACGCGATCGCGAAGCTGAAAGCGGCGGTGGACGATGGCTGAGGAAGATCGCGACCCGAAGGTCTCGCAGGCCTATCGCGCCCTGGAGCGCGAGGAGCCGCCACGCGCGCTCGACGAGGCGATCCTCGCCGCGGCGCGGCGCGCGGTCGGCGCGCGGCCGGCGCCGCTGGTCGCCCCGGTCGGACGCCGCCGCTGGTACTTCCCGGTTGCCGCGGCCGCCGTGATCGTGCTTTCGGCAACTGTCGCGCTGCGCATCTGGTACGAACCACCAGAGATGGACGGTGCTTCGCCCGAGCCTGCGCCGCCAGCAGGGCAGAAACGCGCGGACGAGCCACCGGCCGCGCGCGACGAGCTGCGGGCGAAGACTCAGCCCGGCGGCTCGCAGCGCGGCGTGGTGAGCGGCGTCGAGCCGCTGAAGGACGCGTCGCCGCCATTGAAAGAGCCGCCGCGCATTCCCGAGTCGAAGGTGGAGGCGCCGGCTGCGGCTCCCGAACCGAAGCGCGAGCAGGGAGCGCCCCGGTCGCCGGAGAGCGCGGTGACCGGGAGGCTGTCGAAAGAGTCCGCGGCGCGGCCGATGATGCAGCAACGGGCGGCGCCGGAGCCCGCCGAAGAGCGCACGCGAAGCGCGACGGTCGAGGAATCGCCCGAGCGCTGGCTCGAGCGCATCGCCGAATTGCGGCGCCAGGGACGCGACGACGAGGCTGACCGGCAGCTTGCCGAATTCAGGAAGCGCCACCCGGACCACAAGGTCCCGGAAGCCGTGCTGCGCCGCTAGTTTGCACGGCGATACATTACCGTGGTAATGTAAGGCCTATGGCGATTGCGCACTCGAAGGTCACGGCGCAGGGTCAAATCTCGGTCCCGGCGGCGGTTCGGCGCAAGCTCGGCCTCGGGCCCGGTTCGGTACTGGAATGGAACGAGGAGGGCGAAAAGGTCGTGGTGCGTCGGGTCGCGCGCTACAGCTCCGAGGACATCCACCGGAAGCTGTTTCCGAAGGGGCCGCCAAAGCCGCGGACGCTTGAGGAGCTGAAGGAGGGAATTCGGCGCTACATGAGGAAGCGCCATGCGAGCCGTTGACACCAACGTACTCGTGCGGCTCGTGATCCGGGACGATCGAGCGCAGGTCGCCGCCGCTGAAGCGTTCATAGAAAAGGGCGCCTGGGTTTCTCAGCTTGCGCTTGCCGAAGCGGCATGGGTGCTTGAAGCCGTATACGATCAGGGGGCTTCGGACATTGCCACTGCAATCGAGATGCTCCTCAATCACAAGGATCTGACGCTCCAGGATCCGGAAATCGTTGCAACTGCCCTCGAGCGGTTTCGCGCCCGCCCGGCGCTCGGTTTCTCCGACTGCCTGATGCTTGAAATTGCGCGCAAGGCGGGACACCTGCCGCTCGGAACGTTCGATCGCGACTTGGCGAAGCTGGAAGGCGCGGAGCGGCTGTAGCTCGGTTCCGGGACTAGTGATGCAGGATCTTGGCGAGGAACTGCTGCGCGCGCTCGGAGCGCGGCGTGCCGAAGAACTCCTCCTTGGGCGCGTCCTCGACGATCTTGCCCTCGTCCATGAAGATGACGCGATGGGCCACGCGCCGCGCGAAGCCCATCTCGTGCGTCACCACCATCATGGTCATGCCTTCCTGCGCCAGCTCGACCATCACGTCGAGCACCTCGTTGATCATCTCGGGGTCGAGCGCGGAGGTGGGCTCGTCGAACAGCATCGCGATCGGGTCCATGCAGAGCGCCCGCGCGATCGCCACGCGCTGCTGCTGGCCGCCCGAGAGGTTGCCGGGAAATTTGTCCGCGTGCGCGCGCAGTCCCACCCGGTCGAGCAGCGCCATCGCTTTCTCGTGCGCCGCTGCGGGCGTGCGTCCCAGCACCTTCACCTGAGCGAGCGTCAGGTTCTGGGTGACGGTCATGTGCGGGAACAGCTCGAAATGCTGGAACACCATGCCGACGCGCGAGCGCAGCTTCGGCAGGTCGGTCTTCGGGCTGCCCACCGAGATTCCGTCCACCAGGATCTCCCCCTTCTCGAACGGCTCGAGCCCGTTCACGCACTTGATGAGCGTGGACTTGCCGCTCCCGGAGGGGCCGCACACCACGACCACCTCGCCCTTCGCCACCTCGGTGGAGCAGTCGGCGAGCACCTGGAAGGCGCCGTACCACTTGCTGAGGCCCCGGATCGAGATCATCGCAGCGAATCCTAGCGGATCACGGCCAGGCGCGCCTGCAGACGCCCCACGGTGCGCGAGGCGACGTAGCTGACGACGAGGTACACCAGCGCGGCGAACAGGTACATCTCGACCAGGCGATGGTCGCGGTTGGCGACCTTCGCGGCGGCGCCGAGGAAATCGGTGGCCGAGATCACGTAGACGAGCGAAGTGTCCTGGAACAGGATCACGGTCTGGGTGAGCAGCACCGGCAGCATGTTGCGGAAGGCCTGCGGCAGCACGACGTGGCCCATGGTGCGCCAGTAATTCAGGCCGAGCGCGTAGCCCGCCGACTGCTGGCCGCGCGAAACCGACTGGATGCCGGCGCGCATGATCTCGCAGTAGTACGCGGCCTCGAACATGGTGAAGGTGATCACCGCGCTCCAGAACGCGCCGACCTGGATGGTCTGCCTCGCCCCGATCAGCCAGCCGCCGATCCAGGGCACGAGGAAATAGAACCAGAAGATGACCAGCACCAGCGGCAGCGCGCGCATCAGGTTCACATACGCGCCGGCGAGCCAGACGAGCGGCGCGAGCGACACGCCGGTCGCGAGCCGCATCATCGCGAGCCCCGTGCCGAACACGATGCCGCCGGTCATCGCCAAAGCGGTGAGAGTGACGGTGAACACCATCCCTTCCCTGAACAGGTAGGGAAGCGAGCGCTCGATGACGTCGAAGTCGAAGCCGGCGAACACTGCGGGGCCTCAGTGCCCGGTCTGGACGGCTGCGGTCGCGCCGATGTAGCCCGGCACGCGCACCGAGCGCTCGACGCGCCGCATGCCGAACACGACCACCACGTTGACCACCAGGTAGATGAGGGTGGCCGCGGCGAAGGCCTCGAACACCTGGAAGCTGAATTCCTGCATCGCCCGGGCGCGCCCGGTGAGCTCGAGCAGCCCGATGGTGAGCGCCACCGCCGAGTTCTTGATGGTGTTCATGAACTCGGAAGTGAGCGGCGGCAGGATGATGCGGAACGTCATCGGCAGCAGCACGTGGCGGTAGGTCTGCGCGAGCGTAAGCCCGAGCGCGGTGCCGGCCAGCGACTGGCCGCGCGGCAGCGACTGGATGCCCGCGCGCACCTGCTCGGCGATGCGCACCGACATGTAGATCCCCAGGCACAGCACCGCCGGCACGTACGAGCTCCACGGCGGCGGCATCTGCTTCATCGCGTCGCCGAGGCGCTCCGGCAGGAGCTCGGGCA
>MERQ01000042.1 GCA_001770655.1 Betaproteobacteria bacterium RIFCSPLOWO2_12_FULL_68_20
TGTTCAACCTGATGGAAGACGCCGCCACCGCGGAAATCTCGCGCTCGCAGATCTGGCAGTGGATCCGCTAGCCGAAAGGCGTGCTGGAGGACGGGCGCAAGGTGACGGTGGAGCTCTTCCGCAAGCTCCTCGCCGAGGAGCTGCCGAAGGTGCGCTCGCATCTCGGCGAGGAGGCTTGGGCGGCGGGGAAGTACGTGGAGGGGGCGAAGCTTTTCGACTCGCTCACCGCCGATGATCGCTACGAGGAATTCCTGACTCTCCCGGCGTACCGGCTGATCGACTGATACGGCGGTTGTAAAGTCCCCTGTCCCCCGGTAGCATCTACCCGGGTCCCAGGGAGGTACCGGCATGCAGGCAGGCAGCGGGCTGCGCTTTGTCGCGATCGCACTGTTCTGGATCGCGGCTGCCGCATTCGCGCAGGACGCGACGCTCGAGCGCGCGAGAAAGCTCCTCGACGCAAAGCAGGCGAAGGAAGCCTACGCGCTGCTGGCGCCGCTCGAGCAGCAGCGCGCCGGCGAGGTGGAGTTCGACTTCCTCCTCGGTGTCGCAGCGATCGACTCGGGCGAGCTGACGCGCGGCGTGTTCGCGCTCGAGCGCGTGCTCGCGGTGCGGCCCGATCACCCGCGGGCGCGCGCCGAGATCGCGCGTGCGTACTTCCTGATGGGCGAGAACAAGACCGCGCGGCAGGAGTTCGAGTCGGTGAAACGCGCCAGGCCGCCGACCGAGGTGGCCGCGACGATCGACAAGTTCCTCGACGCGCTGGAAGCGCGCGAGCGGGCGCGGGGCACGGGTGTCGCCGGTTTCGTCGAGGCAACCGCCGGCTACGATACCAATGCGAGCGCCGGGACCTCGTCCTCGGGTTTCGCGTTCCCGCTGAATCCGGGATTCGTCGGCAACGCTGCGAAGGACGCCGACTATTTCGTGACGCTCGCCGGAGGGGTATCCGGCCGCTACGCGATGAGCGACACCGTCGCGCTCATCGGAAACGCGGTGGTCGAGCAGCGCGGCAACGCTTCGTCGAGCCAGTTCGACACCGGCAGCTTCACCGCCGCCGGGGGCATTGCGTTCACGCGCGATGCGGACGAGTTCACGGTCGCGGCGCAGGGCCAGAATTTCTACGTGGACACGAACCGCTTCCGCGACGCGGCCGGCCTGGTCGGCCAGTGGCGGCGCACTCTAAGCCAGAACGATCAGGTGAGCGCGTACCTGCAGCGAACGCGCCTGTCGTATCCGGGGCAATCGGCGCGCGACGCCAATCGCACCGTCGCCGGCGGCGCCTGGGCCCATTCCTACGCCGCGGTGCGCGCCGCGGCTTCGTTCCTGGGCGTGTATGCAGGCCAGGAGGAGACCCGGGGTCCGAACGTGCTCGACTACAGCCACGATCTCTGGGGCGTGCGTCTCGGGGGCCAGATCGGCATCGGGGAAAAATGGACCTTGCTCGCGAACGCCAGCTACGAGAACCGGCGCTATGGCGGGCCGTTCGCCGGCTTCGTGCAGAGCCGGCGGGACAAGGAGCTCAAGCTGAGCGTGTCCGCCGGCTATGCGGTGGATCGCAACTGGACCATCACGCCGGCGATCGCCTACACCGACAACCGCTCGAACACCCCGATCACCGACTACGAGCGCACGATGTTCTCGCTGAGCCTGCGCCATGACTTCCGTTGACGATGCGCGGGCGTGATGAAGTTCACGCGGCAGGGGGACGCCGGACCCCTATAATGGGCCGGGCTTAGCTGGGAGACCAAGATGCCGAACCCCGACTTCCTTTACAGACGGACCGCGATCGCGGCGGCGCTCGCCGCTTCCTTCCCCGGCCTCGCATTGGGCGCGAGCGTCGCGCGCGTCGATTTCGCTGTGGGGAACGTTACCGCGGTCGGCGCCGACGGGAAGTCGCGGCCTCTTGCCAAGGGATCGCAGATCGAAACCGGCGACACGGTCGCCACGCAGCAGGGGCGCGCCCAGCTGCGCTTCGTCGACGGCGCGTACATGTCGCTTCAGCCCAATACCGAGTTCAAGGTCGAGGAATTCAATTTCTCGGGGCGCGAGGACGGAAAAGAGAACGTCGTGATGAACCTGCTGAGGGGCGGAATGCGCACCATCACCGGGCTCATCGGCAGGACCAACAGGCAGAACTACAGGCTGAGGACCGAGGTCGCGACCATCGGCATCCGCGGCACCGAGTACTCGGTGCTGTACACCAACTCGATCGAGATATTTGTCGCCGAAGGCTCGATCGTGGTGCAGAACGACGGCGGCACGCTGGTCCTCGGCAGCGGCCAGGGCGCGACCGTGCAGGATTCGAAGACGCCGCCGGCGCCTTCCGGCCCGCCGGTGCTTTCCCCGCAGGGGGATGGCAACCAGCAGCAGGGTCAGCTCGACCCACCCGCCAATCCGTTCATTCCGCCGCCGCCCGAGGAATCCAGGCCGCCGCTCGACGGCGAATACGCGGACGCGGTTGGTGGATACTCGGTGAGGAACTTTACGCCGACGGCTTTCATCGCGCCCGCGACATTCGCGGGCGGCGGGCCGGTCCGTTTCGTGGACACGTTCGAGGGCGGCACGCTGGTCGGCATCGGCACCGCCCAGCTGAACGTGCTCGGCAACGACGGCATCATCGCCTGGGGCAACTGGGCGAACGGGACCCTGCAAACGAGCGGCGGCTCGATCAATCTCAACGAGTTCGGCCCGGCGCATTACGTCGCCGGCCTGAAGGCGACCGACATCCCGACGACCGGAAGCGGCACGTATGCCCTGTTGGGCTACAGCGCTTCGTGCTCGGGCGCAGGCTGCACGACGGTCGGCGTCGGAAGCCACACGCTCACCGTCAATTTCGGCGCCGCGTCCACGGTGAGCCTGAACAACATGCCGGTCACGATCAACGGCAGCAACGCCGGCACCTACACCATCAGCGGAGTGAAGAACATCGACTCGAGCGGCCTGTTCACTCCGGGCAATTTCGCCGTGGCCGGTCCGGGGTGCGGCAACTCGTTCTACGGCGCCGGGTTTCTCGCCGGGCCGGGCGCGGTGCGCGCGGGATTGAACTGGCATCTGCAGGTGAACAGCGGCTCTACGGACGTCAACGGCGCCAACGCCTACAAGAAGCAGTAGCGGCATCGGCGCGGCCGCCGTGCGGTGACCGCGCCGCTCTCCTCCGTTCCGGGTATCGAGTGGCCCGGCCTGCCGGCCGCGGCTGGCGCGTCGATGCTCGCCATGCAATGGCAGCTCGAGCGCAGCCAATGGTGGACCCCCGAGTCGATTCTCGAACACCAGTTCCGCCAGATTCGCCTGCTCGCCGCGCACGCGGTGGCAAGCGTAACCTGGTACCGGAACGCGCTGCGCGACACCGGGATCGGAAGCGCCTCCGATCTGACACCCGGGACGTTTCGCCGCTGGCCGATCCTGCGCAAGCGCGAGGTGCGACCGAACGAGGATGCGTTGCGCGCCGCGAGCTATCCCAAGGAGCACGGCGGGACGATGGAAACCTGGACCACCGGCTCGACCGGCGAGCCGACGCGAGTGGTGCACACGCAGGCCGTGGAGTTCTTCACCCACGCGCTGATCATGCGCGAGAATCTCTGGCACGAACGCGATTTCTCGCGCAGGTTCGCGGCGATCCGCTCCATGAAGCGCAAAGCATCGCTGCCGGGCTGGGGGGTGCCCAACGCGATGTTCGCGACCGGTCCGGGATGCGTGCTCGACTCCGCCACCGACGTGGACGCGCAGCTCGACTGGCTGGTCGCGGAGCGGCCGGGGTACCTGGTGAGCCAGGCGAACAACCTGCGCGCGCTCATCCTGCGCAGCCGCGAGACCGGACAAGCGCCTCCCGGAATCGACCAGCTGATCACGATCAGCGACACCCCGGCGTCCGACCTCGCGGAGCTGGCGCGCGAAACCTGGCACGCGAGGCTGGTCGCGACCTACAGCTCCGAGGAGTTCGGCAGTATCGCGGTGCAGTGTCCGGGGCACGGGCACTACCTGGTGCACGCCGAGAATCTGTACCTCGAAGTGCTGCGCGACGACGGCGAGCCCTGCGCCCCCGGCGAGACCGGCCGCGTCGTGATCACCGCGCTGCATAATTTCGTCATGCCGCTGATCCGCTACGAGATCGGCGATTACGCGCAGCTCGGCGGCGCCTGCCCGACCGGGCGCGGGCTGCCGGTGCTCGCGCGCGTGGTCGGCAGGGAACGCAACATGGCGCGCGACCCGGATGGGCGCCGCTTCTGGCCGAGCTTCCCGGCGAAAATGTGGATCGCCATCGCGCCTTTCCGCCGCGTGCAACTGGTGCAGCACACGCCGTCCGTCATCGAAGCGAGGTTCGTGATCGAGCGCGAGCTGACGGCGCCCGAAAGCGCGCGCCTGGTCGAGGCGCTTCGGGGACGGCTCGGCTATCCGTTCGAGATCCGCCTCGCGCGCGTGCCCGCGATCGAGCGCGCGCCAGGCGACAAGTACGAGGAGTTCATATCGCTCCTGCCGCAGGACCGGGCATGATGCACGGCATTCCGCTCTCCTGCGTGCCGGGCGTCGAGTGGCCCGGGCTGCCCACCGCGGCAGCCGCCTCGCTGCTCGCGCTGCAGTGGCAGCTCGAACGCTCGCAATGGTGGTCGCCGGAACGGCTGCTCGAGCACCAGTTCCGCCAGATCCGGGCGCTCGCGGGTCACGCGGTCGCGAACGTTCCCTACTACCGGGACACCCTGCGTACGGCGGGCGTGGCGCGCGCCGAGGAGCTCACGCCCGAATCGTTTCGCCGCTGGCCGCTGCTTCCAAAGTCGCTGGTGCGGGAAAACGAATCGAGGCTTCGCGCGCTGCGCTACCCGAGGGAGCACGGCGCGTTGATGCAGAACTACACCACCGGCTCGACCGGAACTCCCTTGCGCGTCTTTCATACAGAGGTGGCGCAGCTCTTCGCGCACGCGCTGGTGGTGCGCGAGCACCTGCTGCACGAGCGGGACCTGTCGGCGAAGTTCGGCGCCATCCGCTTCGATGCGGAGTCGGCGACGCAGGCCGGCTGGGGCCTCATGGCCACGGTGTTCGCCACCGGGCCGGCCTGCATCAACTCGACCGCGACCGACCTGGATGCGCTGCTCGACTGGCTGTGCGAGGAGCGGCCCGCGTACCTGCTCGCGTATCCGACGCTGTTGCGTGCGCTGGTTGCGAGAAGCCGGCAGACCGGCAAGGCGCCCGAAGGCCTGCTGCAGATCCTGTCCTACGGCGAGATGCTGCCTGCGGACTTGCGAACGCTCGCGCGCGAATGCTGGGGTGTGACCGTGGTCGATTCCTACAGCTGTCACGAGCTCGCGAACGTCGCCGCGCAGTGTCCGCAGCACGATCATTACCTTGTGCACGCGGAGAACGTTTATGTAGAGGTCCTGCGCGACGACGGCGAGCCCTGCGCGCCGGGGGAGACGGGCCGCGTGGTCGCCACGCCGCTGCACAACTTCGCCATGCCGCTGATGCGCTACGAAATCGGCGACTACGCGGAAGCCGGCGAGCGATGCCCCGGGGGGCGCGGGCTGCCGGTGCTCAACCGGGTGGTCGGCCGGGTGCGCAACATGCTGCGCGACCCGGAAGGAAGGATGCGATGGCCGCGGCTCGGCCTGGCGCAATGGAGCTGGGATTTGGCCGCGATCAGGCAGTTCCGCCTCGTGCAGCATTCGGTGCACGAGATCGAGGCGCTGCTCGTGCTCGAGCGCGAGCTGACGGAGAGCGAGCAGGAGAAACTGAGCGCAATGCTGCGCGAGAGGCTCGGCTATCCGTTCGAAATCCGCATCACCCGCGTGCCGGCGATCGAGCGCCGGCGCGGCGAGAAATACGAGGAGTTCGTTTCGCTTCTGGATGGCTGATCGGTCGATCGAGGATGTCCTTTCGCTGGCGCGCGCCGGACAGCTCTCGTCGGCGGAGAAGCTGTGTCTCGAATCGCTCGAGCGTGCCGAGAGCGCTCCGGTCTGGCTCGCGCTCGGTAGCGTGCGCGCGCGCATGGGCCGGCTCGGCTCGGCGCTGCAGGCGTTCGAGCGTGCGGTCGCCCTCGATCCGGCGAACCTCGAGGCGCGCCTCGCGCGGGGTTCGGCGCTCGCCGAGGCGGGCCGCGGCCCGGAGGCGCTCGCCGAGCTCGAGGCGGCGCGCGCGCTCGCGCCGCGCAACGCCGGCGTGCTCGCGGGCCTCGGCACGTTGCGCGAGAACCTGGGCGAGACGCAGGCGGCGCTCGCGCTCTACGACGAGGCGATCGCGCTCGATCCCGAAAGCGTCGCCGCGCGCCTCAACCGCGGCGCGCTGCGGCTGCGGCACGGGCGCGCGCAGGAGGCGCTCAAGGACTTCGACGCGATCGCCGGCACCGGCGTCGCGGCGGCGCATGTCAACCGTGCGCGCGCCCTGTTCGCGCTGCAGCGCGACGGCGAGGCGCTCGCGGCCGCGCAGGCGGCGCTCGCGCTCGCGCCGGAGGATCCTCTGGGCTGGTACAACAAGGCGCTCGCGCACTGCGCCCTGGGCGATCTGGACGCCGGCGCGAGCGCGTTCGCGCGCTCGAAGCGCGCCGATCCCGGGCTGTACCGCCAACTGGCGGCGGATCCGACGTTCGGCGGCTGGACCGACCTCGACCCCGATCCCGCGACGCTCTCGGCGGCGCGCGCGCTGCAAAAGCAGGCGGTGTGCGACTGGTCGGCGCGCGGCCGCGCGATGCGCGAGGTGCGCGACTTGCCGCGCCTGCCGAACGCCGCGGCGCTCGCCCGGCATCACTACGCGTTCGTGTTCGATTCACTGGCGCTGGGCTTCACCGCCGCGGAGCAGCACGAGCTGGCGCGCCACGCCGCGCGCGCCTTCCCGGCGCGGGCATGGGACGGCCGGTCCGCGCCGAGGAGCGAGCGGGTCCGCGTCGCGTTCCTGTCGCCCGATTTCCGCGATCACCCGATGGCTTGGCTCGGGGGTCCGTTGCTCGCCGGGCTCGACCGCGCGCGTTTCGAGGTCTTCGCCTACGCCCTCAATCCGGACGCCGGCGATCCACAGCGCAAGCGACTGCTCGGGCTGGCCGATCGCTGCGTGGATTTCTCCCGCTGGACGGACGAGGAGGCGGCGGGGCGCATCCGCGCCGACGAGATCGAGGTGCTGATCGAATGCGGCGGCTATTGCGAGGGCGCGCGGCCCGGCATCCTCGCGCGGCGCCCGGCGCCGGTGCAGGCGAGCTATCTCGGCGTGCCGGGCACGCTTGGCGCCCCGTTCATCGACTACCGGCTGAGCGACGCCGGCTGCACGCCGCCCGAAGCGCAGCCGCAATGGTCCGAGCGGCTGGCGCTGTTGCCGGAGACCCACCTGGCATACGAGCCGCCGGGCGAAATTCCGCCGGCCGCGTCGCGCGAGCAGCTCGGCCTGCCGTCCGACGGCTTCGTCTTCTGCTGCATGAGCAATCCCCTGAAGATCGAGCCGGCCGCGTTCGGCGCCTGGATGCGCATCCTGCGCGGGGTGCCGCGCAGCGTGCTGTGGCTGCACGCGGAGAGCGAGGTCACGCGCGCCAACCTGCGTCGCGAGGCGGATCGCTTGGGTATCGAGGCGGCGCGGCTCGTGTTCGCCCGCCGCATCGCGCGACCGGCGTTCGTCGCGAACCTCGCAAACGCAGGGCTGTTTCTCGATACCTTCCACTTCGGCGCGCACACGACCGCGCTCGATGCGTTGTGGGCGGGCGTACCGGTGCTCACGCGTCCCGGCGAAACCATGGCTTCGCGGCTCGCCTCGAGCCTCCTCCTGGCGGCGCGCCTGCCGGAGCTGATCGCGCGCGACACCGAAGCCTATGTCGAGGCGGCGGTGCGCCTGGCGCTTTCCGATTCCGAGCGCGGCAAATTGCGGGCCAGAGTCGCCGCGGCGCGCAACGGCGCACCGGTCTTCGCCCGCGCCGAGCGGGTCGCAGCCGTCGGCCGCGCGCTCTCTGAGATGTCCCGCCGCCATCGCGCGGATCTGGCTCCCGGGATGCTGATCCTGGAGTAAGGCCCGCTTCGCCGATCGTCGATCCGCTCCCGCAGTTGCGGCAGCATGGCCCCGCCATCCTAGGCCAGCTCGGCGACGACCGGCGCGTGGTCCGAGGGTCGCTCGAGCTTGCGCGTCGTCGTGTCGATCGCGCAGGCCGTGCAGCGCGAAGCAAGCTCAGGCGAAAGCAGGATGTGATCGATGCGAAGCCCGGCGTTGCGCCGGAAGGCCATCATGCGGTAGTCCCACCAGGAGAAGGTCTTGCCGGGCTGGGGAAAGAGCCGAAAGGCGTCCTTCAAGCCCAGATCGAGCAGCGCGCGCCACGCGGCGCGCTCGGGCTCCGAGACGTGCACCTGGCCTTCCCAAGCCTTGGGGTCGTGCACGTCGCGGTCCTCGGGAGCGACGTTCAGGTCGCCGAGCACCGCCAGGCGCGGATGGCGCGCGAGCTCCTCCTTCAGCCACGCGGCGAGCGCGGCGTACCAGCGCAGCTTGTAGTCGTACTTGTCCGAGCCGACCG
>MERQ01000043.1 GCA_001770655.1 Betaproteobacteria bacterium RIFCSPLOWO2_12_FULL_68_20
AGGCGCTGGTCGAGGCCTCCAAGGCGGTGAGCCTGAGGGTGCCTCTGGTGGTGCGGCTCGAAGGCACCAACGTCGACATCGGCAAGAAGATCCTCGCTGACTCGGGCCTGCCGATCATTTCGGCGTCCAACATGGACGACGCGGCGAAGAAGGTCGTGGCCGCGGCGAAGGGCAAGCAATGAGCGTGGCTGGCGCATTTCCCCTCCTCTCCGAGGAGGGGTGCCGCCGCAGGCGGCGGGGTGGTGCGGGTGTCTCGCGAAGTGCCGACACCACCCCGGCGCTGCGCGCCACCCCTCCTCAACGAGGAGGGGAAAAGGACCGCTCATGAGCATTCTCATCGACCGGAACACGAAGGTGATGACCCAGGGCATCACCGGCAAGACCGGGCAGTTCCACACCAGGATGTGCAGGGAATACGCCAACGGGAAGAGCTGCTTCGTCGCCGGCGTCAACCCCAAGAAGCCCGGCGAGAGCTACGAAGGCATTCCGATCTCCGCCACGGTGAAGGAGGCGAAGGAGAGGACCGGGGCGACCGCGTCCGTGATCTATGTGCCGCCGCCCTTCGCAGCCGCGGCGATCGACGAGGCGGTGGAGGCGGGGCTCGATCTCGTGATCTGCATCACAGAAGGCATCCCTGTGCGCGACATGATCCGCACGCGCTACCGCATGCAGGGCAAGAAGACGCTGCTCGTGGGCCCGAACTGCCCCGGCGTGATCACCCCGGACGAGATCAAGATCGGCATCATGCCCGGCCACATCCACAAGAAGGGGCCGATCGGCGTGGTGTCGCGCTCCGGAACCCTGACCTACGAGGCGGTGGGGCAGCTCGCCGAGCTCGGCCTGGGGCAGTCCTCCTGCGTCGGCATCGGCGGCGATCCGGTCAACGGGCTGAAGCACATAGACGTTCTCAGGCTCTTCAACGACGACGCGGAGACCGAGGCGGTGATCATGGTGGGCGAGATCGGCGGCTCCGACGAGGAGACCGCCGCGCGCTGGGTGAAGCGCAACATGAGAAAGCCGGTGGTCGGCTTCATCGCCGGCGTCACCGCGCCGCCGGGAAAGAGGATGGGCCACGCCGGGGCGATCATCTCCGGCGGCCGCGGCACGGCGCAGGAGAAGCTCGCCGTGATGGAGGAGTGCGGCATCAGGATCACCCGCAACCCGGCCGAGATGGGGCGGCTGCTGAAGTCGGTATTGAAATAGGCCGGGCCGCTTGGACTTGACCGCCTCACGCACCGCCGGCGCGCGCCCGGCGCTCGCCGCAGTGCTGCCCTACGCGGCGACGATTTTCCTGTCGTCGTTCCTGCTGTTCCTGGTGCAGCCGATCATCGCCAAGCAGATCCTGCCCTGGTTCGGCGGCTCGGCGGGCGTGTGGACCACCTCCCTGGTGTTCTTCCAGAGCGTGCTGCTCGCCGGCTACGCCTACGCCGACCTGACCATGCGGCTCGGAGTGCGCCGGCAGGCGCTGCTGCACATCGCGCTGCTCGCGATTTCGCTCGCGTTCCTGCCGATCCTCGCCTCGAGCGGCTGGAAGCCGCAGGGCGACGAGCAGCCGATCCTGCGCATCCTGCTGCTGCTCGCCGCGACCATCGGGCTGCCGTATTTCCTGCTCTCGACCACCACGCCGCTGCTCCAGGCCTGGTACTGGGGGCGCTTTCGCAGCGCGGTTCCGTACCGCCTGTTCGCGCTCTCCAACTTCGCCTCGCTTCTCGCCCTGCTCGGATTTCCCCTCCTGCTCGAGCCGGTGTTCGACCTGAAGCAGCTCGGCTGGGGCTGGTCGGTGCTCTACGCGGGGCTGGTAGTGCTGTGCGGCGCGACCGCGGCGCTGTCGCGCAACGGCGCGCCGGCGAAGGATCCGGCGCACCAACCCGGCGCGCCTGCGCCTGCGCGCGCCGCCCACCTGTGGTGGCTCGCGCTCTCGGCGATGGGCTCGGTGATGCTGCTCGCGGTCACCAACCACATCACGCAGAACATCGCGAGCATTCCATTCCTGTGGGTGCTGCCGCTCGCGCTGTACCTCGCGAGCTTCATCCTCGCCTTCGATCATCCGCGCTGGTACCTGCGCTGGCTCTTTCTCGCGGCTCTCGCGGCGCTGCTGCCCGCGATGGCCTTCTACGTGCCTTCGCTCGACCTGAAGCTGGCGGCGCCGCTCTACCTCGCGGGGCTGTTCGTGTCGTGCATGTTCTGCCACGGGGAGCTCGCGCGCCTCAAGCCCGACCCCGCGTACCTGACGCGCTTCTATCTCATGATCTCGCTCGGGGGCGCGCTTGGCGCCGTGCTGGTCGCGATCGTCGCGCCGCTCGCGCTCTCGGGATACTTCGAGCTCGGCATCGCGCTCGCGCTGCTCGGGGCCCTGTTCGTCGCCAGGCTGCGCGGCGTGGTGCTGGTCCTGGGCGGGGCCGCCGTGGCGGCCGCGACCGCGGTGCTGGTGGTGCGCGGAGCGATCGACTACGTCGCCAACGTGCGCGTGATGGAGCGCGATTTCTACGGCGTGGTGCGCACGGTCGACCACCTGAGCCCGGTGCCTTACCGCTCGATGTACAACGGCGGCATCACGCACGGCGGGCAGCTGCTCGGCGACTCCCTGCGCAACGTGCCCGCCGACTACTTCAGCCCGGGCTCGGGCTACGGGCGCGTGCTCGGCACGCTGCACGAGCTCAACGCCGGCAAGCCGCTCTCGGTGGGAATCATCGGCCTGGGGGCGGGCGTGGTGGCCGCGTGGATGCGGCCGGACGATGCGCTCACCTTCTACGAGATCAGCCCGCGGGTGCTCCAGGTCGCGCGGCGCGAGTTCACCTTCCTCGCCGACACGCCGGCGCGCACCTCGATCGTGATGGGCGATGGCAGGCTGTCGCTGGAGCGCGAGCCGCCGCGCGGCTACGACCTGCTCGGCATCGACGCCTTCTCCGGCGACTCGATCCCGATGCACCTGGTCACGCGCGAGGCGATGGCGATCTACGTGAAGCACATCAAGCCCGGCGGCGTGATCGTATTCCAGGCGACCAACCGCTTCATCGACCTGCTGCCGGTGGTCAAGCGCCTGGCCGCGGAATTCGGCTTCGAGGCGGTGAACGTGGCCGACGACCCGAGCGGCGCCGAGGAGAGCTTCGAGTACTGGTACTCCTCGACCGACCAGATCATCGTGACGCGCAATCCGGCGATCCTGAAGGCGCAGCGGATCGCCGAGGCCGCCGCGCCGATCGAGGACCGCAAGGACCTGCCCACCTTCACCGACTCGCACTACAACCTGCTCAGGATCCTGAAGTAGCTCCCGGGGCGAGATCGGGCTCGCCGCAGTGCCTGAGGATCTCGGCGCGCACCCGGTCGCGCAGCCGCACCGCGGCGTTCCAGTCTTCGCCGTCGGGCGCAACCGGCGCACAGAAGGTCACCGCCACCGGCGACCTGCGCAGGTACCAGGTGCCGTCGCGCAGCACCGAGCGCGCCCCGCGCAGCGCCACCGGCACCACCGGAATGTCCGCCTGCGCCGCGGCCTGGAAAGCGCCGGTGCGGAACGGCATCAGGCCGGCCGAGCGCCTGAGCGTGCCTTCCGGGAAGACGATGAGCGAGACGCCGCGCTTCGCCGCCCCGGCCATCTCGGCCGCATGCTCGGCGCTCATCGCCACGTCGAAGCGCTCGATGAACTGCGTGCCGAAGCCCGCGAGCAGCGTGCGCATGAAGAAATTGCCGAGAAACTCGCGCTTGGCGATGAAGGCGTAGCCCCGGTATTCGAGCAGCGACAGCAGCACCACCGCGTCGAGGTAGCTGGTGTGGTTCGCCGCCAGCACCACCGGCCGCGCCGCGGCGAGATGCTCGAGGCCGCGCGCGACGACCGGGATTCCCGCGATTCTCAGGGACCAACGTGCGATCGCGCTCCCCGTTCTCCAGCACGCGCGCACCGGCAACAATGCCGCGGCCAGGAACGCAAGCGGGAACAGCGCGCCGAAGACCGCGTAGCCCCGCAGCGCGAACAGCGCCCCTCGCGCCGCGCGTGCCGCGCGGCGCGTTTGCGGCGCCACGCCCGCGGCCGCCAACCGCGCGAATTGCAGCCACACCGCATGCGGGCGCACCGCCGAGGGCCCGCGCTCGTAATACTCGCGCGCCGCGACGCGCCGGATCTTGCCGCTGGAGGTCTTCGGCACGGTGTGCGGGGGCGCGAGCACGATGTCGTCCGCCGGACCGCCGATCAGGTTTACCGCGATCTCGTTGATGCGGTGCTTCAGCTCGGCATGCCGCGCGGAGTCAAGCTCGCGCATCTCGGCGAGCACCACCACGCGCTCGGTGCCGCTCGCCGGGTCGTGGCTGCCGAACACCGCGACGCAGCCGCGCCGGATTCCCGGGAGGCTCCCCACCGCCACCTCCAGCTCGTAGGGGATGACGTTGCGACCGCCGCGGATGATGAGGTCCTTCTCGCGGCCGGTGATGTGGAGCCGGCCTTCGGAGAGGTAGGCGCGGTCGCCGGTGTTCACCCAGGTGCCCTGGAACAGCTCCCTGGTCGCCTCGGGGTTGCGGTAGTAGCCGGAGGTCGCCGACGGGCCGCGGAACTGCAGCCGCCCTTCGTGCTGCTCGGGAAGCTCGAGCCCCGCCGCGTCCACTACGCGCAGCTCGTGCTCGGGGATCGGCGTGCCGCAGCTCACCACCCTGAGCGGCGACGCATCTCCGGGCTGCGCGGCGAGCGCCTCCCCGCGGCGCGTGAACGCGTCGCGGTCGAGCGAGTCCGCGCTCCAGGCCTCGCCCGGCGGCGTGAAGGCCAGGCCGACGGTGCACTCGGCGAGGCCGTATACCGGCGAAAGCACGTTCCCGCGCAGGCCGTGCCGCGCGAAGCGCCGCTCGAATGCCTCGACGGTCTCCGCGCTCACCGGCTCGGCGCCGTTGAACGCGAAGCGCCACGAGGAAAGATCGAGGCCCGCGATGTCCTGGTCCGCGATGCGGCGCAGGCACAGCTCGTAGCAGAAGTTGGGGCCGCCGGAGATGGTGCCGCGGTGGCGGTGGATCGCGCGCAGCCAGCTCGAGGGACGCGCGAGGAACGCGAGCGGCGACATCAGCACCACCGGAAAGCCGTGGTACATGGTGGTAAAGCAGCCGCCGATCAGGCCCATGTCGTGGTACAGCGGCAGCCAGCTCACAAACACGTCCGCCGAGGTGGCGCGCGCCGCCTTGCCCATCGCGCGCACGTTGGCAAGCAGGTTGTCGTGCGTGAGCACCACGCCCTTGGGATTGCCGGTCGAGCCCGAGGTGTACTGAAGGAACCCGATGTGGCCGCCCCGCGCGCGCACCGGCGCGAAGCCCGCGCCGCCGCCCTCGAGCTCGGCGGGAACGAGCACCGCGCGCAGCGTCTCGACCTGCGCGCGCAGCAGCAGCGCGAGCGCCTTCGCCTCCGGGACCGTCACCATGACCGCGGCGCCGGCGTTCTTCAGGATGCCGACGTGGCGCGTCATGTGGTCCTCGATCGTGCTCAGGCGCGCCGGCGGGTAGAGCGGCACCGGAATCCCGCCGGCGAGCAGCACGCCGTAGAACGAGTACAGATACTCCTTGCAGGTCGGCAGCATGATCGCGACCGTCTGCCCCGGCTGAAGCCCCGCATCCGCCAGGCGAGCCGCGTAGCCGAGCGAGCGCTCCCACAGCGCGCGGTAGGTGAGCGGAAATTCCTTTGCATCCTCGTAGACGTGCGCGGTGAGCCGCTCGGGCTGGCGCTCGACCTGGTACTCGAGCGCCTCGGTGAGCGTGCGCGCCTGCTCGGGCGGGCGCACGCCCTCGGCCTGCACCAGGCTCGCGAGGCTCAGGTCCGCGGCCTGCGGCGGCTGCCCGGCGCTGCCGAGCAGGAACCTCAACAGGTCGCGCGGGGTTTCGCTGGTCGCGAGCGCCTGCTCGGGGAGGCTCGCCGCGAACTCGCGCTCCAGGCGCAGCACCAGCTCCACGCGCGCGAGGCTGTCCAGGCCGAGGTCCTTTTCGAGCGAGCTGTCGAGCGCGACGTAGGCCTCGACGTTGGGGCGCGCCTCGCGCACCACCTCGGCCACCACCGCAAGCAGCCGATTGGCGTCGATCCCCTTTGGTTGCGCGCTCATCGCGACGGTTTGCGGCGAGTGTACACGCCGGGGGCGTACCGAATGACGGTACGATCATTCCGAAATTCGGTGCGATCCGGCACGGCTCCTGCGCGCGCGTGCGCGCAGGAGGCGCTGCTACTCGAAATCCCGCGCGCGGCCTTTGGGTCGCTTTACTTTGGGACCAGCCCGGCTTCGACGAAGCGTCACCGGGCGATCCAGCGCAGCCTGCTCTCTTCGCTTGGACACACGAACCGCCATCTCACGCGCCTCGTCAGTCTCGCCCGCCTGCGCGGCGCGGAGAAAGAGTGCGATCGATTGGAGACCGCGCTGCGCGGGCAGATCGTCTCCGCGCGTCCGGCGACTAGCGCTTGCGGTAGGTGAAGCGGCGCGGCCGCGCCGCGGCGACCGGCGCGCGCTCGTCGCGGTGCCGGTAGCTGATGCGGCCGCGGGTGAGGTCGTAGGGCGAGATTTCGAGCTGCACCTTGTCGCCGGCGGCTATGCGAATGCGACGCTTTCGCACCTTTCCGCCCGCGTAGGCGAGCACAGTCGCGCCGTTCGTCAATTCGACCCTGAACTGCGTGCTGGGGAGTATTTCCTGCACGACGCCGTCCATCGTCAGCATGGCTTCTTTGGTCATTCGACAGTATGAGGCTTGGCGCGGCCTGAAACTGAGCAAAACCGACTTTATTTTCGCTTTGCGAGGGAAATCGGGGCGTTTCCGGTCCACAATACGCCCTTGATGCGAGCCAGCAGGAAAGTCTTGCCGCCGACGCGCAACTTGGTGTGGTCCAAGGAGCGCATCGAGATGCTCAGCAAGCAGGAAATCCAGCAGCTGCGCGCCAACGCCGAGTCGCTGGGCGCGCAGGACGTCCTCGCGATGTGCGACGCGGCGCTGCGCGGCTCGCCGAGGAGCGGCAGCGGCAAGGGCGGCGCGCCGGGGAAGAACGGCAAGGCACGCCGGCTGATCTCGCGCATCCGGGCGTTCGAGGCGCGCGGCGTGTATTTGCAGGACCAGCGCACGAGCTGGGGCGGGGTGCGCAAGTCCGACGGCATGGTGGTGATGAGTCTCTGGGCCGACGCAGTCAAGTCTCGCGACGGCGGCTGCGGGTACCTGCTCTGGGCGCCGAACGTCGAGGGCTCGCGGCCGTGGTCCGATTCTCCCGGGGGGCGGGAGCGGCTCAAGCACTGCCAGACCGGCCTCGAGCGCTCGTCTCCGTCCGAAGGACTTCTCGTCTTCGGCGAGAGACTCGACGGCTTTCTGCCCGAGGACAAGGCGCGCAGCGTTCACGGGGTGGATCCGGAAACCGTGCTGCATTTCAAGGTGGAGAAGCACGGCGAGGAGTATTGGGCTGTTTGGGGGAAGAAGCTCTAGCTAAAGCTGTTCCCTGATCTGCTTGCGCCGCCACGGCCCGCCGGGCGGCCAGGCCAGCTCGAGCGGCATATCGCGGCGCGCGGCGGCGATCACAGGCTCAAGGAAGATCGCGAGCCGCTCGATCACACGGCCGAAATCTCTGGGCGCGGAAGCAAGCCCGTTTTTCCTCAGGAATCCCTGCCACTGCGAGCGCTTTGCCTGCGTCGCCGCGAATTCGGGCGTCAGCGCGAGCGGCAGGGGATCGGGAATCGCGGTGCGCCGGCGCTCGAAGGATCATGCGACCAGCGCTTCGGATACAGAATCGCGCGGCACATGACGGCTACGCCGCGGTGAGGAGCCGGTCGGCGGGCTTGAGATCCAGGCGTCGGATCAGGACCCGGAGAATCGCGGCTAGGTTGGTGGCCGTCGGATTGCCGTGGCTGGAGAGCATCCGGTGCAGGGCTTTCGGGTGCACCTCGATCTCCGCCGCCACATCGGGAAACCCGCCGACGGCGGCAATGATGTCCCGAAGCAGGATGAGCGCCGCCTGCTCGTCGCCGGAGAGGAACTCTCTCACGGCGTCGTCCAGAAGGGCTCGGGCGAGGGCAGGCTTGCCGCGCAACTCCTGGATCTGCCTTTCGTGGTGATCGACCAGCCGCGCTTCAGCGCGGGATCGTCTTGATGTCCGTTTCATTTCCTCAGCGCGCTTGCAAAGATCCTCGCTAGCTCGATGTCTCTGGCTTGGGACCCCTTGTCTCCCCCGGCCAGAAGGACAAGACTGTCGCTGCCATGCCTGGCGAAATAGATTCTGTATCCAGCTCCAGCGTGAATCCTGAACTCGCCGACATTACCGGCGATCCACTTCACCGAAGACATGTTGCCGGCTTCGAGGCGAGCCAAGGCGACCCTGATACGTCGCTGGACGCCGGTATCCAGACCGTTGAGCCAATCCGTGAACGGCTCGGATCCGTCTCGATGCACGTAGCGATACAGCCGCCACTTCGAGGTGGGACGCATCGTATGGTAGCGTATGAGTTACCGGCGCACAAGCCGGCTCCCGTGCTGGCACTCGCTTAATGCTTCAGATCGCAACGCGTTGACCGCTGTCAAGCATCGCTTGCTTGCCGTTGGATGATCGCAACCTGCCCGAACCATGCGACGCGCGGGGCATGTGGGAATCCTCCCCAAGCGCTTGACCGCAGTCAAGAAGAGCGGGCACGCGTCTGCCGGATAATAAGCCTCGAAATGGAGGCGGCATGAAGGTACGCCCCCGGCTGAAAGGCCGCTCGGTCGATCCCAAGGCATTGCAGGAAGTCCAGGCGCTGCTCGGAAGCGAGCCGCGCCGCCGCGATCTGCTGATCGAGCACCTGCACCGCATCAACGATCGCCATGGGCACCTCGCCGCCGCGCACCTCGCCGCGCTCGCGCAGGAACTCCGGCTGTCGCTCGCTGAGGTTTACGAAGTCGCGACTTTCTACCATCACTTCGATGTAGTGAAGGAAGGCGAAGCGGCGCCGCCGGCGCTCACCGTGCGGGTCTGCGACTCGATCTCGTGCGAGCTCGCCGGCGCGAAAGAGCTGCTCGAGCGCCTGCCGAAGATCCTCGGCAAGGGCGTGCGCGTGCTTCCCGCGCCCTGCGTGGGCCGCTGCGAGGCCGCGCCCTGCGTGGTGGTGCACCAGAACCCGATCGCGAACGCCACCGCGGAAAGCGTGCGCGCCGCGGTGCAGAAGAAGGAGCTGCGCTGCGCCGAGCCGAAGCACGTGGACTACGCGCAGTACCGCAAGCAGGGCGGCTACAAGCTGGTCGCCGACTGCCTCGCGGGAAAGCGCACGCGCGACGCGATCACCAAGATCATGGAGGACTCGGGCCTGCGCGGCCTCGGCGGCGCGGGCTTCCCCGCCGGGCGCAAGTGGCGCATCGTCGCCGCCGAGCCCGAGCCGCGCCTGATGGCGGTCAACATCGACGAAGGTGAGCCGGGAACCTTCAAGGACCGCTGGTACCTGGAGCGCGACCCGCACCGCTTCCTCGAAGGCATGCTCGTCGCCGCCTGGTGCGCGGGCGTGGGCGAGATCTTCATCTACCTGAGGGACGAATACGCCGGCTGCCGCGCGGTGCTGGAGCGCGAGCTGGCGAAGCTCGGGAAAGAGCCGCCCTGCGCGCTGCCGCCGATCCACCTGCGGCGCGGCGCGGGCGCCTACATCTGCGGCGAGGAGTCGGCGATGATCGAGTCGATCGAAGGCAAGCGCGGCATGCCGCGCCTGCGCCCGCCGTACGTCGCGCAGGTGGGCCTTTTCAACCGCCCGACCCTCGAGCACAACATGGAAACGGTGTTCTGGGTGCGCCAGATCGTCGAGCAGGGCGCGCAGTGGTTCGCCTCGCACGGCCGCCGCGACCGCAAGGGCCTGCGCTCGTTCTCGGTCTCGGGCCGCGTGAAGAAGCCCGGCGTGCACCTCGCGCCCGCCGGCATCACGGTGAAGGAGCTGATCGACGAATACTGCGGCGGCATGCAGGACGGCCACCGCTTCTACGGCTATCTCCCCGGCGGCGCCTCGGGCGGCATTCTCCCGGCCGCGAAAGGGGACCTGCCGCTGGATTTCGATACGCTCCAGGCGCACGGCTGCTTCATCGGCTCGGCGGCGGTGGTGATCCTCTCGCACCGGGACAGGGCGGCCGCAGCGGCAAGGAACCTCATGAAGTTCTTCAAGGAGGAGTCCTGCGGCCAGTGCACGCCGTGCCGCGTCGGCACTGCCAAGGCGCTCGCGCTGATGGACGAAAAGAAGTGGAACCAGCCGTTGCTCGCCGAGCTCTCACAGGCGATGATGGACGCCTCGATCTGCGGCCTCGGGCAGGCCGCGCCGAATCCCGCGCTGAGCGTGATGAAGTACTTTCCGCAAGAGGTCTCGTGATGGAACGCGCGAGCACGCAGCAGCTGGCGACGATGCCGATCGAGTTCAAGCTCAACGGCAGGACCGTGATCGGCCGGCCCGACGAGACCATCATCGAGTGCGGCAAGCGCCACGGCGTCGATATCCCGCACCTCTGCTACAAGCCCGGCCTGCGGCCCGACGGCAACTGCCGCGCCTGCATGGTCGAGATCAAGGGCGAACGCTTCCTCGCGCCCTCGTGCTGCCGCTACCCGAAAGAGGGGATGGAAGTCACCACCGACGCCGGGCGCGCGCTCGCGTCGCAGAAGATGGTGCTCGAGCTGCTCCTGTCGGACATGCCGCAGAAGCATTACCGGCCCGACTCCGAGCTCGACCTGTGGGCGAAGAGGCTCGGGATGGGCAAGCCCAGATTCGAGTCGAGGCAGCAGCCGAAGGCGGACCTCTCGCACCCGGCGATGGCGGTGAACCTGGACGCCTGCATCCAGTGCACGCGCTGCCTGCGCGCCTGCCGCGAGGAGCAGGTGAACGACGTGATCGGCTACGCGTTCCGGGGCGAGCGCTCGAAGATCGTGTTCGACTTCGACGACCCGATGGGCGAATCGACCTGCGTGGCCTGCGGCGAGTGCGTGCAGGCCTGCCCCACCGGCGCGCTCATGCCCGCGCGCGGAGCGGGGATGCAGGCGATCGAGAAGACGGTGGACTCGGTGTGCCCGTTCTGCGGCGTGGGGTGCCTGCTCACCTACCACGTGAAGGACAACAAGATCCAGTTCGTCACCGGAAAGGACGGCCCCTCGAACCACGGGCGGCTGTGCGTGAAGGGGCGCTACGGCTTCGACTACGCGCATCACCCGCACCGCCTCACCAAGCCCCTCATCCGCAGGAAGGGCGTCGGAAAATCGGCGCACTTCGCGGTCGATCCGGGCGACTGGTCGGAGGTGTTCCGCGAGGCGAGCTGGGAGGAAGCGCTCGAGCTGGCCGCGTCCGGACTGAAGAAGATTCGCGACCAGGACAGGTTCGCTCTCGCCGGCTTCGGCTCGGCCAAGGGCTCGAACGAGGAGGCGTACCTCTTCCAGAAGCTGGTGCGCACCGGCTTCGGCACCAACAACGTCGATCACTGCACGCGCCTGTGCCATGCGTCCTCGGTGGCCGCGCTGCTGGAGGGCATCGGCTCCGGCGCGGTGTCGAACCAGGTGAACGACGTCGCCAACTCGGAGGTGATCTTCCTCATCGGCGCCAACCCGACCTCCAACCACCCGGTGGCGGCCACCTGGCTCAAGAACGCCGCGCAGCGCGGCGCGAAGCTGATCGTGGCCGACCCGCGGCGCACCGACCTCGCGCGCCACGCTTCGCACTTCCTCCAGTTCAACCCGGACACCGACGTGGCGCTGCTGAACGCGATGATCCACACGATCGTCGATGAGGGGCTGGTCAACAAGAAATTCATCGCAGACCGCACCAGCGGCTTCGAGGCGCTGAAGGAGAACGCGAAGAGCTTCTCGCCCGAGAAGATGGCGCCGATCTGCGGCGTTCCCGCGCAAAAGATCCGCGAAGTGGCGCGCCTGTACGCGAGCTCGAAGGCTTCGATCATCCTGTGGGGCATGGGCATCAGCCAGCACGTGCACGGCACCGACAACGCGAGGTGCCTCATCGCGCTCACGCTCATGACGGGACAAGTGGGGCGCCCGGGCACGGGGCTGCACCCGCTGCGCGGCCAGAACAACGTGCAGGGCGCGTCCGACTCGGGCCTGATCCCGATGATGTACCCGGACTACCAGCGCGTGGCGACGCCGGAGGCGAAGGCGCGCTTCGAGAAATTCTGGGGCACGAAACTCGACCCCAAGCCCGGCCTCACCGTGGTAGAGATTATGAACGCGGCGTACGAGGGCAAGATCCGAGGCATGTACATCATGGGCGAGAACCCGGCGATGTCCGACCCCGATCTCGAGCACGCGCGCGCCGCGATGGCGAAGCTGGAGCACCTGGTGGTGCAGGACATCTTCCTCACAGAGACCGCCTACCTCGCCGACGTGGTGCTCCCCGCGACCGCCTGGCCGGAGAAGGACGGCACCGTCACCAACACCGACCGCATGGTGCAGCTCGGCAGAAAGGCGCTCAAGGCGCCCGGCGAGGCGAGGGAAGACCTGTGGATCATCGTCGAGCTGGCGAAGCGCCTGGGATTGAGCTGGACCTACGCGCATCCGCGAGAGGTGTTCGACGAGATGCGCGGCTGCATGGACTCCATCCGCGGCATCACCTGGGAGCGCCTCGAGCGCGACTCCTCGGTCACCTACCCGTGCGAGAACGAGGGCGATCCCGGGCAGCCGGTGGTGTTCGTCACGCACTTCCCGACCCCAACCGGGCGCGCGAAGTTCGTCCCGGCCGACCTCATCCGCGCGGACGAGCGCCCGGACAAGGAGTACCCGATGGTGCTGATCACCGGGCGGCAGCTCGAGCACTGGCACACCGGCGCGATCACGCGCCGCTCGGGCGTGCTCGACGCGATCGAGCCCGAGCCGACGGCATTGCTGCACCCGCTCGACCTCGCCGAGCTGAAGGCGAAGCCCGGCGACCTGATCAGCGTCGAGTCGCGCCGCGGCAAGGTGTCGCTGTACGCGCGCGCCGACGAGGGCGCGCCGCGCGGCGCGGTGTTCATCCCGTTCTGCTACTACGAGGCGGCGGCGAACCTGCTCACCAACCCGGTGCTCGACCCGTTCGGCAAGATCCCCGAGTTCAAATACTGCGCGGTGAAGGTGTCGAAAGGCGGCGCGCGGCCGGGCGACCCGGGCTACGGCAAGGGACGCACGCTCGAAGAGCTGTACGGCTAGTCACCAGCTAAGGGAGGAGGCGGATATGCCGATCGTCGCGATCACGCGGGAGATGGGTTCGCTCGGCAAGGACGTGGCGCAGGGATTGAGCGAGGAGCTCGGGGTGCCGCTGGTGTACCACGAGGTGATCGACCAGCTCGCCGACCGCATGCGCCTGCGCAAGAGCCACGTCGTGCGCATGCTCGACGGAAGCGCGGGGCTGCTGGAGCGGCTGACCGCCGACAAGACCAGCCTTTCCATCTTCTCCGCCGACGAGATCGTCAACCTCGCGCTGCAAGGCAAGGGCGCGGTGATCCGTGGCTGGGGCGCGACGCACCTCCTGCGCGAGGTGCCGCACGCGGTGTGCGTGCGGGTGTGCGCGCCCTTCGAGCTGCGCAGTCAGCGCATGATGGAGCGCCTGGGCAGCGGCGACGCCGTCAAGGTGACCGAGGAGATCCGCAACAACGACGAGGCGCACACCGCGATCATGCGGCGCAACTTCGCGCTGCAGTGGACCGACGCCGAGCACTACGACCTGGCGCTGAACACCCAGCGCGTGAGCGTCCCGGAATGCGTCGACAAGGTGAAGCGGCTGGTACAGTCCTCCGAGTTCGCCGAATCCGGGCAGTCGCGGCAGAAGCTCGAGGACCTCGCGCTCGCCTGGCGCGTGCGCGCGGCGCTGCGGCTCTCGCCGCGCACCCGCGACGTGCGCATCTCGGTGAGCACCGAGCGCGGGCGCGTCGCCCTCACCGGCGTGGTGGACGGCGCCGAGCAGCGCACCGCGGTGAGCGAGGTCGCCGCCGCGGTGGCCGGCGTGCGCGAGCTGGACGACCGTTTGCGCACCGGCGACGAGGTGCGGCCGCGGTTCAACTGATTTCCGCTAACCAGAACGAAGGGAGAGTCATGCCGTCGGACATCGAAATCGCACAGGCCGCGCGCCTCCAGCGCATCTCCAAGGTCGCGCTGGAGAAGCTCGGCATCGCCGAGGAGCACCTCGAGCCCTACGGTCACTACAAGGCGAAGGTCTCGCTCGAGTACCTGGAGACGCTGAAGGGCAGGAAGGACGGCAAGCTGGTGCTGGTCACCGCGATGACGCCGACGCCCGCGGGCGAAGGCAAGACCACCACCACGGTGGGGCTGGGCGACGCGCTCAACCAGCTCGGCAAGCGCGCGATGATCTGCCTGCGCGAGCCCTCGCTCGGTCCGGTGTTCGGCATCAAGGGCGGCGCGGCGGGCGGCGGCTACGCGCAGGTGGTGCCGATGGAGGACATCAACCTGCACTTCACCGGCGACTTCTCGGCGGTGGGGCTGGCGAACAACCTGCTCGCGGCGATGATCGACAACCACATCCATCACGGCAACGCGCTGGGGATCGACCCGCGGCGCATCCAGTGGCGGCGCGCGATGGACATGAACGACCGCGCGCTGCGCGACATCGTGGTCTCGCTCGGCGGCACGGCGAACGGCTATCCGCGCGAGGACGGCTTCGACATCACGGTCGCCTCCGAGGTGATGGCGATCTTCTGCCTCGCCACCTCGCACGAGGACCTGAAGAAGCGCCTGGGCAACATCGTGGTCGGCTACACGCGCGAGCAGAAGCCGGTGACCGCGAGGGAGCTGCAGGCGCACGGCGCGATGACGGTGCTGCTCAAGGACGCGCTCGCGCCCAATCTGGTGCAGACGCTGGAGAACAACCCCGCCTTCATCCACGGTGGGCCGTTCGCCAACATCGCGCACGGCTGCAACTCGGCGATCGCCACCCGGAGCGCGCTCAAGCTCGTCGACTACTGCGTGACCGAGGCAGGCTTCGGCGCCGACCTCGGCGCCGAGAAGTTCCTCGACATCAAGTGCCGCAAGACCGGCATGGTGCCGAACGCCACGGTGATCGTGGCGACCATCCGCGCGCTCAAGTACCACGGCGGCGTGGACGTGAAGGAGGTGAACAAGGAGAACGTGGCGGCTCTGGACAAGGGCCTGGTCAACCTCGAGCAGCACGTGGAGAACGTGACCGGGGTCTTCAACATTCCCTGCGTTGTGGCGGTCAACCGCTTCACCTTCGACACGCCCGCGGAGATCGAGCTGGTGCAATCCAGGATGAAGAAGCTGGGCGTGCCGTTCGTGCTCGCGACGCACTGGGGAGACGGCGGCAAGGGCGCGGCCGAGCTGGCGAGGGTCGTGGTCGAGCTGTGCGACAAGCCCTCGAAACCGAAATTCGTCTACGAGGACGCCGATCCGCTGTGGGAAAAGATGGAGAAGATCGCGAAGAAGGTGTACCGCGCCTCCGAGCTCACCGCGGACGCCAAGGTGCGCGCGCAGATCAGGCAGCTCCAGGACACCGGCTACGGCCACTACCCGATCTGCATGGCGAAGACGCAGTATTCGTTTTCCGCCGACGCGAAGCTGCGCGCCGCGCCGTCGAACTACTCGATCAACGTGCGCGAGGTGCGGCTCGCCGCGGGCGCGGAGTTCGTGGTGCCGATCCTCGGCGACATCATGACCATGCCGGGGCTGTCCAAGGTTCCCGCGGCGACCAAGATCGACTTCGTGGACGGAAAGGTCGTCGGCTTGTTCTAGAATCCGGGGATGCTCGAGGCGCTCTCCGATTTCGCGGTCTGGAAGGCCCTCGGCGCGATCATCTGGGTCAACCTGCTGCTCTCGGGCGACAACGCGGTGGTGATCGCGCTCGCCGCGCGCTCGCTCCCCGCCAGGCAGCAGACGCTCGCCGTGTTCTGGGGCAGCGCGGCGGCGATCATCATGCGGGTCATCCTCACGGTGTTCGCGGTGGCGCTGCTGCAGCTGCCGTGGCTGAAGCTCGTAGGCGGGCTGCTGCTGCTGTGGATCGGCGTCAAGCTCCTCGTCCCGGAAAGCGACGAAGAGGACGTCGACGCGAGCGACAACCTGCTGCAGGCGGTGAAGACCATTCTTATCGCCGACCTGGTGATGAGCCTCGACAACGTGATCGCGGTGGCCGCCGCCGCCGAGCAGGGCCCGCCGGCGACCAAGATCCCGCTCCTCATCATCGGGCTCGCGCTGTCGATCCCGATCGTGATCTTCGGCTCGACGCTGATGCTGCACCTGATGGAGCGCTACCCGATCATCATCACCCTTGGGGCCGCGCTGCTCGGCTGGATCGCGGGCGAGATCATGGTCACCGATCCGGCGGCTGTCGACTGGGTGAAGGCGAACGCCGCCTGGCTGCACGACTGGCAAGTCGCGCCCGGGGTCGGCGCGGCGTTCGTGGTGGCGCTCGGCAAGTGGATCGCAAGAAAAAAGGATCGTGAACGGCCGGAGGCGGCCAACGCGGCCGCGACGGTCGAGGTCGAGCGTCCGAACTCTTGATCGCGGTCAAGGTGTAGGATTCGGGCGCGCAACGAGAATTGCGGCTGGCAGCATCGCGATCGAATGGTGCGCTGCGGGACGGAAGGACCGGTACCAACACTTGAAGGAGGAGCCATGAGAACGAGGATCAGCGGGGCAATCGGGGCGGCGCTGGCGGCCGCGGCATTCACCTGGCCGCTCGCCGGCCAGGCCTGGGAGCCGACGCGCAACATCGAGTTCATCATTCCCGCCGGCACCGGCGGCGGCGCCGACCAGATGGCGCGCGCCATCCAGGCGATCGTCGCCAAGCACAAGCTGGCGAAAGTCGCCGTCCTGCCGATCAACAAGTCGGGCGGCGCCGGCGCCGAAGGGTTCCTGGACGTGAAGAACTCCCCGGGCGAGCCGCACAAGATCATCATCACGCTGTCGAACCTGTTCACCACGCCGCTCGCGACCAACACTCCGTTCAACTGGCGCGATCTCACGCCGGTGCAGATGCTGGCGCTGGACAACTTCGTGCTTTGGGTGAACGCCAAGTCGCCTTACAAGACGCCCAAGGAATATGTCGAGGCGGCCAAGAAGGCGGGGTCGGGCAAATTCAAGATGGCGGGCACCGGCGCGAAGCAGGAGGACCAGATCATCACGGTGGCGATCGAGCAGGCGACCGGCGCCAAGTTCACCTACATCCCGTTCAAGGGCGGCGGTGCGGTGGCGACGCAGCTCGTCGGCGGCCACGCCGACTCGACGGTCAACAACCCGATCGAGGCGGTCGCGCAATGGCGGGGCGGGAACCTGCGGCCGCTGTGCGTGTTCGAGAAGCAGCGCATGCCGTACAAGAACAAGGTGACGAAGGACATGTCCTGGAACGACATCCCGATCTGCAAGCAGGCGGGCCTCGACATCGACTACCTGATGCTGCGCGGCATCTTCATGCCGCCCAATGTGAGCGCGGAGCAGGTGGACTACTACCTCGGTCTGTTCGCGAAGATCTTCGAGACGCCGGAGTGGAAGGATCTGATGGAGCGCGGCGCCTTCAACCAGACCAGGCTGAAGGGCAAGGAGTACGCCGACTGGGTCGCGCGCGAGGAGGCGCGGCACGTCTCGCTCATGAAGGCCGCAGGATTCATCGCAGGGAAATAGCGCGTTGCGGCCAGGCGAGCGGCCCGGCGTGACCGGGCCGTTTTTTTTTGCAGGGAGGAGGATCGATGGCGGGGAACGAGGGAGAACGCCCGGCGCTGCGCCGGCGCGGCGCCGAGATTGCGGTGGCGCTCGTCATGCTGGCACTCGCCGCGATCATCGCCTGGGACAGCGTGCGCATCGGCGCGCGCTGGGTCGCCGACGGGCCGCAGACCGGCTATTTCCCGCTGTACATCGCGATGCTCGTCGGCGGCGCCTCGGTGGTGAACCTGCTGCGCGCGCTGCTGATTCCCCGCGAGAAGAACCGGACCTTCGTCGAGGTCCGCCAGCTGAAGACCGTGCTCACGGTGCTGGTGCCCACTGCCGTGTTCGCCGCGGTGGTGATCTGGACCGGGATCTACGCGGCCGCCCTGGCGTACATCGCCTTCTTCATGCGGCGGCTGGGGCGGTATGCGTGGTGGAAGGTGGCGGCAATGAGCGCGGCGACCGTGCTGGTGCTGTTCCTGATGTTCGAGATCTGGTTCCTGGTGCCGCTGCCGAAAGGCCCGATCGAGCGCTGGCTGGGGATCGACTGAGCGATGGAGGAGATCCAGTCGCTGCTGCAGGGCTTCGCGGTCGCGCTGACCTGGAAGAACCTGCTGTTCATGTTCCTGGGCATCGTGCTCGGGGTGCTGATCGGCGTGCTGCCGGGACTCGGCGGGGCGAACGGCGTCGCCATCCTGCTGCCGCTCACCTTCACCATGGCGCAGACGCCCGGGGGGACGACGACCGCGATCATCCTGCTCTCGTGCATCTACTGGGGAGCGCTGTTCGGCGGCGCGATCACCTCGATCCTGTTCAACATCCCGGGCGAGCCCTGGTCGGTGGCCACCACCTTCGACGGCTACCCGATGGCGCAGCAGGGCCGCGCCGGGCAGGCGCTCACGGCTTCCTTCACCGCCTCGTTCTTCGGCGCGCTGGTGGCGGTGGTGATGATCACCTTCGTGTCGCCGATCATCGCCGAGTTCGCGCTCGCCTTCGGCCCGCCGGAATTCTTCTCGGTCTTCCTGCTCACCTTCTGCGCCTTCATCGGCATGAGCAAGGAGCCGCCGTTCAAGACCCTCGCCTCGATGATGCTCGGCTTCCTGCTCGCCTCGGTCGGCACCGACACGGTCACCGGGACGCTGCGCTTCAATTTCGGATCGATCTGGCTGCTCAACGGCTTCAATTTCCTGGTGGCGGTGATCGGGCTGTTCGGCATCGGCGAGATCCTGCTCACGCTGGAGGAGGGGCTCGCGTTCAAGGGCAAGGACGCGAAGATGAGCCTGCGCGTGGTGATGGAGACCTGGAAAGAGCTGCCGCGGTACTGGATGACCGCGATCCGCTCCTCCGCGATCGGCTGCTTCATGGGCGTGGTGCCGGGCGGGGCGACCCCCGCCTCGTTCATGGCCTACGGCATGGCGCAGCGCTTCTCGCGCGACGGCGAGCGCTTCGGCACCGGGAAAGTCGAGGGCGTGGTCGCACCCGAGGTGGCGAACAACGCCGCAGGGACGAGCGCGCTGCTGCCCATGCTCACCCTCGGCGTGCCGGGCTCGCCGACCGCGGCGGTGCTGCTGGGCGGATTGATGATCTGGGGCCTGCAGCCGGGTCCGCTGCTGTTCATCGAGCAGAAGGAATTCGTCTGGGGCCTGATCGCCAGCATGTATCTCGGCAACATCGCCGGGCTGATCGTGGTGCTGACCTGCGTGCCGCTGTTCGCGGCGATCCTGCGCACGCCCTTCTCGGTGATCGCGCCGATCATCGTGGTGATCTGCGCGATCGGTGCCTACACGGTCTACAACTCGATCTTCGACGTGTGGATGATGGTGGTGTTCGGCGTCGCCGGCTGGGCGTTCAAGAAGCTGCAATACCCGCTCGCGCCGCTGGTGCTCGCGCTGGTGCTCGGCGACCAGGCCGAGGCCTCGTTTCGCCAGTCCATGATCATGTCGCAGGGCGACCTGTCGCTGTTCTTCTCGAATCTGCTGGTCGGCTCGATGACGACGCTCGCGGTGGTGCTGCTGTTCTGGCCGCTGATCGCGCTCGGGTGGAAGAAGCTGCGCGAACGCTAGGCGGCTAGTGGTTGCCGAGCTTCTGCTTCAGCCGCGACAGCGTCTCGGGCGTGAGATTGAGATAGGCCGCGAGCTCCTTCTTCGGAATGCGGCCGGAGAGCTCGGGGTGCTTCCTCTGGAACCGCGACAGCCGCCCCGGCGCGTCGAGCAGGTGCAACGTGATGGTGTGCGCCATCACCTCCGACATCAGCCTCATCACCTCGGACTCGAACCTCGACTTGATGTCGGGATGGTTCTCCAGGAATTCGACCCACTGCGGCATCGACAGCTCCGCGGTCCTCACCCGCGTCACCGCGACGATCGAGTAGGGGACGGGCCTCCTCAGCCGCCATGCCGCGTAGGAGGTGTCCATCTCGGTCTCGGCGGCGAAGCGCAGGATCATCTCGCGGCCCTGCGGGTTCGACACGACGCGCTTCAGCATTCCCTCGAGGATGAAGAACTGCTCCATCTCCTCGTCGCCCTGGCGCACCAGGGGGTCGCTCTTGCGGTATTCGCCGACCGCGAGCAGCGGCTCGAGCTCTTCCCACTGCTCGGGCCGCATGCGCCTCAGGATCTGGTTCTCGCGCAGCTGCAGCCTGATCGTGTTGCGCTGCGGGTGGGCGGCGAGACTCGTCATTGGCGGCGAGATTTTAGACCCTTGACCACGGTCAAGGCTGCTCGTCTCCCGCGCTCCCTACCATAGCGGTCCCGCAACGGAGGTCCCATGGGCACCGTCGAACCTCAAGTCGCCACTGCCGGCGAATCGCAAGTGACCGACGGCTTTCATCTGGTCATCGATGCCCTCAAGCTCAACGGCATCGACACGATTTTCGGTCTGCCCGGCATCCCGATCACCGATCTCACCCGCATGGCGCAGGCCGCAGGCATGCGCGTGATTTCGTTCCGCCACGAGCAGAGCGCCGGCAACGCCGCCGCCATCGCCGGCTTCCTCACGCAAAAGCCGGGGATTTGCCTGACGGTGTCCGCTCCCGGATTCCTCAACGGCTTGACGGCTCTCGCCAACGCCACCACCAATTGCTTTCCGATGATCCTCGTCAGCGGCTCGAGCGAGCGCGAGATCGTCGACCTGCAGCAGGGCGATTACGAGGAGATGGACCAGCTCGCCATCGCCAGGCCGCTATGCAAAGCCGCCTTCCGCGTGCTGCACGTCGAGGACATCGGTGTGGGCATCGCGCGCGCCATCCGCGCCGCCGTCTCCGGTCGTCCGGGCGGCGTCTACCTCGACCTGCCGGGGAGGATCTTCGCCCAGACCATGGACGCGGCAGCCGGAAAGAATTCTTTGATCAAGGTGGTCGATCCGGCACCGCGACAGATCCCGGCCCGGGACGCCGTGCAGCGCGCGCTCGAACTGCTGAAGAGCGCCAAGCGTCCGCTCATCGTGCTGGGCAAGGGTGCCGCCTACGCCCAGGCGGACGCGGACATCCGCGCCCTCATCGAGCGCACCGGCATCCCGTATCTCCCCATGTCCATGGCCAAGGGCCTGCTGCCCGACACGCACGAGCAGTCGGCTGCCGCCGCCCGCTCGTTCGTGCTGCCCGAAGCTGACGTGGTGATGTTGATCGGCGCCCGCCTCAACTGGCTGCTCTCGCACGGCAAGGGCAAGACCTGGGGCGGAAAAGACCACAAGGCGTGGGGCGGCCAGAAATTCATCCAGATCGACATCTCGCCGCAGGAGGCCGACAGCAACGTCCGCATCGATGCCCCGGTGGTCGGCGACATCGGTTCCTGCGTGTCCGCGCTGCTTGCCGGCATCGGCTCCAACTGGGCCAAGCCGCCGGCCGACTGGCTCGCCGCCATCGCGGAGCGCAAGAACAAGAACCTCGCCAGGATGGCCGAGACCCTGGCCAAGGATCCGGCGCCGATGAATTTTCACAGCGCGCTCGCCGTGGTGCGCGACATCGTCAAGGCCAACCCGGACGCGTGCCTCGTCAACGAAGGCGCCAACGCGCTCGACTTCACCCGCAGCATCG
>MERQ01000044.1 GCA_001770655.1 Betaproteobacteria bacterium RIFCSPLOWO2_12_FULL_68_20
GATGCCACGGGAAGCGTGGTGGGATACGGCCAAGCGGCGGATGGTTATACGCATGCATTTGCTTACGTCAAGGGACCTGACCTGGTGATCGACAGCTATTCGGTGAGGCCGGCTGCGCCGAAGGTTCACGAGCGCTTGTGGATTGATGTGGTGCTCAGGAACGCGGGTAGCGCGGCCGTGACCATTCCCGCGTCAGTGAACAAGGTCGGCATACGCAAGGACGATGGCAGCTCGGTCGGCTACGGCTACGGTGCTTCGTCACTGTCGCTCGCCGCGGGGGCCACGGCGACTTTCACGCTGCACATAGAGCCTTATACGCTGTCGCCCGGACCGTTCCGGTTCGTGCTTACGGCCGATCCGGGCAATTACATCGCGGAGCTAGACGAGACCAACAATCAACTGGCGGGCCAGATCGACATGGCCGCGCAGGTCGAATACGCCGATCTCGTGATTACGGCCGTAACCGTGAATCCGCCTAATCCGGTCGCAATGCAGGAATTCGATTTCAACGTGACGGTGGCCAACCAGGGCACCCTCGATGCGGTGATCAGCTATCCGTCGCTGATTGCGGACGGTGGATCGTATTCGTATTACGTGTATCCGTCGCAGTTCACGCCTTGGCGTCTGGCACCCGGAGCTTCGCAAACCTTTACGGCAAAGGCCACGCTTGCAGCGATGCAGCCGGGAACGAGAACGGTGACTTTCCGGGTAGACCCCAGCAATCGCGTCATCGAATCGAACGAGTCCAACAACACCGCATCCATACAACTCACAGTCAGTCCACCATGAACACTGGTCCGACGAGGTAGGAGATTTGCTCTATCTCAGCCGCAGCTTTCCGTTTCCGTGATCCGCGCAACGATCACGGATAGATCCTATGTAGGGCCGCGGGGATTAACCTCTGGTGGCTATCTCAACCATGAAGAGAAGGAGACCAGAAGATGAAGCCCACGACCCAGCATCGGGTGCTCGGCAAGAACGCCGACACGGATAGAAGGTGGTGACGAGCGCATCGCGCTCGCACTCACGAGTGAACCGGGCCAACCAGCGCGAAGACCGCTTGCAGGAACGAAAATGAAGAGAAGACCGTAAACCCGAAACCCGCCGCCGGAGACTTGACACGCGGAGAGCCCTCATAGAAGGAAAACTCATCCGCCGCGGCGCGCGCTCTTGAGCGTCCTGGCGCGCGAATCGCGTCTGCGCGCGGTCGGTGCGCGGTGGAACGGGCTTGTCGTGGGCGCTTGGCCGGGCATTCGGGGTGTGCGCAGCGGGCGTTATGGTGAATGCTGCGCGCGCCGGCCCCGTTCAGGCAAGCACGGATGCGCTCCGGGACGAGCGAGCGCGCCCCGGAGCGCAGCTTCAGGCGATGTCGGGAACGCGATGGTAGGTGAGCGGCAGATTCGCGTGCTCGGGCCAGCCTCCCGGCGCTACGGGCGGTGCGCGCTCGAGCGCCTGCGGCTGCCAACTGCTGACATCGGTCCGCCACCCCTGCGCTAACCCGGCCGAAACCGCCGCCACTGTTCGCCCAGCCCCAGGCGCGCCGCCTCTCGCTCTACGAACGCGACGTCGAGCGCCGTCGCGGCGAGCATGAAGCGCAGGTCGCGCGCGTGCCGGTCCCCGCCGCCTTCGCGCAGCCACCCGAGCTTGCGCAGGACCACGTACTCGGGAGGCGCGATCCACAGCTCGCCCCCCTCGACGGCGATGCGCCGCCGGTGCGCGAGCGCCCAAGCGTGCAGGGAATCGGTCCCGGCGAGGTAGATGTCGGCTTTGAACTGGCTCGCGTGGTGAATGAGATTGAACATCCCGCGCTCGGCGCGCGCCGTCTCCTTGCTCAGGGTCTCGTCCGGCGGGACGTAGTACTCGCTTTCGGGGAAGGCCGCCTTGAAGGCGGCGATGTCCTTCAATCCCAGCAGCAGCACGACATCGACGTCCGCGGTCAGGCGCGGCTCGCCGTACACGCTCGCCGCCACCGAGCCGGTGATGCAATAGGGAAGGCCGAGGCGCTCGAGCGATTCGACGAAGGGCGCGAACGGGCTAGGTACCGGCACGCGCGAGCGACCTGCGCGCCTCGAATTCCAGGCGCTCGGCGGGCCAGTCGGGGTGCCCGAGGCGCAGGCCCGCGACCCGGAGCTGGATTCCGGCGTGGTACAGGTCGGCGACCATCTGGAGCTTGCGCGCGGGGCTCATGCGCTTGAACCCCTCGAGCTGGACCGGGTGGATCGGCTCGTGCATGGCTGCGGCCATCTTACACTGCGAAAAGATAGGACAGCTTATCGACCCGACGAGAACGAGTTCGGGCGCGTCAAGGACTTGAGGATCGAGAACTGCGCGATTGACTGATCCGGTCCGACCGCACGCGCCCTACTGCGCGCTCCCCCAGACCTCGGAGGCGGTCTCGACCACCAGCTCGAGCTTGCGGCGCTGAACCTCGGGCGTGATGCGGTTGCCGTGGTGGCTGCTGGCGAAGCCGCATTGAGGCGACAGGCGCAGGTCCTCCAGCGGCACGAATTTCGCCGCCGCCTCGATGCGGCGCTTGAGCAGGTCCTTCGATTCGAGCTCGGGCTTTTTCGTGCTCACCAGCCCCAGCACCACCTTCTTGCCCTTGCGCAGATAGCGCAGCGGCTCGAAGCCGCCGGCGCGCTCGGTGTCGTACTCGAGGAAGAACCCGTCCGCGTCGCAGGCCCCCAGAACCGCCTCGGCCACCGCGTCGTAGCCGCCCTCGGCCATCCACATGCTCTGGAAGTTGCCGCGGCAGGTGTGCATCGTCACCGCGAGCGAGGCCGGGCGTTCCGCGATCAGCGAATTGATCACCTGCACGTACTTCATCGGCAGCCGGGCCGGATCGTCGCCGTCGCGCCGCACCTGCGCCTGGATCCCGGCGTCGCACAGGCAGGCGAAGGACACGTCGTCGAGCTGCAGGTAGCTGCATCCGGCCGCCGCCAGCTCGCGTATCTCCTCGCGATAGGCGCGCGCGATGTCGCTCCAGAACTCCTCGATATCGGGATAGACGGCGGGGTCCACCACCTTGCGCCCGCCGCGCATGTGCAGGTAGGTCGGCGCCGGGATGCACAGCTTCGCCGTGCGCCTGGTCGCCGATTTCAGGAACTTGAACGGCTCGACCATGATCGGACGCGAGCGGCGCACCTTGGCGTTCACCACCATCATCGAGCGGGTCTCGGCCTCCTCGCCCCCTTCGCCGTGGAACTTCATCGCGTACTGCGACTGCGTGGCGACGATGCCGTCGAAACCGGTGAGGAAGTCCACGTGCCAGAACGCGCGCCGCATCTCGCCGTCGGTGACGGCGTGCATTCCGGCGGCTTCCTGCATCTTCACCGCATCCCGGATGCAGCGGTCCTCGAGGCTTTTCAGCGCCGCCGCGTCGATTTCCCCCTGCTGTCTTCGCTCGCGCGCGGCGATCAGCTCGGGCGGGCGCAGCAGGCTGCCCACATGGTCGGCGTGAAACGGGGGTCTCGGCGTCTCGCTCATGGCTCGCTCCGTTCTTGAACCGCTCGCTCGTATCCATTATCTTCCGAGTGCACAATTCTGAGGCAAGTCCCATGTCAGCGAGAACTCGCCCTCCCTTCCGCGCCGACCACGTGGGCAGCCTGCTGCGCCCGCCCGAGCTGCACGAGGCGCGCGAGAAGGCGAAGAAGGGCGAAATCGACGCCGCGGCGCTGCGCGCCGTCGAGGACAAGTGCATCCGCGAAGCGGTCGCGCTGCAGGAGTCGGTCGGCCTGCAAGGCATCACCGACGGCGAGTTCCGCCGCGACTTCTGGCACATCGACTTCCTGCACGGCTTCGACGGCGTCGACATCCGGCACGATATCGACGTCCTGCAGGACACCAAGTTCAAGGGCACGCATCCCAAGCCGCCGACCATGATCGTGAGCGCCAGGATCCGGCGCACCAAGCCCAGCATGCTGGACCATTTCAAGTTCCTGAAATCGGTGACCGGCCGCACCGCCAAATTCACCATGCCTTCGCCGGCGATGCTGCACGGCCGCGCCGACCGCGCCTCGATCACGAACACCTATCCCGATCTCGACGAGTTCTGGGCCGATCTGACGCAGGCCTACCGCGAGGAGATCCGCGACCTGTACGCGGCCGGCTGCCGCTACCTGCAGATCGACGACACCACCATCGCCATGATGGGCGACCCCAAGGTGCAGGAGCATTTCCGCAAGCTCGGCGACGACCCGAAGAAGGACGTCGCCATGTACGCCGACGCGGTGAACGCGGCGATCCGCGACGTGCCCGAGGACATGACGGTGTGCACCCACACCTGCCGCGGCAACTTCAAGAGCACCTTCCTCGCGAGCGGCGGCTACGACTTCGTCGCCGACACGACGTTCTCGAAGCTCGAGGTGGACGGCTATTTCCTCGAGTACGACACCGAGCGCGCCGGCGGCTTCGAGCCGCTGCGCTTCATGCCGAAAGGCAAGGTCGTCGTGCTCGGCCTGGTGACCTCGAAGTTCCCGCAGCTCGAGAAAAGGGACGATCTCAGGCGCCGCGTCGACGAGGCGTCGAAGTACGTGCCGTTCGAGAACCTGTGCCTGTCGCCGCAATGCGGCTTTTCCAGCACGCACCACGGCAACATCATGTCGATCGAGGAAGAAAAAGCCAAGCTGCGCCTGTGCGTGGAGACCGCGACGCAGGTCTGGGGCGGCGTATGAAGCCCCAGCTCACCGCGCCGATTCCGGACACCACGGTGTTCGACCTCGCCGCCTCGCGGCGCGGCTACCGCTTCAACCGGCTGTGCGCGTCGCTCTGCGTGCCGGCGAACCGCGAGGCGTTCAAGGCCGACGAGGAAGCCTACATGGCGGGGTTCGGCCTCGTCGAGGAAGAGAAGGCGATGATCCGGCACCGCGATTTCAAGAGCATGATCGAGCACGGCATGAACATCTACTTCATGCTCAAGATCGGTGCGGTGACCGGGAACGGGCTCTACCGCATGGGCGCTCAGATGCGCGGCGAGAGCTACGAGCAGTTCCTCGCCACGCGCAACGTGAAAGAAGCGGTGTGACGTGGCACGCATCGTGGCCGGGATCGGGCTGTCGCACGTGCCGTCGGTGGGCCCCGCGTACGACCGCGGCAAGCAGCAGACGCCGGCCTGGAAGCCGCTGTTCGACGCCTACCTCCCGGTCCAGGAGTGGCTCGGCCGGCTGAGGCCCGACGTCGCGATCGTGGTCTACAACGACCACGGCGCCGATTTCACCTTCGACAGGTATCCGACCTTCGCCATCGGCGCGGCCGACCGCTACGCCATCGCCGACGAGGGCTTCGGCACGCGTGCCCTGCCCGAGATGCGGGGCGATTTCGAGTTCTCGCGGCACCTCGCCGAATCGCTCATCCACCGCGACGAGTTCGATCTCACCGTGTGCCTGGAGATGGGCGTCGAGCACGGCTTTCTCGTACCGATGAACCTGTGCTTCCCGCATGGGCCGGGCGGCTGGCCGGTCGCCACCGTGCCGCTTCAGGTGAACGTGATCCAGCACCCGCTGCCGACCGGGCGGCGCTGCTACCGGCTCGGGCAGGCGATCCGGCGCGCGGTCGAGTCCTGCGAGCGCGACCTGCGCGTGGCGATCCTGGGCACCGGCGGCATGTCGCACCAGCTCCAGGGCAGGCGCTTCGGCTTCATGAACGAGGCGTTCGATCAGAGCTTTCTGGATCGCATCGAATCCGACCCCGAAGGGCTCGCCGAGATGACCCACCAGGAGCTGATGGAGCAGGCGGGCGCGGAAGCCGTGGAGCTCATCATGTGGCTGGTGATGCGGGGGGCCACCTCGAAGAACGCGCGGCGCGTGCACCGGCACTACTACGCGCCGATGACGACCGGG
>MERQ01000045.1 GCA_001770655.1 Betaproteobacteria bacterium RIFCSPLOWO2_12_FULL_68_20
ATTCTGGAGCGAGCCGGAGCGCGGCGCGGATTCTGGAGCGAGCCGGAGCGCGGCGCGGCGGGCGCCACGGGCGCACCCCTCGCCGCGCAGGTCTGGCTGTTCGGGCGGCTCGCCCGCGCCGCGGAAAAGCAGCCGCTGAGCCTGGCGCTGCCGAACCCTTTCTGCGTTCGCGACGTGATCGCCGAGCTGCAGCGTCGCTGCGACGACGAAGCCTTGGCGCCGCTCACTGGAGCGAACGCCGGGAGACTGAGGGATTGCCGCGTGTTCGTGGATGGCTTGCCGGTCGAGGACGCGGGCGCGCCGATCGCGCCGCGGGCCTCGCCGGCGCGGGTGGAGATCATCCTGCTCACCGCGATCGAAGGGGGCTGACCCGCCATGAACGACCTCGCCACTCCGATCCGCGACGACGCCTGGATTCCCTCCTCGTGCGCGCTGTGCTACGGCTCCTGCTCGATCCTCGCGCACCGCGTGGACGGCGTGGTGGTGAAGGTCGAGGGCAATCCGCAGAGCGTGGTCGGGAAAGGTCGCCTGTGCGGCAAGGGCGCGGGCGGCATCATGACCCACTACGATCCCAACCGGCTGAAAACGCCGCTGCGCCGCACCAACCCGAAAAAAGGCCTCGACGAGGATCCGCGCTGGAAGGAGATCACCTGGGACGACGCGCTCGAGGAGATCGCGGCGCGCCTGCGCCGCATCCGCGCCGAGGACTCGCGCAAGCTCGTCATGCAGCGCACCACCACGGTCACTGCGAGCCGGCTGCCGATGCAGACCTTCGCGGCGGCGTTCGGCACGCCCAATCTCTCCACCGCCGGCGGCGGGCTGCACTGCGGCAACGGCGCCCACCTGCTCTCCGGGATCATGCACGCGTCGTGGTCGGTGGTGCCCGATTTCGAGTACTGCAACTACGCGATCTACTTCGGCGCCTCGAAGGGTCACGGCGCCGGACACGCCTCCGCTTCCAACATGGGCCTCGCTGCCGAGGCGCGCGCGCGCGGCATGAAGCTGGTGGTGGTCGATCCGATGTGCAATTTCGCCTCGGCCAAGGCGAGCGAATGGGTGCCGCTGCGCGTCGGCACCGACGGGGCGCTCGCGCTCGCGATGTGCAACACGATGGCGAACGAGCTGGGCATCTACGATGCCGCCTACCTCCAGGCGAAGACCAACGCCCCCTACCTGATCGGTCCCGACAAGCTCTACGTGCGCGATCCGGCGAGCGGCAAACCGCTGGTGTGGGACAAGGCCGCCGGCGCCGCGCGGCCCTATACCGACGCAAGGCCGGCAGACACGGCCCTGGAGGGCGAGCTCGAGGCGAACGGCGTGCGCTGCCAGCCGGCGTTCCAGAAGCTCAAGGACCACCTGCGCCGGTTCTCCCCGGAATGGGGCGAGGCGATCAGCACCGTGCCGGCGACCACCATCCGCCGCCTCGCGCGCGAGTTCGCGCGCGAGGCGCGCATCGGCAGCACCATCGTCGTCGAGGGCGTGACGCTCCCGTACCGGCCGGTGGCGGCGATCGCCTTCCGCGGCGCGCAGGGGCACAAGAACTCGGTGTACAACTTCCTCGCCATCGAGCTGCTCAACCAGCTGGTCGGCGCGGCCGACGTGGTCGGCTCGTGCCTCGGCTTCAACCCGGCCTGCGGCGGCTTTCCCGAGACCGGCCGGCCGCGCTACGTGCCGAGCGCCGGGCCGGACGGATTGATGACGGTCGGCATGTGGATGGGCTACCACTATCCCTATCCCATCGCCGAGCCGCGCATGCCGCGCAACCTCGGCTTGCAGGACCTGTTCGCGATGGGCATGACTTCGCCCTTCCTCGACTCCGACGACCGCGAGCAGATGTGGAGCCGCTTCGAGCTCGGCTACCGCCCGGAGATGATGCTCAACTTCGGCGCCAACCTGCTGATGAGCATCGCCAACCGCGAGACCGTGGCGCGCTCGCTCGCGGCGTACGAATTCATGGTCTCGATCGACCTGTTCGAGACCGAGACCACGCGCTTCGCCGACATCGTGCTGCCAGATTGCAGCTACCTGCAGACGCTCGATTCGCGCTCCAACTTCCCGTTCATCTTCAGCCTGCCTGCCGGCATGGGCGAGTGGTGCTGGCCGATCCGCCAGCCGGTGCTCGCGCCCGAAGGCGGGCAGCGCCGCTTCCAGGACGTGCTGCTCGAGCTCGCCGAGCGCATCGGCATGCGCGCCGACCTGAACGCCGCCTACAACGCCTCGATGAACCTGGCGCCCGAATTCCGGCTGCAGGGCGAGCGGCGCTACACGTTCGAGGAGATCTGCGACGCCGAGCTGAAGAGCAACTTCGGGCCAGGGCGCGGGCTCGATTGGTTCAAGGAGCACGGCCTCGTCAAGTGGCCGAAGCGGCCCGAGGAGGTTTACTGGCGGCCGTTCGTCGACGTGCGGGTGCCGGTGTACTGGGAGTTCATGGTCCCGCTCGCCGAGAAAATCGACGCCCTCACGGCGCCGCGCGGACTCAAGCTGCCGCGCGAGTACTACGAGCCGCTGCCCGATTTCCTTCCCTGCGCGTCGCACGACTGCAAGGCGCCGGGGTTCGACCTGACCGCGTTCTACTACCGCGACAGCATCCACACCAACAGCTTCACCATGGAGAACCCGTGGCTGGACGAAGCCGCGCGGCTCGACCCGTTCTCCTACACCATCGCCATCAATGCCGACACCGCGACGAAAAAGGGCCTCGCCGACGGCGCGCTCGTGCGGGTGGAGACCGAAAGCGGCCGCAGCGTCGAGGGGCGCGTGCGCCTGACCCAGGCGATCCACCCCGAGGGGCTCGGCATCGCCGCCTGCGCGGGCCACTGGGGCGACGGCATGCCGGTGGCGAAGGGCAAAGGCGTGTTCTTCAACGGCCTGCTCGATCTCGACTGGGAGCACGTGAGCCCGGTCAACCTGAACCTCGACTTGTGCGCGCGGGTGAGGGTGACGCCAGTGGAGGCGCGGCGATGAGGCGGGGCATGGTGATCGACCTGCGCCGCTGCACCGGCTGCTACGGCTGCCAGATCTCGTGCAAGGCCGAGCACGGCACGCCGCCCGGGGTGTTGTTCGCCCGTGTGCTCAAGCGCGAGGAAGGCCGTTACCCGAGCATGCGGCTGTTGTTCCTGCCGGTGCTGTGCAATCACTGCGCGGAGCCGCCGTGCGTCGAGGCCTGCCCGACCGGCGCGAGCTTCAAGTGGGAGGACGGCATCGTCGACATCGATCAAGACAAGTGCGTCGGCTGCCGCTCGTGCATGATGGCCTGCCCGTACGCCAACCGTTACCTGAACGACAGCCCGCAGAATTATTTCGAGCAGGGCGCGACGCCCTTTGAGGCGGCGCGCACCGCGCGCCACCAGACCGACGTGGTGATGAAGTGCAATTTCTGCCGCGATCGCGTGCGCGCCGGGAAGCCGCCGGCGTGCGTCGCCAACTGCCCGACCGCCGCGCGCACCTTCGGCGATCTGGACGATCCGGCGAGCGAGGTGTCGCGGCTCATCCAGGAGCGCGGCGGCTTCCCGCTGCACCCCGAGGCCGGCACCAGGCCGTCGGTCTTCTACCTGCCGCCGTGAGCCGGGAGAGCGAGCCATGCAGACGACGCGCGCCAAATACGAGCGGCTGATCGGCGACCTGCGCACCGAGCTGCGGCCGCAGCGCGAATGGTGCGAGGGTCGCGGGCTGTTCCTCGTGATCGGGCACTTCGTGGTCGGCGTCGCCGCCGGCACGTGGCTGTTCGCGCTGCTGTTCGAGAGCCGCGCGGGGCTGGCGGCCGCCTTCGGCCTTGCCGCGCTCGGGGGCCTGGCGCATCTCGCGTTTCTCGGCCGTCCCGGGCGCTTCTGGCGCATGGCGGCGCACTGGCGCACTTCGTGGATCTCGCGCGGCTTCGTCGGGCTCGCCCTGTTTCTCGCCGGCGCGGCCCTTTACCTCGTTGCGCTGTTTGCGCCGGGCGCGCCGTGGGCGGCCGGGTCCTGGCTCGCGCAAACCGGATACGCGGCTGCGCTCGCGGGCATGCTCGTGCTCATGGTGTACATGGGATTCGTGTACACCGCCTCCAAGGGCGTGCCGTTCTGGACCTCGCCCCTGCACCCGGCGCTCTACATCGCGTACGCGCTGCGCGGCGGTGTCGCGGCGCTCGCCGTCGCGCTCGCGCTCGGCGCCGCCAGCAGCGCGACGATGGAAGGGCTGCTGCTCGCGTGGTCGGGGGTGACGGCGGCGGTGATCGCGCTGTTCGCGCTCGAGGTGCACGGCGCGCTCACCGGAGGCAATGCGGCTGCGCGCCGCTCGGTGCACGAGCTGCTCGCTGGGCGCGTCGCGCTCTATTTCTACTGCGGCACGCTCGCGCTGGGCATCCTGGTTCCGGCCTGGCTCGCCTGGCAGGGCCTCTCCGGGCAGCTGTCGCTCGCAGCGCTCGCGGCACTGGGGCTCGCCTCCGCGCTCGGCGATTTCTTCATGAAATACGCGACGATCCGGGCGGGCGTGCTCCTGCCCGTGTGGACGCCCATGGCGCCGCAGCGCTAGCCGGGGTCAGGCTCGCTTTCGGCGCTGTCGCGGGCGGGAACCCTGCGCCACCCCCACCGGATCGATGATCGCGCCATGCCCGCGCAGGAACGCCTCCAGCAACTCCAGGAACTGAACGCGCCTCGCACGCGGCAACGGCGCGAGCGCGGCCTGCTGCGCGCGCCTGGCGGCGGGCTCGATGGCGGAGAGGAGGCGGCGGCCCGCGGAACTCAGCGTCAGGTGCTTGCAGCGGCTGTCCCGGTCGTTCACCGAGCGCTCGATGAGGCCGCGCGCGGCGAGCAGCCGCACCACCAGCCCCGCGGTGGAACGATCCAGCCCGACCATGCGCCCGAGCCCGAGCTGATCCAGGCCCGGGAACTCGCGCAGGGCGCACAGCGCGCCGTACTGCGACGGCGTGATGTTGAAGTCGCGGCAATGATCGAGAAACAGCGCCGCGGTGATCTGATGGCAGCGCTTGAGCAGGAAGCCCGGTCGGCGGTACATGTTTCGCAGCGGCGCTTTGTCCATACCGGGCGATCCGCGTCATGATACAGCGCCGGCCGCGCCGGCGATCGGATGCCGCCGTCAACCTCAGGGGATCAGGCATGAAACTGGACATCTTCAATCACGTTTTCCCGAAGAAATATTTCGAGTGCATGCTCAAGGTCGCGCCTAACGGCAGGGACATGCACAAGCGCGTGCGCGCGATCCCGTCGATCGTGGACATGGACGCGCGCTTCCGCATCATGGACAGGTTCGGTCCGGACTACGCGCAGGTGATCTGCCTCGGCGCGCCGCCGATCGAGGTGTTCGGGCCACCGCCCGTCTCGACCGACATGGCGAAAATCGCCAACGACGGCATGGCCGATCTGGTTCGAAAGCATTCGGATCGCTTCCCAGCCTTCATCGCCTCGCTGCCGATGAACGATCCGAAGGGGCTGCTCAAGGAAGCGAAGCGCGCGATCAAGGATCTCGGCGCGGTGGGCGTGCAGATCTTCACCAACGTGCTCGGCAAGCCGCTGACTACGCCGGAGACGATGCCGCTGTTCGACCTGATGGCGAAACTCGATCTGCCGATCTGGCTGCACCCGGCGCGCGGCGCGGACACTCCCGACTACAAGAGCGAGAGCAAGAGCCACTACGAGATCTGGTGGACCTTCGGCTGGCCCTACGAGACGAGCGTCGCGATGGCGCACATGGTGTTCGCGGGGCTTTTCGACCAGCACCCCGGCCTCAAGATCATCACGCACCACATGGGCGGCATGGTCCCGTACTTCGAAGGCCGCGTCGGGCCCGGCTGGGACCAGCTCGGCACGCGCACTTCCGACGTGGACTACACCAGGCTGCTGAAGAAGCTGAACAAGCGCCCGCTCGATTACTTCCGGATGTTCTACGCCGACACGGCGCTGTTCGGCGCCTGGGAAGCGACCAAGTGCGGGCTCAAGTTCTTCGGCGTGGACCACGTGCTGTTCGCCTCGGATGCGCCTTTCGACCCGGAAAAGGGCTCGATGTACACGCGCACCACGATCGAGATCATCGACCGGCTCGACCTCTCGCCGGACGAGCGCAGCGCGATCTACGAGGGCAACGCGCGCCGCCTGCTCAAGCTCGCGCCGGGCTGATCGCATGCTCGGCACCCTGCGCGATCACTTCGCCGCGACGGTCTCCAGGTGGCCGGGCAGAACGGCCCTCCTGGAGGGCGAGCGTGCCTGGACCTGGAGCGAGCTCGACCGCGCGGTGAACCGGCTGGCCAATTTCCTGCGCCACCTGGGGGCGCGCAAGGGCGACGCAGTCGGGCTACTGCTGGTCAACTGCGCCGAGTTCGCCATCGGCTTCCTCGCCTGCCAGAAGCTCGGCGCGGTGTCCTCGTGTCTCAACTACCGCCTGGCCGCGGGCCCGATCGGCCACGCGGTGCGCGAGGAGAGGCTGAAGGCCGTGATCTTCAATGCCGAGCTCGCGGGCAAGCTCGCCGACGCGATGCAGCAGGCCGGCTCCTGCCGCTTCCTGTGCGCCGGCGCGCCGGCGCCGGGCGGCGCCCTCGGCTTCGATGAATGCGGCGCCTTCCCGGCGAGCGAGCCGCCGCCGGTCGACATCGCCGAAAGCGACATTTGCAACGTCATCCACACCTCGGGAACGACCGGCAGGCCGAAGGGCGCCGCCTTCACCAATGAGACCCAGATCCTCAGCGGCATCCAGTACTGCCTCGAAATGGGGCTGGATCGGGGCCACGTGGGAATGAGCCTCGCCCCGGTGGTGATCGGCGCGGCCACGAATTTCTTCGTCGCCTATGTGTTCGTCGGCGCCGCCCAGGTGATGATCGGCGAATACGAGGCGCAAAAGGCGCTGCGCCTGATCGCGCGTCACCGGGTCACCGAGGCGTTCGCGGTGCCGACGCAGATGTACCAGATGGCCGAGGCCAGGGCGCAGCTCGGTGCGCTCGATATCGCGTCGCTGCGCCTGCTGCGCAGCGGCGGCTCGGCGCTGCCACGCACGCTGCTGCACCGGGTGCGCGAAGCGCTGGGCTGCGAGGTCCTCAACACCTACGGCACGACCGAGAGCTGCACCGCCGTCACCGCCTGCCACACCGGCCTGGAGCCGGAGGACAAGTGGGAAAGCATCGGCAAGCCCAGCTATTTCCAGGAGGTGCGCGTGGCTCGCGCCGCGCAGGATGTGCAGGCCGCGCCCGAGGACGCGATCGCCGCCCCGGGCGAGGGGCAGCTGATCAACCGCGGCCCGCAGTGCGTCGCCGAATACTATCGCTCGCCGCTCGAGAGCCTGCGCGGCCGGGACGGCTGGCAATACACGCGCGACATCGTCAGAGTCGACGCCGAAGGCTACCTCTACCCGGTCGATCGCATGGACAACGTCATCATCAGCGGCGGAGAGAACATCTATCCGCAGGAGATCGAGTTCTTCCTGTCCAAGCATCCGCTCATCGCCGACATCGCCGTGTGCGGCGTGCCGGACGAGAAGTGGGGACAGGTGATCAAGGCGCTGATCGTGCGCCGCTCGCCCGAGCTCACCCCCGAGGCGCTCGAGCGCTACTGCCTGGAGAGCAGCGATCTGGCGCGCCACAAGCGGCCGAGGCTGGTCCAGTTCGTCGACTCGGTGCCCCGCAACGTGCTGGGAAAGATCGACCGGACCGCGCTGCGCTAGGCGCAAGGAGCGGCGCATGACCAAGGCGCGTTTCAGGACGATCCTGCGCGAGGGGACGCCGCCCGCGCGGCACAAGTATCCCGGCCTCGGGCACCGCGTCTCGCGCGAGCGCGGCATGATCGTCGAGCGCGACGCGGGCGTGCCGATGCGCGACAGGGCGCGGCTCTACGTGGACATACATCGTCCGCCGGGGAAGCTGCGCGTTCCCGCGCTCGTCGCCTGGAGTCCGTACGGCAAGCACCGGCCTTTCCAGTACGAGTATTTCTACCGGCGCGGCGGCGTGCGCAAGGAATGGGTCTCCCCCTACACCGTGTTCGAGGGTCCGGATCCCCTGTACTGGGTGCCGCGCGGCTACGCGGTGGTCAACGTCGACGTGCGGGGCACGTGGGGCTCGGAGGGGAACGCGACCTACTGGAGCCACGACGAAGGCCGCGACGGCCACGACCTCGTCGAATGGCTGGCGGCGCAGGACTGGTGCAGCGGCAAGGTCGGGATGACCGGCGTCTCCTACCTGGCGATCGCGCAGTGGCAGGTGGCGGCGACGCGGCCGCCGCACCTCGCGGCGATCAACCCCTGGGAAGGCTTGAGCGACATGTACCGGGAGTTCGCCTTCCACGGCGGCATTCCCGAGACGGCGTTCACGCCGATCTGGCAGAAATCGATTTCCTACTCGCTGAACCGGGTCGAGGACGTCGCCGCGATGATGAAGGCGCACCCGCTGCGCGACGGCTACTGGGCGACCAAGGTCGCCGATCTTTCGAGGATCGAAGTCCCCGCGTTCGTCGTGGCGGGCTGGGCGGACCAGGGCCTGCATCTGCGCGGCACGCTCGAGGCGTTCCAGCGCATCGCCTCCAGGGACAAGTGGCTGGTGATCCACGGCCGCAAGAAATGGGAGAACTTCCACCGGCCCGAAAGCGTGGCGAGGCAGACCGCTTTCTTCGACCAGTTCCTGAGAGGCATCGACAGGGGCGTGCGGCGCTGGCCGAAAGTCCGGCTCGAGGTGCGCGAGCGGTACGGCGTCGGCAAGTTCAGGAGCGAGAACGATTGGCCGCTCGCGCGCACCCGCTACCGCAGGCTCTACCTCGACGCGCGCAGCGCGACGATGCGGCCCGCGCGCGTCAGGTCCGCGTCGCTGGCCCGCTACCTGGCGCCGGGAGACGAGTCGCGCTGCCCCGCCGCCTATCGCGCCGAGCGGGCGCAGTTCGACTACGTGTTCCCCGCGGCGACCGAGCTCACCGGGCACATGAAGCTGCGGCTGTGGGTGGAGGCGATCGGCGCCGATGACATGGATCTTTTCGTCGCCATCCAGAAGTTCGACCGCGACGGCCGGTACGTCCCGTTCACCGCCTTCAGCGCGCTCGAGGACGGTCCGGTCGCACTGGGCTGGCTGCGCGCCTCGCATCGCGAGCTCGACCCCGAGCGCTCCACGCCGCAGCAGCCGTGGCTGCGCCACCAGCGGCTCCTCAAGCTCAAGCGTGGCGTTCCGGTGCCGGTCGAGATCGAGATCTGGCCCTCGTCGACCCGCTTCGAGCGCGGCGAGACGCTGCGCGTAGTCGTGCAAGGCAGCGACATCTACAGGTACGCGCGCTGGATGGTGCGAGCCGGCCACCCCAGGACGATCAACGCCGGGACCCACGTGATCCGCACGGGCGGCAGGTACGATTCGCACCTGCTCGTCCCGGTCATCCCGCAGCGGGCATGAGATCCATCACCTGCTCGCCTGCTTCGCCTCGTACTCGGCAATCGCCTTTTTCAGGTCGCTGAACTCCTCGCAGCCGAAAAAGCACAGGCTGTCGAGGCGCGCGAGGTGCTCCTTCGCCTTGGCGAGGTTGCCGATCTTCAGGAAGGCCTCGCCGATGTACTCGTGCGCGCCGCGGTGCTTCGGATCGAGCTTGAGCGCCTCGTTGTAGTGCTTGAACACGAGGTCCATGTTGGGATTGGGTCCCTTACGCATCGAGTAGGCGTACAGGTTGTGGTACCCGGCGTTCCCGGGATCCTTCGCCACGCCGGACTTCAGGACCTCCGCCGCCTTTACCCAGTCCTGTTGCGACTTCGCGGCGGCGTACTGCTCGAGCACCGGGTCGTTGGGCTGCGTGACCGCGGGCGAGCCCCCGGTGTCGGCGGCAAACGCCGCGGCCGGCGCCAGAATCAGCGATAGCATGAGGGAACGAATCAATGTTTTCATGTGTTCTCCTTCCGGGAGCCGGGGAGATATACGCATGGCCGGAAAATCGGATTCAGCACTGTCGATACTACTCCTCGCCGCAGCGCTAACAGCGGCCGCCCCGCCCGCATTCCCCGAGCCGCCCAGCTCGCGCGTCGAGGCGCTCGCGGCGCTGCGCGATGCGGACGCCGCAAGGCGCGCCGAGGCGATCGTCTGGATCGCCAACCGCGGCGCCATGGACGACGCGCCGCTGCTGCACGAGCGGCTGCGCGACGAGAGCCCGTTCGTGCGCGGCTTCGCCGAGCGCGGGCTGTGGCTGCTGTGGGGCCGCTCGGGCGATGCCGAGATCGACCGCCTGATGGCGCGCGGCACCGAGGAGATGCAGGCGGGCCGATATCAGGATGCGATCGCCACGTTCTCCGGGGTGATCCGCAGCAGGCCGGATTTCGCCGAGGGCTGGAACCGGCGCGCCACGGTCCTTTATCTCGCCGGCGAGTACCGCAAGTCGCTCGCCGACTGCGGCGAGGTGCTCAAGCGCAACCCGAAGCATTTCGGGGCGATCTCGGGGGTCGGGCAGATCCACGTCAAGCTGGAGCAGTACGAGCAGGCGCTGGAGTGGTTCCGGCGCGCGCTCGAAGTGAACCCGAACATGATCGGGGTGGAGGTCAACATCCGCGAGCTCGAGGAGCTGCTCGAGGAGCGGCGGCGCCGCGCGACGTGAGCTGGAGCTCGTCGAGCAGCCCTTCGATCGCGCGCGCGGCCTCCAGCGGGCGCTCAAACGGAAACAGATGCCCTCCCGGCACTTTGCGCAGCGCGAACCTGCCGCGCGTTGCGGCGAGGCCTACCTGCTGCACCACGTTCGATTCGGCTCCGCCGATGAATCCTGCGGGCACGCGCAGCGCGGAGAGCCGCTTGGACATGCCATGCGGGATGGTCCGATAGATCTCCGCCTCGATCGCGGGATCGATCAGCAGGCGCAGCCCGCCGTGCCCGTCCTCGACCAGCCCGTGGCGCACGTAGTCGTCCAGGCATTGCTCGGTGAAATGCCGGAACAGTCGCCGCGTACGGAAGTGCGCTTTGGCTTCGGCGCGGCTCGCCCAGACCGAGCGCCGGTCGCGGCTCGCGCCCGCCGGGGTGACGCGGTCGACCAGGCCGAGCCGCTTCACCGCCCCGAGCATGCCGCCGCGGATCGCGCCGATGATCGGCGCATCGAGCAGCACGATCGCGCGGAACAGCTCGGGCCGGCGCACCGCCGCATGGAAGTTGAGAAAGCCGCCGAGCGAGTGGCCTACCCCGAACACCGGCTCGCCGCGATACTTCGCCTCGAGCGTGTCGAGGAGCTGGTCGATCAGCCGCGGCCAGCCCTCGCTCACCGGGTAGTGCGGATCGCAGCCGATCGCCTCGATCCAGGACACGCGGTAGCGCGAGCGCAGCGCCCCGAGCATCGCCGCGTAGCAGGGCGCGGGAAAGCCGTTGGCGTGCGAGAAGTGGAGGGGCGCGCGGTTCAGACGTAGTGTTGCGCGGCGGTGTCGGCGTCGAGCGGCTCGCCGACGAGGTACCCCTGGATGAAGCCGCACTCGCAGGTCTGCAGGAACGCCTTCTGGGCCTCGCTCTCCACTCCCTCGGCGATCACCGGGATGTCGAGAGCGCGCGCGAGCGCGACGATGGCGGCGACGATCGCGCGCTCGCCACGCCCCCCGGGCAGCTCGGCGACGAACGAGCGGTCCACTTTCAGCTTGTCCACGGGGAAGCGCTGCAGGGTCGACAAGCTCGAGTAGCCGGTGCCGAAGTCGTCGATCGCGATCGACACGCCCAGCTGTTTCAGTCTTTTCAGGGTGCCGAGCGTCACGTCGGTGTGCTGCATCGCCGTGGACTCGGTGATCTCCAGCTCGAGCAGGCGCGCGGGCAGCCCCGTCTCCTTCAGCGCGCCCGACACCGTCTCGACCAGCTTCGGGTCGTTGAACTGGCGCGCCGAGAGATTCACCGAGACCGGCAGGCCGCGCTCGACGCCGATGAAGGTCGCCCAGCGGCAGGCCTCGCGCAGCACCCATTCGCCGATCTTCAGGATGAGCCCCGTCTCCTCGGCGAGCTGGATGAATTCCGCGGGCGCAACAAGGCCCCGCTCGGGGTGCTGCCAGCGCACCAGCGCCTCGTGCGCGGCGACGCGGCCGCTGGCGAGCTCGACGATCGGCTGGTAGTACACGCGCAGCTCGCCCTTGCCGAGCGCGCGGCGCAGGTCGTTCTCCAGCGCCAGCCGGCGCGAGGCCGCCTGGTTCATCTCGGCGGTGAAGAACTGGTAGTTGGCGCGCCCCATTTCCTTGGCGTGGTACATCGCCGCGTCGGCGTTGCGGATGAGGGTCTCGGCATCGCGGCCGTCGACCGGGAACACCGAGATGCCGATCGAGGGCGTGATGGTCAGCTCGCGGCCCTCGACTTGCGCCGGCTGCGACAGCTGCTCGATCACCTTCTGGGCGACGCTGGCGAGGTCGGAGGAGCGCTTGACCTCCGGCAGCACCACCACGAACTCGTCGCCGCCGATGCGGCAGATGGTGTCGCCGACCCGCAGCTGCTTGACCAGGCGCTGCGCGATCTCCCTGAGCAGCACGTCGCCGATCGAGTGCCCGAGCGAGTCGTTGATGGTCTTGAACCGGTCGAGGTCCACGAACATCACGGCGGTTTCCTTGCGGTTGCGCTGGCTGAGCGCGAGCGCCTGCGTGAGCCGGTCCTCCAGCAGCCTGCGGTTCGGCAGGCCGGTGAGGGCGTCGTGGTCGGCGAGGTGCTGCGCGCGCTGCTCGGCGAGCTTTCTCTCGCCGATCTCGGCCTCGAGCAGCCGGTTCGCCGCCTCGAGCTCGGCGGTGCGCTCGGCGACCGCGCGCTCGAGCGCGTCGCGCGCCGCGTGCTCGGCCGACACGTCGTCGTAAATCCAGATCGAGCCGTCGCGGGGACGCGCCGCGTCGATCGCCCTGCCGACCACTTTGCACCAGAAAGGGCTCCCGTCCTTGCGCCGGAATTGCGACTCGGTGGAGAAGCTCTCGCCGCGCGCGAGTCGCGGATAGTTGCGGCCGGCGCGCTCGAATGCCGCGCGCGTCGGAAACAGCACGGCGGTGCTCCGGCCCACCAGCTCGCCCGGCTGGTAGCCGAACATCTCCTCGAAGCGGGGGTTGCAGCGCTCGATCGTCCGGTTGCGCGAAAAGGCGATGCCGACGGTGGCGTTGTCGAGGATCAGCTCCTGCTCGGCGAGCGCGCGCTGCACGCGGATCTCGGCCTCGCGCTCGGCGGTGACATCCTCGTAGCTCCAGATCCACTCCTGCACCGGTTCGCCCGCGTCGATGCGCCGTCCGCGCGAGCGGCACAGGAAGGTCGAGCCGTCCTTGCGCTTGAAGCGCCACTCGCTCTCGTGTGTCCCGCCCGGAGCGGTCCCCGTGTACGCGATGCGCCCGGCCTCCTTCCAGTCCTCCTCGGCTGCGAACAGCACCGCGGAGCTCACCCCGATCAGCTCTCCGGGCCCCGCCGCGACCATATCCTCGAGGAAGCGGTTGCAGCGCTGGATCACGCGATTGCGCACGAACGAGATCCCCACGGCCGCGTTGTCGAGGATCAGCTCCTGCTCGGCGGCCGCGCGCTGCAGGCGCTCCTCGGCCTCGCGCTCGATGCGCTTGAGCGCCTCGTCGGCGCGCTTGCGCTCGCCGATGTCCTCGAACAGCCACACCGTCCCTTTCGCGGCGTCGCCCGGCTGCACCGCGCGCCCGGTGAGCCGGCACCAGAAGCCCGATCCATCGCGACGCCTCATCCACTGCTCGCGCGCATGCGTGCGGCCTTCGGCGAGCTCCGCGTAGACCTGCCCGCCCCGCTCGAATTCCTCGTCGGTGAAATAGCCGAGCCGCGCCGAGGCGCCGGCCGCCGCGCCGGGCTCGATGCAGAACATGTCCTCGAAGCGGCGATTGCAGCGCATGATCTTGCGATCGCGGATGAAAGCGATGCCCACCACCACGTTGTCGAGCAGCGCCTGCTGCTCGGCAAACACGCGCTGCAGCTCGTCCTCGGCGCGACGCTGCTCGGTGGCGTCCTCGTCGGTCCAGACGTAACCCTTGTCCGGGACCGCGGGGTCGAGCGCGCGCCCGGTGGCGCGCACCCAGAAGGTGGAGCCGTCCTTGCGCCGGCGCAGGCCGCTCGCGCGGATCAGCTGCCCCCTGGCATGCTGATAGCGCAATCCCATCTCGTCGTGATCCTTCGCCTCGGCGTAGAGCACGCGCGAAGGCCGACCCTGCAGCTCGCCGGGCGCGTAGCCGTACATGTCCTCGAAGCGGCGGTTGCAGCGCACGATGCGCCGATCCTTGGTGAAGCAGATGCCGATGGAGGCGGTCTCGAGGATCGCCTCCTGCTCGCGCAGCAGCCGCGAGACCTCGTCGGCGTGGCGCCGCCTCTCGGTGATGTCCTCGACGATCCACACCGTGCCGTGGCGCGTGTCGCTCTCGCTGATCGCCTTGGCGATCATGCGGCACAGGAACGCGGAGCCGTCCTTCCTGCGCACTTCCCATTCGAGGTCGAGCTGGCGACCCGCGGCGAGGACCGGCACCGCAATCGCCCCCAGCGCCTCGTAGCTCTCGCGGCTCGTGTACACGACCTCGCCGGACTGGCCGATCAGCTCGTCCGGGCCCCAGCCGAACATCTCGGCGAATTTCGGATTGCAGAGGAAAAAGCGCCGGTCGCGGGTGAACGCGATGCCGATCGAGGCATTGGCGAGAATCGCCTCGTACTCCAGTTGCGTGTAGCGGGTGTGGCCGGCGTAGGCCGCGGGCGGCGACTCGAGCGTGCTTTCGACTGCGCGCAGCGGCTTAGGGTCGTTCACCTGGACGCGCTTTCCGCCCTGCGCCTGCCGGCGAGCGACGTAAAATCCTCGGCGAAACTCCTGAAGCGCGCGACCGCCTTCGCGCGTTGCTCTGCGCTCAGCATTCGATCCAGCTCGAGCAGCATCGAGAAATATTCCTCGAGGTGCGCACGGCTCGCCGCGGCGTAGGCGGGCTCGCGGTCGCTGTCCCAGCGCGCCGCCCAGTCGGTTAGCCGCCGCTGCACCTCGCGCGCGCGCAGCATCGAGACGAATCCGGCTTGCCGGCGCCTGCGGTAGCGATCGCGCAGCTCGTCGACGAGCGGGGCGCGCTCCGAATAGCGTCTCACCCTCTCGGCCTGGGCCTCGGACAGCGATCCCACCCATCCCTCCAGTCGCTCGACGGTGCGCTGCAGGCGCCGCTTCCTGCGCTCTCCCGGCGTTCCGGCCAGGAACTCTTGCGCGAATTCCCGGTTGTCCTCGGCGAACCGCCGCTCGACGCGCGCCACCTGCTCGGGTGTGAGCCGGTCGAGCAGCGGGGCGATGCGGTCCGCGGCGGCGCGCAGGCTCTCCCGCGCCTGCGCCAGGAAAATATCGTACCCCCAAACGAGGTCGTCCCGCGAGATCCCGCGCGCCACGCGCTCGCCCGCCTCGTCTGCGACGCGCGCGTACTGCGGCAGCGCATCGGCCCGGTGCCAGGCGAGAAACGACGCGATACCGCCCTCGAGCTGCTCGGCCTCGGCGCCCTGCAGTTCCAGGTAGCTCGTTAGGCGCCAGCGCAGCAGCAGGTCGGCGTTTTCATAAGTGATCTGCAGGGTGCTGCAGCCTGACGCGAGCCAGGCCGCAGCTGCCGCGAGCGCGAGCCTCAGAAGCCGCTTCACCAGAAGCTCTCCACCGTCACGTGGCCGGGGGCGCGGCGCCGGTGCTTCCTCATGCCGCGCTCGGCGAGCGCCGCGGCTGCGTCCTTGAGCATGCCGGGATTGCCGCACAGCATCACCTGCGAGGACTGGGGCGAGAGCGCGAGGCCCGCGGCCGCCTCGAGGCGGCCGTCGCGGATCGCGGCCGGGATGCGTCCCGCGAGCGCCCCGGGCGCCGCCTCGCGGCTCGCCAGCGTGACGTAGCGAAAGCGCCCGCGCCAGGCGGCGATGAAATCGTCCACCAGCTCGCGATACACGAGCTCGCGCGCGAAGCGCGCCGCGTGCACCAGCACGACGTTTTGGTAGCGCTTGCGCGCCGCCGCGGTGCGCAGTATCGAGAGGAAGGGCGCGATCCCGGTGCCGGTGGAAACCAGCCAGAGCGTCTCGGCGTCCGGCAGCTCGGAAAGCACGAGGAACCCGGCCGGATTCGGTGCGACGTAGAGCGCGTCGCCCGGCGAGAGCCGCGCCAGCAGCGGCGAGAGCGGCCCCTGCGGCACCACCACGCCGTAGAACTCGAGCACCGGATCCTCGGGCGGATTGACGAAGGAGAACGGCCGCGCCACCCGCTCGCCCCCGCTGTCGAGCGCGATGCGCACGAACTGCCCCGCTTCGAAGCGAAGTCGCGGCGCCTCGACGCGCAGCGAGAACAGCATCCCGGTCCAGTGCCGGTTCGCGATCACGCGGCCGGTGAGCCACTCGCTCATTGCAGCCGGTAAGGCTCGAGTTGCAGGTCGCGCAGCTCGCCGCCGAGCATCACGATCGCGCCGTGGCGCCGGTTGTTGCCGGTGTCGGAGAATTCGAACGTATAGGTGCGTGCGAGCCTGAGGTGCCCGTCCTCGTCGCGCGCGAGGCGCAGCCGCCCGAAGGACACCGTGTCGTCGAGAAACAGCAGCTGGTAGCGCGCGCAGGCGGCGCGGCCCGCCTGCACCGCGTGCTCGCGGGCGCGCAGGCTGTCGGCCCAGAGCGCCGCAAGCGCCGCGACGGCCAGCAGCGCCGCGATTTCCCACATGAGACGGATTCTACTTTCTCACACCGTCGCAACTGGCGTCGCCGGCGAGCCGACGGCGCCGGGCAGCCTCAACGGCGGCGCGGTGAGCAGAAAACGGTTCCTTCCGTGCGCGCGCAGCCAGCGCGCCAGCTCGGTGAGATACCACAGCTCGCCGAGGTGGATGCCGTTCTTGAAGATGCAGTGCTCGTGCAGCGGCATGAGCGCGTGCGGCGCGGGCCTGGTGAAGCTCGTGGGAATGATCTCGACCGCGTAATTGTCGGCGATGAGGCACGCGAGCCCGGAGTCCGAGATCCAGCGCAGCAGCCGTTCGTCGCGGCCGTCCAGGCCGCTGCAGGTGCCGTGAAGAAGCTTCGGATCGGGGTTCTTCTTCAGCTCCAGGATCACATCGGCGAAGCCGGTGTAAAGGCACACCATATCGCCCTTTTCAACCTCAATCTTGTCCGCCTCCATCACCCGCATCAACTCGTCGTATCCGATCGCCTTTCGCGCGCGCCCGAAATGCTGGTGCAGGTCGACGAGCACCCCGCGCCCCTGAGCGCCGTGCTCTGCGAGGTTCTGGATGCCGAGGGCGCGCGCCTCGGTGCCCTCGAACTTGGCCCAGGCCTCGGCGCCAGGTTTTTCGGCCGCGGGCCGGATGTCTTCCCCGCCGCGAAAGCCGTTGTAGAACACGATCTCCGCGCGTCCATCGCCATCGGCGTCGAAGCGGCTGCCGATGTGCGCAAAGCTGTCCCATTGCGTCGAATACTGGAGCGTGAGTAGCGCCACGTCGTCACAGACCACGTCGCTGTGCTCGGGATTGTCCTCGGCGAGCGGCCAGCAGAAGTTCTGCCGGCCGGTTTCATGACGCACGGTCGCCGCCAGCCGCGGCGGCCGCCGGCGCGGATTGAGAACGCTCCCGCCCGGGTAGTCGAGCGGCAGCGACAGGCAGAACGTGATGCCCTCCTTCACCTCGGCGACGCCCTGCAAGACCTTTTCGCGCGTCACCCAGTTCATGCGGCCGCGCTGGTCCTCCGGCCCGAACTCGCCCCAGTTGGAGTTGGGCGGCCTTGTCTTCCACCTCATCAGTAGTAATGCCTCCCTATCCATTCCGCGACCATGACCGGCTTGTCGGATCCCTCGCGCTCCAGCGTCACGTTCCAGGCCACCTGCACGCCGCCCTCCAGCTTGTCGTATTTCGCCAGGACGAAGCGCGCGCGCACGCGCGAGCCGCTCGGCACCGGCGCGGTGAAGCGCACGCGGTTCAGTCCGTAGTTGACGCCCATTTTTCGGTCGGAGAACGAGAACGTCGTCTCGGCGAGGTGCGACAGCAGCGCGAGCGTCAGGAACCCGTGCGCGATGGTGGTGCCGTAGGGCGAGGATTTCGCGCGGCTGCGGTCGACGTGGATCCACTGGAAGTCCTCGATCGCGCGCGCGAAGGTGTCGATGCGCTCCTGGGTGATTTCGAGCCAGGGCGAGACGCCCACCTCCTCGCCGACCCGGCTTTCCAGCTCACTGAGGCTCGTGCTCATTTCAGGCAGGAGGCGACGCCCCCGGCGATGGCCCGGGCGATGCGGCCTCGCACCAGGGGATCGCGCAGGCGCAGCTCCTCTTCGCGGTTCACGATCACGCCCGCCTCGACGAGCACCGAGGGCATCGTCGCGGTGCGTGCGACCGCGAGGTTGTCGTAGTAGTGAACGCCATTCGCTTCGTCGGCGAACGCTCGGCCCGACCCGAGCGCCGGATCGGCATGGTAGCGCGAAGGCGAGAATCCCGCGGCGCGCAGCCGCTCGCCGATCGCGCTGGCGCAGGCGAGGCTTTTCTCCAGCCGCGGGTTGAGCCGCGACACGAACAGCGAGAAGCCCGAGAAGCTCCCGGCCGACGGGAGGAGCTCCTCCCTCACCGAGTCGTGGTGGATGGACAGGAACAGGTCGGCTCCCTGCGCGTCCCGGGTCCGGTCGTGGAGAACCGCGTAGTCGCCGCGCTCGCCGATCATGTATGTTCGCAGGCCGTGAGGCTCGAGCGCGCGCCTCACTTCCCCCGCCAGAGCGAGGTTGTATTCGAATTCGGGCGTCCCGGAGGCGCCGATCGCCCCGGGCGCTGCGGCGTGGTGGCCGACGTCCAGCGCCACCAGCGGCGCGCAGCCCGCCGCCGCGGCGAGCGCCGCCGCCGCAGCCGCCCGCCTCACGAGAACTTCGAGAAGTCGGGCTTTCTCTTCTCGAGGAACGCGGTGAATGCCTCCTTCGCCTCCGGCGAGGCCAGGCGCTCGCGCACCAGGCGGGCCTCCTCCTCGATACGCTCGCCGAGCCCCGCGTAGCCCGATTTCAGCAGCCGCTTCGCCAGCCGCAGCGAAGCCGGCGGCAGCGCGGCGAGCTGCGCCGCCGCCTCGCGTGCATGCGCGAGCAGCCGTTCCTCGGGAACGATCTCGTTCACCAGGCCGATCTCGAGCGCCTTGTCGGCACCGAAGGGCCGGCCGAGGAGCAGCAGTTCCGCCGCCCGCTGGTAGCCGGCGAGCCGCGGCAGGAGCAGCGTCGAGCCGAACTCCGGCACGATGCCGAGCGGCACGAAGGGAAACTGCAAGCGGGCGTTCGGCGCGGCATAGACGAGGTCGCAATGCAGCAGCATCGTCGCGCCGATCCCGACCGCCGGTCCGCCGACCGCAGCCACCACCGGCTTGGACAGCCCGGGAAGCGTCTCGAACAGCCAAGAGGCGGGGGTCTTGCCCGGCGGCGGGTTGAGGAAGTCGCCAATGTCGTTGCCCGCGCAGAAGCAGTCGGGCCGGCCGTGGATCAGCACCGCGCGCACCTGGGGGTCGGCCTCCGCCGCGGCGAGGGCATCGCCGATCATGCGGTACATCTCGACGGTCAGCGCATTCTTCTTGTCCGCGCGGTTGAGCTCGATGCGCGCGATGCGCTCTTTTGTCTCGACGAGGACGAGGCTCATTCAGGCCGCGCTCGAGAGCTTGTAGTCCTTGAACTGCTGGCGCAAGCTGAGCTTGGAGAGCTTCCCGGTCGCCGTGTGCGGGAGCTCCGCGACGAACACCACGTCGTCCGGCATCCACCACTTGGCGACCTTGCCCTCGAAGAACCGCAGCAGCTCCTCCTTGGAGACCTTGCCGCCCGGTTTCTTCACCGCGACGATGATCGGCCGCTCGTCCCACTGCGGGTGCCTGACGCCGATCGCGGCCGCCTCGGCGATCGCCGGGTGCGCGACCGCGATGTTCTCCAGCTCGATCGAGCTGATCCATTCGCCGCCGGACTTGATCACGTCCTTCGAGCGATCGGTGATCTGCATGTAGCCCTCGGGGTCGATGGTGACGACGTCGCCGGTCGGAAACCAGCCGTCGCGCAGCGGATCGCCGCCCTCGCCCTTGAAATAGCCGGAAATGATCCAGGGTCCGCGCACCATCAGGTCGCCGAACGCCTTGCCGTCGCGCGGCAGCTCGCTTCCGTCCTGGTCGACGATCTTCATGTCCACGCCGAAGATCGGGAAGCCCTGCTTCGCCTGGATCGCGTAGCGCGCCTCCTTGTCGATCTTGGCGTGTTTCGCCTTCAGAACCGCAAAGGTGCCGAGCGGGCTCATCTCGGTCATCCCCCACGCATGGCGCACCTCCAGGCCGTAGTCCTCCTGCAGGATACGGATCATCGCCGGCGGGCAGGCGGAGCCGCCGATCACCACGCGCTTGAGCGTCGAGAAGCGCAGCTTCTCCTGCTTCATGTAGTTGAGGAGCCCGAGCCACACGGTGGGCACGCCGGCCGAGAGCGTCACCTCCTCGGACTCGAACAGCTGGTACAGGCTTTCACCGTCGAGATGCTGGCCGGGCAGCACCATCTTCGCGCCGGCGAGCGGACAGCAGTACGGCAGCGCCCAGGCGTTGACGTGAAACATCGGCACCACGGGAAGCACCACCTCGCGCGCCGACAGGCAGAACACGTCGGGCAGCGATGCCGCGTAGGCGTGAATAATGGTGGTGCGGTGCTGGAGCAGCACTCCCCTCGGGTTGCCGGTGGTGCCCGAGGTGTAGCACAGGCACGCGCCGGTGCGATCGTCGAACGATGGCCACTCGTAGTCGTCGTCCTGCGCCTCCACGAGCTCCTCGTAGCAGAGCAGCCCGGGAATCTTCTCCTTCGGCATGTGCGCCCGGCCGGTCATCGCCACATAGCCTTTCACCGTTTTCAGCTGCGGCACGAGCTTCTCGATGAGCGGCGCGAACGTGATGTCGAAGAAGACGAACTTGTCCTCGGCGTGGTTGGCGATGTAGGCGATCTGCTCGGGGAAGAGCCGCGGGTTGATGGTGTGGATCACCGCGCCCGAGCCGGCGACCGCGTAGTAGATCTCGAAGTGGCGATAGCCGTTCCAGGCGAGCGTCGCGACGCGGTCGTGCATGCCCGCGCCCAGGGCTCCCAGCGCCTTGGCGAGCCGCCGCGCCCTCTTGTGAGCTTCGCTGTAGGCGTAACGGTGCATGCCGCCCTCCACCGTCTTCGAGACGATCTCGGTGTCGCCATGCCAGCGGTCCGCGTGGCGGATCAGGCTGCTCACCAGCAGCGGCATGTCCATCATCAGGCCATGCATCGGATTTCCTCCCCAGCGCCGGGGTAGTTTATCCTAGGCCCATGAACTTCGAAGACGTGCTCGCTCTGTACGAGCTGCCGCTGGCGGAACTGGTCTACCGCGCCCAGACCGTGCACCGGGAGCATTTCGACCCGGCCGAGCTGCAGCTCTCGACGCTGCTCTCGGTGAAGACCGGCGGCTGCCCGGAAGACTGCGGCTACTGCCCGCAGTCGCGCCGCCACGCAACCGGCGTGCAGGACGAACCGTTGCTACCCCTGGACGAAGTGCTCGAGGCGGCGCGCGCGGCGAAAGAACAGGGCGCGTCGCGCTTTTGCATGGGCGCCGCCTGGCGAGGGCCGAAGGAGCGCGACCTCGCTCCTGTGCTCGAGATGGTGCGCGCCGTGAAGGGCCTCGGCATGGAGACCTGCGCGACGCTTGGCATGCTCAAGGAAGGCCAGGCCGAGGCGCTGAGAGTCGCGGGCCTTGACTACTACAACCACAATCTCGACACCTCCCCTGAGTTCTACGGAGCCATCGTCTCCACGCGCACCTACGAAGACCGGCTGGAAACGCTGCAGCGCGTGCGGTCAGCGGGGTTGCGCGTCTGCTGCGGCGGGATCGTCGGCATGGGCGAGTCGCGCCGCGACCGGGCGGCGCTGATCGCGCAGCTGGCAAATCTGGACCCCTATCCGGAGAGCGTGCCGATCAACGACCTGGTGCGCGTCGAAGGTACGCCTCTCGAGAACGCCGAGCCGCTCGACGAGCTGGAGTTCGTGCGCACGGTCGCGGCTGCGCGGATTGCGATGCCGAAGGCCTACGTGCGGCTCTCCGCGGGTCGCGAGCGCATGTCGGACGCGATGCAGGCGCTGTGCTTCATCGCCGGGGCGAACTCGGTGTTTTACGGGGAAAAGCTCCTCACCACCCCGAATCCGGAGAAATCGCGCGACCGGGCGCTGTTCGAGCGGCTCGGAATCAGGATCAGCGCCCCGTAAGGCGCGGGTTGATCTCTGATGTAGAACGTCCTACAATAATTCTATGAAGCAGCATATCAGCCTGCGCCAGGCAAATCAGAACTTTTCGCGCTACATCGAAGACGTCGAGCGCGGCCAGGAATTCATTGTCACGCGCCGCGGCAGGCCGGTAGCCGTTATCTCGCCCGCCCCGCGCCGGGGCGGCCGCCGCCTGAGCTTGGCCCGGAAATCGGCCTTGAAGCGGTTCTTTGCGGTTGCCCGCCCGCTGGGAATCAGGCGGTGGCGACGCGAAGAGCTCTACGAGGATGTCTAGGCTTTCGCTCGATGCGAATGTCCTGATCTACGGCATCGACGCGGGCGATCCCGCCAAGCACCGGACCGCGCGACGCGTCATCATGCTCGCCGCAGAGCGCGACTGCGTCCTGACCCTGCAGGCGTTAGCCGAGTTTTACTTCGTCGCCACGAGGAAGGGAAAGCTGGACGCCCCGCAGGTGAAGGCGCAGGTCGACGAGCTTCGCTCCGTGTTCCCAATGGTTTTGCCAAGCGCTCGCACGCTCAACCTCGCCATTGACGCGTCCGAACGGCATCGCATCGGCTTCTGGGACGGGATGCAGATCGCGGTCATGCACGAAGCCGGCGTCGGGATTCTGCTCAGCGAGGATCTGCAGGACGGCCAGATCTACGAAGGCGTGCGGTGCCTGAATCCATTTGCCCGCACCGCTGTGCAGCTCACCAGACTCTTCCGGTCGATTTGACCAGGACGCGCTCGGCGCTGGATTTCGCACCGGATTATCGGTGCTCAAGGCGCGCCGGCGCGGCGAACCGCCCCGAGCCGCGCTGCGGGAGCTTCGGCAGCGCGAAGCCCTGCTGGTAGCCCGCCCGCGCCACCACCGAGAACTTCCAGTAAGCGCCGCCGGCAACGGCGGCGATTCCCGCCAGGGCGAAAAGCGCCGGATCGCCGCTGAGAAGGAGCAGCGCCGGAATGGCGTGACCGACGAAGTGCAGCGGCATTGTGACCCGGTCGATCACGCGCCGCGCGAGCGGTCCGATTCCGCGGCTGCGCGCGCTCGACCGATAGGCGTACCACAGCGCGGCATTGGCGATCACGAGCGTGATTCCGGCAAGTTGCAGCCTCGATCCGGCGTACGCCGCCAGCCCCGGCCACAGCCACCCGGCAATCGCGAGCAGGCCGAACCCCTCCAGCAGCCCGCTCGCGAAAATCATCCAGGGAACGAGCGGCGCGCGCCACGCCGGGATGCCGCGTGCCTTGTACAGGATCATCGCCTGACAAATCAGGAACGTGAGCGCTGCAATGCCTGCGAGCGCGAGCGCCACCGGCCCGGCCCCGAGCAGCCCGGCGAGCACCGCCGGGTAGAACACCAGGACGGCGTACAGCTCGCGCGACATCCAGGAGGATTGCAGGCGCGTCAGCGCGCGCCAGAAGCGCAGCTTCCTGCCGATCTCGAGGAACACGCAGAAAAGCCCGATCGCCATGAGCACAGCGGCGGCGGCGAGCAGCACTCGCAAGCGTGCGGGATTCACCATGCCGGCAGCCGCGCCGAGCACGGCGACGACGGCGAATCCCGAGCTCGCCCCGCCGAAGCACCAGTTCATCGCAGCTCGCCAGTCCCAGAAAGTCTGCAGCGCGCCGACGAGCGGGTTCGAAGGATCGGCGAGCCGTTCCTCGTCTTCAGGCTCCTTGTCGCGTCCCGGCACAGCGGGCGTGGTGTAGAGGTACTTGATCTGCGGATCGGTGCCCAGCTCCGCGTGCATCTGGAACGACGGGTTCCCCGCCGCGAGCTTCGACACGTTGCTCGCCGGATCGGCGAAATCGCCGAAGTGGATCGCCTGCGCGATGCACGAAGCCGAGCACGCGGGCGTCGCCTGCGGATCGACGCCGGGAGTGAGGCCGGCCGCCTTGCCTTCGTCGACGCGATCGACGCAGAAGGTGCATTTCTGCGCCACGCCGAGCCGCTCCTCGTGCGCGACCTTCCTCTCCTGCACGGTTTCCTTTCCGTAGTACCAGCGCTCGTCGTGCACGATGGTGCGCGCCTGGTACGGGCAGGAGACCGCGCAGTAGGCGCAGCCGATGCACACGTCGTAGTCCATCGTCACCAGGCCGTCCGCCCTCTGGCGCGTCGCGCCGGTCGGGCACACCGGAACGCAAGGCGGCTCCGCGCAGTGCTGGCAGCCGGTGACGAGGAACAGGCGCTGCACGTCGGGATAGGTCCCGCTCTCGACGTCGAGCACCCGGCGCCACTGCACGCCCGGCGGCGTGTCGTTCGCGTGCTTGCAGGCGGCGGTGCAGGTCTGGCAGCCGACGCAGCGGTTCAGGTCGACCACCATCCCCCAGCGGGGAGCGCTCGTTGCCGCGCCTGGCGAGCTCATTCCCGGTAGAGCTTCACGCGCGCGAGGTCGGAGCCGCTGCCGGTCGAGTCGGTGAGCGAGAGCGCGAGCGAGGTGAGCGTGTTGAGGCTGGGGACCTTCAGGTCCTTCGCATAGGGAGTCTTCCAGTGGTCGAACTGGCCGATCATCAGCACGGTGTCGGGCCGGATGCCCTCGCGCAGCACCGCGCGGCCGCGCGTGACCCCGGCGACCGACTCGATCGCCACCGCGTCGCCCTCGGCGATGCCGAGCGAGCGGGCGGTGGCGCGGTTGATGATCACCCCGCGATGCCCGGCGATGTTCGCCGCCACCTCGCTGATGAGCGGCAGCCCCACGTTCGCGCCCCAGGAGTACTGCATGCTGCGCGCGGTGAGCGCCCACAACGGGTACTCGGCGGGATCGCGGCCGACCTCGCGCGCGTAATTGATCCAGATGTCGGGAAACCGCTCGTAGCTCGGCAGGAACTCGTATTCCTTGAGCTGCGTATCCCACCATTCGATTCCGGTCTCGTGCAGCCGATGGGCGAGCTCGCGCCCGTGGCGCACGATGCGCTCCTGGTACGGCAGCTCGTAGCGAAGGTTCTGGCGCGTCATCGCGGGATGCAGGTACCAGTCGAGCTGGGGAAACGGCGCGAGCATGTAGCCGTGCTCCTTGAACCAGTCGATGCCGTGGACCTCTTTTCCGTCCGAAAGATCGTGGCTCGCGGCCCTGGCGACCGCGTCCCAGATCTCCTCGAGCGCGTGCGGCTTCGCCGGATCGAGCGCGTAGTCGAAGCCCTTGCCGCGCAGGCCCATGCCGGCGGCGCCGCGGTTGATCGCCTCGTTGTACTCCTGGAGGATTCCCGTGCGGCGCGCGAGCTCGGTCGAGATGTCGGTCATGTCCACGCAGTCGAGCGTTTTCGCGGCGGCCGGCTGCCGGATCGCCCAGCCCTCGTGCTTCCAGAACTGCTCGGTGAACTTGGTGCTGCCGATGCGGATGAGCTGCAGGCTCTCGAGATCGGTCGCCTCCGGCAGCAGCACGTCGGCGAAGTGGTTGGTCTCGTCCTCGGTGTAGGCGAAGGCGACGATGAACGGGAACTCGGCGAGCCGCTCGGCGACCTCGGGCGCGTTCCACGACGAGATCGCCGGATTGGTGCGGTAGCAGAACCAGACTTCGGGCGTGGTCTGCTTGGGCCAGTGGTCGGGCTGCTGCTTCTGGAACAGCCACGGCAGGTGCGCCGGCCCGAGCGCCGGCGACCACGGCGAGTTCGACACCAGCGGCACGAGCGTGCGGAAGGCGTTGCGGATGTGCGGCTTCGACTCCCAGGCCTCGCGCGAGGTGGGATTGAAGTCGTAGCGCATGAAGCCGTCGGGCCCGGGCAGGCACGAGCCGGTGCGGCTCGCCGCGGGGCGCACCAGCTTTACCGCGGTGCCGAGCGTGCCGCCGGGAACTTCCAGCGCGCCGACGAGCACCGCGAGCACGGTGCGCGCCCAGCACGCGTGATAGCCGCCCCAGCCGTTGTTGACGGTCTTTCCGAGCATCACCGCGACCGGACGGAACGGCAGCCTCATGCCCTCGATCTCGATCGTCTGGCCGACGCAGGCGTGCGCCAGGTACTCGTCGGCGATGCGCCGGATCGTGGCGGCGGGAACGTCGCACTCGCGCTCGGCCCATTCCGGCGCGTACGGCGCGACGTGATCGAGCAGCTTCTGGAACGCGGGCTGCGCCTGCGCCGCGTTGTGGCGGATGATCTCGCCGTCGGGCCCGAGCTCGACTCCCGCCACCTGGAAAGTTCCCGTCAGCGCCGGGTCCCCGACGTTCGCGTCGAACGGCTTCGCCGCGCCGTCCGCGGAATCCCACAGCAGCGGCCGCTTCGATTCAGGATCGCGCAGGAACCATCCGTTCGGCCCGACCAGATAGGGCGAATTGGTGCGCTGCTTGAGGAACGGCACGTCGCACACCTCGGTCCAGTTGCGCTCGCAAAGGATGCGGTGGACGAGCGCGAACAGGAACGCCGCGTCGGTCTTCGGCTTGATCGGCACCCACTCGGCCGACATCGCGCCGGTAATGGAGAGGTGCGGCTCGACCTGCACGCGCTTCGCGCCGCGCACGCGCGCGTCGGCCTCGCGCCACACGCCGACCACGCCGCCGGAAGCCTCGACGTTGTTGCCGCAGTTGATGATGTAGTTCACGTACGGCGTGTCGGGCGAGACGATGAACGCGCGGTGCCACAGCTCGCCGTAGAGGTGCTCCGAGTGGTAGCACTTCACCCCCTGGCCGGCGCCGTAGCCCTGGTCGACCGGGCCCCACGCCGCCATGAACGCCGGGAAGGTGCCCATGTACTGCACCGGCGTACCGCCGCCCCCCGTCGTCACCGCGAGGCGCGGAAATCCGGACTCGTCCCGCAACCCCCGCTCGCGAATACCGCGCAATCTGGCCGCGACGATCTCAAGGGCCTCGTCCCAGGAGATCGGCGCAAAGCCCGGGTTCTCGCCCCGCCCCTTCTTCGGGTTGGTGCGCTTCATCGGCTGACGGATGCGGCTCGGGTTGTAGGTCTTCTGCACCAGGCCGTAGGCCTTCACGCACACCCGCCCGCCGCCGGGATGCTCGCCGCGGATGTCGTAGTTCGACTCGACGCGCAGCGCGATGCCGTCCTCGACCTCGACTTTCATCAGGTCCGGGCCCGAGACGCACTGATAGCAAAACACCGGGATCTTGCGCTTCTCGCCCATGAACCGATGATAAACGAGCGCCGCCTTTGCCAGTACAATCGTCTCCCCCCTTTCTTGACCTCCCGCAAATGAACGACGCGGCAGCGTATTCCGTGGCCGACGGCATCGCCGTCATCGCCATGAACAATCCCCCCGTGAACGGCCTGGGCAATGCGCTGCGCGCGGGCATCATGGACAACCTGAAGAAGGCGCAGGCCGACGCCGCGGTGAAAGCGGTCGTGATCATCGGATCGGCCAAGGCGTTCTCGGGCGGGGCCGACATCCGGGAGTTCGGCAAGCCCATGAGCCCGCCCATGCTCTGGGACGTGAACGACCAGCAGGACGCGATGACCAAGCCCCTGGTGGCCGCGATCGGCGGCTTCGCCCTGGGCGGCGGCCTGGAGCTCGCGCTCGCATGCAGCTATCGCATCGCGGCGCCGAAATCGCAGATCGGGTTTCCGGAGGTGAAGCTCGGCATCCTGCCCGGCTCGGGCGGCACGCAGCGGCTGCCGCGGCTCATCTCCGCCGCCGAGGCGCTCAAGATGATGATCACCGGCGAGCCGGTGCCGGCCGAGCGGGCGAAGGAGCTCGGCATCGTGGACGAGATCGTCACGGGCGAGCTGCTGCAGGCGGGAATCGCGTACGCCAAGCGTCTCGTCGCCCAGGGCGCAGGTCCCCGGCGCGTGCGCGACATGCCCCCGAAGGCGGATGGCGATCCGGCGAAACTGTTTCAGGCACCCCCGCCGGGAATCGCGGGAAGCGCGAAAGGCAATCCCGCGCCCGCGGAGATCCTGAAATGCGTGGAGGCGGCGGTGACCCTGCCCTTCGACGAGGGCCGCAAGGTCGAGCGCGCGGCCTCGGTCTATCTCATGGGGACGACCGAGTCGAAGGCGCTGCGGCACGTGTTCTTCGCCGAGCGCCAGACCTCGAAGATCCCCGACGTGCCCGAGGACACGCCGCTGCGCGAGCTGAAGAAGGCCGCCATCGTCGGCGCCGGCACCATGGGCGGCGGGATCGCGATGAGCTTCGCCAACGCCGGAATCCCGGTGACGATCCTCGACGTCTCGCAGGAAGCGCTCGAGCGCGGCATGAAGCGCATCCGCGACAACTACACGGTGACGGTGCAGCGCGGGCGGCTCAAGCAGGAGGACATGGACAAGCGTATGAAGCTGATCTCGCCGAGGGCGGACCTCGCCGCCGTCAAGTCCGCGGACATCGTCATCGAGGCGGTGTTCGAGCAGATGGACGTGAAGCAGGACATGTTCAGGAAGCTCGACGCGATCGCCAGGCCCGGGGCGATCCTCGCCACCAACACCTCGACGCTCGACGTCAACCAGATCGCGGCCGTCACCAAGCGCCCGCAGGACGTGCTCGGGCTGCATTTCTTCTCGCCGGCCAACGTGATGCGCCTGCTCGAAGTGGTGCGCGGAAAGCAGACCGCCAAGGACGTTCTCGCCACCTCGATGAAGCTCGGCAAGACGCTGAAAAAGGTAGCGGTGGTGGCCGGCGTGTGCGACGGCTTCATCGGCAACCGCATGCTGGAGAAGTACCAGCAGCAGGCGATGTTCCTGCTCGACGAAGGCGCGAGCCCGCAGCAGGTGGACGGCGCGCTGCAGAGCTGGGGCATGGCGATGGGGCTGTTCGCCGTCGGCGACATGGCGGGCAACGACATCGGCTGGGCGGTGAGAAAGCGCCGCCGCGTCGAGCGGCCCGATTTCGTCTATTCGGCGGTCGGCGACCGCCTGTGCGAGAAAGGCCGCTTCGGGCAGAAGACCGGCAAGGGCTGGTACCGCTACGAGCCGGGCAACCGCAAGCCGATCCCCGATCCCGAGGTCGAGCAGCTGATCGCCGCTTACCGCAAGGAGCTCGGGCTGAAGCCGCGCAGCATCGCCGATGAAGAGATCGTGGAGCGCTGCATTTACGCGCTCGCGAACGAAGGCGCGAAGCTGCTCGAGGAAGGCATCGCGCTGCGCGCCTCCGACATCGACGCCGTGTACCTCGCCGGCTACGGCTTCCCGGCGTGGCGCGGCGGGCCGATGTTCTACGCCGACACGGTGGGCCTCGACAAGGTGCTCGCGGCCATCGAGCGCTTTCAGAAAGGCTACCAGGGCGGCGTGTGGAAGCCGGCGCCGCTGCTGGTCAGGCTCGCCAGGCAAGGCGGGAAATTCAACGGATAGGAGGCGCCATGACCGAAGCCGTCATCGTTTCCACCGCGCGCACGCCGCTCTGCAAGAGCTGGCGCGGCGCACTCAACATGACCCACGGCGCGAAAATGGGCGGGCACGTGGTGCACGCCGCGCTCGAGCGTGCGCAGCTCGATCCGCGGGAGATCGAGGACGTGATCATGGGCTGCGCCAATCCCGAGGGCGCGACCGGGCAGAACATCGCGCGCCAGATCGCCTTCCGCGCCGGCTGCCCGAGCAGCGTTCCCGGCATGACGGTGAACCGCTTCTGCTCCTCGGGCCTGCAGACCATCGCCATCGCCAGCCAGCGGATCCTCGCCGGCGAAGGCGAGATCTACGCCGCGGGCGGGGTCGAGTCGATCTCCATGGTGCAGAACGAGATGAACAAGCACCACCTGCAGGACGAGTGGCTGCACCGCCACAAGCCGGAGATCTACTGGCCGATGCTGCAGACCGCCGAATACGTGGCGAAGAAATACGACATCCCGCGCGAGGCGCAGGACCGCTTCGGCGTGCAGAGCCAGAGCCGCGCCGCACAGGCGAGAAAGGAAGGCAGGTTCAAGGACGAGATCGCGCCGATCACGACCAAGATGAAGGTGGTCGACAAGAACACCGGCGCCGAGACGCTGAAGGAGGTCACCGCGTCGGAAGACGAGGGAATCCGCCCGGACACCACCTTCGAGGGCGTGTCGCAGATCAAGCCGGCGATCGAGGGCGGCGTGATCGCCGCCGGCAACGCCAGCCAGTTCTCGGACGGCGCCTCGGCCTGCGTGGTGATGAGCGACCGGCAGGCGGCGAAGCGCGGCCTCAAGCCGATGGGCGTGTTCCGGGGATTCGCCGTCGCCGGCTGCGAGCCGAACGAGATGGGGATCGGCCCGGTGTTCGCGGTGCCGAAGCTGCTCGAGAAGACCGGCAAGAAGATCTCCGACATCGATCTGTGGGAGCTGAACGAGGCCTTCGCCGTGCAGGTGATCTATTGCCGCGACCGGCTCGGCATCCCCAACGGGCGGCTGAACGTGGACGGCGGCGCGATCGCGGTCGGCCACCCCTACGGCATGAGCGGAGCGCGGCTCGCCGGGCACGCGCTCATCGAAGGCAGGCGGCGCGGGGCGAAGTACGTCGTGGTCACGATGTGCATCGGCGGTGGCATGGGCGCCGCGGGGCTGTTCGAAGTCGTCTAGGTCCTGCGCCGAGCGAATCTTTCGGCGCAATTCAGCCGCGCACCGAAACGAGCCTGAACGCCGGCACCGGCTGGTGAAAGCCGCGCAGGCTGAGCGGGCCCACGTGCTCGGTCTCGGCGAGCTGGGCGACGTCCCGCTCGGTCTGCGCATCGAGCAGGATCTCGCCGGCGCGCGCCTCGCCGCACAGCCGCGCGGCGAGATTCGGCACGTTGCCGATCGCGGCGTATTCCCAGCGCTGCTCGAATCCGATCACGCCGAGCGTGGCGTCGCCCTGCGCGATGCCGATGCCGAGGCCGACCTGCTGACCGAGCTTCTGCCACGCCCGCGAGATCGGCAGGAACGCCTGCTGCAGCGCCAGCGCCATGCGCACTGCGCGCTCGGCGGGCCGCTCGACCGGGTACGGATCGTTGAAGAAGATCATGATGCCGTCGCCGGCGAAATGCTCCAGGGTGCCGCCGAACTCGTCCACCGAGCGCCCGAGCGTCGCGTGGTAGGCGCGCAGCAGCTCCAGCACCTCCTCCGGGTCGGCGCGGTCGGTGAACGCGGTGAAGCCGCGCAGGTCGAGGAACACCGCGGTGATCTCGCGGCGGTGCGGCTCGAGGATCTTCTCGCCGCCGGCGACGATCGCCTCCGCGACCTGGCGCGGAAAGAAGCGCTTGAGGCGCCCCAGGCGCTCGATCGCCTGTACCTGCTCGCGCACGCGTTTCTCCAGCGTCGCGTTCCAGTCGCGCAGTACCTCGGCCTGGCGCATCACCTCGTCCTGCAGCGTCTTCACGCGCAGCAGCCTCTTCACCCGGGCGAACAGCTCGGGCCAGTTCACCGGCTTGGACAGGAAGTCGTCGGCGCCCGCCTCGATCCCCTTCACGCGCTCCGACTGCGGATCGAGCGAGGTGACGAGCACCACCGGCAGCAGCGCGGTGGCGGGGTCCGCTCGCAGCCTCCTGCACAGCTCGTAGCCGTCCATGCCCGGCATCATGATGTCCGAGACGACCAGATCCGGGTGGCGGCTGTGCACGCGGCTGAGCGCGATCTCGCCGTCGAGCGCCGTGAGCACCTCGTAGCCGAGCGCGCGCAACAGCCCCGCCATCATCTCGGCGTTCGAGCGCTGGTCATCGACGACCAGGATGCACCCGCCAGTCGTGTCGTCGCCGGGCTTCATCCTAGAACACGATGACGCCGCGCGCGTTGCGGCCGGACTCCAGGTCTGCGAACGCCTGCGGCGCCTCTTCGATCGAGTAGCGCTTCGTGATCAGCTCGTCGAGCTTCAACTGGCCGCCGAGGTAAAGGCCCAGCATGCGCGGGAAGTCGACGCGCGGCACGCACGAGCCGAAGTAGCTGCCGGTGAGCGTCTTTTCCTCGAAGGGGAGCGTCATGGTGCGCACCGAGGTCAAGTCGCCGGGTTTCGCCACCCCGACCACCACGGCGAGGCCGCCGCGGCGGATCGCGCGGTACGCCGCCGCGGCGAGCTCGCCGCTTCCGACGCACTCGAAGGCATAGTCCGGCCCGCCGCCCGTCAGCTTCTTGAGCGGCTTGGCGAAGTCTTCGCCCGGCTTCGCAAGGAGCGACTCGGTCGCGCCGAGCTTCGCCGCCATCTCGAGCTTCGCCTGCACCGAGTCGATCGCGACGATCCTCGCCGCGCCGGCGATGCGCGCGCCCTGCACGACGTTCAGGCCCACTCCGCCGCAACCGATCACCGCCACCGATGAGCCCGGCGCCACTTTCGCGGTGTTGAACACCGCGCCGACGCCGGTGGTCACCGCGCAGCCGACGAGCGCCGCGCGATCGAATGGAATTGTCGGGTCGATCCTCACTAGGTTGTCCACGTGCAGCGTCGCGTACTCGGCCATCACGCCGCAGCCGGAAAAGACGCTGAGCGGCGCGCCCTTCGAGTCCTTCGTGCGCAGCGTGCCGTCGGGGAGCGTGGTGAGCGCCTTTCCCTGCTCCAGGCACAGCACCGGCCTTCCCGCCGAGCAGAAGCGGCACTTGCCGCACATGTAGATGAAGGAGGAGACGACGTGATCGCCGAGCGCAAGATCGGCGACGCCCTGGCCGACCTCGACCACCTCGCCGGCCGCCTCGTGGCCGAGCACGAGCGGCGGCGGCATCGGGATCGTGCCGTTGGTCGCCGAGAGGTCGGAGTGGCACACGCCGCAGGCGCCGAGCTTCACGGTGACTTCGCCGCGCAGCGGCGCATCGACCGTGATCGCCTCGACGACGACAGGCTTGTTCAGTTCGCGGCAGACGACCGCCCTGGCGAGGCGCGGCATCGGTTCCCTTCCCTTTTCCGTCTTCAGTATATATCGGACGCTCGGATAAAATGGCGGCCGCGCCGAGGAGAATCGCATGCTGACCCGCGACAAACTTTTCATCGCCGGTAGGTGGACGGCACCATGCGCGAGCGAGACCATCGACGTGCACGACAACGGCTGAGCCGCGTGGGATAAACTGCGGCCATGGCTCGGAACGAACCGCGGCCGGCGATCCAGGAGCCGGGCCGCGCCACGCCGATTCTCGGCGAGTACGAGGTGGTGGTGCTGGGCGGCGGTCCCGCGGGGATCGCCGCGGCGGCGGCTGCCGCCCGCACCGGCCGCTCGACCATCCTGGTCGAGCGCTACGGGTTCCTGGGCGGCGCGGGCACCGCGGCGGGGCTTTCGACCTTCTGCGGGCTGCACGCCAACGTCCACGGCGAGCACCGACAGGTGGTGCACGGCATCGCCGACGAGATCCTCGAGCGCCTGCAGAAGATGGACGGCCTGAACGCGCCGCACCTGTCGCTCGCAAACCGGATCACCGCGCAGGCCTACGACATCTCCGCCTACAAGATCGCCGCCGACGAGCTGCTCGCCGCCTGCGGCGCGCGGATCCTGTTCCACGCGTTCGGCGCCGGGGCGAGCATGCGCTCGGAGCGCGAGATCGACGCCCTGCTGGTCGAGACCAAGTCCGGGCGCCGCGCCGTTCGCGGGCGGGTGTTCATCGACTGCTCGGGCGACGGCGATCTCGCCGCCTGGGCGGGGGCGCCGTTCGAGCTGGGCGACGGCGCGGGCAACATGCTGTATCCGTCGACGATGTTCCGCATCAGCGGCGTCGACCCGGTCAAGGCGGGCCGCGCCTGGGAAATCATCCCCAGGCTCATGGAAGAGGCCGAGAAGAAGGGCCGCCGCTTCCCGCGCAAGGGCGCGATCGTGCGCCCGCAGAAGAACCCGATCGAGTGGCGCGCCAACCTCACCCAGATCAGGAACCCCGACGGCACGGCGGTGAGCGGAATCGACGCCGAGCAGCTCTCCTACGGCGAGATCGAGGGACGCCGCCAGTGCCGGGACGTGTTCGAGTTCATCAAGAGCGCGACGCCGGGCTTCGAGAACGCGTACATCGTCGAGATCGCTCCCCAGATCGGCATTCGCGAGACGCGCCGCGTGGTCGGCGAGTACCTGCTTTCCGAGGCGGACATTCTCGGCTGCGCAAGCTTTGCCGATTCCATCGGCGTCAACGGCTGGCCTGTAGAGGCGCATGTCGCCGGCAACGTGCTGCTGAAATTCGCGCCGGCGCCGCAATCGCGGGGATTCAATCAGCTTCCCTACCGCATGATCGTTCCGCAGCGGATCGAGAACCTGTTCGTCGCCGGCCGCTGCGCCTCCATGACCCACGACGGCCAGTCGTCGGCGCGCGTCTCGGGTCCGTGCTTCGCCATGGGGCAGGCGGCGGGCAGCGCCGCCGATTTGGCGCTCGCGGCGCGCACTGTGCCGAGAAGCCTCGACGTCGCTACCCTTCAGCGCCGGCTGGCCGCGGACGGCGCCTATCTGGGCGTCGATGCGGACGCGCGCGCGGAAGCGAAGGCGAAGACCTCGGCCACCGCTTAGCCGCGTTCAGGCCGCGATGAACGTCAAGCAGCTTCTGGATCTCGGCGGACGCGTCGCCCTTGTCACCGGCGGATCGCGCGGCCTCGGCCTTCAAATGGCCGAGGCGCTCGGCGAGATGGGAGCCAGGCTCGCGCTCACCGCGAGAAAAAAAGACGAGCTCGACGAGGCGGTCTCGCATCTGAAGGGCCTCGGCGTCGAGGCGACCGCCCACGTCTGCGACCTGGGCAAGCGCGAGCAGATCCCGCCGGTCGCGGACGAGATCCTCAAGCGATACGGAAAGGTGGACATCCTGGTCAACAACGCCGGCGCCACCTGGGGCGCGCCGGCGGAGGACCACCCGCTCGAGGCCTGGGACAAGCTCGTCAACCTCAACCTCACCGGTACGTTCGTGATCACGCAGATCGTGGCCAAGAAATCGATGATCCCGGCGAAATGGGGCCGCATCATCAACATCGCCTCGATAAACGGGATCCAGGCAAACGACCCGCGCCTGGTGCGAACCGCGGCGTACGTCACCACTAAGCACGGCGTCGTCGGTCTCACCCGGCAGCTCGCGGCCGAGTGGGGAGCCTATGGAATCACTGTGAATGCCATCTGTCCGGGATTCTTTCCGACGAAGATGTCGCGGGCGACGTTCGAAAAAGTCCTTGAAACGATCATCGAAGCCACGCCGACCCGGCGCGTGGGCGGGGACGAGGACCTGAAAGGCCTGGTGGTGCTCCTCGCCTCCGAGGCCTCGCGCCACATCACCGGCCAGGCGATCGCCGTCGACGGCGGCCAGACGATCATCTGATGGCGGGCTCGAGCGGGAACGAAAAGCTCGCCTTCACGCGCGAGTACCAGAAGAAGATCCCGTACGTCGTGCATCTCGGCCTCGTCACCGAGGCGCTCGGCGACGGCACGGCGCGGCTGTCCATGCCGATCGCGTCGCACTTCACCAACAGCCTGGGCACGGTGCACGGTGGGGTCATCCTGTCGCTGCTGGACGTGACGCTGTGCACGGCGGCGCGCACGCTGCACCCCGATTCGGCAGGCGTGATCACGATCGACCTGAGCGCCTCGTTCGTCGGCGGCGGCAAGGGCGCGCGCCTGCTCGCCGAGGCGCGCGTGCTGAAGGACGGCCGCTCGGCGATCTTCGTCGAAGGCGAGGCGAAGAACGAGGACGGCTCGCTGGTCGCCAAGGCGATCGCCACCGTGCGCGCGCTGGAAAAGCGCTAGCCGAGCAGCCTGCGGCCGCTCCACAGCCAGCCCAGACCGGCGAGCTGCACCGCCCAGACCATGCCGAGCGCCCAGGGGTAGGCCTCGGGCGCGTAGCCGGCTGGTGTCTGCGGCCAGAGATCGAGCACCAGGCCGATGCCCCACTGCCCGCCGAACATCCCTGCGAAACCGAACACGTTGATCGCGGTGTTGGCCCGTCCCGCCATCGCCTTCGGGTAGCGGCGCGACAGGATCGAGTACCCGAGCGATGCAGCCGTGCCCGCGGCGACGAACAGGCTCCACAGCGGCATCGCGGCGGCGCGAGCGCCGAGCGCCAGGGCCGCGAGGCTCGCCGAAGCCACGGCGATGCCCGCCATGAAGAGCCAGAGCACGCTCTTTCCGCGCCGCGCGAGCGCGTCGCCGGCGCGGCCGAACCCCAGGTAGCCGGCGATCATGGCGACGCTCACGGCGAGCAGGCCGCGCGCCACCTCGGCCGGGCTGTATCCCGCGACGTCGCGCAGCCAGGTCGCGATCCACAGCGTCTGCAACGCCACCGCCGCGAACTGGGTCGCGCCGAGGCATACCGCGAGGCGCAGGAATCCCGGGTCGGCGATCACCTCGCGCAGGCCTCGCCACTGCTCGGCGAGCGTCTCGCCGCGCGGACGTGCGCTTCGCGGGTCGGGCACCCAGAGCCAGAATACCGCGCTGACCGCCACCGTGGTCCCCGCGATCAGGAAGAACGCCTCGCGCCAGTGCCAGACCCGCAGCAGCAGCTCGAGCGGCACCGTCGCGGCCATCGCCCCGAGCATGCCGGCCGAGAACGCGAGCCCGTTCATGGTCGAGATGCGATCGGGCGGGTACCAGAGCACGAACGCCGTGAACGAGGCCATCAGGCAGCCCGAGACGCCTATGCCGATCAGCGCCCGAGCGGCGATCGCGGAGGGCGCCGACCCGGCGAGCGCGAACCACGCGCCTCCCGCCGCCGCGACGAGCAGCAGGGTCGCATTGACGCGGCGCGGCCCGAAACGGTCGAGCAGCAGCCCGAGCGGCAACTGGAACAGACCGAACGACAGGAAGTACACGCTCGAGAGCAGCCCCAGCCCGCCCGCGCTCAGTCCGAACTCGGCGGCGAGCGTCGGAGCGAGCACCGCATTCACCATGCGGTACACGTAGGAAACGAAGTAGCCGGCGAGGAACGGCGCCGCGACGCGCGCGAACAGCCAGCCCGGGCTCAATCCGGCAGACTATCGCCTGGCATACTGCTTCGCGCCGAACAGCACTTCCTTCTGCTCCTCGGTCATGGCGGCCACCGGGCGCCTGCGATCGGCGAGCACCTGCAGCGCCTTCTGCACCGCCGGCCGGGCGTTCATGCGCTCCATCCAGCCCTTGACGTTCGGATACCGGCTCATGTCGACGCCCTGCCGCTCGGGCGCGCGCAGCCAGGGCATGATCGACATGTCGGCGATGGTGTACTCGCCGCACGCCACCCAGGTGCTTTTCCCGAGCTGCTTGTCGAGCACGCCGTAGAGGCGGTTCGCCTCGTTCCGGTAGCGGTTCATCGCGTAGGGGATCTTCTCCGGCGCGTAGCCGAGGAAATGGTGCGCCTGCCCGAGCATCGGGCCGATGTGCCCCATCTGGAACATCACCCACTGCATCACCATCCAGCGGCTGCGCACGTCTGCCGGCAGGAATTTCCCGGTCTTCGAGGCGAGGTAGAAGAGCATCGCCCCGGACTCGGCGAGCGCGAACGGCTTTCCGTCCGAGCCGTCCTGGTCCACCATCGCCGGCATCTTGTTGTTGGGAGAAATCGCGAGGAACTCGGGCTTGAACTGGTCGCCCGCGCCGATGTCCACCGGGTGGACGCGGTACGGCAGCCCGGTTTCCTCGAGCATGATGTGGATCTTGTGGCCGTTGGGGGTGGGCCAGGTGTAAAGGTCGATCATCTCGTTCCTTTCATTCGTCCTCGTAGACCACCACGGTTCCCGCGATCTTGTCGTGGAACCCCTGCTTCCTGCGATCGATGCCGATCCAGATGAATCCGATGAACAGCGGCAGCATCGAGACGAGGTACGCGAAATAGCGCACCACCAGGCGCCCGGTGGAGGGAGCGCCGCCCGTTTTCGCGTCGACGATCTTCGCCGAGATGGCCATCTTCCCGGGCGTCGCGCCGCAGTAGCGCCAGAACAGGATCACCGCCACCGCCGGCAGCACCACCTGGATCATGAAGTCCCAGAAACCCGCGAACGCGCCCGCCTCGCGCATCCAGTATCCGCGGCCGTAGATCGCCAGCACCAGCGGCACGGTGACCACCAGCAGGATGAAGGTGTCGATCAGCATCGCGACGAAGCGCTTCCAGAACCCGACGTACTCGACTCGCGGGGGCTGCGCGGCTTCAGGCGAGCTTGACGAGCTGTTTTCCAAAGTTCTCTCCCTTGAGCAGCCCGATCAGTCCCCGCGGCGCGTTCTCCAGGCCCTCGATCACCGACTCGCGGTATTTGAGCTTTCCCTGCGCGAGATAGCCGGCGAGCGCCTTGATCGCCTCTACGTAGCGGTCCTTCCAGTCGAACACGATCATGCCCTGCATGCGGATGCGGTTCGAGAGCACCGAGCGCAGCGTCTTCACGCCGTAGGGCTCGGTCGCGTTGTAGTCGGCGACCATGCCGCACAGGACGATGCGCGAGCTCACGTTCATGACCCGCAGCACCGTGTCGAGCACCGCTCCGCCCACGTTCTCGAAATAGACGTCGACGCCCTTCGGGCAGGCGGCCTCGAGATCGCGCAGGAGATTCCCCGCCTTGTAATCGACGCAGGCATCGAAGCCGAGCTCGCGCGTGACGTAATCGCACTTCGCGCTTCCGCCCGCGATGCCGACCGCGCGGCAGCCCCAGAGCTTCGCGAGCTGGCCCACCACGCTGCCGACCGCCCCGGAGGCGGCCGACACGACCACCGTGTCGCCGGATTTCGGCTGGCCGATCTCCTTGAGGCCGAAATACGCGGTCATCCCCGGCATGCCGAGGCAGCCGAGGTAATAGCTGAGCGGCGCGCGTTTCGCGTCGACCTTGTTCAGCGCGTCGCCTTTGGCGCAGCCGAAGAGCTGCCAGCCCAGGCCGGTGAGGACGCTATCGCCCTTGGCGAACGCCGGGTGCTTCGACTCGAGCACCTCCCCCGCCGTCTGGCCGACCATCAGCTCGCCGATCTCGACCGGCTTGACGTAGCTCTTCGCCGCGTTCATGCGGCCGCGCATGTAGGGGTCGAGCGAGAGCCAGAGGTTCTTCACCAGGACTTCGCCCTCCCGCGGCGCGCCGACCGGCGGCGTCTCGAGCCTGAAGTTCTCCTCGGTGAGCCAGCCGCTGGGACGGCTGGCGAGGACCCAGCGCTTGTTTTGCATGAGCAATGGCCCTAAAGCGAAGCGAAGCGCTCGAGGTGATGATCGGCATCGCCGAACTGCTGCGCGATCATCGTAAGCCGGCGGAACGTGTGGCTCACCTTCAGCTCCTCGGTCATGCCCATGCCGCCGTGCAGCTGGACCGACTCCTGGCTCACGTGCCGGCAGGCGTCGGCGATCTTGATCTTCGCCGCCGAGATCGCGCGCTTGCGTTCGCTGGCGCTCGCCGCGTCCGCCTTGGAGCACGCGAGGCAGGCCATCGAGCGCGCCTGCTCGCCGCTGATCACCATGTCCACCATCCGGTGCTGCAGCGCCTGGAAGGCCCCGATCGGAACGCCGAACTGCTTGCGGGTCTTGAGATATTCCAGCGTCGCATCGTTGGCGTACTGGATCGCGCCGACGGCTTCCGCGCAAACGAGCGCGGTGGCGAAATCCGTCGCTTCCTCGATCAGCTCAAGGCCGCCCTCCAGCGCCTCGGCGCGGACCCCGGCGAGGACGACGTCCGCCGCGCGCATCTCGTCGAGCGTGCGGTAAGGCCTCAGGCTAACGCCCGCCGCTTCGCGATCGACGAGGAAGAGCGCGATGCCTGCGCCGCTCCTCGCCGAGACGACCAGCTTGTCGGCCATCGGCGCGCCGATCACGGCGCGTTTCTCGCCCTCGATTCGCCACCCGTCGGCCGCTTTCTTCGCCTGCGCGCGCACCTGCGCCAGATCGTAGCGGGCGCCCGCCTCGGCATGAGCGAATGCCATCTTCAACTTGCCTTCGGCCACCGCGGGGAGGATCGCCTTCTTCTGCTGTGCGCTGCCGGCCTTCGCCACGAACCGGGCTCCGAGCCCCACCGTCGCCAGGTAGGGCTCGACCACCAGCGCCTCGCCGAACGCTTCCATGACGGACAGCAAATCGACCGCGCCGCCGCCGAATCCGCCGTGCTCGGTCGAGAACGGCAGGCCGAGCAGCCCCATATCGGCGAACACGGACCAGACCTCGGGGCTGAACCCATGCTCCGAAGCGACGATCTTGCGGCGCCGCTCGAAATCGTAATCCTTCTGCACGAAGCGCCGGACCGAGTCGGCGAGAAGCTGCTGCTCCTCGTTGTAGTCGAAATTCATAGCCCCAGCGTCATCTTGGCGATGATGTTGCGCTGGATCTCGTTCGAGCCGGCGTAGATCGTGGTCTTTCTCATGTTGCAGTAGCGCCGCGCGAGGGGATCGATCTCTCCGCATTCCGCCGGATCCGCCGCCTGCATCATCAGCTCGGTCAGCGTCTGCTGGATCTCGGTGCCCTTGATCTTGAGCATCGAAACGTCGGCGCCGGGCGGCTGCCCGCTGCGCCGCATGCGGTCGAGAAAGCGCAGGTTGGTGATTTCGAGCGCCGTCAGCTCCACCTCCAGCCGGGAGAGCCGGTCGCGGAACCCGACGTCGCCGAGGCGCGCAGCGGCAAACTTCTTGAGCTTCGCCAGCTCGCGCTTCGATTCCCCGATGCGGCCGGTATTCATGCGCTCGTAGCCGAGCAGGTACTTGGCGACCGTCCAGCCCTTGCCTTCCTCGTGCACCAGGTTCTCCGCCGGCACTTTCACGTCGTCGAAGAACACCTCGTTCACGTCGTGCCCGCCGTCCATGAGGATGAGCGGCCGCACGGTGATCCCGGGCGACTTCATGTCGATGAGCAGGAACGAGATCCCTTCCTGTTTCTTCTCCAGGGTCGGATCGGTGCGCACCAGGCAGAAGATCCAGTCGGCGTAGTGCGCAGCCGTGGTCCAGATCTTCTGGCCGTTCACCACGTAGTGCTCGCCCTGCCGCGCCGCTTTCGTCTTCAGCGACGCGAGGTCGCTGCCCGAGCCCGGCTCGGAATACCCCTGGCACCAGAAGTCGTCGCCGTTGTAGATGCGCGGAAGGAAGCGCTTTTTCTGCGCCTCGGTGCCGAAGCGAAGCAGCACCGGGGCGCACATCGCCAGGCCGAACGGGATGAGCGGCGGACAGCCCGCGTAGCCCAGCTCCTCCTCGAAGAGGTAGCGCTCGACCACGCTCCAGCCGGTGCCTCCCCACTCCTTGGGCCAGGCCGGCGCCACCCAGCCCTGCCTGGCGAGAATGCGGTGCCAGCGCATCAGGTCGTCCCGGGACAGGTGCTCGAACGTCTCCATCTTCTCGCGCAGGTCGCCCGGCAGGTTCGCAGCGATCCACGCGCGTACCTGGTCGCGAAACGCCAGCTCGTCGGCAGAGTAGTTCAGGTCCATCAGGCAATACTAACGCCGCCGTCAGCGACGATCACCTGCCCGGTGACGAAGGAGGCCGCCTCGGAGGCGAGGAACACGGCGATGCCGCCGATCTCGCGCGGCTCGCCGAGGCGCCTCAAGGGCGTCGCCGCCTCCCGCTCGGCGCGCCGGCGCCCGTCCTCCCACAGCGCGCGCGAGAACTCCGTGCGGATGAGCCCGGGTGCGATCGCGTTCACCCGCACCTTCCTCGGTCCCCACTCGGCGGCGAGGTTGCGCACCAGGTGATGCGCCGCGGCCTTCGAGACCCCATAGGCGCCGATCACGGTGCTGGCGAGCAGCCCCGCGATCGAGCCGACCAGGATGAAGCTTCCCCCGCCGCGATCGGCCATGCCCGGGAGCGTCAGATTCGCGAGCCAGAGCACGCCTTTGACGTTGGTCGCGAGCACCTTGTCGAGGGCCTCGTCCGGCAGCCCGGCCAGCAGGCCGTAGTGGGGATTGGCCGCGGCGCTGGCGACCACGACGTCGATCCGCCCCCACTCCGCAAGCGTGGCGTCGACGAGCGCGCCGAGCTCGTCCCTGCGCGAAGCGTTGCACGGGCGGGCGAGCACCGGCCAGCCGTTTGCGGCGAAGGCGGCGCGCGCCTGCTCGCAGGCCTCGGCCTTGCGGCTGGAGATCGCCACCTTGGCGCCCGAGCGCGCCAGCTCCTCGGCGATCGAACGCCCGATTCCGCGCGTCGATCCGGTCACCAGCGCCACCTTGCCGCGAAGGTCGAAGAGCGGGGACATAAGCGAAGGCCAAGGGTAAACAAAACGCCAGCTTCCAACTTCGATTTCGCATTGCGAAATCTGGTACGACTAAGTTGACAGGGCGACACGCCCGACCGAATATCGAAACGGCAGCATTCCGCCGTTTCCCAGAAAAAATCCGACGCGAGGAGATGACCCATGGGCGCACCCGAGCCCGCAGCACCGCTTTCGCAGCCTGCCGGCGCATTCAGCTACGAGCACGAAGGCGACCGGCAATTCGCCACCACGCTTGCGCGCGGACTGGAAGTCCTGCGCTGCTTCACCCCGCTCGAGCCGCTGCTCGGCAACAAGGAGATCTCGGTGCGCACGGGCCTGCCCAAGCCGACCGTCTCGCGGCTTACCTACACGCTCACCAAGCTGGGGTACCTGCGCCACAACATGCGCCTGGGCAAATACCAGCTCGGCTCGGCGGTGCTCTCGATCGGCTACCCGCTGCTCGCCTCGATGAGCGTGCGCCAGGCCGCGCGCCCCGTCATGAAGGAGCTCGCCGACCGCTGCAACGGCTCGGTGTCGATGGGCGTGCGCGACCGCCTGAACATGGTGTACGTCGAGTCCTGCCGCAGCGGCAACGGCCTCACCACGCTGCCCGACATCGGCACCTCGGTGTCGATCGCGCAGTCGGTGATCGGCCGCGCCTTCCTCGCCGCCTGCACGCCCGCGGAGCGCGAGGCCGTGCTCAACCAGATGAAGGTCAAGGAGCCCGAGGCGCACCGCAAGTTCCGCGCCTCGATCGACAAGGCGCTCGAGGACATCCGCTCGCGCGGCTTCTGCGTCTCGATGGGCGAGCTGCACCGCGAGATCTTCGCGGTCGGCGCGCCGATGCGCCGCACCGTGGACGGCGAGATCGTGGCCTTCAACTGCGTGGTGCCCGCATTCATGGCCAACAAGGGCCAGCTCGAGGACGATATCGGGCCGCGCCTGGTGGCCATGGTGAGGAACATCGAGGCCTCCCTGGGCATGCACTAGCCCTCGTCGTAGCATGGGCGCCTCCATTCCGACGGAGGTGCCCATGGAAGTGCTGCTCTCGTATTTCGGCGCGCTCGACGAAGAGGCGCGCGCCTTCGCCACTACCGCCGCTCGCGTGGTGCTGATCCTGCTCATCGCCTGGCTGCTGCAGGCGGTGGCGAGACGTCTGATCCGAGCCTTCCGCGTCTACATGGCGCGGCGCGCCGCCGGCCCGGACGAGGCGCACCGTATCGAGACGCTCGGACGCGTGTTCCGCTACACCGCCACGGTGGTGATCGCGATCGTCGCGGGAACGCTGGTGCTGGGCGAGCTGGGCGTCTCGGTGGCGCCGATCCTTGCCACCGCGGGGGTCGCCGGCGTGGCGATCGGCTTCGGCGCGCAAAGCCTGATCAAGGACTACTTCAACGGCTTCTTCCTGCTCCTGGAGGATCAGGTGCGCCAGGGCGACGTGATCGACGTCGCTGGCCAGGGCGGGTACGTGGAGGAGGTCACGCTGCGCTATGTGCGGATGCGCAACTTCGACGGCCACGTCATCTTCGTGCCCAACGGCGAGATCCAGATCGTGAAGAACATGACGCGCGACTTCGCGACGGCGGTGATCGAGGTCGGCGTCGCCTACCGCGAGGACCCGGACGAGGCGCTCGCCGCAATGCGCGACGTCGGCCGCGGGATGCGCGCCGATCCGGCCTGGGGCGAGAGGATCGCCGGCGACACCGAGATCATCGGCGTCGAGCGCTGGGACGACTCGGCGGTGATCCTGCGCTGCCGCGTCAAGGTGGCCCCGGCAATCGAGCAGTGGAACGTGAAGCGCGAGTTCCTCAAGCGCCTGAAGAAGGCCTACGACGAGCGCGGCATCGAGATTCCATACCCGCATCTCACGCTGTATCCCGGGGAGCCCAAGCGGGGCGCGGCGCCGGCGCTGCGCGTGCAGACGCTAGCGGCCTAGGCCGCGCGCTCCCTTGCCCAGGCGGCGAGGATGGCGTGAATGCGGCGCACCCCGTCGGTGAGCGCCGCGGGCCCCGGCTGCAGGATCTCGGAAGACTTGATCTCGTGCAGCTCGCCGTCGCGCACCGCGGGGATCGCGCTCCAGCCCGGGCGCGCGGCGACGCGCTCGGGACGGAACTTCTTGCCGCACCACGAGCCGAGGATCACGTCCGGGCGCCGGCGCACCACTTCCTGCGCATCGGCGATCGTGCGCCCGGCCGCCGCCTGCGACGTCGACAGCTCGGCGAACACGTCCTCGCCGCCGGCGATCGCCACCAGCTCGCTCACCCAGCGGATGCCGCTGATCATCGGCTCGTCCCATTCCTCGAAGTAGACCCTCGGCCTTCGCGGCAGCCGCGCGGCGGCCTCGCGGATCGAGTCGAGATTCCCTTCCAGCCCGGCGACCAGCTTCGCTCCCTTCTCGGCCGCGCCGACCATCGAGGACAGCGTCTGGATCACCGAGAGAATTTCCTCCACCGAGCGCTGGTTGAAGATGACGACGTTCAGCCCTGCCTTCGCCAGCTCGCGCGCGATGTCGGCCTGAAGGTCGGAAAACCCGATCACGAGATCGGGCTTCAGCTCGAGGATCTTGTCGGTCCTGGCCGAAAGGAACGCCGATACCCTGGGCTTTTCGCGCCGCGCGCGGGCCGGGCGCACGGTATAGCCGGAGATGCCGACGACGCGCCGCTCCTCGCCGAGCAGGTACAGCGTCTCGGTGGTCTCCTCGGTGAGGCAAACAATGCGCTCGGGAAAGCGGGCGGCCATGCCCGGTAGCTGCCGATCAGGGCTTCAGCCAGTTCTGAACGGTCAGCCCCGGAACGCGGCGGAATTCGGACTCGTTGTTCGTCACCAGCGTCGCGCCGATGTGGCGCGCGTGCGCGGCGATCAGCAGGTCGTATCCGCCGATCCGCCTGCCGGCCTTTTCCAGCGCCACCCGGATCTCCGCGTAGTCCTCGGCTGCAGAGTCGGGAAAGTCGTCCACCTGGAACAGCGCCAGGAAATCCTCCAGCGCTTCGCGGCGCTCCGCGCCGACGTCTCCTGCGGCAAAGCCGTATCGAATCTCCACCAGCGTGATTGCCGAGAGGCGCGCCTCGCCCGGCGAGCGACCGGACAGCCTGCGCTTGATGCGCTCGACGCCGGGGGCGCGGTTGATGAGATATCCGACCGTGTCGGTGTCGAGCATCCAGATCATCGCCAGCGCCGTTTCTGCAGCGCGGGCTGGCGGCGCACGAACCGGCCGCGAAACTGCCCGAGGATCTCGTTCAACTGTCCGAGCGTGATCCTCTTGGGCATCAGAAGCACGCCCGATGCCGTGCGCTTCACGATCACCTCGTCGGCGTCGAAGCGGAACTCCTTGGGCAGCCTGACCGCCTGGCTGTTGCCGTGCTTGAACACCTTTGCCGTCTTCACTCGGTCCTCCAGATAGATACTTGAAGTATACACTCCCGACGGCGCGGGATATCATCGGGTCATGGGCCCGCTGAGCGGCATCAAGGTGCTCGAATTCGAGGCGATCGGCCCCTGCCCGTTTGCCGGCATGCTGCTCGCCGACATGGGCGCGGACGTGCTGGTCGTCGACCGGCCGGTCTCGACGGACCTCGGCCTCAAGCGCGAGCGCTGGTTCGACGTGATGATGCGCGGTAAGCGCTCGGTGACGATCGATCTCAAGACGCTGCGCGGAGCCGAAGCGGCGCTCGAGCTCGTCGCGCGCGCCGACGCGCTGATCGAAGGCATGCGCCCGGGCGTCATGGAGCGGCTCGGGCTCGGGCCTGCCACCGCGCTCGCCCGCAATCCGCACCTCGTCTACGGACGCATGACCGGCTTCGGCCAGGACGGGCCGCTCTCGCCGCGCGCCGGGCACGACATCAACTACATCGCGCTCGCGGGCGTGTTGAATGCGTTCGGGCGCAAGGGCGAGGCGCCGGTACCGCCGTTGAATCTCGTCGGCGACTTCGGCGGCGGCGGGATGCTGCTCGGCTTCGGCGTCGCTTGCGCGCTGCTCGAGGCGAGCCGCTCGGGCACGGGCCAGGTGGTGGACGCCGCGATGGTGGACGGCGCTTCGCTCCTCGCCGCGATGTTCTCGGGGTTCCTGGCGGTAAATCAGTGGAGCGAGAAACGCGGCGAGAACATCCTCGACACCGGCGCCCCGTGGTACGACGTGTACGAGACCAAGGACGGAAAATACGTCGCTGTCGGGGCGATCGAAGCGAGGTTCTACGAGGAGCTGCTCAAGCGCCTGGGCCTTGCCGGGGAGAAGCTCCCGGCGCAGAACGATCGCTCGGGCTGGCCGGCGCTCAAGGCGCGCTTCACGGAAGTATTCAAATCGAAATCGCGCGACGAGTGGTGCAAGGCGTTCGAGGGCTCGGACGCCTGCTTCGCGCCGGTGCTGACGTTCTCCGAAGCGCGGCGCGATTCTCACAACGTGGCGCGGCGCGCTTTCGTGAGCGTCTCGGGTGTGGAGCAGCCCGCCCCCGCTCCGCGCTTCTCGCGCACGCCGCCAGCGGTGCTGCGCTCACCACCGGAGCGCGGCGAGGGCGGTGCTCAGGCGCTCGCGGAATGGGGATTTGGCGACAAAGAAATTGTGAATTTGAAATCCCTCGGCCTTGGATTCTGAAAGCCTCGACGCTTCCTTGAGGGAGGACAAGGCGCGGGTCTCAGGTCATCTTGATCGGCTGGCCGGACTTCCCGACGTGGTAGATGAACGGACCCGGGTCCTTGCGCGCGATGCGCTCGATGCGCGGCAAGGCACCAGCGAGGATTTTCCCGGTGTCCTCCATCCCCACGTTGCCACCGGTGAACACGAAGGCGCGAACGCGGGCGGCTTTCAGTGCGAGCAACTCGAGCCGCCGGTAGCGGATGCGCTTGTCGCGGGAGAGGACGACCCGGCGATTGACGCCGACCCACTCGAGCCAGACCAGGTCCTCGGTGCCCTTCGGGAAGCGATCAGTCAGCCGCTCGACGCTCGCGCCGGCCGCGCGCAGCGCCTCCACGACGACCGTGGCGTCGAGCGACTCGTCGAGAAAAAGAGTGAGCGGCTCAGGCGGCGGCGAGCTCGAGCTCGCAGCGGATCGCGTCCCAGACCGCTTCTTCGTTGGCACCGTAGGCCTTTGCCAGGTCCGCAGGCAGGTCGCCGGCCTTGAACTGTTCGGCGAGCACCGCCGTCGGGATCGCCGTCCCGGCGACCACCGGGCGGCCGAACGACACGCGCGGGTCGATCACTACGGTGCGCGGCTGCTCCCGCAGGGGCTGGGAGCGCATGAACGGGTAGAGCTTGATCGGAAGCCCCTTCGGGTCGCGGTCGACCCGCTCCAGGTAGGTCAGGATCAGATCTGCCATTTCGAGCTGCCCGTCCTTCGACAGATTGATGATCTGTCCCAGGCGCTCGACGAACAGTTGCGCCCCCTTGGTGGCGAACCGCTCTTCAAGCAGCGGGCGCTTCGCGCCGAGCTTGTCGACGAGCCAGGCAAGCCCCTTACGGATTGTCGGAAGCCCGATCTCGTGCTTGCGCCGGATAGCCGTCAGGACGTATGCCTCGACGAGGTTCGAGAAGGAGAGCCCAAGCGGCGGGTGGGGATCGGCGGGCTTGATGACACGCTCAAACATCTTCCGCTCACCTTGGTACGTATACCGCTGCCCGGCGAACCAGGAACGCAAGGTGGACTTGCTGATGCCGAGGTAATGAGCCGCCTCGCCGACTGTGTAGGCCGGGACTTCGCGTGGATCTTTGAGGTCGAAGGTCGTCACCGTCCGTCTCAATTGGCAGCGTCGAATTATATGGCCAACTCGTAGAGCGTCACGACGCACGCCCCGCCGAGGCCGATGTTGTGCTGGAGCGCGACGCGCGCGCCCTCGACCTGCCTGTCACCTGCGCTGCCGCGCAGTTGCGACACCAGCTCGTAGCACTGCGCGAGGCCCGTGGCACCCAGCGGGTGCCCCTTGGAGATCAGCCCACCCGAAGGATTGGTCACCCATTTCCCTCCGAACGTGTTGTCGCCGTCGGCGATCAGCTTCTCGCCCTCGCCCTCCGGCGCGAGCCCGAGCGCCTCGTAGGAAATCAGCTCGTTGATGGTGAAGCAGTCGTGCAGCTCGATCACGTCCACGTCCTCGGGCCCGACGCCCGCGGCATCAAAGACCTTGCGCGCGGCCTCCTGCGACATCTCGAAACCGACCGTTTTCCTCATGTCCGATTCGTGGAAGCTGCCGGCGCGGTCGGTGGTCATCGCCTGGGCCGCAATCCGCACGCGCGCATCGAGCCCGCGCTTTTTCGCGAAGGACTCGGAGACCACCAGCGCCGCGGCCGCGCCGCAAGTCGGCGGGCAGCACTGCAGGCGCGTGAGCGGCTCGGCCATCATCGGCGAGGCGAGCACCTCTTCCTCGGTGACCTGGTCCTTGAACAGCGCCAGCGGGTTCTTCGCGGCGTGGCGGCGCGATTTCACCGTGATGCGCGCGAGCAGCTTTTCGTCGAGCCCGAAGCGCCGGCGGTAGTCGCGCGCAGCCGCCCCGAAGAGCTGCGGCGCGAGCCCTTTCTGCTCCTCGAAGCCATCCTTTTTCGCAGCTTCGAAGAACGCCTCGAGCGGCATCGGGCGGTCGGTGTACTGGCGCTGCAGCGCCCCCGGAACCATCTGCTCGAAGCCGAGCGCAAGCGCGCACTCGACCGCGCCCGATTCCACCGCCTGCCGGGCGAGATAAAGCGCGCTCGATCCGGTCGAGCAGTTGTTGTTGACGTTGATTACCGGGATGCCGGTGAGCCCGAGCGGGTACAGCGCCGCCTGGCCGCAGGTCGAATCGCCGTAGACGTAGCCGACGTAGGCCTGCTCGACCGCTGCGTACTCGAGGCGCGCATCTTCGAGCGCCAGCTTCGCCGCGCGCGTGCCCATCACGTTGTAGGGATCGCTTCTCCCCGGCTTGGCGAACGGCACCATGCCGACGCCCGCGATCAATGCCTTGCTCATGGCCGGTATTCTCTCTCGTTCCTCGAGACTTCGCCTAGGGCCGGCGCAGCAGCGAGAAGAAGCGGGGCGATGTTCCTCAAGCCGCGCCCCGCTTGCGATTCTCCTCGTCCTGCAGCGAGCGCCACAGGATCTTGCCGGTCGCGGTCTTCGGCAGCTCTTCGACGAACTCGACCGTGCGCGGCACCTTGAACGCCGCCATGCGGCCGCGCGCCCAGTCGACGATCTCCTCGGGTTTCGTCCTGCCGCGCGCCTGCTGCTTCAGCACGATGAGCGCCTTGACGCTCTCGCCGCGATACGCATCCGGCGTGCCGATCACGCACGCCTCCTGAACGTCCGGGTGCGCGTAGAGCATCGCCTCGACTTCCGCCGGCCAGACCTTGAAACCGGCGGCGTTGATCATGCGCTTCAAGCGGTCGGTGATGAAGAAGTAGCCCTCCTCGTCGTAGTAGCCGAGGTCGCCGGTGCGCAAGAAGCGATGCCCGTCGTGCTCGAGGAACGCGCGCGCGGTCTCCTCGGGCTGGTTCCAGTAGCCCTTGAACACCTGCGGGCCGCGCACCACGATCTCGCCCACCTCGCCAGGGCCGCACTCGCGCCCGGTGTCGAGGTCGAGCACGCGCGCGTCGGTGTCGAAGATCGGGACGCCGCCGCACTGCGGCTTCGGGCGCTGCGGCGGATTCATGTGCGAGGGGGCCATGGTCTCGGTGAGGCCGTAGCCTTCGACGTACGGCAGCCCGATCGTTTCCTCCAGCCTTTTCGCCACTGCCTCGGGCATCGCCGCGCCGCCGCCGCCGAGCACCTGCAGCGACGACAGGTCGTGCTTTGCGAGCTCCGGGTTGGACACGAAATCGACGAGCATCGTCGTGATCGCCGTCCAGTTGGTGACCTTCGCGCGCTCGATCTGCATCGCCGCGCAGTCGCGGTCCCAGCGCGAAAGGATCACCAGCGTCGCGGCGGCATGGATCGGACCGTTCATCCCGGTCTGCATCCCGGTGACGTGGAAGAAGGGCAGCGCGGCGAGCACGACCGAGTGCTCGGGCGCGCCGCGCCACCGCAGGTAGGCGGCTGCGGTCGCCTGCACCGTGGCGTGCGTGTGCATGCATCCCTTCGGTCTGCCGGTGGTGCCCGAGGTGTAGGGCATGACCGCGAGGTCCTCCAGCCCGGCGCGGTGCTCGGCCGGCGCGAGGCCGGCGGCGACGGCGTCGCGCCAGTCGGCGACCGCGGGATGCGCGGGAGTGCGGCGCGGCGCGTGCACGAAATCCGGCATCGGGAGCCCGGTCGGTGCGTGAAGATGATCCGAGTAGGCCCCGATCACCGCCTGCGCGAGCACCCCGGCGCGCGCGAGCGGCTCGATGCGGTCCCACAGCTCCTGCGTGGCGACGATCGCATTCGCGCCGCAGTCTTCGGCGTACGTGCGCAGCTCTTCGCTGCGGTACATCGGATTGAGCGGCACCGCGACCGCGTCGGCGCGCAGGATCGCGTAGTAGCCGATCACGAAATGCGGGCTGTTCTGCGTGAGCAGGATCACCCTGTCGCCTCGCGCGACCCCGCAGCGCCCCTGCAGGAACCCGGCCAGCGCGTCGGCCTGCCGCCTCAGCTCGAGATAGGAGAGCGTCGAGCCGTAGTAATCGATCGCGACGCGGTCCGGGAATCGCGCCGCGGCGTGCGCGAGATTGGCGTACACGCCCGCCGTCGCCGCAGGCAGCGACTTCGGGCGGCCCGGCGGCCAGTGAGCGTAATGGCGCGTGAACATCAAAGCGCGTAACGCTTCACCGCTTTCTCGTTCCACTTCATGCCCATGCCCGGGCGCTCCGGAATCAGCACACTGCCGTCCTTCAATGCAAGCGGCTCAGCGAGGATCGGATCGGCCCAGTCCACGTATTCGAGCCAGTGGCCGGTGGGCGTCACCGCGAGCAGATGGCAGCTCGCCTCGGGGAAAAGATGGCTCGACATCTCCACGCCCGCCCCCTGGGCGAGGGCGGCCGCGCGCATCCAGCCGGTGACGCCGCCGATGCGCTGCGCGTCCGGCATGACGAAGTCGCAGGCGCCCGCGGCGAGTGCCTGCGCCATCTGCTCCGGCCCCATGAAGTTCTCGCCGATCTGGATGGGCGTGGCCACCTCTCGCGCCACCCTGGCGCAGCCGGCGAAGTCGTCGGCGCGCACCGGCTCCTCGATCCAGGTCACGCCCCCCTCGTCATCGATCATGCGGCCGCGCCGCACGGCCTCGGCGACCGAAAGCGCCTGGTTGAAGTCCACCATGAGCGTCACCTCGGGACCGACCGCTTTTTTCACCGCGCGCAGCGCCGCGAGGTCGTCCTTCGCCTGCGGGCGCCCGAGCCGCAGCTTCACGGCGCGAAAGCCCTCTTCCACCAGCTCGACCGCTTCTTTCGCCAGCGACTTCGCCGGCATGATGCCCAGGCCCTTGGAGTTGTACGCGGGAATCGGGCGCGTCGAGCCCCCGAGCAGCCGCACTAGTGGCAGGCCGAGCGCCTGCCCGAGCGCGTCCCATGCCGCCATGTCGATGCCCGACATGGCGAACAGCACGATGTTGTGCACGCCGAGGAGCGAATATCTCGCGCGCAGCTTCTTTTCCAAGTGGAAGGGGGCCACGGCGTCGCCCTGGACCACCTGCGTCATCGCCTCCACCAGCGCCGCGATCGGCTTGAGGTGAGCCCGGCCGAGGCCGAAGAGGTACGCGCGGCCGATGATGCCGCCGCTCGTCTGCAGGTCGATGAGGAGGAGCGGCGCGACGGTGACCGCGCCGATGCTGGTGGTGAGCGGGCGCCGCATCGGTGCCGCGACCGCGCGCAGCCGCACGCCGCGGATCTTGAGCTTTTCAAGCTTCATTGTCGAACCCGAGGCCAACGCCCAATGGCAGCCTATCTGGATCGATTTGGCAATTCAGAACCTGTGCCAGCGCGAGATTGGCACAGTCCGAAAGACTGAATCCGGCCAGCTAGAGGATATTCTGAACAATACGAGCCATGCGGGCGCGCACGTTTTCCGCTATTTCGCGCTGCGAAATATTACGCCCGCCGGCATAAACCGCAATCTTGGTCTTAAAGACCTGTTCGAAAGGTTTGATGCTCGATCGTCTCTCTTCCTGCAACGGCGGGCTAGACGAAAATACGATCGTCTTCTTTGTCTTTCCAGCCTGCTGGTCGGCCACGCCGACAGTTACTTCAGCAATGGCGATATACGTATCGTCTCGGACGTTGCTGCCAATCACTGCGCCAAGCGCTGCGCCGGCCAGAACACCTCCCAAGGAACTGCGGACCTCATGTCCGCCGCCGTAAGCAGCGACGCCGCCCGCCGCGCCTCCGAGGAACGTAAATTCCTTAGTTAAATTAGTACTTATCTGTCCTGAGTAGAGAACGTTAACGTCGAATCGGATGCCAAAATCGTCTGCGTCACTCGGCCTGAATCCCTTTTGCACCAGTGACGATAGGAAAGCGTCTCTGAACGATCCCAGGTCGTAGGCGAGGTCCCCGGACACATTTCTTACGGTCACTTTGGCGGTGCGATTCTCAAGCTGAGACGGATCAAGAACGAGATTTCGTTCCACCACCGAGCCCCACATTAGTCCCGTTTCCCTGTCCTCGACCATTCCCATTCGACTGGGCTGGGCACAACTTGATACGACGAGCACCAACATCGAGGCGTAGATCGAACGTCGGCCTATTTTGCGAACTGACAGTTTCCTCATGGCGAGTCCTTCGAAAACGGTTCTGGAGCTAAAAGCCTTCTTTTAGGAACTCCTGAACTTCCGTGTAGTGAATGGAAAAGGAGATTCCTTCAATGCCCTTCGCCGAATATTTGAAATCATTGACTCCAACTACCTTGCCTTCCAAGAACAGCGGCCCCCCCGAGTTCCCGGGATTGATTGGCGTATCGGTTTGCACAAATGTCACTTCTTTTCCTCCTACGCCAGAAAGAGCTGGCCGTTTCCGCACAGCACTGACGACGCCCCGTGTGATACTGAAATTGAGCCCCGCGGGATGGCCAATCGCCTCAACTGTAGAACCCAATGGGATAGGGCCATCGAAGAACGTAACCGGTGCGCCGCGAGCTTGAACTTTTACGAGGGCGAGATCCAATCTGACGTCAGATTTCACTACTTTTCCGAAGGTTTCGAGGCCATTGAAAAGCTTCATTTCAACAAATTGCGAACCTTCTACGACGTGGTAATTAGTCAACACCAAATCGGATTCGACAAAGAATCCCGTCCCTGTCATTCCTTTGGGATTATGTACAACAACAACACTCGCAAATCTGGTGTCATTTTGTGTGGTTGTCGACTGGAGCCGAGACTTCTCCTTGTAACCCGCGAGAGTCGTATTCTTGTCTGCCAGCAACTCGTCACGCATTGCAATGGGACTCTTTAGGGGTTGGGACTGGCCCGGATTACGCAAATACTGATCCAAAACGTCAGATAGTCTCACCGTGCTCGGCGCATCGTTGAATTTCTTGATCTCAGCTTCCGTGTTGTACGAGCGCAGATGAGTCTCGCGATTTTTGTCCTTTTCGTGGAGCCGATACGCAATTCGAAAATTCTTCTCTTCTGCGACATCGAACTGCGCTTTAAAATACGTGCGACTTGCCAAATCGATTATGTAGTAGTTGGCAGTGACCGCTTTGCGGGCCGCTACATCTGAGGCACTAAATTTGTAGTCGTTGTAGACAGGCTCGGTAATTGTCATTGGCGTCGCGGCGAATATCTTCTGCTGCTCTTGTACCTTTGAGCTAAGGACACCAGAAAGAATAGCTTTGGCAATGCACCCATATCCATAGCAGTATTGGGACTGATGATTGCTCAGGTTCATTTGCGCCTGGAACACTGCCATTCGTGCCTGCTCGTAGGACGGATTAGGCGATTCGCGCGAACCCGACAGGAACTGGCTGGGAACTTCATCCCGCTTCTGGACTCGTTGGAGCGTACGGGCAAGGCTAACGTCCAAGACAATTACAAAGTCAAACTGAGACCCATCAGCACTTAGCGCCTCGTCGAGTGAAGTCTTCTTGACTTCAAATGGCAGGTTCAATTCGACGGCGACTGGAAATTCGATCTGGCCCTCCTTAAGAAGCGTTTGACTTGTCGCCTCAGCGAAGGCAATGCGGAATCCAGGCACCTGTGTCGGACTTAGTCCCGCCTCGCGTGCGCGCAGAAGAGCCTTCGTGGCAAGGCCAAGGCGCTCCGTCGAGCCTGCCGATTGAATTGCCATCTCAACGTATAGATTCGACAGCAATGCCAAGGCCCTAGAGGAACCCAGGTGGCGCTCATAAGTCTTGGCGAGCGAAAGCACTCCCTCTTGGCCTCCTGCTCGGAGAGCCTCCAGCATTCTGGGAACCGCGTCTTCGATTACTTCCTTTGGACTGCCGATCTCGATTGGATAAGCAGTAAAAAAATCTCGCTTCATGTCGAACCGCGAAAGTGCGCTTGTAGCCTGCGTGCGCCAATATGCTTGGGCAATCTCAATCGCACCCGAAAGCTCGGCAAGATTTAGAAGCTGCGTACTTGCGTCCTTGACTGCTGGAATCGACGTAAACGCATCGCGCATCTTGATCGCGTTGCTGATTGACTCCTTTGCCGCCGGCCAACTAGATTCATTCTCAGCGGCAGACTTTGATATTGCCTTCCCGACATTAAGAAAAGCCTGTTGATAGGTCTTGTCCAGTCCTACTGCCAATGCTGCAATCAGCCCAGAATACTTCTCCCGTCGACTCGCAAAAAACTCATCCTTAAACTTTGAGTAGAGGGCAGAAGCCACTTCGAACTGGCCCTCATCTACTAATTCCTTGAGGTGATCCCCTTCGTCGAAGAAAGGGGTGTAGAACGTCGAAGGCGGGTCCTTAGGCGACGACAGCGGTGTCGCGATCTCCGCTGACGTTACATTGGCATTGACCTGCTGCGCTGACGCCTGCCAGGTGAGCAACATCCCTAGCACAGCCAGAAGCCATGAAATTACGAGGTGTTTCGGCTCATTCGTATCTAGTGCTGGTCCAAATACGACTGGGCCGCGCCGGTGACACGCAGAACTGTGACCATTTCCCCCCATGGTCTTCCCCCTTCGCGTCTGCTGATCGCAATACTGCGCCCACGCAAACAGCTACGCAAGATTGCCGTGCGTTCAACTGAACTGTTGTACTGAGCCCCCCGAGAGCAGAGAGCCAATTTGTCGGAGCCTGCTTCTACCGCAACGGTTACCCGCGGTTACGGCTTGTCGCTGGGCCCCCAAATTGAAAGTGGTGCGGATTTGGCATCGCGCGGAGCCCAGCGCGCGGCCTCGACCTGATGGAAGAAATCCTCGAGCAGGCGGTTGAACAGCTCCGGCTCCTCCAGGTTGAGCACGTGGCCGCTCTTCGGCAGCACTGCCAGCGCCGCGGTGTGGATGGCGCGCTTCATGAGCAGCGAGGGCTCGAGCGTGGCGTCGTCCTCGTCGCCGGCCACGATGAGAGTCGGCACGTCGATTCGCGCCATCTCGTCCACCAGCGTGTAAAGGGAGGGGCGTTGCGCCTGGCAGCCGAGCATGGTGTTCGCCGAGCCCTGCGCCGAGTGCCCGGAGAAGTTGCGGATGAATTCAGCGAAGCCGCGCGGGTCCTTCGCCTCGAGTTGCACGCGCGAGGGCCCGTGGCCGTAAGTCGCCGCCGTTTTCGCCATGCCTTCCTCGAGCATGCGCTTCGCGAGCGCGCGCGCATCTGCCTGGAACTGGGCATGCAGCGCCGGATGCGCGCCGTAGCCGCAGCCAGCCACGGTAATCGAGAGTGCGCGGTAGCCGTAGGCGATGCCGAAATGAAGCGTGGCGAACGCGCCCATCGACAGCCCGACCACGTGCGCGCGCTGGATGCCGAGCGCATCGAGCACGCAGCGCGCGTCGTCGCGCGCTCGCGCCTGGGAGTAGCTCTCGATCTGCGGCGGCACGTCGGAAGGCGGATAGCCGCGCGCGTTGTACGCGATGCAGCGGTAGCGGCGCGAAAAATGCCGCAGCTGCGGCTCCCAGCTTCGGCAATCGCCGGCGAACTCGTGCACGAAGAGGATCGGGGTTCCCGAGCCGGTCTCCTCGAAAAACAGCCTGACGCCGTCGTCCGCGGTGACTGTTGGCATAATGCAAAGCCTATATGGACTTGAACCTGAATGGGAAGCGAGTTCTCGTGACCGGCGGCTCGAAGGGTATCGGTTTCGCCTGCGCCAACGTTTTCGCCGACGAGGGCGCCGAGGTGCGCATCGCGTCGCGAAATCCCCCGGCCGGCGGGCGCTTCGCCGCGAAAGCGATCGATCTCTCGCGGCGCGGCGCGCCCGAGGAGCTGGCGGCGTGGGCTGGAGACCTGGATATCCTCGTCAACAATGCCGGCGCGATTCCGGGCGGGGACCTCCTCAAGGTGGACGAGCAGACCTGGCGGCACGCCTGGGATCTCAAGGTGTTCGGCTACATCAATCTCACGCGCGCGGTGTACGCGCGCATGAAAGCCGCGCGCCGCGGTGTGATCGTCAACATCATCGGCGGCGCCGGCGAGAAGCTCAACGCGTCGTACATCGCCGGAAGCACTGCGAACGCCGGGTTGATGGCGTTCACGCGCGCGTTGGGAGGCGTCTCGCACGCCGACGGCGTGCGCATCGTCGGAATCAATCCCGGGCCGGTGGCGACGGACCGGCTGACGAGCCTTTACCGCCAGCAGGCCGAGGCGAAGCTGGGCGACGCCTCGCGCTACCGGGAGCTGTTCGCGGGCATGTCGTTCGGCCGGCCGGCGGCTCCCGAGGAGATCGCCTGGGCGGCGGCGTTTCTCGCCTCCGAACGCGCCGCCTACATCAGCGGCTGCATCCTCACCATCGACGGCGGCGCGGCGGCGCGCCCAGGCTGAGCGGCCGCGCATGAAGGGATGGCCGCGTATACTCGGCGCATCCAGCCTCCAGGGAGGGCGGGTGAGATCCGGATCCGGGCGCTTCGCGCTGCGCACGATTGCAGCTGCCGTCGGCGTCGCGTTCGCGCTCGGTGCGAACGCGCAGCAGACGCAGGCGGGACTGGAGCGGGCCACCAGGACGCCGCTCGAGATCGTGTGGCTGAAGGCAGAGGTCTGGAGCGAGATCCGGCGCGACCACGCGCGGCTGGTCGAAGCGCGTACCTGCACGCCGGGAGCGAATCCGAGGGAAGGCTGCGTAATCGAGCGGCGCGCGCCGGCGCGCTTTCACTTCGGACCCGGCACGAACGTCGCGCCCGGCTCCTACTTCGATCTCGCCGGCGCGGGCGGCGTCTATCTGGTCCTGCCCGAGCAGGGAAACAGGGACCTGATCCGGGCGCCCTCGGGCGAGGTGCTTCTCGCCGCGGGGAAGTCGGTGCAACTGATTCATCCCGCGTACCCGGCGATCCACGTCCAGGTCAGCGCGCCGGCGAACCGGCCGCTGGCGCTCGGAAATCTCGCGCAAGCGGGAACGGGCACGATCTTCGCGCTCCTCGTCAAGCAGCCGGACGCGGTGAACGCCGCCGCCGCCGTCGCCGACGGCGGCAAGGTGGTTCTGCGATCTTCATCGGAAACTCGGGTCGCGGCCGGCGCGGCGCCCGCCGGCCGAAGCACCGTCGCCGCGAATGCGTTCGCCCTGGCGTTCGGTCCCGTCGATCCTGCGAGCATCACACTCGCTTCCTTTGACGCTCACGCCGCTGTTCCTCGCATCGACGCCGCGCGGCTGCTCGCGCAGGAATTCGGCGCAATCGATCCTGCGAGCATCACACTCGCCTCCATCGACGAGGCAGTGGCCGGATCCGGCGAGCCCGCACCGGTTTCGATCGACGGTGCTGCGCTTGCCGCGCTGGCCGGCTCGATCGAGACGGCGAGCGCCGTTCCAGCCGTGCCAGGCGTCGCGATCGCGGATGCATCGGCCCAGGCATTCGGCCCGGTCGATCCTGCGAGCGTCACGCTCGCGTCGCTGGAGATGCAGACGCCGGGGCCGCTCGCCGACGGCGCCTGGGTGATCGCGCTCGATCTCGGCTCTACCGCGCTCGGCGCCGAAGAATTGGCGCCACAGCTGTCGTCCGATCCGGTCAAGCTCAAGACGGCGCAATTCGTCCTGGTGGCCGCAGCCGCGAACGTCCCGATCCCGGAGATCGCTCCTTCCCGGCCGAGCGCTCCGCCCGGCGTTACCGCGCAACAATCCGGCGGCGCGAATCCGGAGCTCGCCCGGCTGCGCGCCGAGGTCGAGGCCGAGATCGCGCGCGAGCGCGAGCGCCTCGCCGAGGCGGTGCAAAGCTGCGCCAGGACCGGCTCGTACCGGCAGGGCTGCACCGCCGGCGGGCCGGCGCCGAAGCGCTTCGTCTTCGCCGGAGCCTAGCGGCTCTGCGGCGGCGCCGCGTCGCCGGCTCCCAGCGGCCGCTGCATGGTCACGCTGTCCACCCAGCGCCCGAGCTTGTAGCCCACCGAGCGCAGCGTGCCGACGCGCACGAAACCGAGGCTCGCGTGCAGCCCGATCGACGCCGCGTGCGCGCTGTCGCCGATCACCGCAATGAGCTGGCGGTAGCCGAGCGCCTCGCAGCGCCGGATCAGCTCGACGAGGATCGCCTTGCCCACGCCGCGGCCGTGCAGGTCGTGCCTGACGTAGACCGAGTCTTCGAGCGCGTAGCGGTAGGCCGAGCGGCTGCGGTAGAGCGCGCAGTAGCCGTAGCCGGCGACCGCCGCGCCCAGCTCGGCGACGAGGTAAGGCAGGCCGCGGCGCGCAAGCTCGTCGTAGCGGCGCCGCATTTCCCCCACCGAAGGCGGTTCTTCCTCGAACGACGCGAGCCCGTGCAGCACGTGGTGAGCGTAGATCGACTGGATCGCCGGCAGGTCCTCCGGCGTCGCCGGGCGCACCAGCGGGCCTGGCTCGGCCGGCGTCTCAGCGGGCGTAATCCGGCTCCTCGCGATCGAGGATGCGCTTGAGCGCCTCGAAGTGCGCGGCCGCGTACTTCGGGGCGAACGAAACCATCATGCGTCAATTATAGTGTCGGCCATGAAAGCCCTCGCCGCCGCCGCAGGCATCGTGCTCGTCCTCGCGGCCTGCTCCAAGGTCACCCAGGAAAACTTCGCCAGCATCCGGGACGGCATGTCCGAGCAGGAAGTCATGGCGTTGCTCGGGACTCCGACCGAGTCGAGCAGCGTGAACGCCTTCGGCGTCTCCGGGACCTCTTCCAGGTGGGTCGCCAAGGAAGCCGTGATCACGGTGCGGTTCGTGAACGGAAAAGTGGCGCTCAAGACCTTCGACAAGCCCGCCCCCGCGCCCTAGCGGGGACGCAGGTAGAAGCAGGCGGAGTCGCCCTCGCCCCGCCGGTTCAGCTCGGCGGCCTCGCGCTCGAACGCGTCCCATTGCCCCCGGGAGAATGCCCGCGGGCCATTGCCGGGCTTGTAGCGCCCGTGCTCGACGTAAGGCACCCCGCGCACGTAGAGCTCGCTGCTCGCGAACTGCTGGGCCGAGGAATCGTGGGCGATCTCGAGGATGTCGAAGCCCGCGTCGTCAGCCAGCCGCCGCATGCTTTTTGCGGTGTGCAGGTACAGGTGCCTCGGCGCGTCCCACTGGACCCAGTTCACTCCGTACTTCCTGCGGGCGAGGCTGTCGGAGACCGGGATGCGCACGAGCACGGTTCCACCGGGGACGACTCTGCGCCGCAGCGCCCGCAGCGCTCGCGCGGGCTCCGGCATGTGCTCGAACGAATGATGCAGCATGACGAAATCGAATTCCCCCTCCAGCTCCTCGATGCCGCGCTTCAGAATGCGCACGCCGTTGCCGTAGTCGATGTCCGCCTCGATGAACGGATCCGCGCCGACGAGCGAGCGGAACCCGTCGCGCTGCAGCTTCAGCAGCAATCGTCCCGAACCGCAACCGATGTCGGCGATGCGCGAATCGAGCGTGATCCTGCCGCGGCGCAGCCACTCGAAGCGCTCCGGCCTTCTGCTCAGGCGCCCGAACAGGGCGCCGATCGTCGACGCCTCGCCGAGATAGTGCCGGCTGCGCGCGTGGCGCAGGCGCAGCAGCCAGTCCGGCTGGCGCTTTTCCTTCGGCCGCTGGTACGAGTAGTAGGCGTCGCGCGGATAGTACTTTTCCAGATCGTCCGGAATCCGGGCGATCTGCAGGCAGCCGCAGCTCCGGCACTCGAGGTACTCGAACGCTTCGTCCCAGCCGAACATCATCTCCCTGGGGAAGTGCGCGAGGTTGCCCGAGGCATTGCCGCAGATCCTGCACGCTCCGGGCGATCCGCTCGAGGTCACGCCGCGATCGCCGCTGAAATCGACCTTTGGCCCGCCATCATGCATTTCCTTGACACAACGCAAGTTCCGGCTTTGCCCTCGGGCGTAGCCTAGCAAGCCATGCTGCAGATCGTCATCCATGGGCGCGGCGGCCAGGGCGCCCAGTTGGCCGGCAACCTGCTCGCCATGGCCTTTTTCGCCGAGGGACGGCAGGTGCAGACCTTCGCCACCTACGGCGGCGCGCGGCGCGGCACCCCGGTCAGCTCCTCCATCCGCGTCGACGACAGGCCGATCCGCCTGCGCTGCGACATCGAGCAGGCCGACGCCATGCTGGTGTTCGACGCGAGCCTGCTCGACGGCCGGCTGGTCTCGATGGCGCGGCCCGATGCGCTCATCGTCGTGAACTCGCGCAGGACGCCGGCGCAGCTCGCGCAGCAGGCGCCCGGCTGCCGGGTGCTGCCCGTGGACGGCAGCGCCATCGCGCAGCGCCACGGCCTCGGCCGGATCGTGAATTCCGCGCTGCTCGGTGCCTTCGCCTGCGCGGTCGGGGAGCCGGACCTGTGGACGCTGAGCGGCACCATCGCCGACGCGGCGCCGAAGGACAGACAGCAGAACGTGGACGCCTGCCTCGCGGGCTACCGCCTGATCGAAGCGCAGTTGCGCAAGGCCGCCGCATGAGCGCGTTGCCGCTGCCGCCGACCACCTGGACCACCGGCAACACCGATGTGTTCAAGACCGGGACCTGGCGCAGCGCGCTGCCGGTCTATCGCAATCCGCCGTCGCCCTGTCACCTCGCCTGCCCGGTGAGCGGCGGGATCGCCGCCTGGATCCGGCAGGCGGCGGTGCGCGACTGGCATGGCGCGTGGACCACGCTCACCGAGAACAATCCGTTTCCCGCGGTCGCCGGCCGCGTCTGCCACCGACCCTGCGAGAGCGCCTGCAACCGCGGCGGCTACGACGCGCCGATTTCCATCTGCCGGCTGGAGCGGTTCATCGGCGATCTCGCGCTCGCCGAGGGCTGGCGCCATCCCGAGGTGCCGGTGACGCGCAAGGAACGGATCGCGGTCGTCGGCGGCGGCCCCTCGGGGCTGTCGGCGGCCTACCAGCTGCGCCGGCGAGGCTACGCGGTGACGATCTTCGAAGCGCAGCCGCAGCTCGGCGGCCTGCTGCGCGACGGCATCCCGTCCTACCGTTTGCCGCGCAGCGTGCTCGAAAGCGAGATCCGGCGCATCCTGGAATCGGGAATCGAGGCGCGCACCGGGGCCGCGCTCGCCACGGCGCAGGAGCTCGAGCGGCTGCGCGCCGAATTCGACGCCGTCTATCTCGCCATGGGGGCGCGCCGCCAGAAGCGCCTGCCGGGGCTCGACTACGCGCAGCCCTGGGTCATGGACGGCGCGGCTTATCTCGCGCAGGCGAACGCCGGCGCTCCGCCCGCGCTCGGGCGGCGCCTCGCGGTCATCGGCGGCGGCAGCGCGGCGATGGACGTCGCGCGCAGCGCGCGCCGCGCCGGCCACGAGGTCAGGGTGCTTTCGCTCGAGCGCGAAGCGCAGATGCCCGCCCAGCGCGAGGAAGTGATCGAAGCGAAGGAGGAAGGCGTCGCGTTCCTCGAGGGCGCGATGCTGTGCGCGGCCGCCGCCGACGGCGCCGGCGGCCTGGAGCTCGATTGCGTGCGGGTGCTGTTCGAGGCCGGAGCGCGGCCCGGCGAGTTCCGGGTCACGCCCGTGGCGGGCAGCGAGTTCGTGCTCGCGGCCGATGCGGTCGTGCCCGCGATCGGCCAGGACCCGGAGCTGGCGCCCGTGCGTTCCCTGCTCGACGCCGAGGACGCGCTCATCCGCACCGACTCGCGGCAGGCGACGAGCCTCGAGGGCGTATTCGCCGGCGGCGACGTCGCGAGCCGCGCGCGTTTCGTCACCCAGGCGATCGGCATGGGCAGGGAGGCGGCGCAGCAGATCGACCGGATGCTACAGGGGCGGGCCGCGGCGCGGGCGAGCGCCGAGCCGGCGCTGCCGCTCGAGGCCATCAACACCTATTACTTCCCGCACGCCGGGCGCGCGCGCGACGCCCGGCTCGGGGCGCGCGAGCGGCTGCGCGGCTACGCCGAGGTGCAGCTCGGGATGGCGACCGAGCAGGCGCTCGCCGAGGCCGCGCGCTGCTTTTCCTGCGGCAACTGCATCTTCTGCGACAACTGCCTCGATTACTGCCCCGAATTGGCGGTGCGGCGCAGCGACGGCGCCTACGCGGTGGACGGCGACTACTGCAAGGGCTGCGGCCTGTGCGCCGAGGAATGCCCGACCGGATCGATCGCGATGCGCGAGGAGCTGCGGTGAGCCCCGGAAACGATGCGGTGCTTCTGACGGGCAACCACGCCGTCGCCTGGGGCGCGCGGCTGGCGCGGCCGAAGGTGGTGCCGGTCTATCCGATCACGCCGCAGACGCCGATCCTGGAGCTGCTCACCGAGTTCCAGGCGCAAGGGGAGCTGGAGGCGGAGATCATCACCCCGGAGTCCGAGCACTCGGTGATGGCGGCCTGCATCGCGGCCTCGCTCGGGGGCGTGCGCGTTTTCACCGCCACCGCCTCGCAGGGCCTGATGCTGATGCACGAGCTGCTGCACTACGCGAGCGGCGCGCGCGCGCCGATCGTGATGGCGAACGTCAACCGCACCATCGCCTCGCCCTGGGGGTTCTGGCCCGACCAGACCGACAGCGTCGCCCAGCGCGACACCGGCTGGATCCAGTTCTACGTGGAAAGCGCGCAGGAAGGGCTCGACACGGTGCTCCAGGCGTTCCGCATCGCCGAGCGCGTGCGGCTGCCGGTGATGATCAACCTGGACGCGTTTTACGTCTCGCACTCGCTCGAGCCGGTGCGCGTGCCGCCGCAGGCGCTGGCCGACGAGTACCTGCCGCCCTATGCGCCCGAGCATTATCTCGATCCCGCCCGGGGCGAGTCCTGGGGCAACGTCGTCACCCAGGAGATGTACTGGCGCCATCGCCGGGACATCGGCGGCGCCATGGACGCCGTGCCCGAAGTCGCCGCCGAAGCCGATCGCGAATGGCAGCGGCTCAGCGGCCGCGGCTGGGACCTCGTCGAGCGCTACCGCTGCGAGGGCGCCGACCTCGTCGTCCTCACCATGGGCAGCATGTGCGGCACGGCGCGCGAGGCCGTGGACGAGCTGCGCGACGCCGGGCACGCGGCCGGGCTGCTCAAGGTGCGGCTGTTCAGGCCGCTGCCGGCCGCCGAGCTGCGCCGCGCGCTCGCGGGCGTGCGCGACGTGCTGGTGCTCGACCGGAACTTTTCTCCGGGGGCGGGCGGCGTGCTGCACCAGGAGCTGCGCGCCGCGCTCTATGGAACGGCGGCGGCGCCGCGCGTGCACGGCGCGCTCGCGGGCGTGGGCGGCGTGAACGTGCCGCCGGCGAAGATCGCCGAGCTCGCCGGGCGCGCGAGAAGTAGCGAGCCGCTCCCCGAGGCCGTATGGGCAAGATGATCGACATCCTGTGCTCCGGCCACGCGGCCTGCCCCGGCTGCATCGACGCGGTCTCGGCGCGCCACGTGCTCGCCGCGCTCGGCCCGGACTGCGTGGCCGTCATGCCGCCCTCGTGCATGGCGGTGATCGCCGGCCCGCAGCCCTTCAGCGGGCTGCGCATCCCCGTCTACCAGGCGTCGCTCGAGTCGGCCGCGGCTTCGGCCTGCGGCCTGCGCCGCGCGCTCGACGTGCGCGGCAGGACGGAAACCCAGGTCGTGGTGCTCGCCGGCGACGGCGGCACCTACGACATCGGCCTGCAGTGCCTGTCCTCGGCCGCCGAGCGCAACGAGAACATCCTCTACGTGTGCTTCGACAACGAGGGCTACATGAACACCGGCGCGCAGAAGTCCTCCTCGACGCCGCGTTACGCGAAGACCGGCTCGACGCCCGCCGGCAAGCCGACCCGCAAGAAGAACTTCACCGAGATCATGGCCGCGCACCGGGTCCCCTACGCGGCCACCGCCACCGCCGGCTTCCTGCGCGACCTGGTGCGCAAGGTCGAAAAAGCGAAGTCGCTCCGCGGCACGCGCGTCCTCACGCTGCTCATTCCCTGCCTCGACGGCTGGGGCGTGCCGGAGGACCAGGGGATCGCCGTCGCGAGGCTCGCGGTCCAGAGCGGCATGTTCCCGCTCTACGAGGTCGAGGACGGCTTGCGCTACACGCTCAACGACCCGCCAAAGTCGCGGCCGGTGCGCGATTACCTCATGTCGCAGGGCCGCTACCGGAACCTCGGCGACGCCCAGCTCGACGAGCTGCAGCGCGAGGTCGACGCGGACTGGGCCCGGCTCGAGCAGCGCGCGCAGGCGTCAGCGGTCCAATAGGGGCGTCTCCCGGACCGGCGGTCGCCTCACGCGGCCCTCTCCTTCAGTTGTTTCTTGTCGGTCTTGTTCGCCGAGGTTTTCGGCAGGGCCTCGAGAACCTCGAGGCGCACCGGAACCTTGTAGGGGGCGAGGTTCGCCCGGCAGTGCGCGAGAATCGCCTCGCCGGCGGCGCGCGCCCCGGGCCGCAGCGCGACGAACGCCACCACCACCTCGCCGCGATAGGCGTCCTTTGCGCCCACCGCGGCGGCGTCCATCACGTCCGGGTGCAGGAACAGGACCTCCTCCACCTCGCGCGGATAGACGTTGTAGCCGCCGACGATCACCATGTCCTTCTTGCGGTCGCGGATGAAGAGATAGCCGTCGGTGTCGAGCTCGCCGATGTCCCCGGTGTAGAGCCAGCCGCCGCGCAGCGTCTGCGCCGTCTCCTCGGGCAGATTGCGGTATCCGAGCATCACCTGCGGCCCGCGGGCGCGGATCTCGCCGCGCTCGCCCGGGGCGAGCACGCGCGTCCCGGCCTCCACGTCGACGATCTGGATCTCGGTCAGCGGGCAGGCGATGCCGACCGAGCCGGGCTTCACCGCGCCGAGCGCCGGGTTGAACGAGAGCACCGGCCCGGCTTCGGTCTGCCCGTAGCCCTCGTAGACCGGCGCGCCGACCGCCTCGCGCCAGCGGCGCAGCGTCTCCTCGGAGAGCGGCGCCGCACCCGAGTAGCAGGTGTGCACCGAGCGCCAGTCGGTGCGCGCGAACGCCGGGTGCGCCATCAGGCCGACGAACACCGTGGGGCTGCCGGGAAACACGCTGATCCGCTCGCGCTCGACGGCCGCCAGCACGTCCTCCGGCACGTAGCGCGGCAGCAGCACGAGCGCTCCCGCACAGTACGCGGCGAGGAACAGGCCCATCGCCATGCCGTAGGCGTGCGAGATGGGCATCACGCACAGAATGCGCTCGCCCGCGCGGCTCGGCAGAAGCCCCTCGCGCTGCGACACGTTCACCGAGATCGCGCGGTGCGCGAGATTCACGCCCTTCGGCCGGCCGGAGGTCCCGCCGGTGTACTGGAGCAGCGCGAGCGAATCCGGCTCGGGCAGGGGCGGCAGCGGAGCGGTCCCGCCGCGCCATGAAACGAGGTGCCTGATCCCCGCTTTCTGCGCGAGCGCCTGCGCCGCGGGCGCGTGGGTCTCGTGCACCACCAGGACGAGCGGCGCCGCGTCGGCGAGAATGATCTCCAGCTCGCGCGGCGTGTACAGGGGATTGAGCGGAACGTACTGCGCGCCCGCGGCGAGCGCGCCGAACGCCGCGACGCACCCCTCGATCGAGTTGCCGAGCAGGGCGGCGACGCGCTCGCCGCGCGCCCCGAGCGCCTCCAGCTCGCGCGCGAAACCCCCGACGCAGGCTGCGTATTCCCGGTAGCTCAGGCGCCTGTCCCGGAACACGAGCGCTTCCGCGTCCGGGGAGCGCGCGGCCGCGGCGGCGAGCATGTGGACCACGGTGGGGTAGACGAGCGGCAGCGACGCGCTCATGGCGGGCAGCCGGATTCTAGGCCAGGCGCTTTACTGCGACGCGCCCTTCGGCCATCATCGCTGCCGGTCGAACGTGAAGCGAAAATCCTTCCGCAGGCTGCTCGACGCCGACGGGCCGCTGATCCTTCCCGGCGCGCACGACGCGCTCGCCGCGCGCCTGATCAGGCAGGCCGGGTTCGAGGGGTTCTTCATCGGCGGCTTCGGCGTGGCCGGCGCGCGCTACGGCGTGCCCGATCTCGGCCTGAAGAGCCTCGGCGACATCTCCCGGGCGGTGCGCGACATCCTCGCGGCCTGCGACCTGCCGGTGCTGGTGGACGCGGACGACGGCTACGGCGACGTGAAGAACGTCGTTCACACCGTCCACACCTACGAGGCGATGGGCGTCGGCGCGCTGTTCCTGGAGGACCAGCGCTGGCCGAAGCGCTGCGGTCATCTCCAGGGCAAGAGCGTGGTGCCGGTCGAGGAGCACGAGGCGAAGATCCGCGCCGCCGCGGCGGAGCGCATGGATCCCGATACCTTCATCATCGCGCGCACCGACGCGCGCTCGGTCACGGGGCTGGACGACGCGATGCGGCGCGCCGAGCGCTACCTGCGGGCGGGGGCGGATTGCATCTTCATCGAGGCGCTGCGCACGGTGGAAGAGCTGGAGCGGGTGGGCAAGGCGTTCAAGCTGCAGGTGGCGAACCCCCTCGCCGGCGGCATCTCGCCGATCCTGCGGCCCGAGGAGTACTACCGGCTCGGCTTCAAGATCCTGCCCTACGGCATCGACCTGATCCTGCGCGTCACGCGCGCCATGCAGCTCGCGCTCGAGGACATGCGCTCGGGCCGCTTCGAGCTGATGGCGAGCGGCGCGAGCCTGGAGGAATACCTGTCCGTGGTCGGGTTCGACGAATGGAGCCGGATCGAGAGCCGCTACGGCGCCGCCGGGCAGGATTCAAAATAGGTCTCGCACAAGGATCGTACGGGCCTACAATCGCCGTCCATGAGAGCTCAATGCATCATCACCTATCAGTCGTCGCGCGGGTCGAGAATCTCGACCTGGAAAGCCCGCGCCCAGGGCGCCGATCACGCCGCGATCGCCGCCAATATGATCGAACGGCTGCGCAGGCGTCAGCGTCGGCGCCTGACGATCATCGGCGTGATGGTGCACGATAAAGACGCCGCGGCCGCTGCGGTCCGGACGGTGACTCGAAGCCGGTAGGAGAAGCGGTCCACAGCAGCGCCCGCTGTCGGCCGCGATGGCGCGCGCGTTGACGGCCCGGGACGGCCGCACGACTTTCTACCGCGCGGCCTGAATCCAAGATAGCTCTCAGCCACGTGCGTTCTGCTCGACCAGCAGCATCGAAACGCCGGTGCGCTTGAGGTCCGCAAGGGCGGCCTATCTCGGATCCCGATTGCTGGCCCGACCCGGTTGATTCAGTGGGCATTTGTTCCTCCCCAAGCCGCCTATCTCCCCTGATATCTGGCCTGAGAGAGCACAGAAACCGGGTAGTGTGAATACGTACAGCACCTAAACGCTTGATCCTGAGGGGCGGATGACAGGTCGCGGAGGATGGGTGTCTAATTGACCACCATTTAGGAAGTTCACATTACGTTAGACCGCACTCAAAATCACCAACGAAACCACGATCCGCGTACCATCATCTCACCCAACAGCAAAGGAACCACCATGCCTCGCATCCGGCCCAAAAAGTTCGTCCATGTCGTCTATCGCACCCGACGCTTCGAGCAGATGCTCCAGTGGTACAAAACCGTGTTCGATGCCAAGGTGCAGCACCATAACCCCGTAATAGCGTTCCTGACATATGACGACGAGCACCATCGGATGGCGTTCATCAACCTTGCTCTGGCGCAACCCGATGGTACCGAAACCGAAAAGCAAGGCCTCATTGGTGTCGATCATTTGGCCTACACCTACGGCTCGCTGAACATGCTCTTCGAGAACTACGAACAACTCAAGGCCGAGGGCGTCAAGCCCTACTGGTGCGTCCACCACGGAGTGACAGTGTCGATGTACTACGCAGACCCTGACGGAAACCAGATGGAGTTTCAAGTCGACGTATACGACTCAAACGATGCGGCCAATGCCTTCATGTCCGGCCCGGGCTTTGGCGTCAACCCCATTGGTGTCGAATTCGACCCCGACGAATGGTTGGCCCGGATCAAAGCGGGTGCGCCGCCATCAGATTTCCTCGAACGACGGGTGCACGAGCCAATTTCTCCGATTCGGGGCGCGATGGACCGATAAACTCAGCGCGCTGCACTTCCTGGCGCTCTCTCAAGAGTGCGGTCTAATCGGGTCGGGGCGGGGTGCTAACCCGCCCCTC
>MERQ01000046.1 GCA_001770655.1 Betaproteobacteria bacterium RIFCSPLOWO2_12_FULL_68_20
CAGCAGCAGCCGGCCGTCCCACTCGGGCAGGCTGCCGACCACCAGCCGCGGGTTCTCGTAATGGATCTCGCCGCACTGGTCGCACACCCAGCGCGGCAGGCTGTCTCCCGGAGGAACGCGCTTCACCACCGGCGCCGCGCAGTTGGAGCAGAACTTCATCGCAAGTCCCCGTACCGGCTGGAAAATTCGTCCGGATGGTAAACTGCGGCCGGACCCAAGGCATAGCGCGTTTCCACATCTGCCATGATGGAGCAGGCACAGGCGCCCCGGCGGGACTGGGAGTGGTTCTGGAGGTTTCTCGCCGTGGTCATGGTGCTTGCGGTTGCATGGGTGGTGTGGGTCGCCCTGCAGATCAGCCCGACCCCGCTCGCCACTCAGGCTGCGTACGAGGCGGCGGCGCACGCGCGCGCGGGGCGCAATTCCCAGGGCACCATCAAGCCGGCGGGGGAGCCCGCGCCCGCCGCCGCGCCCAGCGCCGCGGAGAAGCCGGCGCCTGCGGCATCGAAGGAGGCGCCGGTCAACGTCGAGAAGCTGCGGCTGTCGGACTCGATCCAGACCCCGATTTCCGAGACCAGGTGAGTGCTGAACCGCTACGACGAGCTGTATCGTAGCTGGCGCTGGGAAGTCCCCGAGCGGTACAACATCGCGCGCGCCTGCTGCGGGCGCTGGGCGTCCGACCGCTCGCGCTTCGCGCTGTACTGGGAGGACGAGTCGGGCGCAGCCGCGGCGTACTCGTTCTGGGACATCCAGGTCGCGGCGAACCGGCTCTCCAACGCGCTCGCGGCGCTCGGCGTCGGGCGCGGCGACCGCGTAGCCATCATCCTGCCGCAGCGGCCCGAGACCGCGATCGCCTACGTGGCGATCTTCCAGATGGGCGCGATCGCGCTGCCGCTGTCGCATCTGTTCGGCCCCGACGCGCTCGAGTACCGGATGGAGCACGCCGGGGCGTGCGCCGCGATCGTCGAGCCGGCCACGCTTCCCAAGCTGTGGGCGATCAGGGGCCGGCTGACGCACCTGGAGCACGTGATCGGGGCCGGCGGCGCGCGCGAGTCGGGCGTCGAGCCGTGGGAAGAGCTGCTCGCGCGGGCGAGCCCGCAATACGCGTGCGCCGACACGATGGCGAACGACCCGGCGCTCATCATCTACACGAGCGGCACCACGGGCGCGCCCAAGGGCGCGCTGGAGGCGCACCGGCTGCTGATCGGAAATCTGAGCGGATTCGTTTATTCGCACGACTTCTTTCCGCAGCCCGGGGACATCTTCTGGTCGCCGGCCGACTGGGCCTGGGCCGGCGGCCTGTTCGACGCGCTGCTGCCCACCTGGTCCTTCGGACTGCCGATCCTCGGATACCGGGGGAAGTTCGATGCCGAGAAGGCCTACACCCTGATCGAGAAATACGGCATCCGGAATTCGTTTCTCTTTCCGACGGCGCTCAAACTGATGATGAAGGCCGTGCCGGAGCCGGGAAAGAAGTACCGGCTGAACCTGAGATCGATCATGAGCGCCGGCGAGGCGGTCGGGGCGACGGTGATCGAATGGGCGCGCGAGCAGCTCGGCGTCACCATCAACGAGATGTTCGGCCAGACCGAGATCAACTACGTGGTCGGCAACTGCCAGGCGGCCTGGCCGGTGAAGCCCGGCTCGATCGGCCGGCCGTACCCGGGGCACCGCGTCGCCATCGTCGACGGCGAAGGCAACGAGCTGCCGCGAGGCGAGCTGGGCGAGATCGCCGTGCATCGCGAAGGAGATCCGGTTTTCTTCCTCGAATACTGGAAGAATCCGCAGGCGACGCGCGACAAGTTCATCGGCGACTGGGCCGGCACCGGCGACCAGGGCAAGATGGACGAGGACGGCTACCTCTGGTACCAGGGCCGCTCCGACGACGTGATCAAGTCGGCGGGCTACCGCATCGGCCCGGCCGAGATCGAAAGCTGCCTGGTCAAGCACCGTGCCGTGGCGAATGCGGCGGTCATCGGGATTCCGGACGAGGCGCGCGGGTCGATCGTGAAGGCCTATATCGTGCTTCAGCCCGGCCAGGCACCGTCGCAGGCTCTCGAGGAGGACATCCGGAAGCACGTGCGCGGGCGGCTGGCGCCCTACGAGTACCCGCGCGAGATCGAGTTCATCGGCGAGCTTCCGATGACCACCACCGGCAAGGTGCAGCGCAACGAGCTGCGCAGGCGCGAGCAGGAAAAACTACGCTAACATCGCCGCTGGAACCGATTGGCACCCCGGACACGAATCGAACGTGCGACCTGCCCCTTAGGAGGGGGCTGCTCTATCCACTGAGCTACCGGGGCGCGCGCCGCGATTTTACCCGCTTGATCCTCCGCCTCTTCCTCTTTGCCGCCGCCTGCGCGATCTCTGCCGCGGCGCTCGCGCAGACCTGGGCCTGGGACGACGGCACCACGCCTTACGTGGTGTCGCCGGCCGAAGTCGTGGACCGCATGCTGAGGCTCGCCGAGCCGCGCAAGGGCGACTACCTCATCGACCTCGGCTCGGGCGACGGCAGGATCGTGATCGAGGCGGCGAAACGCTTCGGCACGAAAGGCCTGGGCGTGGACATCGAGCCGCGCCTGGTCGAGCTGGCGCGCGGCAACGCGCGCAAGGCGGGCGTCGAGAGCCTGGCGCGCTTCGAGGTGCAGGACCTCTACGAGACCAACCTGAGGGGAGCGGACATCGTCACCGCGTACCTCCTTCCGGAGGTCAACCTGAAGATCATGCCGCGCCTGCTCGAGCAGCTGCGGCCGGGCGCGCGCGTGGTCACCCACGACTACGACATGGGGCCGTGGCCGCACGACGAGATGATCGAGCTGAGCGTGGCCGAGAAGGTGGTCGGGCCGCTCGGCCGCTCGCGCGTGTACCTTTTCGTCGTTCCCGCAGATGTGCGCGGGACCTGGCAGAGCAGGCTGCCCGGCCACGGCGGGCCGTGGGAGTTCCGCATTGCGCAGAAATACCAGCTGCTCGAAGTGAGCGCGCTCGCCGGCGGGCGCGCGCAGGCGGTGCGCGGCACGCGGCTGCGCGGCGAGGAGATCCGCCTGGTGGTGACCGGCGTGGTCGGCGAGCGCGCCTGGAACCACCTGTTCCGCGGCACGGTGGAGGATTACCGCATCACGGGCGAAGTGCAGATTTCGGACGGAGAAGAGACGAGGACGATGCCATGGAGCGCGACCAGGGCGCGGTGAGCGGGGCGCCGAAGCAGCTGCTGTCGGTCTCTGACGGCATCGTTCTTCTGTGCGGCATGGTGATCGGCGCCGGGATCTTCAAGGCGCCCTCGATCGTGGCCGGCAACACGCCGGACGCGGCGGGGTTCATGCTGGTGTGGCTCGCCGGCGGCGTGGTCTCGCTGTGCGGAGCGCTGGTCTACGCCGAGCTGTCGGCGCGCTACCCGGAGACGGGCGGCGAGTACGCGTTCCTCACCCGCGGCATGGGCAGAGGCGTCGGGTTCGTGTTCGCCTGGTCGCGCATGACCGTGATCCAGACCGGCGCGATCGCCGCGGTGGCGTTCGTCTTCGGCGACTACGCCTCCGAGATGCTGCGCCTGGGCGAGCGGAGCGCCGCGATCTACGCCGCGCTCGGCGTGGTCGCGCTCACGCTGCTCAACCTCGCCGGCACGGTCGAGTCCAAGACGCTGCAGAAGATCATGCAGACGCTGCTGTTCGCCGGGCTGCTGTTCATCGGCATCGCCGGCCTGCTCGCAGGCGCGCCGGAGAAGCCGGCGGCCGCCGCGGGCGGCGCCGGCTCGCTCGGCCTGGCGATGATCTTCGTGCTGCTCACCTACGGCGGCTGGAACGAGGCGGCATACATCGCGGGCGAGGTGCGCGACGCGCGCCGCAACATGATCCGCATCCTGGTCTGGGGCATCGTGGTCGTCACGGCGCTGTACCTGCTGGTCAACTTCGGCTACCTCTCGGCGCTCGGCCTCGCCGGGATGAAGGAATCCAAGGCGGTGGCGGCCGACGCGGTGCGGCTGGCGGTGGGCGGCAAGGCCGCGGTGCTGATCGCGCTCATCGTCTGCATCTCGGCGCTCACCACGATGAACGCGGCGATCTTCACCGGCGCGCGCACCAACTATGCGCTGGGGCGCGACTTCGGTTTTTTCCGCGCCCTCGGCCGCTGGCGAGAGAGAGGCAGCACCCCGGCGAACGCGCTGCTGCTGCAGGGGGCGGTCGCGCTCGCGCTGGTCGCCGCCAGCGCCACGACGCCCGACGGCTTCAGCGCCATGGTGGCGTACACCGCGCCCGTGTTCTGGACTTTCTTCCTGCTCACCGGGATCACCCTGTTCGTGTTCAGGCTGAATGCGTCCGAGCCGCCGGCGTTCCGGGTGCCGCTCTATCCGCTGGTGCCGATTGCATTCGTCGCGACGTGCGCCTACATGCTGTACTCGAGCATCGACTACATCCGCAATCCCGACTTCGGCCCCAAGTTCGGCAATCTCGTGCTCGCGGGCCTGGTCGTCATGGCGCTCGGCATCCCGCTCTACTTCCTCGCCAGGGGCAAAAACCCCGCGAAATGACGCTCACCGAGCTGCGCTACATCGTCGCGGTGGCGCGCGAGCGCCACTTCGGCCGCGCGGCGGAAGCCTGCTTCGTGTCGCAGCCGACTCTCTCGGTGGCGGTGAAGAAGCTCGAGGAGGAGCTGGGCGTGCAGCTGTTCGAGCGCGGGCCCGGCGAGATGACGGTCACTCCCGCCGGTCAGAAGATCGTCGAGCAGGCGCAGCGCGTGCTCGAGGAGGCCTCGCGCATCAAGGACATCGCCGCCGCGGGGCGCGATCCGCTCGCGGGACCGCTGCGCCTGGGAGCGATCTACACCATCGGCCCCTACCTGCTGCCGAAGCTGATCCCGATCCTGCGCCGCGCCGCGCCCGCGATGCAGCTCCTCATCCAGGAGAACTTCACGCACCGCCTCGCCGGGATGCTGAAGAGCGGCGAGGTGGACGTGATCGTGGTCGCGCTGCCCTTCGCCGAGCCCGGGATCGCGACCCGGGCGGTGTACGACGAGCCGTTCCTGGTCGCGGTGCCCAAGGGCCACGCCTGGGAATCGAGGAAGCGCATCACCGCCGAGGAGCTGACCAGGGAGAGCCTGCTGCTGCTCGGTGAAGGCCACTGCTTCCGCGACCACGTGCTCGAAATCTGCCATGTGACGAAATCGCGCGAGCGCAGCCCGATCGCGCGCACGGTGGAAGGCGGCTCGCTGGAGACCATCCGCCACATGGTGGCGGGCGGGGTCGGCATCACGGTGCTGCCGGCGACCTCGGTCGACGGCGCGGCGGGCAGGAGCGAGCTCATCCGCATCCTGCCGTTCGCCAAGCCGGTACCGACGCGGCGCGTGGTGCTCGCCTGGCGGCGCAGCTTCCCGCGGCCCGAGGCGATCGAGGCGCTGCGAAACGCGATCCTCGCCTGCAAGCTGCCGATGGTGGAGAAGGTACACTCGCCGCCATGAACCTGCGATCCCTGCGCACTCCCGCGATGGTGCTCGCCTGCGGCTCGATCATCCTGAGCATCGGCTTCGGCGTGCGCGCGAGCTTCGGGCTGTTCCTGCAGCCGATGAGCCTCGAGTTCGGCTGGGGCAGGGAGGTGTTCTCGATCGCGATGGCGATCCAGAACCTGCTGTGGGGCGCGCTCAGCGCGTTCGCCGGCGGCCTGGCCGACCGCTACGGCGCCGGCCGCGTGGTGGCGATCTGCGGCGCGCTCTACGTCCTCGGCCTGGTCGCGATGGCGTTTTCCGACACGCCGCTCACGCTGTACCTCGGCTCGGGCGTGCTGATCGGGCTGGCGCTTTCCGGCGCCACGTTCGGCGTGGTGCTCGCGGTGATCGCGCGCGTCGCTGCGCCCGAGAAGCGCAGCACCGCGCTCGGCATCGCCACCGCGGCCGGCTCCTTCGGCCAGTTCGCGCTGCTGCCGGTGGCGCAGCTGTTCATTTCGCGCTTCGACTGGCAGATGGCGCTGGTGGGCCTTGCCGCGATCACCGCGCTGATCGTGCCGCTCGCGTTCACGCAGGCGGGGCGCCCGGCGCCTGCGGCCCTCGGATCGCAGTCGCTCCGCGGTGCGCTCGGCGAGGCGATGCGCGACAGGAGCTTCCACCTGCTGTTCTGGGGCTTCTTCGTGTGCGGCTTCCAGCTCCTCATGTTCACCGTGCACCTGCCGGCGTTCGTCACCGACCAGGGCCTCAAGCCCGAGCACGGCATGACCGCGCTCGCGCTGATCGGGCTGTTCAACACCATCGGCTCGTTCGTCTCCGGCTGGCTGGGCGGCCGCTTCAGCAAGAAATACCTGCTCGCGGCGATCTATGTGCTGCGCGGGCTGCTGATCCTGTTCCTGATCTCGTTCCCGCTCACGCCGACCACCCTTTATACGTTCGCCATCGGCATGGGGCTGCTGTGGCTCTCGACCGTGCCGCTCACCAACGGGCTGGTGGGCCAGATCTTCGGCCTGCGCTACATGGCGACGCTCACCGGCGTGGTGTTCTTCGGCCACCAGATCGGCAGCTTCACCGGCATCTGGCTCGCGGGTTACCTCTACGACACCACCGGCTCCTACACCGGGGCAATGGCGATCTCGATCGGCCTCGGGGTGTTCGCTGCGCTGGTGAACATCCCGGTCAACGAGAAGCCGCTCTCGGAACGAAGACCGATCCCGGCGCCGGCATGAGCGCGAACGCGAAGCTCTGGCTGAAGGGCGCCGCGGTCGCGCTCATCGCCTTCGCGGCCGCCGCAGCGTTCACGGCCTACCTGCGGCCCGGCATGCTCATCGAGTTCGCCAACTTCGTGCTCTGCGCGCCGGGGTTTTGACGAGACCCTGGTGCCGTCGCATAGCGAAGGCATTCGCGGAAAAGCGACCGCCCCAATGTCTCGCGACTTCCGGCAAAGGCGGCCGGAAGTCGCGAGATCGGATAGAAGCAAAAAAACCAGCTACCCCGAAAGCCGCGTCGCCACCACCACCTCCGAGCGCAGGGTGCGATGCACCGGGCACTTGTTGGCGATCTCGAGCAGCTTCGCGCGCTGCGCTTCGTCGAGCGGCCCCTCCAGCGTGATCGCGCGCTCGATGCGGTCGACATGGCCTTCTCTCGTTTCGCATTCGGCGCAGTCCTCGGCATGAACCTTCCGGTGCGCGAGATCCACGGACACGCGCTCCAGCGGCAGCTTCTTCACATTCGCGTACATGCGCACGGTCATCGCCGTGCAGGCGCCGAGCGCGGCGAGCAGCAGATCGTACGGTCCCGGCCCCGAATCGTTTCCGCCCGCCGCCACCGGCTCGTCGGCGCGCAAACGGTGGCGACCAGCAACCACGTCCTGCGCGAACCGACCGTCGCCCGACTCGACCACGCGCACGCCGGCGACCGGCTCGATGCGCGCTTCGTTCGCTTCCAGATAGCGCGACGCCCACGCGGCGAGCACCCCGGCCGCGTAGGAAGCGTCCTCGGCGCGGCTCAGAAGATGGTCGGCATCGTCGAGCGAGACGAAGCTCTTCGGATGCTTCGCCGCCATGAAGATCTTCGCGGCGTTGTCGATATTCACGATCGCGTCGCGCGGCGAGTGCAGGACCAGCAGCGCCTTTCCCAGCGCGCCGATCGTCTTCGCCGGGTCCTGGCGCTCGAGGTCCTCCAGGAACTGTTTGCGGATGGTGAACGGCCGGCCGCCGATGTCGACCTGCGCCACGCCCTCGGCGGCGACCCTTTCCTTGTCGACGATCAGGCGCGAGACGTGGCTCGGCTCGAAGGGCGCGCCGATGGTCGCGACGGCGCGGGCTTCCGGTATGCGCGCGGCGGCGGCGAGCACCGCGGCGCCGCCGAGGCTGTGGCCGACCAGGATCTGCGGGGCGGCGCGATTCGCGCGCAGCCAGTCCGCGGCGGCGATCAGGTCGTCGATGTTCGAGGAGAACTCAAGGGCGGCGAAGTCGAAGCGCAGCGTGGCGATGCCGTGACCGGCGAGCGCATGGGCGACGTAAGCCGCGGCCTTGCTCTCCTTCGAGCAGGTGAAGCAGTGCGCGAACAGGGCGTACGCGCGCGGCTCGCCGGCGGGAAGGTCGAGGCGGGCGGCGAGGCTGCCGCCCTGGGCGCCGGGAAAGCGGATGGATTCGGTGGGCATGGATTAGACTCGGTCGAATGGCTGGGCAGGCGGGACACGGCATTCTCGCGCCTTCGGCGTGGGTCGCGCGCTGGGCGCCGCTCATTGCGAAGGGGAGGGTGCTCGACCTGGCCTGCGGCGAGGGGCGGCACGCGCGTTTTTTCGCCGCGCGCGGGCTGGCAGTGGTCGCTGTCGACCGCGACCCGCCGCAATCGCCTTTCGGGCCGGGCATCCGGTTCGTGCAGGCGGACCTCGAAGGCGGCATGCCGTGGCCCTTGGACGGCGAGCGCTTCGAGGGCGTCGTGGTCACCAACTACCTTTACCGGCCGCTCTTGGCTCGTCTTGCCGCATCGCTCGCGCCCGAGGGCATTCTCATCTACGAGACCTTCATGGCCGGGAACGAACGCTGCGGCAGGCCGTCCAATCCGGAATTCCTGCTGCGGCCGGGGGAGCTTCTGGAAGCGTTCCGGGAACTGGCGGTGGTGGCGTTCGAGCAGGGGCGCGTCGAGCGCCCGAAGCAAGCGGTGATCCAGCGCCTCTGCGCCCTGCGCGGGAGCACCGAAACGGCTAAAATCCTCGCATGATCCGGAGCAGCTCATGATCACCGGCAGCCTGGTCGCGATCGTCACCCCGATGCACGAGGACGGGCGGCTCGACCACACGCGCTTCGAGGCCCTGATCGACTGGCACGTCTCCGAGGGCACCGACGGCATCGTGGTGGTCGGCACCACCGGCGAATCGCCGACCGTGGACTTCCACGAGCACAAGGAGCTGATCCGGCTCGCGGTCGCGCACGCGAAAGGGCGCATCCCGATCGTCGCCGGCACCGGCGGCAACTCGACGGCCGAGGCGATCGAGCTCACCGAATCGGCGAAGAAAGCGGGCGCCACCGCGTGCCTGTCGGTCGTGCCCTACTACAACAAGCCGACTCAGGAAGGGCTGTACCGCCACTTCCGCAAGATCGCGGAATCGGTCGATCTGCCGATGATCCTGTACAACGTTCCCGGCCGCACCGTCGCGGACTTGCACAACGACACGGTGCTGCGCCTCGCGCAGGTGCCGGGCATCATCGGCATCAAGGACGCCACCGCCAGCATCGAGCGCGGCACCGACCTCATCCGGCGCGCGCCGCGCAATTTCGCGATCTACAGCGGCGAGGACTCGACCGCGGCTGCGCTGATCCTGCTCGGCGGCCACGGCGTGATCTCGGTCACTGCCAACGTCGCCCCCAAGCTGATGCGCCAGATGTGCGCCGCGGCGCTGGTCGGCGACGTGAAGAAGGCGCGCGAAATCAACCTGAAGCTGCTGCCGTTGCACCAAAGGCTGTTCGCAGAGGCAAACCCGATCCCGGTCAAGTGGGCGCTCGCGGAGATGGGGTTGATCGAGCCGGGGCTGCGGCTGCCGCTGTCGCCCCTGTCGGACAAGTTCCACCAGGGCCTGCGCGAGGCGCTGCACGAGGCCGGCATCGCGCTCCCCGGGCTGCGCGTCGTGGAGGGCAGGGCATGACGCGGCTGGGTCTCACCGCGATCGCGCTCGCGGCGGCTGCGGCGCTCGGCGGCTGCAGCACGATTCAGGATACGCTCGCGGGCCCGAAGATCGACTACAAGTCCGCGGGCACGCTGCCGCCGCTGGAGATCCCGCCCGACCTCACTTCGCCGGCGCGCGACAACCGCTATGTCGTTCCGGAGACCGGCCGCTCCACCGCGACGTTCTCCGGCTACCAGGCCGAGCGCAGGGAGCAGGCGAAAACCGGCAACACCTCGGTGCTGCCGCAGGTCGAGGAGATGCGCATCGAGCGCTCGGGCACGCAGCGCTGGCTGGTGGTGCAGCAGCCTCCCGAGAAGCTGTGGCCGCTGGTGAAGGATTTCTGGCAGGAGAACGGCTTTCTCATCAAGGTCGAGGTGCCCGAAGCAGGCGTGATGGAGACCGACTGGGCGGAGAACCGCGCCAAGATCCCTCAGGACTTCATCCGCGAGACGCTCGGCAAGGTGCTCGATCAGCTGTGGTCGACCTCGGAGCGCGACAAGTTCCGCACGCGCCTGGAGCGCACGCCCGACGGCAAGGGCACCGAGATCTACGTCAGCCACCGCGGCATGGAAGAGGTGTTCACCTCTCCCAACGAGGACCGCACGGCCTGGAAGGCGCGCGATACCGATCCGGGGCTGGAGGCCGAGTTCCTGCGCAGGCTGATGGTGCGGCTCGGCGGGCAGGAGGAAAAAGCCAGGCAGCTCGCTTCGGCCGGCACCACGATGCAGCTGCGCGCGGAGCTGAAGAAGGGCGGCGACGGCGCCGAGACGCTGCGGGTATTCGAGCCCTTCGACCGCGCCTGGCGGCGCGTCGGCCTCGCGCTCGATCGCGTGGGCTTCACGGTCGAGGACCGCGACCGGCAGAAGGGAATGTACTTCGTGCGCTACGCCGACCCCGAGGCGGACATGGAAAGGAAGGACCGCGACAAGCCCGGGCTGCTGTCGCGCCTCGCGTTCTGGCGCTCGAGCGATCCAAAGGTCAAGGCCGAGCAGTACCGCGTGCTGGTGAAGCAGGACGCCGACGGCAGCCAGGTCCAGGTGCTCAACAAGGACGGCGGCCCGGAAAGCTCGGCGACGACGCGGCGCATCCTCGCGCTGCTGCACGAGCAGCTGAAATAGCCGCTTGCTGCGCTTCGCATCGCTCGCGAGCGGCAGCAAGGGCAACTGCCTGGTGGCCGAGTCCGGCCGCACGCGCGTGCTGCTCGACTGCGGGCTCGCGCCGCGCGAGACCGAAAGGCGCCTCGGCCGGCTCGGCCTCGCGCCGGAGGACCTCAGCGCGATCCTCGTCACCCACGAGCACGAAGACCACTCGAGCGGCGCGTTCGCTTTCGCCGCGGCGCACCGGCTGCCCGTCTACCTGACGCAGGGGACGCTCGGCGCGTTGCGCGAAGAGGGCAAGGCCGCGAACGGAGTCGCGACTCGCATCGTGCAGGGGCGCGAGGCGATCTCCGTGGGCGATCTCGAAGTGCGGCCATTCGCCGTCCCGCACGACGCGCGCGAGCCGGTGCAGTACCTGCTCTCCGACGGCGCCTTCAGGCTCGGCGTGCTCACCGACCTCGGCGCCCCGACCGCCCACGTCGAGAGCATGCTCTCGGGCTGCGAGGCGCTGGTGCTCGAGTGCAACCACGACCTCGAGATGCTGTGGAAGGGCGGCTACCCGAAGTGGCTGAAGGAGCGCATCGCCGGGCCGCTGGGTCATCTCGACAACGGCGCGACCGGGCGGCTGCTCGGCGCGCTCGACCGCTCGCGCCTCAGGCACCTCGTCGGCGCGCACCTGTCGCAGCAGAACAACCGCCCGGAGCTGGCGCGCGCGGCGCTCGCGCAGGCGATGGGATGCGAGGAAAGCTGGGTGAGCCTCGCCACCCAGGAAGAAGGCTTCGGGTGGCGGGAGCTCAGATAAGGCGCTACTTCTTCTCTTCGTCCTTTTTTTCTTCCATCTTCGGCGCCTCGGCCTTCGGCTCCTCTTTCTTCATCTCGGGTGCCGGAGCGGGCGCGGGGGCCGGGGCCGGCGCTACCTTGGGCTCAGGCGCAGGCGCGGGCTTCGGTGCTTCCTGGCCGCAAGCGGCAAGCGCGAAGGCTGCCGCGACGGCGATCAACAGCGACTTGTTCATTCGATTGGCCTCATGAGTGGGGGATGGACTGCGGTTCACTGGATTCGCCCGTCGGTAGCGGGCGGCGCGGATTATAGCCCCGCCACAACCATTGGACCGCCCGGAACGGGCGCGGTTCGCAGGCGTTCGCCCCGGGCTAGAGCCCTGCCGTAGTGCCCGAGACCGCGGGAAAGGACGCCGCCCAGATCTCCATGAAGCGGCCGCGCATCGCCAGCCCCTCGTTCTCGTCGCCCAGGCCGATCGCGCCGCGGGAGAACCGTGCCACCGGCCGCCGCACGTAATGCATCGAGTCGAGCACCAGGAACGCGTCCTGCAGCTCGCAGATCTCGTCGTGCGTGCGGTTGATCTGGATCGCATGGGAGAAGCGCGCGAGCAGGCTCATCATGCGCGGGCACTGCTTGGTGATGTGGTCGGTGTGGTGCACGGCGACGTAGATGCGCCGCGTGCGGCTGGCGAGCAGGAACCGCTCCAGCCGCTCGATGCGCGCGGGGTCGTTCACGCGCAGCGCCGCGAGGTCCGGATCGAAGATGCGCAGCTCGCGTCCCGCCTGCTCGAGCAGCCGCTCCACGGCGCCCTGGAAGCCGGCGTTGCTGTCGAAGCGCTCGTACAGGGATTGCTGCGACGGGTTGTCGGTCGTCTCGCTCACTCGCGTCTCTCCAGATGAAGGTAGCCGAGCCGGTGCCATTCGTAGATTAGACCGGCGAGCGGCGGCCGGGCAAGGCGCTCGCCGTGCAGGTGCCTTCGGTCGGCGAGATCGCGCAAGGCAAGCGCGTCGCGCGACCCCACGTTGCTGAGCGTCTCGCCGTTGATGAAGAATCTCCGGCCCGAATACAGCATCTGCGTCTTCGGGTCGAGCCGCACCTCGCAGCGCGCAAGCGCCCGCCGGCCGCGGCTGCGGCGGAATACGACGTGCGGCTTCGGCGTGCTGAGGTATTCGCCGGCGAAGCGCGCGACGTCGCTTCGCGTCCAGCGGATGCGGCCGAGCGCGCGCGCGGCGAAGCCGACCATGTCAGGGGGAATTCGCGCCGGATGCGTCGCAGGCGCGAGTTCCGGATCCCGGTACGTCGCGTCGGGCAGCCCGCGCTCGTGCAGCCAATCGAGGAACGCGGCGCCGAGCTCGGCGCCGCGCGGCGCGCGCAGGCCGATGGAGTACGTGAAGCAGGGCTCCAGCGCGACGCCGTCGTGGCCCCAGCCGGGCGGCAGGTACAGCAGGTCGCCCGGCTTCGCCACGAATTCCTGCTCGGGGCGGAATCCGGCGATCTGGCGCAGCGGGCTTCCTTCGACGAGCCGGAACCGGCCGGGCCGGGCGAGTCGCCACAGCCGCCGCCCGCTGCCCTGCACCAGGAACACGTCGTACGAATCGGCGTGCGGGCCGACGCCGCCTCTCGGGGCGGCGTAGCTCACCATCACGTCGTCCAGCCGCGCCTGCGGCAGGAAATCGAAGCGCCGCAGCAGGCGCTCGGCCCCGGGCAGGTGCAGATTGACCCCGCTCACGAGCAGCGTCCAGCCGAAATTCCCGGTCCGCCGCAGCCGCTCGCGCGGGATCGGCCCGTGCGTCAGCTCCCAGCGGCCGCCGCGCCGCTCGACCAGCCGCGACTCGACGTCGCCGCGCGCGGCGAGCGCGGCAAGCGCCCGCTGGTCGAGCATGTCACGGAATCCGGGTAGCGCGCCGCGCACGAAGAGCGGGCGCTTCTGCCAGAAGCGGCGCAGGAATTGGCGCGCTGTCAAGCCGCCGAGCGGGTGCTGCGTCATGCGGCGATTATATTTCGCGGACCCTGTCGCGCTGCCACTACAAATGCGCCCAAGCGCGCGCGGCGCTTGCCAAGGCAAAAAAAACCTGGATTAGAATCGTGCGCACAATGTTGCAACCGGGTCAGCCAGCGCCGCCGTTCGCTCTCCCCGACGCCGACATGCAGACCGTCAGCCTGTCGGAGTTCAAGGGCAAGAAGCACGTGGTGCTCTATTTCTATCCGCGCGACGGAACTCCCGGCTGCACCCTGGTCGCGACCGACTTCTCCGATCACGAGGACCAGTTCGGCAGGCACGATTGCGTGGTGGTCGGGGTGTCGCGCGACGACTGCCTCACCCACGCCACGTTCCGCGACCAGCACGGGCTCACCATCTCGCTGCTCTCGGATCCCGAGGGCGACGTGTGCCGCATGTACGGCGTGCTGCAGGAGCAGGAGAACGAGGGCGTGCGGCGCGAGTGCCTGGTGCGCTCGACCTTCGTGATCGACAAGAAGGGGGTCATCCGCCACGCGGCCTACGGCGTCACTCCGCGCGGCCACGCCGCCGAGGTGTACGACGTGGTGAAGCGGCTGCGCGCGTGATCGCGGGGGCGGCGCTGACGCGCCACCCGGGCAGGATGGAAGTGCGCCGCGGCGCGCGGGATTCGCCTATCATTCCCTCCCTGGGGGAGGGGCTCGCATGATCAGGGACATCCTGTCCTACGGCATCGGCACGCTGATCGCGTTCGCGATCGTCGCCGTGCTGGTGTTCCTCTTCATCAGCGACATCACGCAGAAGAAGCACGGGGTGCTGCGCAACTACCCGGTCGTCGGGCACCTGCGCTACTTCTTCGAGCAGCTCGGCGAATACTTCCGGCAGTACTTCTTCTCGGGCGACCGCGAGGAGATGCCGTTCAACCGCTCGACGCGCGCCTGGGTCTACCGCCTGGCGAAGAACGAGGGCGGCACCATCGGCTTCGGCTCGACCTACGACCTGCACCAGCCGGGCGCGCTGATCTTCGTCAACCACCCGTTCCCGGTGCTCGAGGAAGAGCGGCTGCCGACGCCCTCGCTCGCGCTCGGCGAGGGCTACTGCCAGCACCCGTTCGAGGTGCGCTCGATCGTGAACATCTCGGGCATGAGCTACGGCGCGATCTCGGCACCGGCGGTGCGCTCGCTGTCGCGCGGCGCGGCGATCGCGGGCTGCTGGATGGCTACCGGCGAAGGCGGCCTCTCGCCCTACCATCTCGAGGGCGGATGCGACGTGATCATGCAGATCGGCACCGCCAAGTACGGCGCGCGCGACGAGCAGGGCAATCTCTCGGCCGACCGGCTGCTCGAGCTCTCGCGCGTGGTGAAAGCGTTCGAGATCAAGCTCTCGCAGGGCGCCAAGCCCGGCAAGGGCGGCATCCTGCCCGGGCGCAAGGTGACGGCCGAGATCGCGCACATCCGCGGCATCCCGGAAGGGCGCGACTCGATCAGCCCGAACCGCCACCGCGACATCTCCAACATGAACGAGCTGCTCGACAAAGTGGCGTGGATCCGCGATCTCACCGGCCGCCCGGTCGGCGTCAAGACCGCGATGGGCGGGTGGCGCTTCATGAACGAGATGGCCGAGGCCGTGCACCGGCGCGGCCTCGAGTGCGCGCCCGATTTCCTGGTCGTGGACGGCGGCGAAGGCGGTTCGGGGGCGGCGCCGCAGGCGCTCGCCGACCACATGGGCCTGTCGATCAACGAGGCGCTGCCGCGCGTGGTCGACGCGCTGATCGAAACGGAGCTCAAGCAGCGCATCCGCGTGGTCGCCTCGGGCAAGCTGGTCACCTCGGCGCGCGCCGCGTGGGCGCTGTGCGTCGGCGCGGACTTCGTCAACACGGCGCGCGGCTTCATGTTCTCGCTCGGCTGCATCCAGGCGCTGCGCTGCCACCAGAACACCTGCCCGGCGGGGGTGACGACGCACAACAAGCGCCTGCAGCGCGCGCTGGTGGTGGAGGAGAAATACCTGCGCGTCGCCAACTACGCCAACAACATGAACCGCGAGATCGACATGATCGCGCACTCGTGCGGCGTGCGGCACGCGCGGGAGCTGCGGCGCGAGCACGTGAGGATCGTGCAGGCGAGCGGCCAGTCGGTGGCGCTCAACATGCTCTATCCCTATCCCGAGCCGAAGGCGCGGATGAAGGTCGCTTGAAGCGGTCGGCGGTTGCGGTGGCGCTCGCTCTGTGGTCGTTGCCGTCCGCCGGGCTCAGCCCCGAGGCGCGGGAGTTCATGGCCGTCGCGAAGCAGCTCGAGCCGGTGCACTGCGAGAAGCGCAAGCTGCGGCGCGAGATCGTGATGGCCGAGGTCGAGAGGCGCGACGGCGAGGCGAGGGAGCTGCGAGCGCGTTTCGAGGCGCTCGACCGCGATGCGAAGACCGCGCGCCTGCAGCGGCGGCTCGCCGAGCTGGAGCGGCGCCTGTCGGCGGGCGCGCGCGATCCCGGGGACCTGGAAGCGCTCAGCCTGCAGCAGCGCGAGGCGTTCTACCGCTGCGAATAGCCGGCGCTCGCGAGCCAGGAATTCCACAGCCGCCGTGCGGGTTCGATCAGCTCGCCGGCGCTGAGCCCGACCGGCCCGGCGCCCGCGCGCGCCAGCTCGTCGGCCGCGGCGCCGTGCAGGTGCACGCCGAGCGCGAGCGCCGACTCGCCCGAGTAGCGCTGCGCGAGCAGCGCGCCGAGAATCCCGGCGAGCACGTCGCCCATGCCGGAGCTCGCCATGCCGGGATTGCCCGAGGTGTTGACGAACCAGTGCCCGTCGCGCGCCGCGATGACGCTGCCGTTTCCTTTCAGCACGACGTGCGCGTTGAGCTCTTTCGAGATGCGCCTTGCCGCCGCGACGCGGTCGGCCTGCACCCCGGCGGTGTCGAGCTTCAAGAGCCTCGCCGCTTCGGCAGGATGGGGCGTCGCCAGCGTCTCTGCGCGACGGCGCGCGCAGGCGCCGCGCAGGTCGTCGTTTTCCGCGACCAGGTTGAGCGCGTCCGCGTCGAGCACGCACGGGATGTCGCTCGCGAGCGCCGCGCCGACTAGCGTCTCCGCGCGCTCTCCCTGGCCGATGCCGGGGCCGACGACGATCGCGTCGAGCTGCTGGCCGAGCGCGTCGTCGGGATGGCGCAGCATCAGCTCGGGCGCGCCGGGATCCACGCCCGGCGCCTCGTGATCGAGCAGCCCGACGTAGACGCGCCCGGCGCCGAGCTTGAGCGCGGCGCGGCCCGCGAGCAGCGCGGCGCCCGCCATGCCCGAGGCGCCGCCGAGGATGGCGAGCGAACCGGCCTGTCCCTTGTGGAAATTGCGCGGGCGGCGCTTGAGCACCATGGAGAAGAGCTCGGGCCCCGCCACCCAGGCGGAAGTGCGAACGAGCTTGTTCAGCTCGAGGCCGAGATCGGCGACGCTCACCGCGCCGCAATGGTCCGGGCCGTCGAGCGTGAGCAGTCCGGGCTTGAGCGCGATGAAGCTGATGGTGTGCGTCGCGCGCACCGCGCGGCCGAGCACGCGGCCGGTGTCCGATTCGAGGCCGCTCGGGATGTCGAGCGAGAGGATGGGGCAGCTCTGTGCGTTGGCGAACTCGACGAGCCGCGCGTAGTCGCCCTCGATGTTGCGCGCGAGCCCGATGCCGAACAGGCCGTCCACCACCAGGCCCCAGTGCGCGTCCTGCGGGATCTCCGAGGGATTCGTCGCCACCGTCACGCGGGAGAAGCTCTCTTTCAGGATCCTTGCGACCACCCGCGCGTCGCCGCCGTTGTTGCCCGGGCCGGCGAGCACCAGGATGTCCTTGCCGCGTTCCGAGGCGAGCCGCGCGGCGAGCTCCGCCGCGGCGGCGCCCGCTCGCTCCATCAAGGTTGGCGTGACGGTTCCGGCCGCCTGCTCGATGCGGCGGATGTCGGCGGTGACGTAGATCGGTTGCGGCACGGCGCGATTCTACGGCCGTGCGGGGCGGCGCCGGGAAAATGTCAGCCGCCGGAATTCCCCAACTGAGATGCGATCCGCTTTCCGTCGAGGATCTCGATGCCGATGAGCCGCCCGTGCTCGTCGGTGTCCAGGCTGACGCCCAGCTCGTCGTAGAGCGACAGCCTTTCGGCATCCGCGGCGCCTTGCGGCGCGAGATGCAGGTAGGTGACGTCCATGAAGTCGTCGTAGTTCCAGCGCTCCAGGGTCGCTTCCTTCAACTGATTGACGAGATCCCCGCGTCCGAGGTTGACCAGCGCGATCTCCATGTCGGAGACGAGATCGGGCAGCGCCTGCGTCAGCTTCACTACCCGACAACCTCATCGACCTGGAGAATCGGCTGAGTCATGATGTACCTCCTTTTGCATAGGGTACTTCAACTCTGCCGCTCAAGATGTCAGCATCGCCGTCCCGCCGGGGCCTGGAGGCATGACCAGCAATGACCGCCGCCATCCTGCAGCGTCTTGCGAACATACGACGCGAGGAGGTCGCGCCCGCCCTCGTCGCCGGCCTGTTCTTTTTCTGCGTGCTCACGGCGCTGATGGTGGTGCGGCCGGCGCGCGAGGCGCTGGGAATGCAGCGCGGCATCGAGGCGCTGCGGTGGCTTTTCATCGGTACCGTGATCGTCACCCTCCTCGTCAACCCGTTGTTCGGCTGGATGGTGAGCCGGTTCCGCCGCCTCGCCTTCATCAACGCGACCTACCTCTTCTTCGCCTTCGGCCTGCTGGCGTTCTACGCGTTGCTCGTGCTGGCGCCGGCCAGCATCGGCGAGCGGACCGGGCAGGTCTTCTACGTCTGGTTCAGCGTCTTCAATCTCTTCGCCACGATGCTGTTCTGGGCGCTGATGGCGGACCGCTTTTCGCTGGAGCAGAGCAAGCGCCTCTTCGGTGCCATCGCCGTGGGCGGAACGCTGGGGGCGATTTTCGGCCCGTGGCTCGCCGGCCGGCTCGCCGGGCCCCTCGGCACGCCGGCCCTGCTGCTGGTCGCGGCGGGGTTCCTCGTGCTGGCACTGGGTCCGGCCTGGTGGCTCACGCGCTTGCGTTCGGACCAGCTCGAGCCGGGACCTGCGCCGGCGTCGCCCGAGCACGCGGTGATCGGCGGAGCCGCGTGGGAAGGATTGCAGGCGGTCTTCCGATCGCCGTATCTTCTCGCCATCTGCGCGTACGTGCTGATCCTCGCAGTCATGGTTACCTTTATCTATTTCACGCGCCTGCAGATGGTGGCTGCATTGGGGTCCAACCTCGACATGCGCACCGCGACCTTCGCGCGCATCGACATGATCACGCAGGTGGCGACACTCGTCCTGCAGGCGATCGTCACCGGGCATCTCATGAAGCGGCTCGGCGTGTCGGTGACGCTGGCGCTGCTGCCGGTCACGGCCGCGCTGGGCTTCATCGGTCTCGCGATCGCAGGCTCGCTTGCGGCGCTCATCGCGTTCGAGGCGACGTTCCGCGCCGTTCAGCGCGGCATCATGCGGCCCGCGCGCGAGACGCTGTTCACCGTCGTTCCCCGTGCCGACCGGTACAAGGCGAAGGCGTTCATCGACACGTTCGTCTACCGCGCCGGCGACGTCGTCGGCGCGCAGACCGAGGGCCTGCTGGGACGGCTGGGCATGGGATTGGCCGCGCTCGCGTCCGTCGCGGTGCCGCTCGCGGCGGCATGGATGGCGCTCGGAATATGGCTGGGCTACGCGCAGCGCGCGCGGGCTCGCGGCACTGAACGGACTGAAGGAGCTCCTGCATGACGACGCGTCGTGAATGGCTGCAGCGCATGGCGGGCACCGGCGGGATGCTGGCCCTCGATCCCCGGGCGGTGCTCGCGCAGGCCGGCAAGGCCAAGCTCATCACCCGGGCCATCCCCTCCACCGGCGAGCGGCTGCCCATCGTCGGCCTGGGCAGCTCGGCCACCTTCGCGCAGGTCGCGCGCAGCGAAGACGTCACGGCGCTGCGAGCGGTGCTCGGGCGAATGGCGGAGCTCGGCGGCACGGTCTTCGACACCGCGCCGGCCTACGGGGCGTCCGAGGAGGTGGCCGGTCGGATCGCCCAGGACCTCGGGATCGCGAAACGCCTTTTCTGGGCGACCAAGCTCAACGTCGCACGCGGCGGGGCGGCCGATGCGGCGGCGGCGCGCAGCCAGCTCGAAACGTCCTTCCGAAGAATCGGCAAGCCGGCGATCGATCTGATCCAGGTCCACAACATGGGGGACCTGCGCACCCAGCTCCCCTTACTCAGGGAGTACAAGGAGAAGGGCCGCGTGCGCTACATCGGGGTGACGACCACCTTCGAGGGCCAGTACGCCGAGCTGGTGCAGACCATGCGCAACGAGCCGATCGACTTCATCGGCACGGATTACGCGATCGACGAGCGTCACGCCGAGGAGACGATACTGCCGCTCGCGCGGGACAAGGGGATCGCCGTCCTGGTCTATGCGCCTTTCGGCCGCACGCGCCTCTGGCGCCGCGTGGCGGGACGCAAGGTGCCGGACTGGGCCGGCGAGCTCGACGCGAGCTCGTGGGCGCAGTTTTTCCTCAAGTACGTGGCGAGCCATCCGGCGGTGACGGCCATCACGCCGGCCACCAGCCGGCCGGCCAACATGGCCGACAACATGGGCGGCGCGACGGGCCGGCTTCCGGACGCGGCCATGAGAAAGCGGATGATCGAGCTGGTGGAGGCATTGCCATGAAACAGAATCGACGTGGATTCCTTGTGGTTGCCGGGGCTGCCCTGGCGGTGAGCGGCCTGCCGTTACGTGCGGCGGGTGCCGGGAAAACGAAAATCGGCATCGTCGGTTCGGGAAACGTCGGCGGCACGCTCGGCGGCGTCTGGGTGAAAGCCGGGCACGAAGTCATGTTCTCCTCGCGCAACATCGAGCACGACAAGGCGCTCGCCGCCCGGCTCGGAGGGAATGCCCGTGCCGGAACGCCGCGCGAAGCCGCGGCCTTCGGCGAAGTGGTGATGATCTCGGTTCCTTACCGCGCTCTGCCCGAGGTCGGCAAGGACCTGGCGGACCTGATCAGGGGCAAGGTGGTGATCGACACGTGCAACCCCTTTGTCGGGCGGGATGGGGAGATCGCCGACTGGGCGCGGAAAAAGGGCGCCGGTCTCGCGTCGGCGGAATTGTTGCCAGGCGCGCTTCTCGTCCGCGCCTTCAATGCGATCGGCTATACGCGGATGGGGGCGGCGCACCAACAGCCCGGGCGCATCGGGATGCCGATCGCGGGCGATGATGCCCGGGCCATCGCGGCGGCTTCGCGGCTGATACGCGACATCGGCTACGAGCCGGTCCTGATCGGCGGGCTCGCCATGGGGAAACATCTGATGCCGGGAATGCCGCTTGCGGGCGAGCGCACGCCTGCGGAGATCCGGAAAATTGCTGCGACGCTAACCTAGGATCGCGCGCTAGACCGGACTTGGGGGCGGGCAATCGTGCAGCAGCGATAGGACATGGGAATCTGTCACCCATGTCCTCCGACGTTCTTGTTACCTATCTCCCCGGCCGGTCATTGGTCGCACGGGCCCTCCTTATTGGTTGTCGCAATGCCTCGACGACGCTCTGTGTGCGAGGAGTAAAGGAATGCAGTTCCTCCTGGCTGATGAGATCGAGGGACATCATCGTAGCCAGTTGCGCTACGACGACCGAACGCCGCGGGTTGTTGAATGCACGAGCGATCTGATGGTCGCGCTCCTGAATGAGCTCGTAGGCGGCCAGATACCGAGCGTGGGACGTTCGCTTCGCATCCGACGCTATGCGACCGACCTCGGCAAGGATGCGCTCGCAAAAGCGCTCCAGCGCAACCTCTCTCAGTTTCCGAAAGGCCTTCCAGTCCGATTCCGGGAGATCGGTCGACATCGGCTCTAGACAGAATGGCTTGCCGTTTGGGAAATGAGGAGACCTGCCTCCGGCGTATCGTGGATTACGTGATGAGCTACGCAGAGCCACACGTTG
>MERQ01000047.1:0-8398 GCA_001770655.1 Betaproteobacteria bacterium RIFCSPLOWO2_12_FULL_68_20
GTCGAATCGCCCCGTCCCAAGGAGGCGCGCGATGAAGGGCGACAAGAAGGTCATCCAGCACCTGAACAAAGTCCTGTTCAACGAGCTCACGGCGATCAACCAGTACATGCTGCACGCCCGCATGTTCGAAAACTGGGGCCTGAAGAAGCTCGGGGGCTACGAGAAGAAGGAGTCGATCGGCGAGATGAAGCACGCCGACCGGCTGATCGAGCGCATCCTATTCCTGGAGGGGCTGCCGAATCTGCAGGACCTGGGAAAGCTGATGATCGGCGAGAGCGCGCCGGAGGCGCTGAAATGCGACCTCAAGCTCGAGCAGCTCGCGCATCCGGTGCTCAGGGACGCGATCGCGTATTGCGAGGAGGCCGGCGACTACGTCTCGCGCGAGATCCTGGAAGGCATCCTCGAGTCGGAGGAGCAGCACATCGACTGGCTCGAGATCCAGCTCGATCTGATCGGAAAGACGGGCGTGCAGAACTGGCTGCAGTCGCAGGCCGGCTCGCCCTCCTGACGCGCTAGACGACGCGGGTCAGCACCGGCTGCCCGGCGAAGTGCCGGCGCAGGTTCTCGATCTGCAGGTCGCCCATCGCCTTTCGCGTCTCGACCGTGGCGCTGCCGACGTGCGGGAACAGCACGGCGTTGTCGAGCGCGAAGAATTCCGCCGGCACGTTCGGCTCGTCGGCGAACACGTCCAGCCCCGCGCCGGCGATCCTCTTTTCCTGCAGGTAGCGCAGCAGCACCGGCTCGTCGACCACCGAGCCGCGCGCGATGTTGACCAGGTAGCCCTCGGGGCCGAGCGCGTCGAGGACCTTCGCGCCGACCAGCCTGTTGGTCTCCGCCCCGCCGGGCGTCACGACCATCAATACGTCGGAGTTCTTCGCGAGCGTCACCGGGTCCGGATCGTACGGAAAGGGCGAGCTCTTGCGGTTGCGATTGTGGTAGCGGATTCTCATGCCGCAGGCGAGCGCACGTTTCGCGATCGCCTCGCCGATGCGCCCCAGGCCGAGGATTCCCATGGTCTTGCCGCCGAGGGTCGCGGTCAGTGGATAGGGTCCGCGCGTCGCCCAGTAGCCCGAGCGCAGGTGGGCCTCGGACTGGGGAAGCTTCTTCAGCGTGTTGAGCACCAGCGCAATCGCCGTGTCGGCGACGCATTCGTCGAGCACTTCGGGTGTATTGGTGACGAGGATGCCGCGCTGTTTCGCCGCCGCGAGGTCGATCGAATCCACGCCGACGCCGAAATTCGAGATGATCTCGAGCTTCGGCAACGCGTCCATGAGCTTTCCGTCCACCGGCGTCGGGCCGAACGCCGCGACTGCGCGCACGCGCGGCGCGCGCTCCCTCAGAAAGGCGTCGCGGTCCGCGGCCTCGTAGAGCAGGTGCGCGGTGAAATCGGCCTGCAGTGTCGCCAGCGTGCCGGCGTGGCCCCTGGCGGTGATGACGATCTCTGGTTTCATGCGGCTCAGGGCTTGAACTTCGCGGCGAGCGCCTCGGAGCCGCGCGCGAGAATGCCGAGGTCGGAGCCCACCGCGACGAACTGGGCCCCGCACTCGAGCCAGTGCCGCGCGTCGGCCTCGTTCGGCGTGAGGATTCCGGGTGCCTTCCCCGCCTTGCGGATGCGGCGGATCGCCTCGTCGATCACCGGCTTCACCTTCGGGTTGGCGGTCTCGCCGGTGTAGCCGAGCGAGGCGTGCAGGTCGGCCGGGCCGATGAATACGCCGTCCACGCCTTCCACGGCACAGATCGCCTCGAGGTTGTCCAGCGCCTCGCGCGTCTCGGCCTGCACCAGCAGGCAGATCTCCTCGTGCGCGCGCCTGGCGTAGTCCTTCACGCGGCCAAAGCGCGAGGCGCGCGTGGTGCCTGCGATGCCGCGCACCCCCGCGGGCGGATAGCGCGTGTAGGAGACCGCGTTTTTCGCCTCGGCGGGGGTCGAGACGTACGGCACGAGCAGCGACAGCGCGCCGATATCGAGCACGCGCTTGATCGCCACCATGTCGTTCCAGGGCACGCGCACGACCGTATGGGTCGGGTAGGGCGCCGCCGCCTGGAGCTGGCCGAGCACGTTCGCAAGCTCGTTCGGCGAGTGTTCCATGTCAAGCAGGATCCAGTCGAAGCCCGCGCCCGCGATCACCTCGACGCTGTAGTGCGAGGCGAGGCTCGACCACAACCCGATCTGCCGCTCCCCCGACCGCAGGGCGCGCTTGAATGGATTCTTCGGCAGCTCCATCGTCAGTGGATCTCCGGTTCCGGCACGCTTGCGGTGCCCTCGAGGAAATCGAAATCGCAGCCTTCGTCGGCCTGCCGGACATGGCGCGCGAAAACAGTGCCGTATCCGCGGGCGTAGCGGGAAGCCGGCCGTTTCCAGGCCTCGCGCCGTCTGGCGAATTCCGATTCGTCGATTTTCAGGTTCAAGGTTCTTTTCGAGACGTCGAGCTCGATCGGGTCGCCGCTCCGCACCAGGGCGAGCGGCCCGCCGATCCAGGATTCCGGGGCGACGTGCAGCACGCAGGTGCCGTAGCTCGTGCCGCTCATGCGCGCATCCGAGACGCGCACCATGTCGCGCACGCCCTGCCTGAGCAGCTTCTTCGGCACCGGCAGCATGCCCCACTCCGGCATTCCCGGTCCGCCGAGCGGCCCGGCGTTCTTCAGCACCAGGACCGAGGAGGCGTCGACCTCGAGATCGTCCCGGTCGATTCTCGCCGCGAGGTCGTTGTAGTCCTCGAATACCACCGCGCGCCCGGCGTGCGTGAGCAGCTCAGGACTCGCAGCGCTCGTCTTGATGACGGCGCCGTTGGGCGCGAGGTTGCCGCGCAGCACGACAAGGCCGCCCGAGTCCTTGAGCGGATCGGCGCGGCGATGGATCACATCGTCGTTCCAGATGCGCGCCCCCTCGAGGTTCTCGCCGATGGTGCCGCCGTTCACCGTGCGGCATTCGAGGTGCAGAAGATCCTTCAGCTCGCAGAGCAGGGCACGCAGGCCGCCCGCGTAGTAAAAATCCTCCATCAGGTAATTCGTTCCCGATGGGCGCACGTTGGCGAGCACCGGCGTGCGCGCCGAAATCTCGTTGAAGCGCTCGAGCGGGAGCTTCAGCCCCGCGCGGCCCGCGAGCGCGACGAGATGGATCACCGCGTTGGTCGAGCCGCCGAGCGCCATCAGAGTCACGATGGCGTTGTCGAACGCGTCGACCCCGAGCAGGTCGCGCGGCTTCAGGTCCTCCCACACCATCTCCACGATGCGCTTGCCGCAGTCGGTCGCCATCCTGGGGTGGCTCGAATCGGGCGCCGGGATCGAGGACGCGCCGGGCAGCGTCAGCCCGAGCGCCTCGGCGAGCGACATCATGGTCGCCGCGGTGCCCATCGTCATGCAGGTGCCGGGCGAGCGCTGGATCGCCTCCTCGATCTCGCTCCAGTCGCGCTCGGCGATGTTTCCGGCGCGCAATTCCGCCCAGTATTTCCAGGCGTCCGAACCCGCGCCGAGCGTCTGGCCGCGCCAGTGCCCGGAGAGCATCGGGCCCGCCGGCAGGTAGATCGCGGGCAGGTTCATGCTGGTCGCTCCCATGATGAGCGCGGGCGTGGTCTTGTCGCAGCCGCCCATCAGCACCGCGCCGTCGACCGGATACGAGCGCAGCAACTCCTCGCACTCCATGGCGAGGAGGTTGCGATACATCATCGTCGTCGGCTTCTGCATCGGCTCGGCGAGCGACATCGCCGGCAGCTCGAGCGGAAAGCCTCCCGCCTGCCACACGCCGCGCTTCACCTCCTCGGCGCGCTGGCGGAAATGCATATGGCAGGCGTTGATCTCCGACCAGGTGTTCACGATCGCGATCACCGGCTTGCCGGCGTAGTCGCGTCGCCCGTAGCCCATCTGCGCCAGGCGCGAGCGGTGCCCGAAGGCGCGCAGGTCGGCCGCCCCGAACCAGCGATGGCTGCGCAAGTCCTCCGGGCGTTTGCGGGACACAGTCGGGCGGGGCGATCGAGGCGGGATGCGCGATTCTAGCGTGGAGCTTGCGTTGGGCCGGCCGGCCAGTCTATCGTTCAGCAAGTTCCCTGGAAGCGACGAGGAGCGACATGGCCGGCAAGCAGCGAATCAGCTACGTTCCGTTCGAGTCGATCGACGATCCCGCCATGCGCGAGGAGCTGCTGCGCTGCCAGCGCGAGGGCACGCCGCGGCCCGAGAGCTCGGCGGTGCGCGCGCACGTCCCGGGCGCGTTCTGGGCGTTCGCCAACTCCTGGCGCGACATCTTCAGGAACGGCGTTTGCGACCACAAAATCAAGGAATTGTGCCGGGTGTACGTTTCGCGCTCGGTGATCTGCGAGTTCTGCGGCAACCAGCGCTCGGTCAAGGCGGCCGGGCAGGGCCTCACCGAGCCGAAGTACGACGATCTCATCAACTTCGAGAAATCGGCGATGTACGGCGAGCGCGAGAAGGCGGCGCTCGCTTACGCCGAGGCGATCGTGTGGCGCCTGGATACCGACGACGCGTTCTGGGCCCGCCTGCGCCGGCACTTCAGCGAGCCGGAGCTGGTCGAGCTGGGCTGCTTCGTCGCGCTCACCTTCGGCCAGCAGAGCTGGCTGCGGCTGCTCGACATCGAGCACCATCAGTACCTCACGGGCACCTCGGCGTCCATGGCGCCCGGATTCGAGAGCGCCGAGGCGCTTGCGAACTCCAAGGCCGCTCCCGATTACTGGGCGCGGAGGAAGACCGGGGCGAAGCGCGACGCAGCGTAGGCGCCGCGGCGAGGAAGTGGACGAGAGCCGCCGATTGGCAACTCCCGCTAGCATGAAGCTCGGCTGGATCGGCGCCGGCCGGATGGGCTTCGACATGGCGAAGCGACTGGCGCAGGGCGGCTGCGACATCGCGGTGTGGAACCGCACCCGCGCCAAGGCGGAACCCCTTTCGCAGGTCGGCGCGAAGATCGTCGATTCGCTCCCGGAGCTCGCCGGGCGCGACATCGTGTTCTGCATGGTCTCGACCTGGAACGACGTCAAGGACGTGACGCAGAAGCTTCTCGCCGGATCGGCGAAGCCGCGCATGATCGTCGAGTGCTCGTCGATCTCCCTCGAGGGCTCCGCCGAGCTGCGCCAGATCCTGTCCGCCAAAGGCATCGAATACCTCGCCGCGCCGGTGAGCGGCAACGCAAAGGTGGTCAAGGCCGGGAAGCTGACCTTCGTCGTCTCCGGCCCGAAGACCGCCTACGAGGCGGCTCGGCCCTATCTCGACATGATGGGCCGTGGCTCGAGCTACGTCGGCGAGGGAGAGCTCTCGCGCATCGTCAAGATCTGCCATAACGTCTTTCTCGGCGTGGTGACGCAGTCGCTCGCCGAGATCACCGTGCTCGCCCAGAAAGCCGGCGTGCCGCGCCACGCCTTCCTCGACTTCGTCAACAACAGCGTGATGGGCTCGATGTTCACGCGCTACAAGACCCCGGGCCTGGTCAACCTCGACTTCTCGGTCACCTTCACGCCGCAGCTGCTGCGCAAGGACCTGGACCTGGGACTCGATGCCGGCCGCAGGTTCGAGGTGCCGATGCCGCTCGCCTCGCTTACTCGCGACCTCATCCAGCAGATGATCGGCTACGGCCTCTCCGAGCAGGATTTCTCCACGCTGCTCCTGATGCAGGCGCGCGCCTCGGGGCTCGAGCTCAAGCCCGAGAACGTGAAGGTCAGCGACGGCCTCGCCTGAGCCGTGCAGATCACGGCTGCGGTCGTTCAAGAAAAAGGCGCACCGTTCCGGCTCGAGACGCTCGAGCTCGCCGATCCCGCCCCCGACGAGCTGGTCGTGCGCGTCGTTGCCTCGGGCATCTGCCAGACCGACGTGCACGGCCGAGACGACTATTTCGGCATTCCGTACCCATGCGTGTTCGGGCACGAGGGCGCGGGGATCGTCGAGCGCGTCGGATCCGCGGTGAGAAAGGTCGCCCCTGGCGACCCGGTGGTCATGTTTTCGCCCTCGTGCGGCGAGTGCCAGGCGTGCCTGCGCAAGCTGCCCGGCTACTGCGCAGCCGCGCGCCGCATCAAGTTCAGCGGCCTGCTGCGTAACGGCTGCCCGCCGCTCAAGCGCGGCGGTCAGGCGGTCCACGGCGCGTTCTTCCAGCAGTCGTCGTTCGCCACGCATGCGCTCGCCACCGAGGCGAACGTCGTAAAGGTGCCGCGCGAGCTTCCGCTCGGGCTCGCCGCCGCGTTTCCGTGCGGCATCAACACCGGCGCCGGCGCGGTGCTCAATGCGCTTCGCCCCGGCGCGGGAAGCAGCTTCGCGGTGTTCGGGTCCGGCGCGGTCGGCCTCGCGGCGCTGATGGCGGCGCGCATCGCGAGCTGTGATGTTCGCATCGCCGTCGATCTGCACGAGAACCGCCTCGCGCTGGCCCGCGAGCTCGGGGCGACGCACGTCTTCAACGCGCGCGCCGTCGACGCGGTCGCGGCGATCCGGGATGCGACGGGGGGCAAGGGGGTCGAGTTCTCGCTCGAGGCGGCGGGCGACCCGCGCGCGCTGCGGCAGGCGGTGGACTGCCTCTCGCCGCTCGGCGTGTGCTGCCTGGTCGGCAGCGCCCGAACCGGTACCGAGGTGGCGCTCGACATGGTCGGCATCCAGCTCGGGCGCACCGTGCGCGGCTGCATCCAGGGCGACGCGCCCGGGGACGAATTCATCCCTGCGCTGGTCGGTCACTGGCGTGGCGGCCGGCTGCCGGTGGAGCCTCTCGTCACCTACTACGACTTCGCCGATATCAACCGCGCGGTCGAGGATTCGCTGAGCGGCAGGACGGTAAAGGCTGTCCTGCGAATCGGAAGAGAGATATGATTCGGCAGAGGAGAGCGCGGGCCGCGCACCGGCCACGCGCTGTTCCGCTCGCAGTCTATCGAAGGAGGAGTTCATGTTGAAGACAAGATCGAATCGCAGCTTCGCGGCGGCCACGGCGGCAGTCGCCGCGCTATTCGCCTTCTCGGCGCTCGAGCCGGCCCACGCGCAGCAGCGCAAGTCGCTGCGCTGGGCTACTTCGCCCGTGGGCTCCTACGGCTACCAGATCGCCGCCTCGATGACCAAGCTCGTCGAGGAGGCGCTCGGCGGCGAATACACCGTCACCATCCAGCCGTACACGTCGCCGACCGTCGCCATGAAGGCGGTGATGGATGGCAACGGCGAGATCGCCTACACGGCCGACATCGGCATGACCCAGTTCCAGCAGCGCATCGGCGGCTTCAAGGACTACCAGCCCAAGATGCCGGAGATCGCGCATACCTGGTACTCGTATCCGATGGAGTCGATGATGGCCGTCGCGGCGAAGGACGCCGACAAGTTCAGGTGCTGGCGCGACTTCAGCGGCAAGCCGGTGTTCTACACCAACGCCGGCTTCATGAACTGGCTGAACTGGCAGCGCATCTACAAGGCGCTCGGCTACGAGTTCAAGCACGTCCAGATCGACCTCAAGTCGAATGCCGACGCGATGCAGGCGGGCACGGTCGTTGGCTCCGCCACCTACACGACCGCCGGCAAGTCGCTCGCGGCGTACTGGAAGGAAACCGAGATCCGGATGGACATCAGGGTCGTCAATCCCTGCCCTGACGAAGTCGCGAAGATCAAGGCGGCGGGCCTCGCGGTGGTCGACGTCGATCCGAAGGGCGCATTCAGCAAGGCCGTCGGCCCCGCGATGCTCCAGGGCGTGCCGATCCTGTTCGGCTACAACGTGGGACCGAACATCTCCGAGGACATCGTCTACAAGATGGTGAGCGCGTTCTACAAGAACAAGGACAATCTCGCGAAGAACGAGCCGGGCTTCACGCCGATGGCCAAGGACTTCGTCGGCATGCAGGTGCAGGGCATCAACGCCAATCCGGATGTCGCGGTGCATCCGGGCCTGGCGAAGTTCCTGAAGGAGCAAAACGCCTGGAACAGCAAGTGGAAGGTCGCGGGCGCGAAATAGCCGCCTAGCCATCGTCCGGGGCGCGGCCGGCGCTCGAGCGGCGCCGGCCACAGGGGAGAGGGTTTCCTTGCCGATCGAGCGCGTCAAGGCGCACGCCAATCTCGGCAACCTGACGTTCGCCGTCTCGCTGGCGTTCGTCGTCTGGCTGGTTTGGTACTTCTACACGGGCCTCGGCGGCGCGCTGCAGCTCGCCGCGCGCCTGATCCCGTTCGCCCTGGTCCTGCAGATCCTTTTCATGTGCCGGCAGGGGCGCCTGTACCAGCGGCTGCCGGCGGCGGCCAACGCCGTCCTCGTCGTGCTCTACATGGCGATCTGCGCCTATGCGTTCGGGTACTTTCTGACGGAGTACGAGCGGATCGCGATCTACAGCCAGGGCACCTACACGCAGCAGGATTTCATCGTAGGGCTGCTGGTGTTCCTGCTGGTGATGGAGCTGACGCGCCTCGCCCATCCGGTCCTGTTCTGGACCAATGTCGTGATGATCGTCTA
>MERQ01000047.1:8438-9021 GCA_001770655.1 Betaproteobacteria bacterium RIFCSPLOWO2_12_FULL_68_20
TGGTGATGGAGCTGACGCGCCTCGCCCATCCGGTCCTGTTCTGGACCAATGTCGTGATGATCGTCTATACGCTCTACGGCGACGTGTTTCCGCGCTCGCTCGACTTCTTCTGGCATCCGGGAACGACCTTCGAGCGCGTGGTCACGTCCTCCACGGTCGAGTTCTCCACCGGCATCTACGGCATCTACGGGCAGCTCGCGCTCACCCTGATCGCCGCCTTCCTGCTGATGGCCGGCGTCGCCAACGGCTTCAACGCGCAGCACGCCATGATCAACGTCGTGCGGCTGGTCGCGCGCTCAAGGCGCCTCATGCCGCAGACCGCGGTGGTCGGGTCGAGCGCGATCGGGCTGATCAGCGGCAGCGGCTCGGCCAACGCCGCCGTGGTCGGCACCATCACCATTCCCCTGATGATCCGCTACGGCGTGCCGCCGGCCTTCGCCGCCGCGGTCGAGACCTCGGCGTCGATGGGCGGGCTGATCCTGCCGCCGATGATGGGGGCCGCCGCATTCCTGATGGCCGAATTCCTCGGCGTGCCCTACTGGGACGTGGTGCTGCGCGGCTTCGGCTTCGGCTTCATCTACTA
>MERQ01000048.1 GCA_001770655.1 Betaproteobacteria bacterium RIFCSPLOWO2_12_FULL_68_20
CGCGAAGCGGACGAAACCTTTGAGGTTCCACCTGAACTTGAGGCGGAGCTTTTGGAGTCAATCGCTCAGGCCGATCGAGGAGAGACGATCTCCGCTGAAGAGATGCTTGAACGTCTTCGTCGTATCGCCTGAGTACAGTGCTCGACGTTGAGGTAACGCCTCGCGCTGCAATACAACTCGAAGCGGCAGCAACATGGTGGGCGAATAACAGGCCGGCTGCGCCGGATGCAATCCGGGTCGACTTTCAGCAGGCAACGGCGCTGTTGGCGCGTCAACCGGGCGTTGGCGCGAAGTCGAGCACGGCCCGTTACCCCGATTTGCGGCGTCTGTTCCTATCAAGGGTCCGGTACCACATCTACTACCACGTACGCGCTGAAAAGGTTGTTGTCGTTGCCTTCTGGCACGCCAGCCGCGGTAGTGGCCCGAGCCTCTGAGCGCAAATGACGCCGAACCACCGGTTGCAGGCGACGCGCATGAAGCCGCGCGCGCCTGAACCGGGACGTTAGACCTCGCCATGTGGGAACCGTGACACGCTAGATGCAGTTCACCTGGGACTCGACGAAGGCGGAACAGAACCTCCTCGCCCACGGCGTATCGTTCCAAGAAGCGACAACGGTTTTTGGCGATCCACTCGCCGGAACTATTCCTGACCCCGACCATTCCATCGGCGAGGAACGCTATATCACCGTGGGGCACTCGAGCGCTGGGCAACTGCTCGTCGTGTGCCACATCGAGCAAGGGGATACCATTCGCATTATTTCGGCTCGCCGAGCCACATCACATGAACGCAAAGACTATGAAACCTAAAGCCCTACGCGTCGCCGAACCCGATATGCGGCCCGAGTACGACTTCTCAGGTGCCGTCCGAGGCAAGTACTACCGGCGCTACCTTGAGAGCAGCAACGTCGTCGTCATCGAGCCGGACGTTCACAAGACATTCAAGAACTCAGCGGCGGTAAACGAAGCCCTGCGCACGCTCATTCGCGCAGCTGGCAAGGGGCGAGGTCTAACAAAGCGGCCCACACGGACGCGCGCAAAAGCGGCGCGCGCCGGTGGCCGCTGACGTTAAAGCCCGGCAAAGTCGACGCTTGACCGCCCTTCCCTTCGTATATACAATGCGTAAATGCGCTTTACGTGGGATGAGCGAAAGCGAAAAGCAAATCTCCGAGATCACGGGTTTGACTTCGCCGATGCCAGGCGCGTATTTGAAGGGTTCACAACGACCTACGAAGACGACCGCTTTCCCTATGGCGAGCAGCGTTTCGTCACCCTAGGCCTGCTGAATGGGGTTGCTGTTTCGATCGTGCACCTGGAAGCCCGCGAACGCATTCACGTGATCTCGTTTCGGCGAGCAACTCGACATGAAGAACACTTCCTCTTCAAAAGCCTCTAGAACCGATTGGAGGCGCGTCAAATCCATGAAAAACCGTGACATCAAAATCACGCCAGAGCATCCCGAATTGGATGTCAATCACATCGCCAGGGTTATCGTACGCAAAGGTCTGAAGCCTGTTGAAGCAAAGAGGTCTATCTCTCTTCGCGTCGATGCGGAGGTGCTCGCGTGGTTTCAGGCTCAAGGCCCTGGTTACCAAACGCGCATGAACGCCGTATTGAAGGCGTTCAAGGATGCCTCGCTTTAAGCCGGCGCCGCACACGGACGTGCGCCATAACAGAACGCGGTCGCTGGTCAGTGTGGGTGAATGGCAACTGGCGCCTAATAGAGGCCCCGGCGCCTGAAGGAGTCCTGAAATGCGCTGCCCCTTCTGCGAGTGCAGCTTCCCGCTCACCTGGGCGCGCTACCTGGGCGCCCCCGCAGGCAGGCACGCCTGCCCGGCCTGCGGCAGACGATCCCGCCTCCGGCCCGGCCTTTCCTACTGGGCGCTGCTCGTTCTCGCCGCGAGCCTCGGCGGCATCCCGCCGGCGCTTGCGCTCGGCTGGTGGCCCGGCGGCTACTGGCCGGTCGCCGGCTGGGCGATCGGTGGTCTAATAAGCGGCGCAGCGATCGACAAGACGCTGCTCGACGCAGGATGGCGCAAGCTCGAGAGGCCGGAGCAGGCCGCATGACAGCGACGGAGGCGCAAGCCCTCAGGGTCTACTGGCGCCCGGGCTGCTCGAGCTGCGTGAAGGTGAAGGAGTTCCTCGCGCAGCTCGGGGTCGAGTACGAATCCATCAACGTCTCCGCGACCCCGGCCGCGATGGACGAGCTGAAGGAGCTCGGCGTGCGCACGGTGCCGGTGGTGGCGCGCGGGCGCGAGTACGTGTTCGCGCAGGCGCTCGAGGACGTCTCGCGCTTCGTCGGCAGGAGCGTCGCGATCGATCGCCTGCCGCCGCACGAGCTGATGGCGAGATGGCTCGCCGTCCTCGCAGCGCACCGGCGCAACGTGCTGCGGCTTCCCGCCGCGCGGCTCGCCGAGCGCGCGACGCCGGGGCGCGACCGCAGCATCCGCGAGCTCGCCTACCACGTGTTCCAGATCGCCGACGCGTTCCTGCAGGTGGCCGAGAACGGCCTGGTCGACTGGACGATCATCGCCAACGCGCCGCCGCCCGCGCAGGTGACCGGCGTGGAGCAGATCCGCGCCTACGGCGCCGCGGTGAGCGCGCGGCTCCAGGCGTGGTGGGACGCCCTGGACGACAAGTCCTGCACGCGGCCGGTGACGATGTATTACGGCACGCACCCGCTGCACCAGTTCCTCGAGCGCTCGACCTGGCACTCCGCGCAGCACGCGCGCCAGATCGTCGCGGTGCTCGAGGGGTTCGGCATCGAGCCTGCGCGCCGGCTCGGCGACAAGGAAACCGCCGGCCTTCCCATGCCGGCGGGGCTCTGGGAGTAGGGCGGCAGCGCGTCGCCGATCCGCGACGTCTGGAGCCGCGCGCGCGACACCGCTAGGATAGCGGCGCCCGTGCTCGCCGCGCTCAAGACCACGCTGAAGAGAATCCCGCTCGCGCGCTGCGCCTACGCGCGCGTGCGCTCGCTGCACGACCGGCGCGAAGGCGCGAAGCTGTTCGAGAACTGCGACGACTACGTGCGCGCGCTTTACCGCAAGGCGGACGACGGCGTGGTGCTGCGGACGCGCGACGGGCTCGCGATCGCGATCCGCCGCAATCTCTGGGACGCACGCATCGTGCGCGAGATCTTTTTTGAGCTGCCGTATACCAGGCACCTCAGGCTCGCGCCGCACCCGGTGGTGGTCGACATCGGCGGCTACATCGGCGACTTCGCGCTCTACGCGGCGAGGTATCTCGGCGCGGCGCGCGTCGTGGTGTACGAGCCGACGCTCGAGAATTTCGCGCTGCTCGCCCGCAACATCGATCTGAACGGCTACGGCGATCGCATCACCGCGGTGCGCCGCGCGGTCGGCGAGGCGGGCGAGGTGATGCTCAACGTGCAGAAGCTCGAGGGCGACGAGATCCACGTCTCCGCGTACCGCTACGCCGATCGAGCCGAGCGGCGCAGGGTGCAGAGCGTGAGCCTCGAGCAGCTGCTCGAGGCTCACGGGCTCGAGTCGGTGGACCTGCTCAAGGTGGACTGCGAGGGCGGCGAGTACGACATCTTTCCCGACGCGCCCGCGCAGGCGCTCGCGCGCATCCGCAACATCGCGTTCGAGTACCACGTCGTGGATGGCTGGGAGGCGAAGCTCGAGCGCGCGACGAGCAGGCTGCGCGCGGCGGGGTTCGCGCTGCGCAAGGACCGCAACATCGTCTCGGCCTGGCGCGACTGATCCCCGGCCGTCGCCGATCGGCAACACCGGGGTTGCCTGCCGCGCCGGCAACGCGATGATTGCAGGCCGGATTCGCCGCTGGCACGGACGCTGCTGTCAGGCTGGAATGTCCCTGACGCGATCCTGCAATCTTCGAGCGTGAATATCGAGGAGCCTCTGCGCACCGTCGCGGCCGCGCTCGCGGAATCCGGGCTGCAGGCGCCCGGCGCCGCGCCCATGCGCGCCGGTCGCTGGGTGGTGCTGTTCGGCGGCAGGCAGCGGCCGCTGCTGATGCCCGCCGGCGATTACGAGCTGCAGAAACGCTGGCTCTCGTTCTTCGTCGACGGCCGCCTCAGGTCGCTCTACGCGATGACCTTGCTCAAGCTCAACTCGCTCGTGCCGCGCGCCGGGCTGCTGCCCGAGCTGCGGCTGCCGCTCGCGCGTCGCGCGGCGGTCCAGATCGGCACCCCGGGGCCGTACCGGAAGGCCTCCGCGCTGCTCGTGTCGCAGACGGGAGAGGCGCTGGCGCTGGCGAAGATCGCCCTGCTCGAGAGCGCCGACCCGATGGTGGCGAAGGAGGCGCGCTGGCTGCGGCGCGTCGCGGGGATCGAAAAGCTCGCCGATCAGGTGCCGCGGCTCCTCGCCGAGGGCAGCCTCGCCGGCGGCAGGCGCTATCTCGTCACCAGCCTCGCGCCCACCACCCGGGCGAGCACCGAATTCACCCCCGCCCACGCGCGCTTCCTGGGCGCGCTCGGGCGCTCGGACCTGCAGAGCATGCGGTTCAGGGACTCGCCGTGCTGCGAGTACCTGGAGCGCACGCTCGCCGCGATCGAGCCGAGCGTGACGCGCGGCGAGGCGGGGCAGCTGCGCGACGCGCTGCTCGACTGCCGCCTCTCCCTGGCGCACTGGGTCGGCCCGTTCGTCGTCTCGCAGGGCGACTTCGCGCGCTGGAACGTCCGGAAGCAGCGCGAGAGCCTGTTCGTATTCGACTGGGAATACGCGCGCGCCGGGGCGAATCCCCTGTCGGACGTCTTTCACTACCACCTGGTCGAGCGCGCCGCCTCGGGACGCCATGTCGGCGCGCGGCTCATGCGGGAGGTGATGCGGCGCGCCCGGGACATCGTGCGCGAGCTGTATCCGGAATGGAGCTGGCGCGACTGCGAGATCTCGGCTCTGGCGCTCGCCTACCTGCTCGAGGTGCTGCTGCTCTACTGCCGCGCGAGCGGGGGCCTCGATCGCTCCGATGACGTGCTGCGCAGCTACTGGCTGCTCCTCGAGCGGCGCGCGGCCTGGCTCGCGGCCTGAGCCGGCGCGCGCCATGCACGTCGCGCTCTACCTCAAGCACTTTCCGGCCGGCGCGCCGCTGCGCGACGGCACCTCGCGTGCGGTCGGCGGGCTCGCGCAGGGGCTCGCCGAGAACGGCGCGCGGGTCACGGTGCTGTGCGAAGGCCCGGCGCGGGTCTCGCTCGACGGGGGCCGCGGCTACGAGATCGAGTGCTTTGCGAACCGGGCGCCGTACCGCACGTTCGCGCTCGCCCCGGAGCTCAAGCGCTACGTTGCCGAGCGACTCGCGCGCCGCCGCTCGCTGTGCCTGGTGAACGGCATGTTCGTGCCCAGCGTGTACGCGATGGCGCGGTGGCTGCGCCGCCATGGCGTAGCCTACGTCGCGGTGCCGCACGATCCGTACGACCCGGCGCTGTTCGGCAGGAACGCGCATTTGAAGTGGCCGTACTGGTTCCTGCTCGAGCGCAGGCTGCTCAAGCGGGCGAGAGCGATCCAGGTGCTCGACGGGCGGCACGGCCTCGCCCTGCGCCGGCTCGGCGTCGACACGCCGCTCATCGAGACCGAAAACGGCGTGGCGCCCGAGGGCGTGCCCGGGGAATCGCTGCTGCGCTGGCGCGAGCCCGGCGAGCCCGCGCGCTTCGGATTTCTCGGCCGCATCGACGCGTACAACAAGGGACTGGACATCCTGCTCGACGCGTTCGCGCGCGTCGCCGCGTCCGCCGACGCGCGCTTGACTGTGCGGGGCCCGGACTGGGGCGACCGCGCGCGCCTGGAGAAGCGGGCGGCCGAATCCGGGGTCGCCGGCCGCGTGGCGTTTCCCGGGCCGGACTACTCCCGCGCTTCGCCCGAGATCCTCTCCGAGTACGATGTGTTCTGCCTGCCCTCGCGCTTCGAGGGCTTCGGCCTGGCGGCGCTGGAGGCGATGCTCGCCGCGCGCGTGCTGCTCGTCTCCGAGCGCGCCGGAATCGCTCGCCACGTGATCGCGAGCGGCTGCGGCGTGACGGTGCCGCCGACGGTGGAGGGCGTCGCAGCCGGGCTGACCGAGCTGCTCGGGCGCAGGCGCGAATGGCGCGCCATGGGATTGAGCGGCCGGCGCCATGCGCTCGAGCGCCTGCGCTGGAAGGACATCGCCGCGCAGGCGCTGAACTGCTACGAGCGGCTGCTCGGCTGAATCAGGCGCTGATCGCCGCCCTGCGCCCGCGCTCGACGTCGATCCCGGCGAGCAGCAGCAAGCCGATCACGAAGTACACGCCGACAGCGAAGATGCCGAGGCGGTGATTGCCGGCGAAGATCCAGGTGACCGCGCCGTAGGTGAGCGGGCCGAAGATCGACGCGGCCTTCACCGCCAGGCCCCACAAGCCGAAGAACTCGGCCAGCCGCTGCGGCGGCGCGAGGTAGCCGACGATGGCGCGCGCCGCGGCCTGCGACGAGCCCATGCACAGTCCGGCGATGTTCGCCGCGATCCAGAAGGAAAAGGCCGTTTCCGAGGTTCCCGCGATGACCACCATCGCGATCCAACCGACGAGGGTGAGCGCCACCGCGCGCACGTGGCCGATGGCGTCCTGCAGGTAGCCGAAGCCGAACGCTCCGATCGCCGCGGTGACGTTGACGACGAGAATGAGCAAGATCGTCTGCTGCGTGGTGAACTTCATCGCCTGCTCGGCGTAGATCGCGGCGAGGGAAACCACGGCGGTGATGCCCGCCTGGTAGAAAAGCACGCAAACGAGAAACCGGCGCAGGTCGCGGTAAAGCGCGGAATGGCGGATCGTCTCCTTCACTCTCGACCACGGATTCCCGGTCTGCGGCTGCGGAACCGCACGCTCGCGCAGGAAGAGAAAGGTCGGCGTCGCGGCGAGCGCGAAGAACACCGCCGTAATCAGCATCGTCACCGGCACGAAGCTCGACGCGGGCTCGCCTGCGCCCTGCGCCCAGGTGATGTAGGCGAGGCAGAGCCCGAGCGCGGCGAGGCCGCCGACGTAGCCGAAGCTCCAGCCCCAGCCCGAGACGCGTCCCATGGCGCGCGAGTCGGCGAGCTCGGGGAGGAACGCCGCGATCAGGTTCTCGCCGGTGCCGAAGAAATAGTTCGAGACGGCGACCAGAACGAGCGCGAGCGCCAGCGCTCCCGGAGACGCGAAAAACAGCGCCGCGGTGAACAGCACGCAGCCGATCGTCGACCACAGCAGCAGCTTCTTCTTTGCGGCGCGCGCGTCCGCCCAGGCGCCCACCAGCGGCGCAGTGACCAGGATCGCGGCGTACGACACCGACAGCGCCGCGGTCCAGGCGAAGGTGGCCCAGGGAGCGCCGGCCGCCACCGCGCCCACGAAGTAGGCGCCGAACACGGCGGTGATCACCACCGTGGTGTAGGCGGAATTCGCGAAGTCGTACATGCTCCACGCCCACACTTCGCGCGGCGACACGTCGGCGGCAAGCGCTGCAGCGCGCGGCGCGGCCATGCGGGATTGTAGCGTTCTCGTTTAGACTTCCCGCGTGAACATCACCGACGCGATCGCGCGCCAGGCGCGCGAGCGGCCCGACGCCCCCGCGCTGATCCGCGAGGAGAACCGGCTGACGTTCGCCGAGCTCGACGCCGGGATCGATGCGTTCGCCGCGCGGCTCGCGGCCGAGGGACTGGCGCCCGGCCAGTTGGTGGGCGTGGCGATGCGCACCGCACCGATCAAGCTGATCGCGCTGCTCGCGCTGGCGCGGCTCGGCGCGGTGTCGATCGCCATCGCCCCTGGCCCGGGCGCGGCGGCCCGCCAGGCGCTCGCGCGGCGCTACGGCGTGGCGGTGCTGCTCGCGGCCCGCAAAGAGCACGGCGTGAAGGGCGTGCCGCTCGCGCTGGTGGGCAGCGGCTGGACGCGGCGCGCGAAGGGCGCGGACCGCGCCGCGGCGAGCGCGCCCTATGACGCGCCCTGGCGCATCGCGCTTTCGTCCGGGACGACCGGAACGCCGAAGGGCATCCTCTGGACCCACGCCCAGACGCTCAATTACCTGCTGCTCTACCAGACGGTGGCGCCGGCCGGCCCGCAGACGCGCTACTTCTGCCTGCGCGACCTCGACGCGGGGATCGGCCTGCGCGAATGCCTGCGCCACCTCGTGGCCGGCGGCGCGGTGGTGTTCGGCCGTACCACCGCCGCCGAGGAATTCGTCGAAACCGCGAACCGCCAGGGCGTGACGCACGCGATGATCTCGCCGGGAATCCTGCAGGGCATCGTCGCGCGCATCACGGCGACGCGCGCGGTCTGCCCGAAGCTCGTCCATCTCGGCGTCGCCGGCAGCCGCCTGCCGCCGCCGCTGGTCGCGCAGGGGCGCGCCAGGCTCACGCCGAACGTGTACGGCGTGTACGGAGCGAGCGAGGGCGGACTGGTCGCGCTCGCCGATCCGAAGCTGCTCGCGAGCGACCCCGAGTGCTCGGGCCGCATCGTCCCCTGGGTCGAGGCGCAGGCGGTGGACGAACGCCATCGCCCGCTGCCGGACGGCGGGGAAGGGGTGCTGCGCTTTCGCGGGCCGACCTTCGCGACCGGCTTCCACCTCGATCCGGAGGCGAGCGCGCAGGCGTTTCGCGACGGCTGGTTCTACCCGGGCGACGCCGGGCGGATCTCGGGCGGCCTGCTCTACGTGCAATCGCGCATCGACGACCTGATCAACGCGAGCGGCATCAAGGTGAGCCCGGCCGAGATCGAGCGCGTGCTCGAGGCGCACCCCGACGTGCTCGAGGCGGCCGCGTTCGGCGCGCGCCCGGAGGCGGGCCTCGAGCGCATCTACGCCGCGGTGGTGACGCGCCGTCCGGTCGAGGAGCGCGCGCTCATCGAGCATTGCCGGGTGCCGCTGGGGCGGCGCGCTCCGGCGAGAATCTTCGCGGTGCGCCGCCTGCCGCGCAGCGAGGCCGGGAAGCTGCTGCGGCAGGAGCTCGCGCGCCGGGTCGCCTCGAAGCCGCGTTCGGGATAGACTCTGCGCCGATGCAACAAGCGGTGAAGACACAGGTCGCCGAGCACCGTCTGACGTTTGCCGAAGTGCTCGACTGGCTGGTGGAGGACAAGCTGGTCGAGGCGGCCGCCGCGGCGCAGGTCAAGAAGGAACGCCGCTACTACCGCGGCACGCATCACCCGCTCGCCATCATCGCCGATCAGAAGTGGAAGCAGGCCGCGCCGCCGCACCGCGCGCTCTCGCTGGAGGCGCTCACCGAATGGCTGGCGAAGCGCGTCGGCATGGAGTACCTGCACATCGACCCGCTGAAGGTCGATTTCTCGGCGGTGACCGAGGTGATGTCGTCGGCCTACGCGACGCGCTTCCGCGTGCTGCCGGTCGGCCTGAGCAGCAAGGAAGCGATCATCGCCACCGCCGAGCCTTACGTGCGCGACTGGGAGCGCGAGCTCTCGGCCATCCTCAAGCTCGACATCAGGCGCGTCATCGCCAACCCGCTCGACATCGACCGCTACCAGGTCGAGTTCTACAACCTCGCCAAGTCGATCAAGGGCGCGAAGCGCACCACTTCGGGCGCATCGGGGCTGTCGAATTTCGAGCAGCTGGTCGAGCTCGGCAAGGAGAACAAGCAGCTCGACGCGAACGACGCGCACGTGGTGCGCATCGTGGACTGGCTGTGGCAGTACGCCTTCGAGCAGCGCGCGAGCGACATCCACGTCGAGCCGCGCCGCGAGCAGGGCATCGTGCGCTTCCGCATCGACGGGGTGCTGCACCAGGTGTACCAGATCCCGGCCGCGGTGCTGATCGCGATGACCAGCCGCATCAAGATCCTGGCGCGCATGGACGTGGTGGAGAAGCGCCGCCCGCAGGACGGCCGCATCAAGACGCGCACGCTCGACGGCGAGGAGGTGGAGCTCAGGCTCTCGACGCTGCCGACCGCGTTCGGCGAGAAGCTGGTGATGCGCATCTTCGACCCCGAGGTGCTGGTGCGCGACTTCTCCGAGCTCGGCTTCTCGGAAGAGGACCACGAGCGCTGGAAGGAGATGACCGAGCGGCCGAACGGCATCGTGCTGGTGACCGGGCCGACCGGCTCGGGCAAGACCACCACGCTGTATTCCACCCTGAAGACCCTCGCCACGCCCGAGGTGAACGTGTGCACCATCGAGGACCCGATCGAGATGGTGGAGGGCTCGTTCAACCAGATGCAGGTGCAGCCGCAGATCGACCTGGGGTTCGCCGAGGGCGTGCGCGCGCTGATGCGCCAGGACCCCGACATCATCATGGTGGGCGAGATCCGCGACCTCGAGACCGCCGAGATGGCGGTGCAGTCGGCGCTGACCGGCCACCTGGTGCTCTCGACGCTGCACACCAACGACGCCCCGAGCGCGGTGGCGCGCCTGCTCGAGCTGGGCGTCGCGCCGTATCTGCTGAACGCGACTCTGAACGGGGTGATGGCGCAGCGCCTGGTGAGGACGCTGTGCCCGGAGTGCAAGCAGAAGATCGAGTTCAACCGCAGCGAGGACCACACGGCGTGGGACGCGCTGGTCATGCCGTGGAAATCGAACCGGCCGTCGACGGTCTACAAGGCGGTGGGCTGCCTCGATTGCCGCATGACCGGGTACCGCGGACGCGTGGGCATCTACGAGACGCTGCTGTACTCGAGCGCGATCAAGGCGCTGGTGGCGGCCGGCGCGGACCTCGTCGCGCTGCGCGAGCAGGCCTTCAAGGAGGGCATGAAGTCCCTGCGCATCAGCGGCGCGATGAAGGTGGCCGCCGGCCTCACCAGCATCGACGAAGTGCTCTCCACCGCGCCGCCGGCGCGCGACGGCGTGAAGGGCGGCTGAGCGCCGGGTGGAGAGCTATGGCAATCTGGCGACGTTCGCGCTGCTCGTCGCGGCGGCGAGCGGCGCGGTGTTCTACCTCGCGCGCCGGGCGCTGCGCCGGGGCGGCGACGAGCTCGCGGCGCTGCGCGCGAGCGAGCAGCGCTTCCGCGGCCTGACCGAGCTTTCGGCCGACTGGTTCTGGGAGACGGACGCCGAGCACCGCCTGACCTGGCTCTCGGGCGGCCTGCCGGTCGCAACGCTGTTCGGCCACGCGCCGACCTACGGCAAGCGTTTCTGGGAGATCCCGCGCGTCGAGGTGGACCCGGCGGCGCTCGAGGCGCACCTCGAGCGCGTCGGCGAGCGGCTGCCGTTCTTCGACCTGGAGATCGCGCGCAGCGACGAGCGCGGCGCGCGCCAGATCCACATCGTCTCGGGCCAGTCGCGGCACGCGCCGGACGGGCGCTTCCTCGGCTACCGCGGCGTCGGCCGCGACGTGACCGGGGAGCGCCGCGCGGCGCGCGTGATCGCCGAGGCGAAGGAGCGCCTGGAGCGCGCGCTCGAGGGCGGCAATCTCGCCGAATGGGATTTCGACGTCGCGGCGAGCGAGGTCTACCTCGGGCCCGGCTGGGCGCGCCTGCTCGGCCGCATGCCGGCGGCGGAAGTGATGCCGGGGGCGCGATGGTTCGAGCTGGTGCACGCCGAGGACCGCGAAGGCGTAACCCGGGCCTACGTGCGCGCGCTCAAGGGCGAGGCGCCGTACGATATCGAGTACCGGGTCCGCACCGATCGCGGCGACTGGACGTGGCTGCACGCGAGCGGCCGCGTGACCGCGCGCGACGCGGGCGGCCGCGCCCTGCGCCTGTCGGGGACGGTCGCCGACATCGACCAGAGAAAGCGCGCCGAGCTCTCGCTCGCCGAGCGCGAGCAGCGCTTCCGCGACGTGGTCGATGCCTCGGGCGAATACGTCTGGGAAACCGACGCGGACTGGCGCTACACCTACCTTTCGGAGCGTGCCGAGGCGGTATTCGGCTACTCGCGCTCCGAGATGCTCGGGCGCACGGCGCGCGAGTTCATGCCGCTCGGCGAGGAGCGCACAGTGCAGGCCTGGTTCGCCGCGCATGCCGCGGCGCGCCGGGCGTTCCGCGATCTGGAGCACCGCTCGCTCACCAAGTCCGGGCGCGTCATCTGGCAGTCGGTGACCGGCGTCCCGGTGCGCGACGCGAGCGGCAAGTTCCTCGGCTACCGCGGCACCGCGTCCGACGTCACGGCGCGCAGGGAGGCCGAGGCGCGCATCGAATACCTCGCCACGCGCGACCCGCTCACCGGGCTGCCCAACCGCGCGCTGCTCGCCGATCGCGCCGGGCAGGCGATCCTCGCCGCGGCGCGCGGCCGCGCGCAGCTCGCGCTGCTGGTCGTGGATCTCGACCGCTTCAAGCTGGTGAACGATTCGCTCGGCCACCAGACCGGCGACGCGCTGCTGCGCGCGGTGGCGGAGCGGCTGCGCAACGTGCTGCGGCGCGAGGACACGCTGGCCCGGCTCGGCGGCGACGAGTTCGTGCTGCTGTGGGAGGGCCTCAAGTCCGCCTCCGACGCCGCCACCGTGGCGCAGCGCGTGCAGGCGATCCTGGCGCGGCCGTTCACCGTGGAGGGCCGCTCGCTCAACGCCAGCGCCTCGATCGGCGTGAGCGTCTACCCGGGCGACGGGGCGGATTTCGCCGAGCTGCTGAAGAACGCCGACGCCGCGATGCACCACGCCAAGGACAGCGGCCGCGGCACGTTCCGCTTCTTCTCGCCGGCGCTGATGGCCCGCGCCGCCGAGCGGCTGCGCCTGGAGAACGATCTGCGCGGCGCGCTGGTGCGCGGCGAGCTGCTGCTGCACTGGCAGCCTGTCGTTCGCGGCCGGCCGGGGACGGGGAGCGTGGTCGGAGCCGAGGCGCTGGTGCGCTGGCGGCACCCCGAGCGGGGGCTGCTGCTGCCCGAGGATTTCGTGCCGCTCGCCGAGGAATGCGGCCTCATCCGCGCGGTGGGCGAGTGGACGCTCGAGCGCGCGCTGTCGCAGGCGGGTGCCTGGCAGCGGCTGCTTCCGGGCGATTGCTGGATCTCGCTCAACGTGTCGGCGCCGGAGCTGGCGCAGGGAGCCGCTTACGTCGAGCGCCTGAAATCGGCGCTGGCGGCGAACGGCGTCGACGGCGCGCGCCTGGAGCTCGAGGTGACCGAGCGCGTGCTGATGTCGAGCCTGGCCGAGAACATCGAGACCCTCAAGCGCATCGGCGAGCTCGGCGTGCGCTTCGCGATCGACGATTTCGGCACCGGCTACTCCAGCCTCGCCTACCTGCGGCTGCTGCCGATCGACAAGCTCAAGATCGACCGCTCGTTCCTGCGCGAGCTCGACACGCACGCCGCCGACGAGGCGATCGTGCGCGCGATCGCCGCGCTGGCGAGCACGCTCGGCATCTCGGTCTCGGCCGAGGGCGTGGAAAGCGAGGCGCAGCTCGCGCGCCTGCTCGCGCTCGGCTGCGAGGAGTGGCAGGGGAACTACTTCAGCGCTCCGCTCGAGGCCGCGGAATTCGAGCGTCTGCTTGTCGCGGCGGGGCGACAGGAAGACGCTGCGGCGAATCATTCGCTTAAGTCGGCGTAGGCGATTCCTGTCCCGGTCGGGCGACGATCGCGCCGGCGCGCGGGCGCCCGGCAGCGCCGCGCGCAGGCGCCTGGAGGCTCGCTAACTCCTTGTCGTCGCGCTGATTTGCGCCCGCAGAGGCGCCCCTGGTACGCGGCTTGCTAAAGGGGAACCGCCAACCCATGCAAACGGGAGGCGACCACCATGACCTTCAGACAGCGATTCTCCAGAACGCTCTTCGTGATGTTCCTGGTCAGCGCTTTCGCTTTCGTCGCGGCGGCGCTGCCGTTTTCCGCCGCGTTCGCCGCGGGCGACCAGCCGATGCTCGCGCAGTCGGGCGTTCCGACCTTCGAGCAGGCCGACCGCAACAGGGACGGCCTTGTGGACAAGACCGAGGCGGCGGCCGTGCCCGGCCTGACCGCGGTGCTCGAGCAGGCCGACCGCAACAAGGACGGCAAGCTCGACAAGATGGAATTCGGCCAGGCCGCGGCGCTGATGACGAGCGGCAAGTAAAGAACGCTGGCACGCGGCGCGGAGCGCACCTCAACCTCCCTCCCCCTGAGCGCTCCGCGCCGCCCTGCCCGCGTCGCCGCAAACCGCAACCGGCTGCGGACCGGGGAGCGTACCGACCATGAGCTCGTGGCCGACCATTTCGATCGTGACCTGCTCCTACCAGCAGGGGCGCACCCTGGAGCGCACCATGCGCTCGGTGCTGGAGCAGGACTACCCGGCGCTGGAGTACATCGTGGTGGACGGCGGCTCCACCGACGGCAGCCGCGCGGTGATCGAACAGCACGCCGCGCGCCTCGCCTGGTGGGTGTCGGAGCCCGACCGGGGACAGACGCACGCGCTCGTCAAGGGCTTCGCGCGCGCGAAGGGCGAAGTGCTGGGATGGCTGTGCTCCGACGACCTGCTGCTGCCCGGCGCGCTCAAGCGGGTAGGAGAGTTTTTCGGCGCGCACCCCGGCGTGCTGGCGGCCTACGGGGACGCGCTCTGGATCGACGCCGGGGGGCGGTTCCTCGGGCCGAAGAAGGAAATGGAGTTCAACCGTTTCGTGTTCCTGTACGACCACAACTACGTGCCGCAGCCGTCCATGTTCTGGCGCCGCCCGCTCTACGACGCGGTGCGCGGCCTCGATCCGCGCTTCGACCTCGCGATGGACGCCGACCTGTGGGAGCGCTTCTCGGCGGTGACGCGCATCGCGCGCATCCCGGCGTACCTCTCGTGCATGCGCCACTACGACGAGCAGAAGGTGCGCGCGAGGCGCGCGGACGCGCTCGCCGAGGACCGCGCCATCCGGCTGCGCGGGGCGCCGCGCTGGGCCCCGCGGGCCTCGGGCGGGTCGCTGCGGCTCGCGGCGCGCTGCCTGCGAGTCGCGGCCAAGGCGCTCTCGGGCGGCTACGCGGCTCGAGTGCCGGCCGAGCATCTGAGCTGGCTCGAGCGCTCGGCGGCGCCGGAGACTTTGCGATGACCGTGGAACGACGACTACGCATCCTCCTGTCGGCCTACGCCTGCGAGCCGGACGTCGGCTCCGAGCCCGGCGTCGGCTGGCGCTGGGCGACCGGGCTGGCGCGCGCCGGGCACGACGTGTGGGTGATCACGCGCGCCAACAATCGTGCCGCGATCGAAGCGGCGCTCGCCGGCGGCATGCCGGCGAACCTGCATTTCGCGTACTACGACCTGCCCGCGTGGGCGCGCGCGTGGAAACGCGGCGGCCGCGGCGTGCGCCTGTACTACGCGCTGTGGCAATGGGGCGCGTACCGCGTGGCGAAGGAGCTGTGCCGCGAGCTTCGCTTCGACGTGGTGCACCACCTCACCTTCGGCGTGTTCCGCCACCCGTCGTTCATGGGCCGGCTGGGCCTCCCCTTCGTGTTCGGGCCCGTCGGGGGCGGCGAGAGCGCGCCGCGCGAGCTGCGCGGCACCTATCCGCTGCGCGGCCGCGTCGTGGACCTGCTGCGCGACGCCGCCAACTGGTTCGTGCGCTTCGATCCTCTGATGGCGGGCGTGTTCGAGCGCGCGGCGATCATGCTGTGCAAGACGCGCGAGACGCTCGCGCGCATCCCGGCGCGCTACCGCGACAAGTGCCTGGTGCAGGTCGAGATCGGCGCCGAGGAGGACCTGCCCGTGCTGCCGCTGCCCGCGCGGCGCGTGCACCGGCGCTTCAAGGTGCTCTACGTCGGACGGCTGGTGTACTGGAAGGGCGTGCACCTCGGCCTGATGGCTTTCGCCGGACTGCGGCAGAGGCACCCCGATGCGCGCATGACGATCGTCGGGCGCGGCCCGGACGAGCAGTGGCTGCGCCGCCTCGCGGAGCGGCTCGGCATCGCCGACGCGGTGACCTGGGTGCCGTGGCTGGAGCGCTCGGCAGTGATGCGCGTGTATCCGCGCTTCGACGCGTTCCTGTTCCCCAGCCTGCACGAATCGAGCGGCAACGCGGTGCTGGAGGCGCTCTCGAGCGGCCTGCCGGCGGTATGCCTCGATCTCGGCGGGCCGGGCGTGCTGGTCGACTCGTCGTGCGGCTGGCGCGTCGCGGCAGGCGGTCGCGAGCAGGTGGTGAAAGGGCTCGCCGACGCGCTCGCGACGCTCGCCGAGGACCGCCCGCTCGCGAGAGAGATGTCGGTCGCCGCGGTGCGCCGGGCGCGCACGCAGTTCTCCTGGCCGCGCCAGGTGGCGCGCATGGAGCGCATCTACAGCGAAATCGCCCTTGGCCATTCTTGACCCGAAAGGAGCCCGAACATGGGTGCTGCCGCTACTGCTGCAGGCTTTCTTTACGCTTCCGGCCGCTTACGCGGCCGAACGCTTCGTGAATCCGGCCCATCCGGCGGCGAGCGACAGCGGCCCGGGAAGCGCCACGAGCCCGTACCGCACGCTCGGCCACGCCGCGAGGAGCCTGCGGCCAGGCGACACGCTGACGATCGCCCCCGGCGTGTACCGCGAGTCGTTGTCCTTCCCGGAGGCCGCATGGGGCTCAGCTGGGACGGTGGTGCAGGGAGCGAGCGGCGCTGAGGTGCTGATCAAGGGCTCCGACGCGGTCGCCGGCTGGGAGCCGGCGGGCGGCGGCGTGTTCGTGAAGCGCGGCTGGAGCGCCAACAGCCAGCAGGTGTTCGTCGACGGCCGGCCGCTCAGGCAGATCGGCGGCACCATCCTGAACGGCTTTCCGGAGCGCCCCGGCCACCCGATGGCGAAGCTGCACGCCTCGCAGGGCGGGATCTGGCCGGGACGGGTCGCCGGCGGCCGCGACGACCTCGTCGACGGCAGCTTCTTCTACGACGCCGCGGCGAAGAGCCTCACCATCAAGGTCCCGCTCGCCTCGCTCGAGGGCCACACGGTGGAGGCGAGCGTGCGGCCGTTCCTGATCCAGGGCAAGGGCCTGAAGAAGGTGACGCTCAGGAACCTTCGGCTGCAGCACGCCAACACCACGGCGGTCGCGCAGTCCGGCGCGGTGACGCTGCTTGGCGAGGACCTCACGCTCGAGCGCATCGAAGTGACGAACGTGGACGGCGCCGGGTTCGACCTGACCGGCGAGCGCATCACCGTGCGCGACAGCCGCGCCAACGACAACGGCCAGGTCGGCATGAAGGTGCGCGGGCGCGGCAACCGACTCATCGGCAACGAGACCAGCCGCAACAACACGCGCGGCTTCAACAAGTGGTGGGAGGCGGGCGGGGCCAAGTTCGTCGGCGGCGGCGGGCTGCGCGACTCGGAGGTGAGCGGCCATCGCGCGATCGGCAACCACGGCGACGGGCTGTGGTTCGACTGGATGAACCGCAACAACCGGGTGCACGGCAACGTCGTCGCCTACAACGCGGGCTTCGGCATCCACTACGAGGCGAGCCAGAAGGGCAGCTTCACCGACAACTACGTATTCGCCAACGGGCAGCGCGGCATCTACCTGCCGAACTGCTCGGAGTGCGTGGTCGAGCGCAACCTCGTCGCGGCGAACCGCATGGAGGGCATCGTCATCGTGGACGAAAGAAAGAGCGCGCGCCCGGAGCTGCTGCCGCGCGGCAATCGCGTGGTCGGCAACATCGTGGCCTGGAACGGGCGCGCGGCGGTGGTGCTGCCCGCCAACGGCGAGGGCAACGTGTCGGACCACAACGTGTATGTGGACGCCAAGGACCCGCCGCTGTTCTCGCTCGGCTGGGCAACGCGCGAGCGCCCGGTGCGCAAGGGGCTCGAGGCCTGGAAGTCGGCTTCCGGGCAGGACGCGAACTCGCGCTCCGAGTTGATCGAGGTGCCGCCGGCGCTCATGAAAGCCTGGCAGGCGCGCGAGATCGAGCCCGACTGGTCGGCGCTCACCGGCGTCGCTGCGCCCGCGGGACCGAAGCGATGAGCGCGCTGCGCGTGCTGGTGGTGCACAACCGCTATCAGCGCCCCGGCGGGGAGGACGCGGTGGCGCAAGACGAGGCCGCGCTGCTCGGCCGCCACGGCCACGCGGTCGAGGTCTACACGAGGCACAACGACGAGCTCGAGCGCATGAGCGCTCTGCCCGCGGCAGCGCAGACTCTCTGGTCGACGCGCACCACGAAGGAGATCGGCGCGCTCGCCGCCGCGTTTCGTCCCGATCTGATCCACGCCCACAACACCTTCCCTCTCGTGTCGCCGTCGCTTTACTGGGCGGCGGGCCGGGCGGGGATCCCGGTGGTGCAGACGCTGCACAATTTCCGGCCGCTGTGCGTGCAGGCGATGTTCCTGCGGCACGACCGGGTGTGCGACGACTGCCTCGGGCGCATCCCGTGGCGCGGCGTGGTGCGGCGCTGCTACCGCGATTCGGCCGCGCACTCGGCGGTGCTCGCCGCGTCGATCACGCTGCACCGCGCGCTCGGCACGCTGCGCGACAAGGTGGCGCGCTACATCGCGCTCAGCGAGTTCTCGCGGGACAAGTTCGTCGCCGGCGGGCTGCCCGCCTCGAAGATCGCGGTGAAGCCGAATTTCGCCGAGGTCGACGCGCCCCCGGACGGCGCCGAGCGCCGCGGCGCGCTCTATGTCGGCAGGCTCTCGGACGAGAAGGGCGTCGGCGTACTGCGCGCAGCGCTCGATCTCGCCCCCGGCGTGCGGCTCGAGGCGATCGGCGACGGGCCTGCACGTGAGGCGCTGGGGGCGCGCGTGCTCGGCTGGTTGCCGCAGCGCGAGGTATACGAGCGCATGCGCTGCGCCGCCTACCTCGTCATGCCGAGCATCTGGTACGAGGCGTTCCCGAGGACGCTGGTCGAGGCGTTCGCCAGCGGCCTGCCGGTCATCGCGAGCCGCATCGGCGCGCTGGCGGAGCTCGTCGAGCACGGGCGCAACGGCCTGCTGTTCGAGCCCGGCTCGCCGCAGGCGCTCGCGCGCTCGCTCGCGTGGGCCGAGGCGTACCCGGACAAGATGCGCGGCATGGGCGAGCGCGCGCGAGCCGACTACGAGGCGCGCTTCACCCCCGAGCGCAATTACCGGCAGCTCGTCGGCATCTACGGCGACGCGATCGCCGCGTGCGGCCTGAAGTTCACCACCCCGGCGCTTCGCGCCACCCCTCCTCAAGGAGGAGGGGAGGAGGCCGGCGCATGAGAGAGCGCGTGCTCGGCACCCCGATCGACGCGCTCGACCTGGAGATCTGCGTCGAGCGCATCGCCGCCTGGGCCGCCGCCGCGGAGTCGCGCACCGTGTGCGCCTGCAACGTGCACTCGGTGGTGACCGCGAGGCGCGATCCGTCGTTCGCCGCGGCGCTGGAGGAGGCGGATCTGTGCACCGCCGACGGCGCGCCGATCGCCTGGCGGCTGCGCCGCCTCGGGCACCGCGGCCAGCCGCGCGTCTCGGGACCCGACCTGATGTGGCGGCTGTGCGCGCGCGCCGAGAGCGACGGGCTGCCCATATTCCTCTACGGCTGCCGCGACGAGACGCTCGAGCGGCTGCGCTCGCGCTTCGCGCGGGTGTTCCCGCGGCTGCGTGTCGCCGGCAGCTTCGCGCCGCCGTTCCGACCGCTCGAGCCCCGGGAGGACGAGGCCGTAGTCGGCCGGATCGCGCGCTCCGGCGCGCGCATCGTGTTCGTCGCGCTCGGCTGCCCGAAGCAGGAGCTGTGGCTCGCGGCGCACCGCGGCCGGATCGCGGCGGTCCTGATCGGCGTGGGCGCCGCCTTCGACTTCCACGCCGGCGTGGTGCGGCGCGCGCCGCCGTGGATGCGGCGCGCCGGCCTGGAGTGGCTGTACCGGCTCGCCCGCGAGCCGCGCCGGCTGTGGCGCCGCTACCTGGTGACGAACGCGCTGTTCGCCGCCTACCTCGCCGGGCAGGTGCTCGGGGAACGGTCGAGACGGTGATGCCGGCGCACATCCAGCCGGTCATCCTGTGCGGCGGCTCGGGCACCCGGCTCTGGCCGCTGTCGCGCGAGCAGTATCCGAAGCAGCTGCTCGCGCTGAACGGCGAGCGCACGCTGCTGCAGGACACGGTCCTGCGCTGCGACCGGCTCGGCGGCGGGGACGAGACTGCCGGGCCGCTCGTGGTGTGCAACGAGGACCACCGCTTCCTGGTGGCGCGGCAGCTGCGCGACGCGCAGGTGCGCACCATCCTGCTCGAGCCCAAGGGGCGCGGCACCGCCCCCGCGCTCACGCTCGCGGCGGTGCACGCGGTGACCGCCGACGATCCGGTGCTGCTCGCCATGCCCTCGGACCACGTCATCGCGCAGCCGGAGGCGTTCCGGCGCGCCGTGGCGCGCGGCGCGGCGCTCGCCGCCGAGGGCTGCGTCGTGACCTTCGGCGTGCCGCCGTCTGCGCCCGAGACCGGGTACGGCTACATCCTCGCAGGCGCAGCGGTCCAGGGGGCCGGGGACGGCGAGGCGCGCTACGTGGAGTCCTTCGTCGAGAAGCCGGACGCCCGCACGGCGCTCGAGTATCTCGCCTCGGGAAGGTATCTGTGGAACAGCGGCATCTTCGCAATGCGCGCCTCGGTGTGGATCGAGTGCATCGGGCATCTGCGCGGCGACATCCTCGCGGCCTGCGAGGCCGCGTACCGCCGGGGCGGGAAGGACCAGGGCTTCTACCGCATCGATCGGGCGGCGTTCGGCGCGTGCCCGGCGGATTCGATCGACTACGCGGTGATGGAGCGCATCGCACCGGGCGCTGCCGCCGGCCACTCGCCCGAGGCGGTGGTGGTGCGCCTGGAGGCCGGCTGGTCGGACGTCGGCGCCTGGGACGCGCTGTGGAGCCTGGAGGAGAAGAACGGCGAGGGCAACGTGATCCACGGCGACGTGCACGCCGCCGACACGAGGAACGCGCTGCTCATCGCGCAGCATCGCCTGCTCGCCTGCGTGGGCCTCGAGGACGTGGTGGTGGTCGAGACGCCCGACGCCGTGATGGTGGCGCGCAAGGACAAGGCGCAGCAGGTCGGCGCCCTGGTGAAGAGCCTGAGGCAGGCCGGGCGGGCCGAATGCCTTGCGCACCGCAAGGTGCACCGGCCCTGGGGAAGCTACGACTCGATCGAAACCGGCGAGCGATTCCAGGTGAAGCGCATCGTGGTCGAGCCGGGGGCTTCGCTCTCGCTGCAGATGCACCACCACCGCGCCGAGCACTGGATCGTGGTGAAGGGCACCGCGCGCGTGACGCGCGGCGACGAGCGATTCCTGCTCACCGAGAACCAGTCGACCTACATCCCGCTCGGCACGCGGCACCGGCTGGAGAACCCCGGCAGGCTCCCGCTCGAGATCATCGAGGTCCAGTCGGGCGCCTACCTCGGCGAGGACGACATCGTGCGATTCGA
>MERQ01000049.1 GCA_001770655.1 Betaproteobacteria bacterium RIFCSPLOWO2_12_FULL_68_20
TGTCATGGCTTGACCGCAGTGGCGAGTACCGCGGGCGCCGGCACGGCGAAGGAGTCGCCAGATCTGTAAACGGTGAAGGTATCTCGCAATGCTGCTTTGATCGCCTGTCTGGCAGAGGGGCTTTGTGCGCGAAGCGTTGCGGCAGCGCGCACACTTCCCTCAGTGATCACCTCGAAGATCTTGTCTGGATCGGGTACGCGCCACGTCTGTGGCACCTGACAACAGGACGGCGAGACAAAGCCCGCGTTCAGCAGGGCCTTTCTGCTCTGCTCAGGATCGCTGAACAGAAAGAAATTCGGACCGGCGGGAAGGCCGACATCCATCGAACCGTGGGCGCGAACGGCTGCGTATACGGCCCCAAAAGCCACCGCGCGTTCGGGCGTGTCCCATACGGTAAACGCCACTCGACCGCCACGCTTCAGCATCCGGAACGCCTCACGGAACGCGACCTCAGGATTGGGAAGATGGCACATACCAAACCCGTTGACGACTGCGTCGAAGGTATCGGAATCGAACGGAAGCGCTTCCGCATCAGCCTGCTCGAACCGGACGGTGGGGTATCTTTCGCGCGCCATTCGAACCTGTGCCGCTGAAAAATCGATCCCAATTGCATCAGCCCCACGCTGCGCAGCGGCCCCGGCAATGTAGCCCGCGCCCGTTGCGACGTCCAATACGCGCGATCCATTGCGGACGCCCGCAGCATCGAGCAGCGCTTCGACCGATTGTGTCGTTACGTCGGATAGGTGCTCATGGTATTTGGTGACGACGCCAGAATCTTCCCAACCAGCCCGCTCAAATTCTTGGAATGATTGACCGGATTTGGCCATCGGAATCTCCTTTATTGAATACCACGGACAGCGATTGGCGCTGCTCGTGTTGAGGCCCAACGTGAATTGGTTGACTTATTAGTTGACATCTGTGGTTGGTTTGCAAACCGACTATTCTGTTACGACTGTCGTCATTTTTCCCAGCCGTCAATAAGTTACGCCCCGCAACATCCCAAAGCAATTCCACCTATCCGCTCGTCCTCAGCACCGCACCGAACAGCTTCACCAGCGCGTCGAGCTGGTAGTTGGCATTCAGCCCGCTCGGGTTCGGCAGCACCCAGACTCTGGCACCGACGAAAGTGTCAGCCTGCCGCCCGATCCTCGCGTCAGGCAGAGCAAACGCGTGGCGATATGCGCCGAGCCCTAGAAAAGCGACGATGCCCGGCCGGTAGCGCCGGAGCTTGGCTTCGAGCCGCGTGCGGCCGGCGACGAATTCGGAAGGATCGAGCTGGTCCGCGGTCGCGGTGGCGCGGTTCACCAGGTTGGTGACGCCGAAACCGTACTCGAGAAGCTCGCGCTGCTCGGAGGGATGCAGCAGCCGCGGCGTGAAGCCGGCCCGGTGCAGCGCCGGCCAAAATCGGTTTCCCGGCCGAGCGAAATGCCAGCTGGTCGCACCCGAATATAGCCCTGGATTGATGCCGACGAAGAGCACGCGCAGGCGAGGCGCGATGACATCCTCGATCCCCTTTCCTGCCGCCCGAGCGAGCTCCGCCGCGCTGGGCGGTGCGAACAGTGCGGAGGCCCGAATCCGCCGCGACGTTGCTATCCTGCGTACCATCGCTCAAGCTCTTGCCGAGGAAAAGCACATGGCCGGCACGACTCTCGAAAAGGTCCGCTCCGAGGCCCTCAGCCTTCCAGAGGCCGAGCGCGCGGAACTCGCTCGCGATCTGGTGACGAGCCTCGAGGGTCCGGTGGACGCGGATGCGGAGTCGGCATGGGAAGCTGAGATTCTGCGCAGGCTCGCGGAAATCGACTCCGGTACTGCGGAGCTGGTTGATCGCGAGGAGCTTCGCCGGCGCGTGCGCGCCCGAACCAAGCAGAGCTGATGCGCCGCGTGAGCGGCGCGGGGCCCTACGCTTTGTCCGCTTCAAGCCCGCCGCTTGCGGTGCACCCTATTGGAACGCGCCGGGCGCGACGACCGGGAAATCAGCCACTTCTTGAACGAAGACTGGCTCTCGCCGGACGGCCGCCCCGCCAGCAGGCCCTCCACGCTGATGTCCTCGTCGATCGACTCCCAATGGATTCCCCGTCCGCGAGCGATGAGCCGCCAGCCGTTTCGTTCGGCCGGCGTGGCGTGAAGCAGCCGCGGGTACCACGCGAGCGGCGCCGAGATCGCGCGTCCGTCCGAAAGCTCGACGCGCAGAGTGTCCTCGGTGATTCTCACCGATTGCGCGAGCGGCATCTCGATCTCAATCGCGGAAATACCCATTCCAAGCCTCCAGCAGCTCGATCTGGTGGTCGGTCACGTGAGCCGCGATTCTACGGATCTCGATCCTCGAGAAACCGCCGCTGCTCTGCAAGCGAACCGGATCCAGCCAGAACTTGGCGACATTATCGTCGCGTTCGACGTGGATGTGGGGCGGCTCGTCGCGGTCGCTGGCGTAGAAGAAGAACCGGTAGGGACCGACCCGGAGAACGGTAGGCATCCGCCCCTCCCAGGACTACGCCGGCCGGATGATGTACCCGCCCGACTTTTCGTCCGGCTCGAGCTTGATGAGGCCCTTTTTCTCGGCTTCCTCGAGGAGGTCGGAGAAGGCACGGTAGCCGTAGTAGGACTCGTTGAATCCCGGTTTGCGCCGCTTGAGCGCCTGCTTGACCATCGAGCCCCAGATCTTCTCGCCCTCGCCGCGCTCTGTGATGAGCGCGTTCAGGGTCTCGAGCATCAATTCGAACGCTTCCTGCTGCTTCTCGGTGCCGGCGGGGCGCGTTTCCTTCCTGTGCTTCGCCGCGCGGCGCTTCTGCTCGTCCTCGCGCACCAGGTCGTCGTAGTAGATGAACTCGTCGCAGTTGGCGATCAGGAGGTCCGAGGACGAGTTCTTCACCCCCACCCCGATCACGGTCTTCGCGTTCTCGCGCAGCTTCGACACCAGCGGCGAGAAATCCGAGTCGCCCGAGAGGATGACGTAGGTATCGACGTGCGCCTTGGTGTAGCAAAGGTCGAGCGCATCGACCACCATGCGGATGTCGGCCGAGTTCTTGCCCGACTGGCGCAGGTGCGGCACCTCGATCAGCTCGAACGACGCGCCGTGCATGGTCGGCTTGAACTCCTTGTAGCGGTCCCAGTCGCAGTAGGCCTTCTTCACCACGATCGAGCCCTTCAATAGCAGCCGCTCGAGCACGCGCTCGATGTCGAACTTGGCGTATTTCGCGTCGCGCACGCCGATCGCGATGTTCTCGAAGTCGCAGAACACCGCCAGGTTGCGCGACTCCGGGCTAATGGGCATGCCGCGGGGCCGGCGCCTTTTCGCGCCGGCGCTGCAGCCACTGCTGCAGCTGCTCGAAGTAGAGGTAGATCACGGGCGTGATGTAGAGGGTGAGCAGCTGCGAGAGTACCAGACCGCCGACCACCGCGAGGCCGAGCGGCTGGCGCGCGCCGCCGCCGGCGCCGAAGCCGACGGCGATCGGCAGGCTCCCCATCAGCGCGGCGAAGGTGGTCATCATGATCGGCCGGAAGCGGATCAGGCCCGCCTGGTAGATCGCCTCCTCGGGCGGCTTGCCGTCCTTTCGCTGCGCCTCGATGGCGAAGTCGATCATCATGATGGCGTTCTTCTTCACGATGCCGATCAGCATGATGATGCCGACGAAGGCGTACATGTTGAGCTCGACGCCGAAGGCCATCAGCGTGACCAGCGCCCCGAGCGCCGCGGTCGGCAGACCGGAGAGAATGGTGAGCGGATGAATGAAGCTCTCGTAGAGGATGCCGAGCACGAGGTAGATCACCACGATCGAGAGCACGATCAGGATTCCCATGCCCTGGAGCGAGCTCCGATAGGCCTGCGCGGTGCCGGAGAAGGTGCCCGAAAGCGTCGCGGGCACCTGGAGCTCGCCCATGCCGCGCTCGACCTGCGCGACCGCCTCCGAGAGCGCCACGCCCGGGCGCAGGTCGAAGGAGAAGGCGACCGAGGTGAGCTGCCCGAGGTGCGTCACCTGCAGCGGACCCACCCCGTAGTTGAGCTTCGCCACGGCATTGAGCGGCACCAGCGCGCCGGTCGACGAGCGCACGTAGAGCATCGGCATCACCGAGGGATCGGTCTGGAAGCGCGGTGCGAGCTCGAGGATGACCGAGTGCTGGTTGGTCGAGGTGTAGATGGTCGACACCTGGCGCGAGCCGTAGGCGTTGCTGAGCGCCATCTCGATCTGCTGCGCGGAGACGCCCATGGCGGAAGCCTTCTCGCGCTCGATCTCGACGGTGACCTCGGGGCGCGTGATCTGCAGGTCGCTCGAGACGTCCACGAGACCGGGAAGCGAGCGCAGCCTCTGCTCGATGAGCGGCGCCCACTGGTAGAGCTCGTCCGCGCTCGCGCTGCGCGTCACGTACTGGTAGGGGCTCTGCGTGAGCTGCCCGCCGATGCGGATCGCGGGGACGTTCTGCAGGAACACCTTCGCGCCGAGGACGTTCTGCAGCCTGGGCCGCAGCTCGCGAACGACCTGGTCGGCGGGCTTGCGCTCGCGGAAGGGCTTCAGCGTGATGGTCATGCGCCCGCGGTTGAGCGAGGGCGAGAAGCCGGTCGCGCCGATGAACGACATCACCGCCTCGACGTTCGGGTCCTTGCGCACGATATCGGCGACCTGGCGCTGCAGGTTCGCCATCGCCTCGAAGGAAATGTCCTGCGGCCCCTCGACGAATACGAACAGTTGCCCGGAGTCCTCGCTCGGCAGGAAGCCCTTCGGCGCGCGCGCGAAGAGGACCCCGGTGGCGACGCAGATGGCGAGGAACGCGACCATCACCGTGCGCCTGTGCCTGAGCGTCCAGCGCAGCGTCACGTCGTAGAGGTGCTTCCAGGCGTCGAAGCCGCGCTCGAACGCCCAGAACAGGCGCCCGTGGCGCTCGTCCGCGCGCCGCTCCTTGAGGATGCGGCTCGCCATCATCGGGGTGAGGGTGAGCGAGACGAACCCCGAGATCAGCACCGCGGCGATGATCGTCACCGCGAACTCGTTCAACAGGCGCCCCAGAATCCCGGGCATGAACAGCACCGGGATGAACACCGCGGCGAGCGACAGCGTCATGGAGATGATCGTGAACACGATCTCCTTCGAGCCGTCGAGCGTCGCCTGCATCACGCTCTTGCCCTGCTCGAGGTGGCGCGTGATGTTCTCCAGCATCACGATCGCATCGTCGACCACGAAGCCGACGCACAGCGTCAGCGCCATCAGCGAGATGTTGTCCAGGCTGTAGCCGAACAGGTACATCACCGAAAAAGTGCCGATGATCGACATCGGCAGCGCGACCGAGGGAATGATGGTCGCCGGGATGTTGCGCAGGAAAAGGAAGATCACCAGCACCACCAGCACGAGCGCGACGTAGAGAGTGCGCTCGACCTCCTCGACCGAGGAGCGGATGGTCACCGAGCGGTCGAACAGCACCTCGATCGAGACCGCCGGCGGCACCTCGGCGCGGAAAGTGGGCAGCAGCTCCTTGATCCGGTCCACGACCTCGACGGTGTTGGTGCCGGGCTGGCGGAAGATCGCGAGCACGATGCCGCGCTTGTCCTTGAACCACGCGGCGACCTTGTCGTTTTCCACCCCGTCGATGACGCGCCCCAGCTCCTTCAGCCGCACCGGCGCGCCGCCGCGATAGGTGACGATGATCGGGCGGAACGCCTCGGCGTTGTGCAGCTGGCCTGTCGCCTGCACGGCGAAGATGCGGTCCTTGCCGTACAGCGTCCCGGTCGGAAGATTCACGTTCGCCTGCGCGACCGCCTGCTCGACCTCGTTGATGCCGACGCCGCGCGCCGCGAGCGCGTTCGGGTCGACCTGCACGCGCACCGCGTACTTCTGCTGGCCGAACACCTGCACCTGCGCGACGCCGCTGATCGTGGAGATCCTCTGCGCGAGGTAGGTCTCGGCGTACTCGTTCACCGTGGACAGCGGCAGCGTGTCGGAGGTGAGCGCCAAGTAATAGACCGGAAAGTCGGCCGGGTTCACCTTGCGGAACGAGGGCGGCGAGGGCATCGTCGACGGCAGCTGCCGCGCCGCCGTGGCGATCGCGGAGCTCACGTCCTGCGCGGCGGCGTCGATGTCCCGATCGAGCGCGAACTGGATGGTGATGCGCGTCACGCCCTGGCCGCTCACCGAAGTCATCTCGTCGATGCCGGAGATGGTGGAGAAGCGCCGCTCGAGCACCGTGGCGACCGCCGAGGCCATGGTCTCGGGGCTCGCGCCGGGGAGATCCGCGGTGACCTGGATGGTGGGGAAGTCGACGTTGGGCAGCGTCGAGACCGGGAGCAGCCGGTAGGCGGCGATCCCGAAGATCAGGATGCCCGCCATGACCAGCATCGTCATGACGGGCCTCCTGATGAAAATTTCGCAGATATTCACGACGCGGCCGCCGCCGGCTTGGCGATCTGCACGCGGGTCTTCGGCCCGAGGCGAAGCTGGCCGCGCGTCACCACGCGCTCGCCCCTGGCGAGGCCGCTCGCCACCACCGCGCGCTCGCCGTCGGTGCGCTCGACCCTGATCCTGCGCACCTCCGCGAGCATGTCCTCGCCGATCACGTAGACATATTGCCCCTCGGGCCCGGTCTGCACCGCCTGCGCGGGCACGAGCAGCGCCTCTTTCTGCTCGTACAGACGCAGGCTCACGTTCACGAACTGCCCGGGCCAGAGCGCGGCATCCTCGTTCGGAAACTGCGCGCGCAGGCGGATCGTGCCGGTGCTCGGGTCGACCGCGTTGTCGACAAATACGAGCCGCCCCTCGGCCCGGGCGCCTTGGGAGTCGGGCGGCACGACCTCGGCGGCGAGCGGCCCGGTCGCCATGTACTTGCGCACCTCGGGCAGGTTCTGCTCGGGCACGGCGAAATTCACGTAGATCGGCCGCACCTGGTTGATCACCACCAGCGGGTTGGCATCGTTCGCGCGCACCAGATTCCCGGCCTGCAGCAGCACTTTTCCGACGTAGCCGTCGAGCGGCGAGCGGATCGTCGCGTATTCGAGGCTGAGGCGCGAATTATCGAGCGCCGCCTGGCTCGCCTTGGCTACCGCCTCCGCGGTCTGCGCGTTGGTGCGGATCTGCGCGTAGGCCTCCTTCGAGACGAAGTTCTTCTGCAGCAGCTCCTCGTAGCGGCGTGCCTGCGACTGCGCCTGGTCGCGCGCCGCCGCGTCGCGCAGCGCATTCGCCTCCGCCTGGCGCAGCGCCGCCTCGTACGGGCGCGGATCGATGCGGAACAGCACGTCGCCCTTTCCAACCGGCTCGCCTTCGCGGAACTTCACCTCGACGATCTGGCCGTCGACGCGCGCGCGCAGCGCGACGGTGGAATACGGCTCGACGTTGCCGATCGCGGCGAGGCGCACCGGAACGGTCTCCTGGGCGACCGGCGTCACCGTGACCGAGACCGCGGGCGGACCCTTTTTGGCGCCCGCCTTGCCGTCCCTCGCGCGGCTGTCGGCAGCGAAGTAGGCAGCGATGCCGCCGGCGGCGAGCGCCACCAGCACCGCGCCCGCGATCAACGCGCGTCCGATCCTCCGGCTCACGGAATTCGCTCCAGGGCGAACAGCTGCTCGACGGTTTCGCGGCTTCGCACCAGTTGGGCCTTGTCCCCGTCCACCATCACTTCGGCGGCGCGCGGCCGCGAGTTGTAGTTCGAGCTCATCGCCATCGCATACGCTCCGGCGGAGCGTACCGCGAGAAGATCGCCTTCGCGCGCGGCGAGCCTGCGCCCCCGGGCGAGGAAATCCGCAGACTCGCACACCGGCCCGACCACGTCGTAAACAGCCCGCCTGCCGCGATTCTTCCTCACCGGCACCACGTCGTGCCACGCCCCGTAAAGCGCCGGCCGCAACAGGTCGTTCATCGCCGCGTCGACCACCAGGAAGCGCCGCGCGCCGTTGCGCTTCACGTACTCGACGCGCGTGAGCAGCACGCCGGCGTTGCCGACGAGCGCGCGGCCGGGATCCAGGATCAGCGTTTCCTTTCTCCCCCGCAGCGCCTTCAGGCAGCTCGCGACGAATCGGCCGACCGGCGCCACGCGCTCGTTGCGGTAACGGATGCCGAGCCCCCCGCCGACGTCGATGTGGCGCAGCGCGATGCCCGCGCGCTCGAGCCGCGCGGCGAGCGAAGCCAGGCGTGCGACGGCGGCGGCGAGCGGCGCCGGCTGCAGCATCTGCGATCCGATATGGCAGCCGATGCCCACGATCTGCACATGAGGCGATCGCGACGCCTCGCGGTAGAGACGCTCAGACTCCCCGTACGGCACGCCGAACTTGTCGTGGCGCATTCCGGTCGAGATATAAGCATGGGTCTTCGCATCGATGTCGGGATTGACCCTGAATGCGATGGGCGCGCGGCTGCCGAGACGGGCCGCGACCGAGTCCACGCGCGCGAGCTCCGCTTCGGACTCGAGGTTCAGACAGCGCACGCCGGCGCGCAGCGCCTGCTCGATCTCGGCCGCGCTCTTGCCGACGCCCGAGAACAGGATCTTGGCCGGATCCGCGCCCGCCGCGAGCACCCGCGCGAGCTCGCCTCCCGAGACGATGTCGAAACCCGCACCCAGGCGGGCCATCAGCGCGAGCACGGCCAGATTCGAATTGGCCTTGACCGAGTAGCAGACCAGCGCATCACGCCGCCGCAGGGCGCGCGCGAACCCGCCGTAAGCGGACTCGATCAGCGCGCGCGAATACACATAGCACGGCGTGCCGAAGCGGCGCGCGATCTCGTCGAGCGACACCTGCTCGGCGCACAGCACGCCGCCGCGATAGGCGAAGGCCATGCGTTCCTACTTCTTCTTGTCGGGCGAATCGTCGCCCGCATCCGCGGGGTACGGAACCGGCTGGTACGGTTCGGCCTTCGGCGGCTTCACTCCGGGCGGCGGCTTGTCGCGCAGGTAGAGCCCGCCCCGCTGCCCGCAGCCGGCGACGGCGAGCGCGAGCGCGGTGCCGAGAAGGAGGGTACGCATGGACGCGAGAAAGCTAGAATTATGATGTTAGCACGCGGACTTACGCGCCAATGACGCAGATGCTGGGCGAAAGCGAATTCGCGGCACTCGCCGATCGAACGCTGGAGCGCCTCGAACGCGCTCTCGAGGCGAGCGGCGTCGACGCAGACATCGAGGCGAAGGCTGGAGGGGTGCTCGAACTCGAGTTCGGCGACGGCTCGAAGATGGTGATCAACCGGCACGGCGCGGCGCGCGAAATCTGGGTCGCGGCGCGCTCCGGCGGCTTCCACTTCCGCTGGGACGGCGCGGCCTGGCGCGACACGCGCGACGGCGCCGAGCTGTTCGCCGCGCTCTCGAAGCTCGTATCGGCCCAGAGCGGGCAGCCGGTTCTGCTCGCCGCAGGCTAGCCGCCTGGCGGGAACGCGGGTTCGGGCGTGGCGGGCGGCGGGACCGACTCGCGGTAGAAGAATTCGGGAATGGTCTTCGCCTCGCCGGGCGCGGCGGGATCCAGGACGGTCGGCACCGATACGACCCCGGCGGGCACGGTGCGCGGCATCTCCGGAACGCCCTTCAACACTTTCTCCATGTAGTCGATCCAGATCGGCAGCGCCACCGCGCCGCCGGTCTGGTTGCGCCCGAGGCTTTTCGGCTGGTCAAAGCCCACCCAGGCGATGCCGACCAGCGTCGGCTGGTAGCCCGCGAACCACGCATCGACGAACTCATTCGTGGTGCCGGTCTTGCCCGCGAGGTCGCTGCGTCCGAGGCGCGCCACGCGCGCCGCGGTGCCGTAGCGCGTCACGTCCTGCATCATGCTGTCCATGATGAAGGCGTTCCTCGCGTCGATCACCCGCAGCGAGGCGTCGCCGGCGCGCTGCGGGTTGGCGGTCGCGAGCGGGTTGCCGCGGTCGTCGACGATCTTCGCGATGAAGTAGGGCTGGACCAGATAGCCGCCGTTGGCGAACACCGAGAACGCGCGTGCCATCTGCCACGCCGTCACCGAGCCGGCACCGAGCGCCATGGTGAGATACGGCGGATGCTTATCGGCGTCGAAGCCGAAGCGCGAGACGTAATCCTGCGCGTACCTGGGACCGATCGCGTCGAGAATGCGGATCGAGACCATGTTCTTCGACTTCGCGAGCGCCGTGCGCAGGCGCATCGGCCCCTCGAACTTTCCATCGTAGTTCTTCGGCTCCCAGCGCTGGCTGCCGGTGACCTCGGCCTCGAGCACGATCGGCTCGTCGGGCAACACCGTCGCCGGGGTGAAGCCCTTCTCGAGGGAGGCGGAATAGATGAACGGCTTGAATGACGAGCCGGGCTGCCGCCAGGCCTGCGTCGCGTGGTTGAACTTGTGGCGGCCGAAATCGAACCCGCCCACGAGCGAGCGCACCGCGCCGTCCTGCGGGTCGATGGCGACGAAGGCGGCCTCGACCTCGGGCAGCTGCCCGATCTGCCAGGTCTTGCCGCCGGGCTCGCGCTGCACTCGCACGATCGACCCGCGGCGGATGCGGCGCGCGGGCGCGGCCTTGCGATCGAGCGCGCGAGCGGCGAAGCGAAGCGCTTCGCCCGAGACGGTGAGCGTCTCGCCCCCGCGCAGAGCGGCGCTCAGCCGCGTCTCGTCGGCAGCGAGCACCACCGCGGCGAGCAGGTCGTCGCTGTCGGGATACTCGGCGAGCGCCTCCTCGTAGTCTTCCGCGGCCGCTCTTTCCGGCAGCTCAACGAAGCCCTCGGGGCCGCGATAGCCGTGGCGGCGGTCGTACTCGAGCACGCCCTTGCGCAGCGCCGCGTAGGCCGCCTCCTGGTCGGCCTTGCGGATGGTGGTGTAGACGCGAAAGCCGCGCGTGTAAACCTCCTCGGGAAAACGCTCGTAGATCGCCTGCCTGACCATCTCCGCGACGTGCTCGCCGTGCACCCCGTATTCGCTGGTCTCGCGGCGGGGCTGCAGCGGCAGCTTGATCGTTTCGTCATATTGCACTGCAGTAATGTGGCCCAGCTCCTTCATGCGCCGCAGCACGTAATGCTGGCGGTCCCGGGCGCGTTGCGGATTCGCAACAGGGTTGTAGGTCGAAGGGGCTTTCGGCAGGCCGGCGAGCATGGCCATCTCGGCCAGCGTCAGCCGATCGAGTCCCTTGCCGAAATAGACCTGCGCGGCCGCAACAAAGCCGTAGGCGCGCTGACCGAGGTAGATCTGGTTGACGTATAGCTCCAGGATCTGGTCCTTGGTGAGCTTGCGCTCGATTTCGAACGCGAGCAGCGCCTCGTAGAGCTTGCGCGTGAGGGTCTTCTCAGTGGAGAGGAAAAAGTTGCGCGCGACCTGCATCGTGATCGTGCTCGCCCCCTGGCGCCGGCCGCCGGCGACCAGGTTCGCGTACGCCGCGCGCAGAATGCCGACGTAGTCGACGCCCGCATGCTGGTAGAAGCGCTCGTCCTCGGCGGCGACGATCGCGTTCTTCAGTTGCGCCGGCACCTCCCGGATCGCGATGATCGAGCGCCGCTCCTCCCCGAACTCGCCGATCAGGGCCCCCTCGATCGTGTAGACCCGCAGCGGAATCTTGGGCTGATAGTCAGTGATCGCATCGAGCGAGGGAAGGTTGGGATAGGCGATCGCGACAACCAGGCCGGCAACGCAGGCGGCCGCCGCCGCCAGGCCCGCCAGCAGGGCAAGCGGGAAGGTGAGAAAGCGAAGCCACATCAAGGGATTTGGACCCCGGTCGGGCGGCTATTGCACATGCGCTGGGACCCGTAGCATGATACCCCTAGCCCTTCTGTGGAGGATTCACTAGACACCCGGGGGGGTTGTTGCTAGGATCTCAACCCCTTTCTACGTATCGCGCCTAAGGCGGCGATACGCAAAGGAAAATAACGATGCAACTCGATATTTTCAAGCCCAAGGCACCGCCGTTGTTCGGGCTGGACATCAGCTCGTCCTCGGTGAAGATGCTGGAGATCGTGGACGCCGGTCGGGGCGCGCACCGCGTCGAGCGCTATGCGATCGAGCCGCTGCCGCGCGACGCGGTGGTCGACGGCAACATCAACAACCTCGAGGCCGTGACCGAGTCGGTGAAACGCGCGCACAAGCGGCTCGCGACGCGCACCAGGCATGTCGCGATGGCGGTGCCGACCGGCGCAGTGATCACCAAGAAGATCATCGTGGCGGCGGGGCTGCGCGAGGAGGAGCTCGAGATCCAGGTCGAGACCGAGGCGAACCAGTACATTCCCTTCGCGCTGGAGGAAGTGAACCTCGACTTCCAGGTGGTCGGGCCTGCCCCCTCCAACCCCGAGGAGCAGGAAGTGCTCATCGCGGCGACGCGCAAGGAAAAAGTCGAGGATCGGGTCGCGGTGGCCGAATCGGCCGGCCTGAAAGCGCTGGTGATGGACGTCGAGTCCTTCGCCCAGCAGAGCGCGCTCTCGCTCGTGGTCGGGCAGCTGCCGGGCGGCGGAAAGGAGCAGAACATCGCCGTGGTCGACGTCGGCGCGAACGTGATGAACGTGACCGTGCTCAGGAACGACCAGTCGGTGTACACGCGCGAGCAGGCTTTCGGCGGCAACCAGCTCACTCAGGACATCGTGAGCCGCTACGGCATGAGCCCGGAAGAGGCCGAGAACGCGAAGCGCTCGGGCGGGCTTCCCGAGGACTTCGAGTCCGAGGTGCTGCGCCCGTACATGGAGAACCTGTCGATGGAGGTGCAGCGCGCGCTGCAGTTCTTCTTCACCTCGACCCAGTATCACAACGTCGACCACATCCTGCTCGCCGGAGGCTCGGCGGTGATTGCCGGGCTCGACGAGGTGGTCAACACGCGCACCCAGGTGCCGGCGAGCGTCGCCAATCCGTTCGCGGCGATGCAGACCTCGCCGCGCATCCAGCTGAAGCGCCTGATGGCGGACGCGCCTTCGCTGATCGTCGCCTGCGGACTTGCCCTGCGGAGGTTCGACCCGGCATGACGACCCACATCAACCTGCTGCCGCACCGCGAAGAGCGGCGCAAGCGCGCGCGGCAGCATTTCTTCGTGCTCGGCGGGGCGACCGCGGTGCTCGGCGCGCTGATCGTGGGCGCGGTCTACACCTACTACGGGAACCTGATCGATTCGCAAAATCAGCGCAACCAGTTCATGAAGAACGAGAACGCCAAGCTCGACAAGGAGATCGCCGAGATCCAGAAGCTCAAGGACGAGATCAATGCGCTGCTTGCGCGCAAGCGGGTGATCGAGGAGCTGCAGGGCGACCGCGCGCAGACGGTGCATCTGCTCGATCAGCTGGTGCGGCAGATGCCCGAGGGCGTGTACCTGAATTCTGTCGTGCAGAAGGGCCGCTCGGTCAACCTTGTGGGCTATGCGCAGTCGAACGCGCGCGTCTCGACGCTCATGCGTAACATCGAGTCGTCGCCCTGGATTCAGAATCCCGTGCTGGTGGAGGTGCAGGCGACGAGCGTCGAGAAAAGGCGGGTTTCGCAGTTCAACCTCAATTTCTCGCTGAAGCAGCCGGCGCAGGACAGCGCAAAAGCCGCCGCGAAAGGCCCCGCCAAGCCCGCAGCGGCGAAGAAGGGCTGAGCCATGGCGATCAACATCAACCAGATTGTCGAGGAATTCAAGCGCACCAACTGGCAGGACCCCGGCACCTGGCACGCGCTTCCGAAGCTGGTCGTGCTGCTCGGGATCCTGGTGGCGATACCCGTCGGAGGGTTCTTTGCGCTCACGCAGTCGCAGCTCGAGGAGCTGGAGCGCGCGGCGCAAGAGGAGCAGAAGCTGAAGGAAGCCTACCTCGGCAAGAAGAAGCAGGCGATCAACCTCGACCTGCACCGCCAGCAGCTGCGCGAGATCGACACCCAGTTCGGCGCGCTGCTCAGGCAGCTTCCGAACAAGTCTCAGATGGACGCCTTGCTCGTCGACATCAATCAGGCCGGTCTCGGCCGTGGCCTTCTATTCGAGCTGTTCAGGCCGGCCGTGTCGGAGATCAGGAGGGAGTTCTATGCCGAGCTGCCGATCACGGTCAAAGTGATCGGCAACTTTCACGACATGGGCGCGTTTGCGGGCGACGTCGGGCAGCTGTCGCGCATCGTGACGCTGAACGACGTTTCCCTGCGGGCCAGCAAGGACGGCAACCTGACAATGGATGCGACGGCGCGCACGTTCCGCTACCTCGACGACGAGGAAGTCGCGGCGCAACGCAAGTCCCAGGCGGCCGCGAAGAAGGGCGGTAAGAAATGAGCGGGACGATCACGCGCCGGACCGCGCTCGCGCTCGCCGCGGCGGCATTGCTCGGCGCCTGCGGCGGCGAGGAGCAACGCGAGCTGAAGCAGGAGCTCGATCAGCTCACCAAGGACCTGCGCGGGCGGGTCGATCCCTTGCCGCAGGTGAGGCCCTACGAGCCGGTCCCGTACACGGCCGAGGGCCTGGTCGACCCGTTCCGGCCGGAACGCATCGAAGTCGCGCAGGCGGGCGCCGCGCGCTCGACCAGCAAGCTCGCGCCCGACCCGAACCGGCCCAAGGAGCCGCTGGAGGCCTTCGCGCTCGAGTCGATCCAGATGGTCGGCAGCATCAGCCAGGAGAAGGAGACCTTCGGCCTGGTGAAGGCGGGACCGAACCTCTACCGGGTGAAAAGAGGCAACTACTTGGGACAGAACTTCGGCGTCATCACCACCATCGACGAGTCCCAGATCGCTCTCAAGGAGCTGGTACAAGACAGCGGCGGCGAGTGGGTGGAGCGAACCAGCGCGCTGCAACTGCAGGAGACCAAACGATGAAAACCATGACCGTCTTGCACGCGATCGCGCTTTGGCTGGCGGGCGTAGGTCTTGCGCTCGCCCAGGCGAACAGCATCGAGGCATTCGACGTCGTGCAGCAGGGGGGCAACGTGGTGGTGCGGATCACCACCAAGGAGCCGCTGAAGAGCGTGCCTCCCAATTTCGCCGTGGCGAGTCCCGCGCGCATCGCGTTCGACTTCGCCAACACCGTCAATGCGCTCGGGCGCACCAGCCAGGATATCGGCCAGGGCGAGTTGCGCAGCATGAACCTGGTGCAGGGCGCCGACCGCTCGCGGCTCGTGCTCAACCTGCGCCGTACGGTGGCGCACGAGGCGACCCTGGAGGGCCGCACGCTGGTGGTCACGCTGAGCACTCCGGCGGTCGCGCAGGCCGCGCCGGGCGGCCAGGTCGCGCGCTTCGCCGAAGGCAGGGCGGACGCCACGCACGCGATCCGGGACATCGACTTCCGGCGCGGCCCCGCGGGGGAGGGCCGCGTGATCATCGATCTCTCGGACACCTCGACCGGGATCGACATCCGGCAGCAGGGCCAGAATCTCGTGATCGACTTCCTCAAGACCTCGCTGCCCGCGAACCTGCGCCGCCGGCTCGACGTGGTCGATTTCGCGACCCCGGTGCAGACAGTGAGCGCGTTCCAGCAAGGCGAGAGCGTGCGCATGGTGATCGAGCCGAGGGGCCAGTGGGAGCATAACGCCTACCAGTCCGACACCCAGTTCGTCGTCGAAGTCAAGCCCGTGACGGCGGACCCCACGCGCGTCGCGCAGCGCGGGCGCTATACCGGCGAGAAGCTCTCGCTCAACTTCCAGAACGTGGAAGTGCGCGCGGTGCTCAATGTGATCGCGGATTTCACCGACCTGAACATCATCACCAGCGATACCGTGTCGGGCAGCATCACGCTGCGCCTGAAGGACGTGCCGTGGGATCAGGCGCTCGACATCATCCTGCAGACGCGCGGCCTCGACAGCCGCAGGAGCGGCAACGTCATCTGGATCGCGCCGCGCGACGAGCTCGCCACGCGCGAGAAGCTCGCCCTCGAGGCGCAGAACCAGATCGGCGACCTGGAGCAGACGCGCACCGAGTCGTTCCAGATGAACTACCAGAAGGCGGCCGACGTGCAGAAGCTGCTGTCCGATCCCGCGCAGAGGATGCTGTCGAAGCGCGGCAGCGCCGTGGTGGACGCGCGCACCAACACCCTGTTCGTGCAGGACACGCCGAGCCGGCTCGAGGAGGTGCGCAAGCTCATCGCCAAGATCGACATCCCGGTGCGCCAGGTGATGATCGAGGCCAGGATCGTCGAGGCGAGCGATTCGTTCTCCAAGAGCCTGGGGGTGCGCCTGGGATACAACGAGGTCGGCATTCCGGCCGGCCACCGGCTCGCCGGCACCAACAACAACCCGCGCATCGCTTACGGCGGATCGCTCGGCAACGTGGACTCGGGCTCGACCGGGGGCACGCAGGGCGGCGCGGCGAGCCTCATCCCGGGCAGCCTCTCGGTGAACATGCCGGCGACCGGCTTCAACGCGTTCAACGCCGGGCAGTTCTCATTCATCCTGTTCAATGCCGCCCTGACCCGGTTCCTCAACCTGGAGATCTCGGCGGCCGAGGCCGACGGCAAAGGCAAGATCATCGCCAGCCCGCGTGTGCTCACCGCCGACCAGGTGGAGGCGCTGATCGAGCAGGGCACGGAGATCCCGTACCAGCAGGCGACCTCTTCGGGCGCGACCAGCGTGTCGTTCAGGAAGGCCAATCTGGCGCTCAAGGTCAAGCCGCAGATCACTCCGGACGGCAATATCATCATGACTCTCGACGTGAACAAGGATGCGCCGGGAGCGCTTACGCCTGCCGGCGTACAGATCAGCACCAAACACATCAAGACCGAGGTGCTGGTGGAGAACGGCGGAACGGTCGTGATCGGCGGCATCTTCGAGCAGAATGACCGCACCGACATCACCAAGATACCGTTCTTCGGCGACCTGCCCTACATCGGGTTCCTGTTCAAGAACAACATCACCACCGCCACGAAAACGGAATTGCTCGTCTTCATCACGCCTCGCATCGTGAACGAGCGCTTGACCGTCCGCTGAGCCGGCTCTCTTCGATACGTTGCGACGGCCGGGCCCTCCCGGCCGTTTTTCTTTCTACAATCCGGGGATGAAGGGCGGCGGCAACATCTATCTCGTGGGAATGATGGGCGCAGGCAAGACCACGGCGGGGAAGCTGCTCGCGCGGCGGCTCAAGCTCGATTTCCTCGACTCGGACCAGGAGATCGAGCGGCGCTGCGGCGTGACGGTCCCGGTGATCTTCGAGATCGAGGGCGAGACCGGTTTCCGCAGCCGCGAGTCGCAGGCGATCGCCGAGCTCACCGCGCGCGACGGCGTGGTGCTCGCCACCGGCGGCGGCGCGGTGCTCGCCGAGGCGAACCGCAGGCGGCTCGCCGCACGCGGGACGGTCGTGTACCTGCACGCGCGGCCGGAGGACCTGTACCGCCGCGTGCGCTACGACAAGAACCGGCCGCTGCTCGCGACCCCGGACCCGCTCGCGCGGCTGCGCGGGCTGTACGCCGAGCGCGATCCGCTTTACCGCTCGATCGCCGACATCGTCGCGGAGACCGGTGCGCAGAGCGCGCAGGCGCTCGCCAAGGCGTTGCTCGGACGCCTGAAGGCGCTCGAGCCGCGGCTCGCTGCGGGCTGAGCGGTGGAGACTCTGCGGGTCGCGCTGGGCGAGCGTTCCTACCCGATCCACATCGGCGCCGGCCTCCTCGACTCGAGCGCGCTGTACGCGCCGTACCTCGAGGCGGCGAGCGCCGCGGTGGTGACCAACGAGGTGGTGGCGCCGCTCTACCTCGCGCGGGTGAAGCGAGCCCTCGAGTCGGCGGGGGCTCGCGTCGCCGAGATCGTGGTCGAGGACGGAGAGGGCGCGAAGTCCTGGCAGACGCTCGATCGCGTGTTCGACGCGCTGCTCGCGGCGCGGCTCGGCCGCGACACGCTCATGGTCGCGCTCGGCGGCGGCGTGATCGGCGACCTGGCGGGATTCGCCGCGGCGGTCTACCAGCGCGGCGTGGCGTTCGTGCAGGTGCCGACCACGCTGCTCGCGCAGGTGGACTCCGCCGTCGGCGGCAAGACCGCGATCAATCACACGCGCGGCAAGAACATGATCGGCGCCTTCCACCAGCCGCGCGCGGTCATTTCGGACATCGCGGTCCTCGACACGCTGGCCGAGCGCGAACTGCGGGCGGGGCTCGCCGAGGTGATCAAGCACGGCATTGCGCTCGACGCCGAATTCGTGGTCTGGCTCGAGGCCAACATCGGCCGGCTGCTCGCGCGCGAGCGCGATACGCTCGCGCACGCCGTGCGCCGCTGCTGCGAGCTGAAGGCGGCGATCGTGGCCGCCGACGAGCGCGAAACCGGCGTGCGGTCGCTGCTCAACTTCGGCCACACCTTCGGGCACGCGATCGAGACCGCGACGGGCTACGGCACGTGGCTGCACGGCGAGGCGATCGCGGCCGGCATGGTCATGGCGGCCGAGCTCTCGGTGCGCGCCGGGCTGATCGGGGCGAGCGATGCGCAGCGCGTGCGCGAGCTCCTGGCGCGCGCGGGGCTTCCCACTGTCGGCCCGGCACTTGCCGGGGAGCGCGTCCTCGAGCTGATGGCAGTGGACAAGAAGGCGGCGCACGGGCGAGTGCGGTTCGTCCTGCTCGAGGCGATCGGGCGCGCGACTCTGCGTGCCGACGTCGATGAGCGCTTGGTGCGCGAGGCGCTCGGAGCGTGTGCGCCGGGCGCCGGCGCGTCGCGATAGCGCCCGGTTCAAGCGCAAACCCTTGTAGCACCGGAATCGGGCGGGTATATTCGCCAGTCGGGCCGCAGGCTTTTGTGCATAGCGGCGAAATGTGAGGAAAGGCTTCAACATCATAGGCTTAAGTATGTCGCGCGATGTCCCGCCTGATGCGCAAGGGCTGTACCAGCCCGCATTCGAACGCGACGCCTGCGGCGTCGGCTTCGTCGCGCACATCAAGGGCAGGAAATCGCACGCGATCGTCGAGCAGGGCCTCACGGTATTGCGCAATCTCACCCATCGCGGCGCGGTGGGCTGGGATCCGAAGCTCTCCGACGGCGCGGGCTGCCTGATCCAGGTCCCGGACCGGTTTTTCCGCGAGGAGATGGCGAAGCAGGGCGTGAAGCTTCCGCCCGCGGGCCAGTACGGCGTCGGCATGGTGTTCCTGCCGCGCGATCCCGCTTCGCGCATCGCCTGCGAGTACGAAATCGAGCGCGCGATCAAGGACGAGGGCCAGCTGCTGCTCGGCTGGCGCGACGTGCCGACCGACAACAGCGATCTCGCCGAGCCGGCGAAAAAGCTCGAGCCGGTGATCCGGCAGGTGTTCATCGGCCGCGGGCGCGGCATCACCGTTACCGACGCGCTCGAGCGCAAGCTCTACATCATCAGGAAGAGCTCCGGCCACGCCATCCGCTCGCTCGATCTCGAGCACGGCAAGGAGTTCTACGTGCCGACCATGTCGGCGCGCACGGTGTGCTACAAGGGAATGCTGCTCGCCTACCAGGTCGGCGAGTACTACGTCGACCTGAAGGATCCGCGCGTCGAGTCGGCGCTCGCGCTCGTGCACCAGCGCTTCTCGACCAACACCTTCCCGTCGTGGGACCTCGCGCACCCCTTCCGGCTCATCTGCCACAATGGCGAGATCAACACGCTGCGCGGCAACGTAAACTGGATCCGCGCGCGCCAGGGCGCGATTTCCTCGCCGATCCTGGGCGAGAGCCTCGACAAGGTCTGGCCGCTCATCTACGAGGGCCAGTCGGACTCGGCCTCGTTCGACAACGCGCTCGAGCTGCTCGTGATGGGCGGCTACCCGCTCGCGCACGCGATGATGATGATGATCCCGGAGGCGTGGGAGAACCACACGCTGATGGATCCGGCGCGGCGCGCGTTCTACGAGTACCACGCGGCAATGATGGAGCCCTGGGACGGCCCCGCCTCGATCGCCTTCACCGACGGCCGGCTGATCGGCGCCACGCTCGATCGCAACGGGCTGCGCCCCTCGCGCTACGTGGTCACCGAGGACGACCTGGTCATCATGGGCTCGGAATGCGGCTGCCTCCCGGTGCCGGAGGACAGGATCGTCAAGAAGTGGCGCCTGCAGCCCGGCAGGATGTTTCTCGTCGATCTCGAGAAAGGCCGCATCATCGACGACCAGGAGTTGAAGGAGACCCTCGCCTCGGCCAGGCCATACGCCGAGTGGATCGAGAGGATCCGCGTCAAGCTCGACGAGGTGGAGACCGAGAAGACCCCGCCGCTCAAGAGCGCGGTATCGCTGCTCGACCGGCAGCAGGCGTTCGGATACACGCAGGAAGAGCTCAAGTTCATCCTGCAGCCGATGGTGGCCGAGGGCCAGGAGCCGGTCGGCTCGATGGGCAACGACTCGCCGCTCGCGGTGCTCTCCAACAAGAACAAGACGCTGTACCACTACTTCAAGCAGCTGTTCGCGCAGGTGACCAACCCGGCGATCGACCCGATCCGCGAGGAGCTGGTGATGTCGCTCGTCTCCTTCATCGGGCCCAAGCCCAATCTGCTCGGCATCGACGAGCAGAACCCGCCGCTCAGGCTCGAGGTGTCGCAGCCGGTGCTCGACTTCTACGAGATGGAGAAGATCCGGCACATCGAGCGCTACACCGGCGGCAAATTCAAGAGCATGGAGCTCGACATCACCTACCCGGTTTCCTGGGGAAAGGAGGCGGTCGAGGCGCGCCTGGCCTCGCTCGCGGCGCAGGCCGAAGACGCGGTGCGCTCGGGCACCTCGATCATCATCGTGTCCGACCGGCTCGTCGATCGCGAGCGGGTGGCGATCCCGGCGCTGCTCGCGCTATCCGCCATCCACCAGCACCTGGTCGGAAAGGGACTGAGGACGAGCACCGGCCTGGTGGTCGAGACCGGCGGCGCGCGCGAGGTGCACCAGTTCGCGCTGCTCGGCGGCTACGGCGCCGAGGCCGTTCATCCGTACCTCGCGCTCGAGACCGTGCTCGGGATGAAGGCCGGCGACCGCGAGGCGGCGTCGAAGGCGCTCAAGAACTACGTCAAGGCGATCGGCAAGGGCCTGAAGAAGGTGATGTCCAAGATGGGCATCTCGACCTACATGTCCTACACCGGCTCGCAGATCTTCGAGGCGGTGGGGCTGGCGAGATCGCTGGTCGAAAAGTACTTCACCGGCACCACTTCGAGCGTCGAGGGCATCGACGTTTTCCAGGTCGCCGAAGAGGCGATCCGCATCCACCGCGCGGCGTTCGACGAGGAAGACCCGGTATTGAGGAACATGCTCGACGCGGGCGGCGAGTACGCCTGGCGCGTGCGCGGCGAGGAGCACGCCTGGACCCCCGACGCGATCGCGAAGCTGCAGCATTCGACCAGGACGAATTCGTACGCGAGCTACAAGGAGTACGCGCAGATCATCAACGACCAGTCGAAGCGCCACGTCACGCTGCGCGGGCTGTTCGAGTTCCGCTTCGACAAGGTGAGTCCGGTGCCGATCGAGGAAGTGGAGCCGGCCTCCGAGATCGTGAAGCGCTTCTCGACCGGAGCGATGTCGCTCGGCTCGATCTCCACCGAGGCGCACACCACGCTCGCCGTCGCCATGAACCGCATCGGCGGGAAATCGAACACCGGCGAGGGCGGCGAGGACTGGCGCCGCTACGCGCCCGTGAAGGCGGGCGAGACACTGCAATCGCGTCTCGGCAAGCGCCGCGTCGAGATCGACCTGCCGCTGCGCGAAGGCGATTCGCTCAAGTCGAGGATCAAGCAAGTTGCCTCGGGGCGCTTCGGCGTCACGGCCGAGTACCTGGCGAGCGCCGAGGTGCTGCAGATCAAGATCGCCCAAGGCGCGAAGCCCGGCGAGGGCGGGCAGCTGCCCGGGCGAAAAGTGTCCGAATACATCGCCGAGCTCCGGTACGCGACGCCCGGCGTGGAGCTGATCAGCCCGCCGCCGCATCACGACATCTACTCGATCGAGGACCTGGCGCAGCTCATCCACGACCTGAAGAACTCGAACCCGGCTGCGGCGGTCTCGGTGAAGCTCGTCTCCGAGACGGGCGTCGGGACGATCGCGGCGGGCGTCTCGAAGGGCAAGGCCGACCACGTCACCATCGCCGGCCACGACGGCGGCACCGGCGCCTCGCCCTGGAGCTCGATCAAGCATGCCGGCACGCCCTGGGAGCTGGGCCTGGCCGAGACGCAGCAGACGCTGGTGCTCAACCGCCTGCGCGGGCGCATCGCCGTGCAGGTCGACGGCCAGATGAAGACCGGGCGCGACGTGGTGATCGGCGCGATCCTCGGCGCCGACGAATTCGGCTTCGCCACCGCGCCGCTGGTGGTCGAGGGCTGCATCATGATGCGGAAGTGCCACCTGAACACCTGCCCGGTCGGGATCGCGACGCAGGACCCGGTGTTGCGCCGCAAGTTCGAGGGCAAACCCGAGCACGTGGTGAGCTATTTCTTCTTCGTCGCCGAGGAAGTGCGCGAGCTGATGGCGCGCCTCGGCGCGAGAACGGTGAACGAGCTGATCGGCCGCAGCGACCTGCTCGATATGCGAAAAGGGATCGAGCACTGGAAGGCGAAAGGGCTCGATTTCTCGAAGATCTTCTACGTGCCGCGGATGCCGGCCGAGGTCGCGCGATTCCACTGTGAAGAGCAGAGCCACGGGCTGGAGAAGGCGCTCGACAATCGGCTCATCGAGCTGGCGAAGCCCGCGCTCGAGCGCGGCGAGCGCGTCCGGATCGAGATCCCGATCCGCAACATCAACCGCACGGTCGGCACGATGCTGTCGCACGAGATCGCGAAGCGCTACGGCCACGACGGGCTGCCCGACGACACGATCCATATCCGGCTCGCCGGCTCCGCTGGCCAGAGCTTCGGCGCGTTCCTCGCGCGCGGCGTCACGCTCGAGCTGATCGGCGACACCAACGACTACTGCGGCAAGGGCCTCTCGGGCGGGCGCATCTCGGTCCAGCCCTCGCCCAAGTTCCGCGGCGAGCCGACCGAGAACATCATCACCGGTAACGTGGTGCTGTACGGCGCGATCGCGGGCGAGGCGTATTTCCGCGGCGTGGCGGGCGAGCGCTTCGCGGTGCGCAACTCCGGCGCGCAGGCGGTGATCGAGGGCCTGGGCGACCACGGCTGCGAGTACATGACCGGCGGCACGGTGGTGGTGCTCGGCCCGACCGGCCGCAACTTCGCAGCCGGCATGTCGGGCGGGATCGCCTACGTCTACGACCTGAACGGAGATTTCGCGAAGCGCTGCAACCCGGCGATGGTGGATCTCGAGCCGCTGCTCGCGGATTCCGAGCAGCAGGCGAAGCTCGGGCGCGAGCTCTGGCACCTGGGCGAGGCCGACGAAGCGATCGTGAAGCGCCTGATCGGGAATCACGCGAAGCACACGAATTCGAAGCGCGCCGCCGACATCCTCGCCGACTGGGCCGCGCGCCGGAGCCGCTTCATCAAGGTCTTCCCGAAGGAATACCGCCGCGCGCTGGGCGAGCTCGCGGCAGCGCAAAAGAAGGCAGCCGCGTAGATGGGGAAGATCACCGGCTTCCTCGAGTACGAGCGCCTCGAGGAGGAGCACGAGCCGAAAGAGGCGCGCAGGAAGCACTACCACGAGTTCTACCTGCGGCTCTCGGACGAGGCCGCCGGGACCCAGGGCGCGCGCTGCATGGACTGCGGCATCCCGTTCTGCATGAGCGGCTGCCCGGTCAACAACATCATCCCCGACTTCAACGATCTCGTTTATCAGCAGGACTGGCAGCGCGCGATCGAGACGCTGCACTCGACCAACAACTTCCCCGAGTTCACAGGGCGCGTGTGCCCGGCGCCCTGCGAGGAGGCGTGCGTGCTGCGCATCAACGACGACGCGGTCGGCATCAAGTCGATCGAGCACGCGATCATCGACAAGGCCTGGGAGGAAGGCTGGGTGAGGCCCCAGCCGGCCGCGCACAGGACCGGGAAGAAGGTCGCGATCGTCGGCTCCGGTCCGGCGGGGCTCGCCTGCGCGCAGCAGCTCGCGCGCGCCGGGCACGAGGTGACGGTGTTCGAGAAAAGCGACCGGATCGGCGGGTTGCTTCGCTACGGCATCCCGGATTTCAAGCTCGACAAGAGCGTGATCGACCGGCGCCTGGAGCAGATGCGCTCCGAAGGCGTGGCGTTCCGCACCTCGACGTTCGTCGGCGAGCAGTCTCCGGCGAGGGGCGTGGGGAGCGACGCGACGGAGAGCGTCGCGCCGCAACAGCTGCTCGCGGAATTCGACGCCGTGGTGCTCTGCGGCGGCTCCGAGCAGCCGCGCGACCTGCCGGTCCCGGGGCGCGAGCTCGATGGCGTGCACTTCGCGATGGAGTTCCTGCCGCTGCAGAACAAGCGTGTCGCCGGCGACCGGGGCGTGAAGGACCTGTGGGCGAGCGGCAAGCACGTCGTCATCATCGGCGGCGGCGACACCGGCTCGGACTGCGTCGGCACCTCGAACCGGCACGGCGCGAAGTCCGTCACGCAAATAGAACTATTGGAAAGACCGAAAGACATGGAATTCAACGAAAGCTGGCCATATTGGCCGCAGCGTCTGCGCACCTCGGCCTCGCACGAGGAAGGCGTCGAGCGCGACTGGTCGATCGCGACCAGGGCCTTCCTGGGCGAGAACGGCAAGCTCAAGGCGCTCAGGGCGGTGCGGCTCGAGTGGAAGAACGGGAAGATGAGCGAGGTCGCCGGCTCGGAGTTCGAGCTGCCTGCCGAGCTGGTGCTGCTCGCGATGGGGTTCGTGTCGCCGCTCCAATCCATGCTCGAGGAGCTCGGCGTCGAGAAGGACGCGCGCGGCAACGCCAAGGCGGCGACCGAGGGCCCGGGCTGCTACGCGACCTCCGTTCCGAAGGTCTTCGCGGCCGGCGACACGCGGCGCGGCCAGTCGCTCGTGGTGTGGGCGATCCGCGAGGGACGCCAGTGCGCGCGCGCGGTGGACGAGTTCCTGATGGGCTTCTCGGAGCTGCCCAGATAGCGCCGCGCTAGAATCGCGCGATGCCGCTCGAGGTGATCGTGCTTGCCGCCGGACTCGGCAAGCGCATGCGCTCGGATACCCCCAAGGTGCTGCACCGGCTCGCGGGCCGGCCGCTGCTCGCGCACGTGCTGGAGGCGGCGCGCTCGCTCAAGGCGCGCCGCACGCTGGTCGTGTACGGGCACGGCGGCGAAGCGGTGCGCTCGGCCTTCAATCGGGCGCCGGTGCGCTGGGTGGAACAAGCCGAGCGCCTGGGCACCGGTCACGCCCTCGCACAGGCGCTGCCGCAGGTGGCGCCCGGCTCGGACGTGCTGGTGCTGAGCGGCGACGTGCCGCTCGCGCGCGCCCAGACCCTGCGCCGGCTCGCCGACGCCGCGGGCAAGGGCCTCGCGATCCTGACTTCCGAGCGCTCCGAACCGACCGGCTACGGGCGCGTGGTGCGCGATGCGCGCGGGCGGGTGCGGCGTATCGTCGAGGAGAAGGATGCGAGCGCGAAGGAACGCCGCATCCGCGAGTGGTATTGCGGCTTTCTCGCGGCGAAGGCGAAGCCGCTCGCCGACTGGCTCGCGAAAGTGAAGCGCGACAACGCGCAGAAGGAGTACTACCTCACCGACGTGATCGGCATCGCCGCGGCTGCGGGCGCGACGGTGTCGGCGGTCAAGGTCTCCGACCCGTGGGAGGTCGCCGGGGTGAATTCGAAGGGCGAGCTCGCCGCGCTCGAGCGCGAGTGGCAGCGGCGCGAGGCGGCGCGGCTGCTCGAATCGGGCGTGACGCTCGCCGATCCGGCGCGGCTAGACGTGCGCGGCACGCTCGAATGCGGGCGCGACGTCTCGATCGACGTGAACTGCGTGTTCGAAGGGCGCGTCGCGCTCGGCGACGGCGTGCGCATCGGGCCGAACTGCGTGCTGAGGAACGTGTCGGTCGCCGCGGGGAGCGAGGTGCACGCCTTTTCCCAGCTGGAGGACGCCGAGGTCGGGTCGCGCTGCCGCATCGGACCCTACGCGCGGCTGCGGCCCGGCGCGAGCCTCGCCGACGAGGTGCACATCGGCAACTTCGTCGAAGTGAAGGCGAGCCGGCTCGGCGCGGGCTCCAAGGCGAACCACCTTTCCTACATCGGCGACTCCGAGGTCGGGGAGCGCGTCAATATCGGCGCCGGAACCATCACCTGTAACTACGACGGCGCGCAAAAGCACCGCACGGTGATCGAAGACGACTGCTTCATCGGCTCGGACGCTACGCTGGTCGCGCCGGTGCGGATCGCGAGGGGCTCCTACATCGGTGCGGGCTCCACCATCAGCGAGGACACGCCGCCGGGGCAGCTCACCGTGGCGCGCGCGAAGCAGGTGTCGCTTCCGTCCTGGAAGCCGCCGAGGAAAAGGTAGCGCCATGTGCGGGATCGTCGGCGCGGCGGCGAAGCGCGACATCGTTCCGGTGCTGATCGAGGGGCTGCGCCGGCTCGAGTACCGCGGCTACGACTCGGCGGGGGTCGCGGTGCTGAACGGCGCGGCCAAGCCCGAACTTCGGCGCGTGCGCTCGGCAGGGCGGGTCGCCGAGCTCGCCTTCCAGGTCGGCGAGCAGAAGCTCTCCGGCGCGACCGGCATCGCGCACACGCGCTGGGCGACGCACGGCGCGCCGACCGAGTTGAATGCCCACCCCCACATCTCGGGCGCTCTGGCGGTGGTCCATAACGGAATCGTGGAAAACCACGAAGCGGTGCGCGCCCGGCTGAAACAGGCCGGCTACGAATTTGCTTCTGACACAGACACCGAGGCGATCGCGCACCTGGTCGCCGAGCACCGCAAGCGCTCGCCCGACCTGCTCGCGGCGCTGGTGCGGGCGACGGCCGAGCTGGAGGGCGCGTTCGCGATCGCGCTGGTCTCGTCCGACGACCCGGACACGCTCGTGGTCGCGAGAAAGGGCCCGCCGCTTCTCATCGGCCTGGGCGAGGGCGAGAACTTCGCCGCCTCGGACGTCTCGGCGCTGCTGCCGGTCACGCGGCGCGTGATCTATCTCGAGAACGGCGACTGCGCCGAGCTGCGCCCGGACGGGGTGCGCATCGTCGGCGCGGGCGGTGCGCCCGCCGAGCGCAAGGTGCACGTCTCGGAGCTTTCACCGCAGGCGGTCGAGCTGGGGCCGTACCGCCACTACATGCAGAAGGAGATCTTCGAGCAACCGGGCGCGGTCGCGAACACGCTCGAGCTTCTCGCCGGGGCGAACGTGGTCTCGCCGCAGCTCTTCGGCGTCGGGGCCGACGAAGCCTTCGCGCGCGCGACCTCGCTTCAGATCGCCGCCTGCGGCACGAGCTACCACGCCGGGCTGGTGGCGCGCTACTGGATCGAGGCGATCGCCAAGCTTCCCTGCAACGTGGAGATCGCGAGCGAATACCGCTACCGGGTGCCGGCCGCCGACCCGGCGGGGCTCGTCGTCACGATCTCGCAGTCGGGCGAAACCGCGGATACGCTGGCGGCGCTCGAGCACGCCCGCGCGCTCGGCTATGCGAGCGCGCTCGCGGTGTGCAACGTGCCCGAGAGCTCGCTCGTGCGCGCCTCCAACCTTCGCTTCATGACGCGCGCCGGGCCTGAGATCGGCGTCGCCTCGACCAAGGCCTTCACCACGCAGCTCGCGGCGCTCTTTCTGCTCGCGCTCGCGCTCGCGAAAGCGAAAGGGCGTCTCGGCGAAGCCGACGAGCGCGGCTACCTACAGAGCCTGAGACACCTGCCCGCGGCCCTCGGGAGAGTGCTCGAAGCCGAAGAGCGGGTCGCCGCGTGGGGGAGGCTCTTCGCGCAGAAGCACCATGCGCTCTTCCTCGGCCGCGGCATCCACTACCCGATCGCGATGGAAGGGGCGCTCAAGCTCAAGGAAATCTCCTACATCCACGCCGAGGCCTACGCCGCCGGGGAGCTCAAGCACGGGCCGCTTGCGCTGGTGGACCGCGACATGCCGGTGGTGGCGGTGGCGCCCTCCGACGCCCTGCTCGAGAAGCTGAAATCCAACCTCCAGGAAGTGCGCGCGCGCGGCGGCGAGCTGTACGTGTTCGCCGACCAGGAAACCGGAATCGAGGAAAGCGACGCGGTGCACGTCCTCCGGCTCACCGACCATGCCGGGGCGCTGTCGCCGATCCTGCACGTGGTTCCGCTGCAGCTCCTCGCCTACCACGCCGCGCTCGCGCGCGGCACCGACGTCGACAAGCCGCGCAACCTGGCGAAATCCGTCACCGTCGAGTGAGTCGCTTCGACGCGATCGTCATCGGCGCCGGCCACAACGGCCTCGTCTGCGCCTGCTACCTGGCGAAGGCGGGCCTCAAGGTAAAGGTGCTCGAACGCCGCCGCGTGGTCGGCGGCGCCGCGGTCACCGAGGAATTCCACCCGGGATTCCGCAATTCGACCGCGGCCTACACGGTGAGCCTGCTGCAGGCGAAGGTCATCGGTGACCTGCGCCTCGCCGAGCACGGGCTGAAGATCGTCGAGCGGCCGCTCGCCAACTTCCTGCCGCTTTCGGAGCGCGACTACCTCAAGGTCGGCGGCGGGCTGGAGGCGACGCAGCGCGAGCTCGGCAGGTTTTCAGCGCGCGACGCCGAGCGGCTGCCGCGCTACTGGGCGGCGATCGAGCGCGTCGCCGACGTGCTGCGCTCGCTCGTGCTCGAGACCCCGCCCAACGTCGGCGGCGGCATGCTCGACGCGCTGCGCGTGCTCAAGCTCGGGGGCCGCATGCTGCGGCTCGACATGGAGGCGCGGCGCGACCTGCTGGCGCTGTTCGCGAGGAGCGCCGGCGAGCTGCTCGATTCCTGGTTCGAGTCGGCCGCGATCAAGGCGGCGTTCGGCTTCGATTCGGTGGTCGGCAATTATGCGAGCCCGTATCACCCGGGCACCGCCTACGTGCTGCTGCATCATTGCTTCGGCGAGGTGAACGGCAAGCGCGGCGCGTGGGGCCACGCGATCGGCGGCATGGGTGCGATCAGCGAGGCGCTCGCGACCGAAGCGCGGCGGCTCGGCGTCGAAATCGAGTGCGGGGCGGCAGTGGCGCGCGTCGTCGCGCGCAAGGGCCGCGTCGCGGGGGTCGCCCTTGCCGACGGCACGGAGCTCGCCGCGCGCGCCGTCGCGGCGAACGTCGACCCGAAGCTGCTCTACCTGCGCCTGGTCGAAGCGAGCGAGCTCGCCCCCGAGTTCCGCGCGCGCATGGAGCGTTACAAGTGCGGCTCGGCGAGCTTTCGCATGAACGTCGCGCTTTCCGCTCTTCCGAAATTCACCTGCCTGCCCGAGCCCGGACCGCATCTCGCGAGCGGCATCATCCTCGCGCCGAGCCTCGACTATATGGACCGCGCGTACCTCGACGCGCGCGCCGAAGGCATGGCGCGCGCCCCGGTGGTGGAGATGCTCATCCCCAGCACGCTCGACGGCACGCTCGCGCCCAAGGGAGCGCACGTGGCAAGCCTGTTCTGCCAGCACTTCGCTCCCGAGGCGGACTGGAGCAGCAGGAAGAGCGAAGCGGTGGAGCGCATCTTCGACGTGGTCGAGTCGCACGCGCCGGGATTCCGGGCGAGCGTCCTCGGCCACTCGGCGCTCTCGCCCGCCGATCTCGAGCGCGAATTCGGGCTGACCGCGGGAGATATTTTCCACGGCGCGCTCACGCTCGATCAGCTCTTTTCCGCGCGGCCGCTGCTCGGCTGCGCGGACTACCGCACGCCGATCAGGGGGCTGTACCTCTGCGGCGCCGGCGCCCACCCCGGGGGCGGCGTCACGGGCGCGCCAGGGCACAACTGCGCGCGCGAGATGCTGCGCGATCTCGGCCGGCGCTTTACCTCGAAAGGATAAGCTCATGAAAGCCGTCGCCCTTACCCGCTACCTGCCGATCGGCGATCCCCAGTCGCTCCTCGACGTGACTCTTCCCGATCCGACGCCGACCGGGCGCGACCTGCTCGTGCGCGTCGAGGCAGTGTCGGTCAACCCGGTGGACACCAAGCAGCGCGCGCCGAGCGCCAAGGTCGAGCCCCAGCCGCGCGTGCTGGGTTGGGACGCGGCGGGGACGGTCGCGGCGGCCGGGCCGCAGGTCACGCTCTTCAAGCCTGGCGACGAGGTCTATTACGCGGGCGACGTGACGCGCCAGGGCTCGAACAGCGAGTTGCAGCTGGTGGATGAGCGCATCGTCGCGAGAAAGCCGAAGAGCCTGGACTTCGCCCAGGCCGCGGCGATCCCGCTCACCGCGATCACCGCATGGGAGGGGTTCTTCGAGCGCATGAGGATCGACCCGGCAGGCGCGAGCCGCGGCGCGACGCTGCTCATCATCGGCGGGGCGGGCGGGGTGGGCTCGATCGGCATCCAGATCGCGAAGGTGGCGGGACTCACGGTGATCGCGACGGCCTCGCGGCCCGAAACGGTCGCGTGGGTGAAAGAGCTGGGCGCAGACCACGTCGTCGATCATTCGCAGCCGTTGCGGCCCCAAATCGAGGCGCTCGGGCTCAAGTTCGTCGACTACATCGCCAATTTCAACGACACCGATCGCTACTGGGAGGCGATGGGCGATCTCATCAAGCCTCAGGGGGCGATCTGCCTGATCGTGGGCAACCGCGCCCCGCTTGCGCAGGAGGGCGTGCGCGGAAAGAGCGCGGCCGTGTGCTGGGAGCTGATGTTCACGCGGCCGCGCTTTGCGACGCCCGACATGATCGAGCAGCATCGCCTGCTCACGCGCGTGGCCGAGCTGATCGACGCCGGGCGCATCCGCGGCACGCTGCGCGAGGTGCTGCGCCCGATCAATGCCTCGAACCTGCGCGCCGCCCACGCGAAGCTCGAGTCCGGGAAGATGATCGGGAAGCTGGTGGTCGCGGACTGGAACTAGGCAAGCGGCCGCTCGCGGGAACTCGAAGCGCCCGGCCGCGTCCAATCCGGCTGCGCTAGGATATTGACCCGTGATAAAAAAGCTCTCGCGCCTGCTGCTGTCACTGGCGATCGCAGTCGCGGTGCCCGCCCAGGGCGCCGTGGCGCTGGGCTCGGGGCTGTGCATGGCGCTCGGGCATCACCAAGCGCTCGCCGCAGGCGCGCAGGATGCGGCCCATGCGCACGGCGCCGATCACGGATTGCCCGAGGGCGGCGCCCTGCATCACGGCGACCAGACCGGCGCGGCGAGCTCTCACTGCGGCCCTTGCGTCGCGTGCTGCGCGGCCGCTTCCATTCCCCCATCGGTCGACATCCTGTCCGGGCTCGCTCCCGACGCCGCGGTCGATGCCGCGTTTCTCGTCGCACCGCCGGATTTTCTGTCGGACGAACTGAACCGGCCGCCTCTGACGCTCCCTGCCTGAGCACGCAGCGGCGGCGCGCTTGCGCGCCGCCATCGATGACGCGAGCCGCTTTTTGCGGCTCGCAGGCAGGAGGGAGCACCATGAAACCCTTGCATTTCGCAGCGCCGCTGGCGCTGCTGCTGGCGGCAGGTTGCGCGAGCCTGGATCCCGACGGCGGGTTCTCCGGCGTCGGCGAGGCGGGCTCGGCGCACGAGCGCGTGAAGGGGCTGCTCGCAAAGCCATTGGGACCGCAGGAGGCGGTTCGGGCGGCGCTGCTCAACAATCCGGCCGGGCAAGCCGAGGCGAAGCTTCTCGCGCTCGAGACGCGCAAGGCCTGGTTCGCCGCGGTCGCGGCGCGGGAGACGGCGAACTACATGGACCAGGCGAAGGAGGCCGCCGAGGCGGGGGCCGAGCTCGCGCGGCGCCTGGGCGCCGCGGGCAACTGGTCGAAGCTCGACCAGGCGCGCGAGCGGCTGTTTCTTGCCGAGGCGACGGCGCAGCGCGCGCGCGCGCGGCAAGCGGCGCTCGTCTCGCGCGAGCGTCTGGCAAGGCTGATGGGCTTGACGGGCGGGAAGCCGGCGTTCGAGCTGCCCGAGCGCCTGCCCGAGCTTCCGCAGGCGCCGCGCGCGGCGGACGGCGCGGAAGCGCAAGGGCGCTCCGACGCGCGCCAGGCGTACGACGCCTACCACGCCGCGTTCGACCTCGCGCGCCGCTACCGCGACGAAATCGTGCCGCTCAGGAAGCAAATCTCGGAGGAGATGCTGCTGCGCTACAACGGGATGCTCGCGAGCGCGTTCGAGCTGCTCGCCGATGCGCGCGAGTCGATCGGCGCGGTGAACGCCTATCTCGAGGCGCTGCGCGACTTCTGGATCGCCGAATCCGAGTTCCAGATGACGATGACCGGGGGAGCGAAATGACCACGCGCAGACAGTTCATGCGCGGCTCGGCGGCGGGCCTGCTCGGCGCCGCGCTCGTGTCCCGCGCAGGGGCGGCCTCGCTGCCGGAGGCGCCGACGATGGCCAAGCCCGACACGGCGCCGCCGCTCGTGCCGCGCGACGGCCGCCCCTACAACCCGGTGGTGACGCTGAACGGCTGGACACTGCCCTGGCGGATGAAGGGCGGCTGGAAGGAATTTCACCTGGTCGCGGAGCCGGTGCGCCGGCAGATCGCGCCGGGCATGACGGCGAACCTCTGGGGCTACAACGGCCAGTCGCCGGGGCCGACGATCGAGTGCGTCGCGGGCGACAGGCTGAGGATCTTCGTCACCAACAAGCTGCCCGAGCACACCACGATCCACTGGCACGGGGTGCTGCTGCCGAACGGCATGGATGGCGTGGGCGGGCTCACCCAGCCGCAGATCCCCTCCGGCAAGACCTTCGTCTACGAGTTCGAGATGAGGCGCCCGGGGACCTTCATGTACCACCCGCACGCCGACGAGATGGTGCAGATGGCGATGGGGCTGATGGGGTTCATCGTGGTGCACCCGAGGGATCCCGCCGAGCGGCGCGCCGATCGCGACTTCGTGTTCCTGCTGAACGCGTTCGACATCGAGCCGGGAAGCTTCACGCCCAAGGTCGCCACCATGCTCGAGTTCAACCTGTGGTGCTGGAACTCGCGCGTCTTCCCCGGCATCGATCCCCTGCCGGTGAGAAAAGGCGACCGGGTGAGGATCCGAATCGGCAACCTCACCATGACCAGCCACCCGATCCACATCCATGGGCACAACTTCGCGGTCACCGGCACCGACGGCGGCTGGGTGCCGAAGAGCGCGCAGTGGCCCGAGACCACGGTGGATGTGCCGGTGGGCGCGCTGCGCGCGATCGAGCTCGTCGCCGACAACCCGGGCGACTGGGCGTTCCACTGCCACAAATCGCATCACCTGATGAACGCGATGGGGCACAGCGTGCCGACCCTGATCGGGGTCGATCAGGAGGGCGTGGCCGAGAAGATCCGCAAGCTCGTGCCCGATTACATGGCGATGGGCGGGCGCGGCATGGCCGACATGGGGGAGATGGAGATGCCGCTTCCGGACAACACGCTGCCGATGATGACCGGCGCGGGACCCTTCGGCGCGCTCGAGATGGGGGGCATGTTCACCGTCATGAAGGTGAGAGAAGGGCTCGGGCGAAATGATTACCGGGATCCCGGCTGGTACAAGCACCCGCAGGGCACGGTCGCGTACGAGTTTTCCGGCGATGTCCAGGGTGGGGCGCGCCAGGAGTCCGCGCCGGTTTCGAGCAAAGAGGCGGTGCTTCGGGCGAGGAAGCCGGGCTCGCGCATGAATCATTGAGCAATTGTTACGAAAGGAGAAGAGCATGAAACGCACGTTGCTATGGCTGCTCGGACTCGCGCTTTCGGGCGCGGCACTCGGACAGATGAAGGGCCACGACATGGGCGGCTCGGGCGACATGAAGATGTCGCAGCCGGCCGGCGCGCTCGCCGACGGCGAAGTGCGCAAGGTGGACAAGGACGCGAAAAAGATCACCGTCCGGCACGGGCCCATCCCGAGCCTCGGCATGCCCGACGCGATGACCATGGTGTACCGGGTCAAGGACCCGGCGATGCTCGAGCAGGTGAAGCCGGGGGACAAGATCAGGTTCGGCCTGGAGAAAGCCGGCGGTCAGTACACGCTGACGCGAATCGAACCGGCGATGTGAGCCGCCATGACGGCAAGACCCGGCGAATGCATTCCTCCGCTTCGCGCTCTACTGCGCCGTGAGGCCCGGCCGCATTTGACCTAGGTCAATCCCGGGCGGAACCCGCCACGTAAGCTTCGGTCGTATGGAAGTGATCTCCAACGCCAAGGACCGCGCGCCAGGCTGGCTCGCCGCGACGCTTTTCGGGTTGGCGATGGCGCTCGCGCCGCTGCAGGTCGCGTCCTTCGCTGCCGGCGCGTCGCCGCAAGGCGCGCAGGCGTTGCCTGGCGGGCTCGACCACCGTTGCGAGTGCCCGGCCGTCTCGGAGCACGCAAAGCCGGCGGTCTCTCAGGCGGCGAAGCAATCTCGTTCGGGCGAGCCCCCGGCCGCGCCCGTGGCGCGGCCCGACCGCGCGTTCGTATCGCGCTTCTCCTACCTGGACGCGTTGCCTGCCGAGGCGCCGGCGCGTTCGCTTCCGCTGTACCTGCTCAGCTCGCGTCTGCGGCGCTAGGCACTTTCCCTGTCCGATCGCCGGCGGCGCGAATCGCCGCTGCTGCGAATCGCGCACCGGCACCTCGAAGCACCGATTCATTGACCGCCCGGCTGCAATGGCAGCCCGGGCGCAACGCAAACCCAGAAAGGAACACACGATGAAACGCAATCTGATCGCCGCGGCAATCGCGGCAGCCCTTTTTTCGACGAGCGCGTGGGCGCAGCAGGCGGGCATGGACGACCATCATCCGGGCGGGCAGATCGCTCATTCCGGTACGGCGCGGGGCACCAGCCCGGCAGCGGGCGGAGGAATGATGGGCGGCGGCATGATGGGCGGAGGCAGGACGGATCAAGGAGTGATGGGCGGCCGCAGGACGGATCAGGGAATGATGGGCGGCGGCATGATGGGCCGGGGCATGGGTGCCGGAGCGCTGGTCGACGATCTGGGTCTAAGCGACGAGCAGCGCTCGTCGGTGCAGCGCATCCACGACGAGGCGCGCCTGAAGCAGTGGGACCTGATGGGGCGCATGATGCAGGAGGAAATCCGCTTGCGCGACGCGTTCGGCGGCCCGAGCACCGACCGCGCCGCCTCCGAGAAGGCCTTCAAGCAGATGAACGCGGTGCGCGAGCAGATGTTCGTGGCGCGGCTCGATGCGCAGGAAAAGCTCGAGGCGGCTCTCACTCCCGAGCAGCGCACGAAACTGCGCCAGAGGGTGCGCGGAGGCGGCTGGATGATGATGATGCACTGACCGGGGGTCCGGTAAATGAAAGGTCGCGAAAATGTGGGGTGACATGGGCTGGGGCGCCGGCTGGGGACTGTTCGGCGGCGTGGGTATGCTGCTGTGGTGGGCGCTGCTCATTCTCGGCATCGCGGTGCTCGTCAAGTGGCTGATCGGCGGCTCGTCGCGCGCCGCAGGCCCGGCGGGCGACCGGGCGCTCGAGGTGCTGCGCGAGCGCTACGCGCGCGGCGAGATCGACAAGGACGAGTTCGACAAGAGGAAGCGCGATCTCGCGCCCTGACCCGATATGAATGCAGATGCAATGACCGCGGCAAGGCCCGCCGGATTCGGCGCGCTCGCTTTCGGCGCGCTGCTCGCCGTGTACTTCGGCGCGCTCACGGCGGTTTCGGGCTGGAGCTTCACCGTCAGCCAGTTTTCGGAGTTCTGGTACTACATCCTGCCGCTCGGCGCGGGCTTCGGCCTGCAGGTCGCGCTGTACTCGCGGCTTCGGCAGCTGCTGCACGGCGCGGGAGGCGGGCGCGGCGTGATGGCGGCCTCGGGCACCACCTCGACCGCGGCGATGATCTCCTGCTGCGCTCACTACCTCGTCAACATCGCGCCGGTGCTGGGCGCCACCGGCCTGGTGACGTTTGCCGCGCAATACCAGGTCGAATTCTTCTGGGTAGGCATCGCGTTCAACGCGGCCGGCATTGCGTTCATCGGAAACAGACTCTGGAAAGCCACCAAGGACCACGCCCAATGCGCTCCCGCCTGATCTTGCCGTCGCTGTTGCTCTGCGCTGCGCTGTTTGCCGTAACGGACGGGGCGGCGGCACAGAGCCTTGCCGCGCAGAAGACCGCCGTCGGCGGCGTCACGGTGCAGGCCACGCCGCGCGCGCTGCCCGGCGGCGCGTGGGAATTCGAGATCGTGTTCGACACCCATTCTCAGGAGCTGAGCGACGAGCCAGCAAAGTCGGCTTCGCTCGTCGCCGACGGAAGGACGCTTGCTCCCGCGGGCTGGAAGGGCGACCCGCCGGGCGGCCATCACCGCAAAGGCGTGCTGCGCTTCGATGCGGTTTCCCCGCCGCCCGAAGCGATCGAGCTTCGCATCGCGCGCCCAGGCGAAACCGCGCCGCGATCGTTCCGCTGGCGGACGCGATGAACGCAATCGAGACCGCGGCCGGCGTGGCGCGTATCGCCGGCCTGCCGGGCGCGCGCTACCCCTGGTACGTGCGGCTGATCCTCGCCGCCCAGCGCCGCAAGTACGGCGTCGAGCTCGAGCCGGCGCGGCTGTGGGGCCGGCTGCCGCGCTCGTTTCTCATGCTGACGCTGCTCTACCGCACGCTCGACCGCGGCGGCTCGCCGATCGAGCCGGCGCTGCGCTCGCTGGTGCAGGTGCGCGTCTCGCGCATCAACTGGTGCCCGTTCTGCGTGGATTCGAACGGCGCTCTGGCGCTGGAGCGCGGCGTGACGCAGGACAAGCTCGCGGCGCTCGACGAGTTCGAGCGCTCGCCGCTTTTCAGCGAGCGCGAGAAGGCCGCTCTCGCCTACGCGCAAGCCATGACCGACCCGGCGCGGCGCGTGGACGATGCGGCTTTCGCGCGCCTGCGCGCGCATTTCGACGAGCAGGCGATCCTCGAGCTCACGGCGCTCGCCGCGTTTCAGAACCTGTCGAGCAAGTTCAACGCGGCGCTCGGCGTGCCTTCGCAGGGGTTTTGCGCGGCGCCAGGCGGCGCCGCGGCGAAGGCCTGAGAACGGAGGGCATCATGCCAAGCGCAAATCCATTTCGCATTGGCGTCGCGTTTGCCATCACCGTGGCCGTCGGCTACACGGCGTGCGCGATCGTGTTCTGGCTGTGGCCCGAGGCGGCGGCGAATTTCATGAACGCGCTGTTCCACGGGCTCGATTTCCGCAAGCTGCAGGTCGGCCCGGCGCCGTTCAATTTCGCCGGGTTCGCCATGGCGTTCGTGGTCATGACGGTGTGGGCTTTCGTGCTGGGCACGTTCTTCGGTTGGGTCCTCGATTGGCTCGGCGGCACGCGCTAGGCGGGGCGGCATGAACGATCGCACGCTCATTGGCGACGAAGCCGAATCCGGCGAATTCGCCCGGCTGGCCGCGATCGCGAGAGTGGCGGCCGCGAAAGGCTGGGGGCATTACGCCGAGCGGCTCGGTCTGGCCAAGCCGGGCGCCGCCGAGGAGAGAGGCCCGCCGCGGAGCGACGCCGCGCGGCTGCGCGAGGCGCTGGAGGAGCTGGGGCCGACCTTCGTCAAGTTCGGCCAGATGCTCTCGGTGCGCTCGGACGTCTTCTCCGACGAAATCGTCGCCGAACTGGCAAAGCTCCAGGATGCCGCCGCCACTTTTCCCGCCGCCGAGGCGCGCCGCATCATCGAGGAGGAAACCGGCAAGCCGCTCGCCGAGCTTTATGCAAGCTTCGACGAGAGCCCGATGGCGGCCGCGTCGGTCGCGCAGGTGCACTGCGCGACGCTCGCCGACGGCACGCCGGTCATCGTCAAGGTGCAGCGTCCCGGGATCGCGGCTACGGTCGAAGGCGACATCGCGGTGCTGCGGCGGCTCGCGCGGCTGCTCGACACGCTCGTCCCCGCGCTGCGCTCGTTCAACCTCCGGGACCTGGTCGAGGAATTCGCCGAGACGCTGCGCGGCGAGCTCGATTTTTCGCGCGAGGGTCGCAACGCCGAGCGCTTCGCGGCGCTCAATCGCGGCGAAGCCGCGGTGTTGGTGCCGAAAGTGTTCTGGGAGGCGACCACGAGACGGCTCCTCACCATGGAGCACAGTCCCGGTCACCGGGTGGACGCCGAAGCCGATCCTGCCCGCGGCGCGCCCTTCGCCGCGAGGCTGATGCGGCTCTATCTCACGCAGGTCTTCGAGCACGGCGTGTTCCACGCCGACCCGCATCCCGGCAACGTGTTCATGCTGCCCGACGGGCGCGCGTGCTTTCACGACTTCGGCGCGCTCGGCGAGCTCTCGCCGCGCGTGCAGGAGAGCCTGAGGGAGCTTTTCCTCGCGGTGATGGCGCGCGACGCGAGCTGGGTCGCGAGCACGTATCTCGCGATGGGCGGCGCGACCCGCGAGCTCGACCGCGCCGCGTTCGTGCGCGACATGGAGGCTTCGCTGGATCGCTATTACCGCGACGCGGGCGCGGGCAGCCAGTCGCTCAGCGCGATCCTGCACGAGTTCATGAAGCTCGGCCGCAGGCACCACATCCGGCTGCTGCGCGAAACGGCGCTCCTCATGCGCGGCTTTGCCGAGGTGGAGAGCCTGGTGCACGCGCTCGACCCGGAATTCGACACCCTGCAGGCCTTCCGCGCCTACAGCGGGCAGCTCCTCAAGCACGCATTCTTGCCCGAGCTGGGCGCGGCGCGGATCGCCGGGCTGTACCGCTTCGTCTCGGCGGTGCGCGAGGTCGCGGGCGAGGCGCCAGTCGCGGCGCGCCGCATCCTCGGGCGCCTGGAGCGCGGCGAGCCGCTATTCGAGATCCGCCACCAGAGCGGCGGCTCGCTCGAGCGGCACCTGCTGCACGCCTCGAACCGGCTCGCGTTCGCGCTGATCATCGCCTCGATCGTCGTCGGCTCGGCCATCGTGCTCTCGGCGCACGCCGGGCCGCACGTCGAGGGAATTCCGCTCCTCGCCATCATCGGCTTCGTCGCCGCGGGCGCCCTCGGAGTCGCCTGGGCGGTGATCGCCCTGAGATCCGGAAAACTCTGAACAGGACTTCTCACATGGCCCTCGATCCGGTTTGCGGCATGTCGGTGGATCCCGCGAAGGCAGCGGGCAGCCACGCGCACGGCGGCAAGACCTACTACTTCTGCTCCCGGCACTGCTTGGCTTCGTTCCAGGCCGATGCGGCGAAGTACCTCGCGCCCGCCGCGCCGAAGGCCGAGCAAGCCGCTCGGGCCGGCGCCCAGTACGCCTGCCCGATGCACCCGGAGATCGTGCAGGACAAGCCCGGCTCCTGCCCGAAATGCGGCATGGCGCTCGTGACGGCGGTTCCTGCGGCGCCGGCGGCCGGCGGCTACACCTGCCCGATGCATCCGGAGATCGTCCAGGACAAGCCCGGCTCCTGCCCGAAATGCGGCATGGCGCTGGTGCCGATCGCTGCACAGGAGGAAGAAAACGCGGAGCTGCGCGACATGACGCGCAGGTTCTGGGCCGGAACGGCGCTCTCGGTCCCGCTGGTCGCGCTCGCCATGCCGCCGTATTTCGGCATCGCCGAGCCGTTCGGGGTTGCGCCGCACATTCGCGTGTGGCTCGAGCTGATCCTCGGCACCCCGGTGGTGCTCTGGTCCGGGTGGCCGTTCTTCCGCAAGTTCGCGCTGTCGCTCAAGAACCGCAGCCCGAACATGTACACGCTGATCGGGCTGGGTGTCGCGCTCGCCTACCTGTACAGCGTCGTGGCGGTGCTCGCGCCGGGCTTGTTCCCGGAGGAGTTCCTGGAGCACGGCGGGCGCGTGGGCGCGTACTTCGAAGCCGCGGCGGTGATCGTGACGCTGGTACTGCTCGGCGAGGTGATGCAGCTGCGCGCGCTGGGGCAGACCAGCCAGGCGATCAAGCAGCTGCTTGCGCTCGCGCCGAACACGGCGCTGCGTGTCGAGGCCGACGGGCGCGAGGTGGAAGTGCCGCTCGCCCAGGTGCAGGTCGGCGACCGGCTGCGCGTGCGCCCCGGGGAAAAGGTGCCGGTGGACGGCACCTGCCTCGAGGGCTCTTCGAACGTCGATGAGTCCATGATCACCGGCGAGCCGATCCCGGTGCCGAAAAAGCCCGGCAATCGCGTGACCGGCGCGACCATCAACGGCAAGGGAACCCTGGTCATCCGCGCCGAGCGGATCGGCGCCGACACGCTGCTCGCGAGAATCGTGCACATGGTGGCGCAGGCGCAGCGCACGCGCGCGCCGGTGCAGCGCCTTGCCGACCTCGTCGCGGCGTACTTCGTGCAGACGGTGATCGCGATCGCCGCGATCACCGCGCTCGTGTGGGGATTTTTCGGGCCTGAGCCGGCGCTGACCTACGCGCTGGTCAACGCCGTGGCGGTGCTGATCATCGCCTGCCCCTGCGCGGTCGGGCTCGCCACGCCGATCTCGATCACCGTGGCGATGGGCCAGGGGGCGCTCAACGGGATCCTGTTTCGCAATGCCGAGGCGGTGGAGAAGCTGCGCGAGGTCGATACGCTGGTCGTGGACAAGACCGGCACGCTCACGCTCGGCAGGCCGCAGCTGGTGGACTTCGCGCTCGAGCCGGGCCTCGGCGAGCAGGAGGCGCTCGCGCTCATCGCGAGCCTGGAGCGCGCGAGCGAGCACCCGCTCGCGCAGGCGATCGTCAAGGGCGCGGAAGAGCGCGGCATTGCGCTCCAGCCGGTCGAGAGTTTCGAGTCCGTCACCGGCCAGGGCGTGCAGGGCACGATCGCCGGGCGCAAGGTCGCGGTGGGCAGCCGGCGCTTCATGGAGGGATTCGGCGGCGTGCCGCAGGCGCTCGGCGAGCGGGCCGACGCGCTGCGCGCGCAGGGCAAGACGGCGCTTTACGCCGCCGTGGACGGGCGGGTCGCAGCGGTGATCGCGGTGGCCGACCCGATCAAGGAGACGACCCCGGAGGCGGTGAAGGCGCTGAAGGAGCAGGGCGTGGCCGTCGTCATGCTCTCGGGCGACTCGCGCAAGACGGCAGAGGCGGTCGGCAGGCAGCTCGGCATCGGCGAGGTGATCGGCGAAGTGCTGCCCGAGCAGAAGGTGGACAAGATCAAGTCGCTGCAGGCGAGCGGCCGCTTCGTCGCGATGGCCGGAGACGGCATCAACGACGCCCCGGCGCTCGCGCAGGCGCAGGTTGGAATTGCCATGGGCACCGGTACCGACGTCGCGATCGAGACGGCCGGCGTGACGCTGGTGAAAGGCGACCTGCGCGGCATCGCCAAGGCGATCCGGCTCTCGCACGCCACCATGCGCAACGTCAAGCAGAACCTGTTCTTCGCCTTCGTCTACAACGCGCTCGGCGTGCCGATCGCCGCCGGCGTGCTCTACCCGGTGTTCGGATTGTTGCTGTCGCCGATTTTCGCCGGCGCGGCGATGGCGATGAGCTCGGTTTCGGTCGTCACCAACGCGCTGCGGCTGCGGCGCGTGAAGCTGTGACGCGCGCGGGGATCCGGCGCCGGGCGCTTGGGAAATTCGCATGACCAAATGGGTGTTCGTCGGCTTCGCATTGATCGCCGGCTACTTCCTCTTCACCGAGCACCGCGCGCACGCCATCCAGTACCTGCCGTTCGTGCTGCTCGCGGCCTGCCCGCTGCTGCACCTGTTCCACGGCCATGGCGGCCACGGCGGGCACGAGCACGGCAAGGAGGACGACAAGGAGAAGAAGCAATGAGCGAAGTGGAAACGGACGCCTACGGGCTGTGGTCGCTCGTCGTCATCAATTCGCTCGTGTTCATCATCTTCGCGTTCAGCTTCGCGCGGCCGAAGTCGAGCACCGACTGGCGCTCGTTCGGCGCGTTCTCGGCGTTCCTGGTGGCCCTGTTCACCGAGATGTACGGCTTTCCGCTCACCATCTACCTGCTCTCGGGCTGGCTGCAAACGCAGTTCCCGGAAGTGGACTTCCTTTCGCACGACGCCGGGCACCTGCTCGAGGTCACCATCGGCTGGCGCGCCAATCCCCACTTCGGCGTGTTCCACATCGCGAGCAACGTCCTCATCTTCGGCGGCTTCTGGCTGCTCGCCTCGGCTTGGAAGGTGCTCTACGCGGCGCAGCGGGAGCACCGGCTCGCGGCCACCGGCCCCTACGCGCGCATGCGCCACCCGCAGTACGTGGCGTTCGTCATGATCCTGTTCGGGTTCCTCTTGCAGTGGCCGACGCTGCTCACGCTCGCCATGTTCCCGGTGCTCGTGTTCATGTACGTGCGGCTGGCGCGCCGGGAAGAGCGCGATGCGCTCGCCGGGTTCGGCGACGAATACCGGCGCTACATGGAATCGGTCCCTGCGTTCTTGCCGAGGTTCGGCGCGCAAGCCGGATCGGCGGGCGGCACTGCCTGAGAAAGGAGAAATGATGTCCACAAGCTACTCGTTCGGCAAGACGGTGAACATGCGGTACGAGCAGGCGCTGGAGCGCGTCGCGCAGGAGCTGGCGAAAGAGGGCTTCGGCGTGCTCACCGAGATCGACGTCGCGGCGACCCTCAAGAAGAAGCTCGGCAAGGACATGCCCCCTTACAAGATTCTGGGAGCGTGCAACCCGCAGTTCGCGCACCGCGCGCTGGAAGCCGAGCCGCAGATCGGGGCGCTGCTGCCGTGCAACGTGGTGGTGAGAAACGACGCCGCCGGGAAGACGATCGTCGAGATCATGGACCCGCGCGCGGTGCTGCAGCTGGTCGAGCGCCCGGAGATCGGCGAGATCGCGGCCGAGGTGCGCGCGCGCCTGGAGCGCGTGCTCGCGGCGCTGTAAAGGGAGGTTGACGCCCGCCGAGATCGGGCGCCAGGCGGGCAGCCAGTCCGATCTCCTCGCGGTCGATGCCTTCCTCGCCGAGGAAGCGGCGCTGCGCGAGATGGTGCAGACGAAATGCGGCAACATGGAGCGACCGATATGAATGAGACCCGAAGAAATATTCTTCTCGCCTCGGCCGCGGTGGGCGGCGTAGCGCTCGCCGGCGGCGCGGCCTGGTGGTACCTGAGAACGACGGGGGAACAGCACGCGCCGGGCGCGGCGGCCGGGGACGCCGGCCTGTTCGTCAACCCGCTGCTCGTTCCCGGCGCGAGCGGCCCGCTCGGCGTGATCGACGTGAAGGGCCCGCTCGCGATGAGCGCCAGGGCGGCGCAGTTCCCGATCCTGAAAGGCAAGCCGGGGCGCCTGCTCGCCTACCAGGTCGAGCAGGGAGGAAAGAGCTTCGTCAACCCGATTTTCCGGGTGCAAAGCGGCGCGCAGTTTTCCGCGCGGCTGGAGAACGCGCTCGACGAGCCGACCATCGTCCACTGGCACGGGTTGAAGGTGGACGCGCGAAACGACGCGCATCCGCAGTTCCAGGTCGCCGCGGGCGCGGCCTACGAGTACAGATTTCCGGTGGCCAATCGCGCCGGCACGTATTGGTATCACCCGCATCCCCACCGGCTCACCGCGAAGCAGGCCTACCTGGGGCTCGCGAGCTTCTTCATCGTCGAGGACCACGAGGAGCGCGCGCTGCAGAAGGCGCTCGACCTCGGATTCGGCGCGAGCGACATCCCGCTCGTCATCCAGGACAAGAATCTCGATTCCTACGGCGCGCTTTCGTATGCGCCCGACGACGAGCAGAAGGTGAACGGCTATGTCGGCGGGGACCTGCTCGTCAACCTTACGCCGCGGCCCAGGTTCGAGGCCGCGACGAGGATCTACCGCTTCCGGATCCTCAACGGCTCGAACGCGCGCATCTACCGCCTCGCGTTCGCGAAAGGCGGCGAGCCGCTCGAATGCCACGTGATCGCCACCGACGGCGGGCTGCTGGAGAGCGCCGTCAAGGTGCGCGAAGCGTTCCTCTCGCCGGGCGAGCGGGTCGAGGTGCTGCTCGACCTGCGTTCCGCGCGCGTCGGCGACACGGTGTGGCTCAAGAGCCTCGCCTTCGACCCGATGCACCTGGAGATGGAGATGCCCATGGAGCACGGCGCGCCGGCCGGCCACGCCGGCATGGCGGGGATGGGTGCCCCGGGGCTTGCCGACGGCGCGGCGATCGATCTGCTGCGCATCGATGTCGCGCGCAAGCTCGCCTACGACCGGCCGGTGCCGGCCGTGCTCTCCAGGCTCGCGCCGGCGCAACCCGGCACGGGCGAGGTGCGCAAGTTCGCGCTTGAACGCACCGAAGACCGCTGGCGCATCAACGGGCGCACCTTCGAGACGGACGAGGCGCCGGTCACGGTGCACCGCGGCGCGGCCGAGGTCTGGGAACTGCGCAACGCCGCGCGCAGCATGCCGCACCCGATGCACCTCCACGGCTTCAACTTCCGCGTGCTCGAGCGCCGCGGCAGTCCCGCGCAGCAGGAGCCGCTCGCGCTGAACGCGCAGGGGCTCGCGGCGACCGACCTCGGCTGGAAGGACACGGTGCTGCTGTGGCCGGGCGAGACGGTGCGTATCGCGCTCGATTTCAGCCATTCGTGGTCGGGCGATCAGACATTCCTTTTCCACTGCCACAACCTGGAGCACGAGGACGAGGGGATGATGATCAACTTCAAGGTGCAGGGGTGAAGGCGACGATCCGCCGTGACCGGTAAGCGCTACAAGGCGGAGTTGCGCGAGCTTCAGATCGAGCTGGTGAAGCTGCAGCGGCACTTCATCGGCTGCGGCGACAGGATTCTCGTCCTGCTGGAGGGCCGCGACGCCGCTGGCAAGGACGGCGTGATCAAGCGCATCACCGCGCACCTGAGCCCGCGCGAGACGCGCGTGGTCGCGCTCGGCAGGCCCTCGGACCGCGACCTGGGCGAGTGGTACTTCCAGCGCTACGTGGCGCACCTGCCGACCGCGGGCGAGTTCGTGCTTTTCAACCGCAGCTGGTACAACCGCGCCGGAGTCGAACGGGTCATGGGCTTTTGCACCCGGGCGCAATATGAAGAGTTCATGGAGACGGTGCTCGGCTTCGAGCAGATGCTCGCGCGCGCGGGCATCAAGCTCCTGAAGTACTATCTCGACATCTCGCGCAAGGAGCAGCGCGGACGGCTCAAGAAGCGCGAGCGCGATCCGCTCACGCAATGGAAAACGAGCCCGGTGGACGCCAAGGCGCTCAAGCACTGGAAGGACTACAGCCGAGCGCGCGACGAGATGCTCGTGCGCACGCACTCGGCGTTCGCGCCTTGGAAGATCGTGCGCGCGGAAGACAAGCGCGCCGCGCGCCTCAACCTCATCCGCGATTTGCTCGGCCGGCTGCACTACGGCGGCAAGGACAAGCGCCTGGCGGTGCCGGATCCGCGCGTGGTGTTCGAGTTCGACCAGGCTTGCCTGCGCGACGGGAGGCTTGCGCCGTGAGTCCTGAGGCAAAGCGGCAACGCGCTCGGCACGCGGGCTTTCTACGCGCGGACGCGCAAGCCGTGCGCGCGCCGCACCAAGACCCTTACGGAGAGGAGACAGACCATGGCGACTTATGACCCCGAAGACATCGTCGACGAATTGCGGCAACGCGCCGCGGCGCTCGGCAGCCGGCGCATCGCCGCAGTTGTCGCGGCAGTGCTGCTGCTGGTCTTTCTCGGATCGACCTGGTTCACGGTGCAGCCCGAGGAGACGGGCATCGTCCAGCGCTTCGGGGCGGTGAACCGCACGGTGGGTCCGGGCCTGTACTTCAAGTTTCCCGGCGGCATCGAGACGGTCCGGCTGGTTCCCACGGCCCGGGTCCTCAAGGAGGAATTCGGGTTCGCCACGGCCGCCACGGGCGCCGGCGGGCGAACGCAATATGCGGCCGGCGGCAAGGGATTCAAGGAAGTGTCGCTGATGCTGACGGGCGACCTGAACGTGATCGATGTGCAGTGGATCGTCCAGTACCGCATCGAGGACCCGGTCCGCTACCTCTTCCGCGTGCGCGAGTCGCCGCAGACGATCCGGGACATCGCCGAGGCAGTCATGCGCCGGGTGGTCGGCAACCGCCTCGGGAGCGATGTCCTTACCGTGGGCCGGGTGGCCGTGTCCACCGAGGTGAAGGAGGAGATGCAGAAGATCCTCAGCAACTACGAGACCGGCGTTCGCCTGGTCACCGTGGAGCTTCAGGACGTGACGCCCCCGGACCCCGTCAAGCCCGCTTTCAACGAGGTGAACGAGGCGCGCCAGGATCGGGAGCGGACCATCAATCAGGCGCAGGAGCAGGCCAACAAGGAGATTCCCAAGGCGCGCGGCGAGGCGACCCGGACGATCACCGAGGCCGAGGGCTACGCCGTCGAGCGGGTCAACCGCGCGAACGGAGAGGCGACGCGATTCCGGACCGTCCTCGCGGAGTACCAGCGGGCGCCGGAGGTCAC
>MERQ01000050.1:0-359 GCA_001770655.1 Betaproteobacteria bacterium RIFCSPLOWO2_12_FULL_68_20
GCTGCGCTGCGCCATGCGCGGGAGGTCGTGGAAGCTCGAAGGCGCCGGCTCCAGGCCTTTCGCCGCGGGCCCGTCGCCGCGGCCCTGCGCGCCGTGGCAGGCGGCGCAGTTGTTCGCGTAGAGAGCCTTGCCAGTCGCGAGAGAAGGCGCCGCGCGCGGCGCTATGCGCAGCCTGTAAGCGCCGACGATCGCCCAACGCAGCTTCGCGGAGGCGGCGGCGACGGCCGCGGCATCGCCCTTGGCCTTGACGAGCTTCGCGAGCGCCTGCGCGTCCGTGACAAGGCCTGCCCTCGCGGGATTCTCGGGCAGCGCCTTCAGCCGCTCGGTCGCCTGCGCGGTGAATTCCAGCATCTCCTTGT
>MERQ01000050.1:406-5859 GCA_001770655.1 Betaproteobacteria bacterium RIFCSPLOWO2_12_FULL_68_20
TTGTACTCGTCCTCGTTCTTCACCTTGCCGCCGGCGACGGCTTCGGGATAGTCCACGCCGACGTAATCGAGGAGATGGAGGATCGTCTGCGCGTCCTGCGCGATTGCGGGGACCGAGAACGCAAGCGAGAGGAGGAAGACGAGAAAGCGCGAAGCGGTCATCTCGGCTCGTTCGGGTCGGTCACGAAGCCGATCCTGGTGAGGCCGTGCTTCGCCGCGTCCGACATCACTTGCGCCACGCGCCGGTAGGCGACCGCGCCGTCGGCGCGGACATGCAGCTCGGGCTGCGGGTGCTGCGTCGCAGCCGCCTGCATGCGCGAGCGCCAGCCCGATTGGTCGAGCACCTCGCCGTTCCAGTGCACGATGCCATCGCGGTCGATCGCGACCTGGACGTTCTCCGGCCTGGTGAGGTTCACCTGGCTGGAGGCCCTGGGCAGGTCCACCTTGACCGCGTGCGTGAGCAGCGGCGCGGTGATGATGAAGATGACGAGCAGCACCAGCATCACGTCGATGAGCGGGATCATGTTGATGTGCGCCATCGGCGCCGGCGCGTCTTCCTTGATGAAGCCGCCGAACGCCATGCTCAGGCCTTCGCCGCGGCGGGCTTGAGCGGCACGACGGTGTCCGCGTCGCCGACGTGCGAGCCGGTCGTGAGGACGGCGAAGAGGTCGTGCGCGAAGCCGTCGAGACGCGCGAGCACCAGGCGGTTCGAGCGCACGAAGCCGTTGTAGGCGAGCACTGCCGGGATCGCGACCGCCAGCCCGAGCGCGGTCATGATGAGCGCCTCGCCAACGGGTCCCGCGACCCTGTCGAGCGTGCCCTGGCCGGAAAGGCCGATGTTGACGAGCGCGTGATACACCGCCCACACGGTGCCGAAGAGGCCGACAAACGGAGCGGTCGAACCGACCGAGGCGAGCACCGTGAGGCCGGACTCGAGCCGCGCCGTGTCCTCGTCGATCGCGCGGCGCATCGCCCGCGTCAGGAACTCCGCGGCGCTGCCCGCCTCGTTCAGCCGGCTGGCGCCGTGACGCTGGTGGTGGCGCGAGGCCACGATGGCGTGCCACGCGAGGCGCGAGAACGGCTCGTCGGGGTGACGGTGCTCGAGGCGTGTCCGCACCGCCGCAAGCGAGGGCGCGTTCCAGAATACGTCGAGAAACTTCTCGCTCCTGCGGCGCTCGAGCAGCGCCGCGAGCGATTTGGTTGCGATCAGGGTCCAGCTCGCGAGCGACATCAGGAGCAGGACGAGCAGGATCGATTTTCCGACCGCGTCGGTGTGGGCGAGGAAGCTGGCGAAGCCGGCTGCTTGCGCGGCGTCCATCGGGTCAGCCTTCCAGCCGGAAGGAAATCGGGATCAGGACCCAGGCCGGCACCGGCTGCTCGCCGCGGCGCGCCGGCACGAACCGCCAGCCCTTGACCGTCTCGCGGGCGGCCTCGTCGAGCCGCGCGTGGCCGCTCGAGGTACGGACCTCGATGTCTTCGGCGCGCCCGGCCGCGCTCACCAGCACGCGCAGGATCACCCGGCCTTGCTCGCCGGCGCGGCGCGAGAGCGCCGGGTAGGCGGGCGGCGGGTTGTCCAGGTAGCCGGCATTGAAGATCGGCGGCGTGACCGGAACCGGCGCCGGCTGTGGCGCCGCGGCAACCGGGAGTTCCGGTGCCGCAGGCGGGGCAGGTGGAAGATGGGCCGCTGAGGGCGCCTCGGGAGTCACGGCGACGATAGGCGGCGCCTCAACCGGCCTGGGGGCCTGCCGCTTCGGCAGGGGTTTCGGCCGTGGTAGCTCGACCGGCGGCACCGGTTTCGTCTCGGGCCGGGGTGGCACGATCCAATCGACCATGATCGGCGCGGCGGCAAGGAGCGAGTCGCGTGCCGGCTCGTAGGCGAGCAGCGCCCCGAGCGCGACCGCGTGCAGGGCGACTGCGGCGAGCGCGCCGATCCTTCGCTCAGTGGTGGCGCTTGCCGACATCCGATTCCGCAGGGGCGCCGGCGCCTGTCGGACGCCCCAGCTCGGCTGCCCCGAGCTCGATCTGCTTCTCCACCCAGCGCGCGAAGTGCGGGTGGGGCGCGAAGCCGCTGCCCAGCTCGAAATCGAGCCCCTTCAGGTACTCGCGCTCCGGGCCGCGGCCGTTGACGCGCGCCGGGATGACGAGCGCGCGTCCGCCGTCGCGCGCGGCTTCCTCGACCATCGTGCGCGCCTTGGCGACCCAGGCGGCGCGCTTTTCGGGCCAGTCCTCGCGCCAGGTGGCGGCGCGTATGGCGCGAAACGCTGCACCTCCGTTCGCGCGCATCTGCTCGCCGATCGAACCGAGCTTCCTGAGCCAGTCGTCGTTCTCGGCGTCGCCCCCGGTGCCGTGCGCGACCAGGATCACCGTCTCTTGCGCCGGATTCTTCGACAGCTCGCGCGCGCGGTCGAGAAGCGCTTCGGCGAACAGCGCATCGTCCTCGACGCCGCCCACGGTCACCATCGGCATCGCCGAGCGGATGCGCGCCGACGGTCCGGAGGATTCGCCGTGCGCGGCGTGCGCAGCCCCGCCGGCCGCGCGGCGCTCGATGTCGAGCCCGATCATGCGCTCGACCTCGGCGCGGAACGAGGCCGCGAAGCCGAACACGCGCACGATCACCGCCGCGCGGGCGCCGCGGCTCTCCAGGCGCCGCACCGAGCGCTCGACGAGCGGCTGGTCGGCCATCGAAAAGCAGTACTCGATCTTGTAGCGCGCCTCGAGCGGCTGCAGCGCGCCGCGGATGGTCTCGTTCCAGTGGTAGTCGGCGCCGTGCGCGAGCACGACCACGCCCAGCTCGCCGGGGGCGAGCGGAGCGTGGCGGTTCGCCTCGCGCATCATCCAGGTCGAGAAGGCGGGCGAGCCGGCCGGCTCAAGCAAGGCGATCTCGGCCCCGGTGGGAAGCGCGCGCTTCAACGCGGCGTCGAAGGACATCATGCTGTCGGCCTTCCTGCCGAGGTGAAACGGAACCACGATGGGGCGCTCGCCGTCCCGAGCGGCTGCGGCGAGCTCCTCCTTGAACCGCTCCTGTTGCGCCCGGTACTCGGCCGAGCGGCCGCTGTTCCAGACGGCCGTGCGCACCGACGAGAACCCGAAGCCTTCGGCGGCACGCGCGGCGAGCCGCTCCCAGTCGCGCTGGATCTCGCCTGAGGAGGCGTCTCCGTAGCCGACGACGATGACGCGCCTGCCCTTCGGCTCGCGGACGGCTCGAAAGCCCTCCGCGAGCGCTTCCACCGCAAGGTAGCTGTCCCCGAACGTAGTCGCGAAGGACACCGGGAGCCGCGCCTCGCTCTCGGCGAGGAGCCTTTTCACCAGCGCCAGCTGCGCATCCGAGGCGGAAACGAACGCGGGAAGCACCACGACGCGCCTGGCGCCGTGCTCGGCCAGGGTACCGAGCGCTTCGCGCAGGCTCTCGCGCGTGCGCTCGTCGGTCGCCACGCCGAGCGCGGCGTTGCGCGTGCGCGCGAGCAGCTCGAACGCGTCGCGGATCTCCTCGTTGCCCTGAAAGCCGCGGTCCGCGGCGACGACGAGGAAACCCGTCTCGGGCGCCGCCGACGGCGGATGTGCAACCGCCGCCGCAGAAACCAGCGTCAGCGACGCCGTAAGCAGTGCGGGAACGATCTGAACGTTGATCCAGTGCATGGCGACCCCGGTCAAAACTCGAGCTTCGCGCTCGCCGAGAGATTGCGGCCCGGAGAGCTGAAGAGGTCGAGGTTCTGCGCGTTGGCATTGAGCAGCCGGGCGTTCGACCACAGCCAGTACTTCTTGTCGAACACGTTGAACAGTCCCGCCTGCACCGTGACGCCCTTCGCCGGCCGCCACCAGCCGAACAAATCGAACACCTGATACGAAGGCGAGACGAATGGGGTCACGCCCGCGCCATACTGGCTCGAGTCGATGCGCGTCTTTTTCGCCGCCGCGGTCATCACCGCCTCGGCGCCGAACGGGCCCTTCTTGTCGCGCCATTGCACGCCGAGCACCAGCTTCGCGGGCGCGACGCTGTTCAGAGGCACACCCGCGCTCTGATCATCGCCGTGCGCCCACGCGTAGGCGCCGCGCAGCGTCCAGTCGCGCGCGAGGCGCCACTCTCCGCGCGCCTCCAGTCCGTAGATCCGCACCTTGGCGCGGTTCACGGACTGGAACGTCGTCGGGGCGAGCGGCGAGCAGCTCGGATCGCCGGGGCACTGCAGCATGAACTGCGAGTCGATGAAGTCGCGGTAGCGGTTGTCGAACCAGGCGAGGCCGACGCTGCCCGCCGCGCCGGTCGCGCGCCAGCCGAGCTCGAGGCCGGTGCTCTTTTCGGGCTTGAGGTTCGGATTCGGGACCGCCGTGTAGCCGAACAGCAGGTTGGTGAAGCCGATGTTCACGTCGTTGTACGGCGGAGCGCGGAAGCCCTTCGCGACCTGGCCGTAGAGCGAGTGCACATCGGTGAGCTGCCACAGCGCGCCCAGCCGCGGCGTGGTCGAGCTGAACTTGAGCCGCGCCGGCGTGATCCCCGGGTTGTCGGCGGCGAAGATCGAGTCCGACTCGGGCTCGAGCTCGTAGCGGTCGTGGCGCAAGCCGGGGATGAGCGTGAGGCGCCCGATCTGGATCTCGTCCTGCGCGAAGAGGGCCGTCTGGCTGGTGGTCGAATTGGGGAAATCGCGCACCGGGTAGACCTCGACCGCGAAGGCGCAGTTGACGCCGACCGCGCCCAGGCAGTTCGCGGGAGCGAACGCCGGCGCGTTGCGCTCGGTGCCGTCGCGCAGCTCCTAGGTTTTCTGCCGGTAGTAGTCGATGCCGTAGATGAGGCGGTGGCTCGATTGCAGGAGCTTCGCGCGCGTCTCGAGCTGCAGCTGGGTACCGATGGTTCGCTGCTCGAATGAGAAGGACAGGTCGCGCAACCGGTTGACGACGCCGGTCGCCTGGCTGGCGAGCCGGACGGCGGTGAGCTGCAGGGAATTCGAATCCAGGCCGTACACCGTCCAGCGCAGCCCGTGCAGCCATTTTGCGTCCGCGTCGCGGTGCTCCCAGTCTGCCGACACGCGCGTGTGCTCGAAGCTGTCGTTGCCGCGCAGATCGGAGTAGAAGCGGGGCGCGACCGGCGTGCCGATCGCATTCAGCGCCACGAAGCTCGTAGCCTGCTCGCGCGCATCCACCGTGAGCCGGACGCGGTCGCGTGCGCTCAAGGGAAACACGAGTTTCGCGAGCAGCCCGTCGTTCTTGTAATCGGCCGGATTGGGCTCGTTGCGCACGAGGTATGCTGTGCGGTCGGCGGCGCCGTTCGTGCCCTTGTTGTCGATCTCGTGGCCTTCGCGCCGCGTGACGATGGCGAGCATCTGCACCGCGCCGGCATCGAGCGCGAATCCCGCGTTCGCGCCGAGGCTCTCGTCCGCGCCGGCGAAGCTGCCGCGCCCGAAGAGGTAGCTCCTGCCGCCGAGCCGCTTCAGCAGATCGGCAGGGTCGACCGTGGTGTAGCTC
>MERQ01000051.1 GCA_001770655.1 Betaproteobacteria bacterium RIFCSPLOWO2_12_FULL_68_20
TCGCGATGGACCTCTACCGCGCGTTCGAGGATGCGAAGCGCGCCAGCCTGGCGCGCGCCGCCGAGATCGGCGTGCCGCAGCTGCCGGTGCCCTGGATCGCCGAGCACGCGCGGCGCTGGCGCGAGGCGATCGGCGAGGACTTCTGGCCTTACGGCGTCGCCGCGAACCGGCCCACGCTGGAAGCCTTCCTGCAGTACGCCCACGAGCAGGGCGTGACGCCCCGCCGCCTCGCGGCCGAGGAGCTGTTCGCTCCGGAAACGCTGCAAAGCTTCAGGATCTAGCCTCCAGGAAGCGCGCGTCCGCGTGCTTCAGCCGCTCGACCAGGATGCGAACGAACGCCTTGAGGAAGGCGGCCTGAAGCGACTCCGAGGCCGAGCGCAGGGATTCGGTGTCGATCTCGAGCAGCACGCTCGCGGCGGCGGCGACGGCGCTCGCCGAGCGCGACGGATGCGTTTCGTCGAGGTAGGCGATCTCGCCGAAGCATTCTCCCGCCTCGAGCACGTTCAGCCGGCGTCCCTCGCGCAGGATCGCCACGCTGCCCTTGACGACGACGAAGATCCGGTCGCCCGGGTCGCCTTCCGAAAACAACCGCTCGCCCTCCCGCTTTTCCGCCCACCGGCTCATGTGCACGGCTTCCCAGACCTGAGCGTCGGTGAACCCCTGGAACACCGGCATGCCGCGCAGGGCGTTGAAACGCGCGCTGTCGAAGACGATTTCGCGCGGCAGATCCTGCTCGGGCACGGCGCGCGAAAGGTCTTCGCAGAACTGGCCCCACGACGAGTAGCGGACCTCGAAATCGCGGTGCATCGCGCGATGCACGACGAAGCGCAGCGCGCTCGGCAGGTCCTTGCGCCGCGTCTCGATCGGAACGAAGTCCTCGTGGAGCTTCTCGTGGATCAGGGCCTGGAACGTGGTTCCCCTGAAAGGCCAGCAGCCGGTCAGCAGCTGGTAGGCCATGACGCCGACGGCGTAAATGTCGGTCTGCACCGTCGGGGGCCGATTCTCGAAATGCTCGGGCGGCATGAAAGGCAGGGTGCCGACGTCGTACACCTGGGTCTCCTCGACGTCCGCGAGATAGCAGGCGCCGAAATCCGTGAGCTTCACGTCGCCCGCCGCGCCCATCAGCACGTTCGCCGGCTTGATGTCCCGGTGCAGCATGCCGAGCCGGCTCGCATAATCCAGGGCGTTGCCGACCTTGAACACGGCTTCGGCGACCGTAGGGACGGGAAGCAGGGCGTCCGCGGCCGCGTAGCGGTGCATCGATTCGCCGTCGACGTATTCCATGACGAGATAGGCGTGCTGCTCGGAGGTGCCCGCTTCGTAGGTCTCGACGATGTGCGGGTGGCGCAGCCTGCCCGCGAGGCGCGTCTCGTTCAGCCAGAGCTTCCTCGTTCGAGCGCCGGTCTCGGCGTCTTCGAAAAGCTCGAGGCTGGCGAGCTTGACCGCGACGGCGCGCTGCTCGTAGAGATCGGTGGCGAGATAAACCTCGGCCATGCCCCCGCGGCCGAGCTCGCGCACGATCTGGTACCGGTCCCGCAGTATGTCGCCGGGGTTCGCCACCAGAGGAGTCTAGTCGACCCGGATCCCGAGGTCCCTGACGGCCCTGGCGTACTTCGCGTGGTCGCGCAGGATCACCGCGTTAAACTCCTCGGGCGTGGTGACGTAGGGCTCGAGGCCTCCCGCGGTATTGAACTTCTCCTTCAAGTCGGGGGATTCGAGCGCGCGCTTCGCCTCCTCGCGCAGCCGCGCGAGCACCGCCCCTGGGAGCCCAGCCGGGGCGAACAGCCCCAGCCAGATGCTGTTCTCGAATCCCGGGTAGAACTCGGCGATCGTCGGCAGCTCGGGATACTGCGCCGAGCGCTTTGCGCCCGAGACCGCCAGCGCTCGCAGCCTGCCGGCCCTAATCTGGCCGGCGTTCGAGCTTCCCGCCCACATCGCGGCCACCTCGCCCGCGACGGTGGCCGTGGTGGCTGGAACTCCGCCCTTGTACGGGACGTGCACCATGTCGATCCCGGTGCGCAGCTTGAGCATCTCCATCGTGAGGTGGTGCTGGCTGCCGTTGCCGCCCGATGCGTAGTGCAGCGGCGGGCTGGCACGGCGCGCGTACTCGATGAAATCCGGGAACGTCTGCGCTGGCAGCGACGGGTTGATCGCGAGCACGAACTGGTTGGCTGCCACGCTCGCCACCGGAACGAGATCGCGAAGCGTGTCGAGCGGCATCTTGCGGTAGATGTGCGGGTTGATCGCGATGTTCGCGTCGGCGAGGAGCCCCAGCGTGTGCCCGTCCGGCGCCGACTTGGCGACGAGGTCGGCCGCGATCACGCCGTTCGAGCCGACCCGGTTCTCGATCACCACCGGCTGGCCCATGGCCTCGGAGAGCTTCTGCCCGAGCACGCGCGCCGCGACGTCGGGCGCGCCGCCCGGCGGGATCGGCACGACGATGCGGATCGGGCGCGACGGGTATTGCGCAATGGCGAGCGCCGCGACGAGCATCGCGGCGGTTGCGAACGTCAGGCGCCAGAGACCGAGCTTCATCGCCGCCCGCGGGAGCTGGTAGGCGCGATTGGACTCGAACCAACGACCCCTACCATGTCAAGGTAGTGCTCTAACCAGCTGAGCTACGCGCCTGAAGGACCGTGATTCTAGCCAATCCCCCCTGCCCCGTCATGCAAGCGTCACAGGGCGAACGTGCGGATCGCGTAAACTGGCCACAGGAACATGGACCTCATCCTGTGGCGGCACGCCGAAGCGGAGGAAGGTGGGCCGGACCTCGAGCGCAAGCTCACCGCGAAGGGCCATAAGCAGGCCGCCCGCATCGCCGAGTGGCTGCTGCAGCGCCTGCCGGCGAAGTTTGCGGTGATCGCGAGTCCCGCCGTGCGCGCCCGGCAGACTGCCGAGGCGCTCGGCGTCGCGGTCAAGATCGCGGAGAAGCTCGCTCCGGGGGCCGCCGTGGCCGACATCCTCAAGGCGGCGGACTGGCCCGATCGCAAGGGCGCCGTGGTCGTCGTCGGCCACCAGCCCGACCTCGGCGGCGCCGCCGCCTACCTCCTGTCGGGCTCGCAGGCCGAGTGGACCATCAAGAAGGGCGGGCTGTGGTGGGTCAGCAACCGCGTGCGCAACGAGCAGGCGCAGGTGGTGGTGCGCGCCGTGATGGCCCCGGATTTTCTCTAACCGCGGTTGAGCACCGATATCTTCTTGTCCGAGAGCCCCCGCACGGCCAGCTTCAATCCCACAGTCTTCCAGTAGGAGGACTCGGACTCGAGCGCGTCGGCGGTGAGCGGGTTTTCCTCGAGCCAGCTCTGCGGCAGCTCGAGCGAGAAACCGCCCGCATCGCCCGCCACGCGCACGATCGGCGGCATGACGTCGGTGCGGCTGCGCAGCATGAGCGAGGCGAGGCGCAGCGCGAACACCAGCGTCCAGTCGCCCGCCTCGAGCCCGGCGTCCTGGATCTTGGAGAGCTTGCCGCGATGAGCCAGCACGATGCGGGCCAGGCGCTGCTGCTCCATCCTCGAGAACCCGGGCATGTCCGCGTTCGACAGCACGTACGCGGAGTGCTTGTGGTACTGGGCGTGCGCGATCGAAAGGCCGATTTCCGCGAGCCGCGCCGCCCAGTCGAGCTGCAGCCGGTCGGCGTCGTCCTCGCGCGCCGGCGCATCGCGCCGCTCGGCGACCAGCGCGTCGTACAGAGACAGCGCGAACGAGCGCACGCGCTCGGCCTGCGCGGCGTCCACGTGGTAGCGGCGCACGAATTGCGCCACGGTCGCCTCGCGCATGTCGCGGTGCTGCACGCGGCCGAGCAGGTCGTAGAGCACGCCGTGGCGCAGCGCCCCGTCGGAGACTCTCGCGGACTCGATGCCGAGCTCCTCGAGCAGAGCGCCCAGGATGGCGACGCCCCCGGGCAGCACAGGCGCGCGGTTGGGCCGCAGTCCCGCGATGCGGTCGGGGTCGGCCTTCTCGTGCTTGATCAGCAGGCTGCGCAGGCGCTCGACGCCGTCGCGCGTGAGGCCCTCCTCGGCGAAGCCGTTCTCGCGCAGGATGTTCTCGATCGAGCGCGCTGTGCCCGAAGAGGCGACGGCCTCTTCCCAGCCCGCCGCGCGGTAGGCGCGCACGATCCCGGAGAGCTCCTGGCGCGCCGCGAGCTCGGCCGCTTTCATGCGCGACTTCTCGATTTTCCCGTCGGGAAAATATTTCAGGCTGTAGCTCACGCATCCCATGTACAGCGACTCGGTGAGCTGCGGCTCGAGGCCCTCGCCGATGATGAGCTCGGTCGATCCGCCGCCTACGTCCACCACCAGCCGCCGGTGGGCGGCGGCGGGCATCGAGTGCGCGACGCCGACGTAGATGAGGCGCGCCTCCTCGCGGCCCGAGATCACCTCGATCGGGAACCCGAGCGCCTGGCGCGCCTCGCGCAGGAACTGAGGAGCGTTCTTCGCCACGCGCAGCGTGTTGGTGCCGACCGCGCGCACCGCCTGGCGCGGAAAGCCGCGCAGCCGCTCGGCGAACTTGGCGAGCGTGTCGAGCGCCCGCGCCTGAGTGGCGCGGTCGATGCGCTTCTCCGAGGTGAGGCCGCCGCCCAGGCGCACCACCTCGCGCAGGGTATCCAGCGGATAGACCTGGCCGTCCACCGAGCGCCCGATCAGCAGATGGAAGCTGTTCGAGCCGAGGTCGACCGCCGCGAGCGTGTCCTGGCGCGCCATCCGCGGCAAAGTTAGCACCAACCACGGCCGGCCGTAAGCCTGAGTGCGTCTTGTTACAGGAACATTGCAGCGGCGGGTCGGGGTTTCCCGGCGGCCCGCGGCGGTAAAATCCCCTTTCCGCTCTTGTCCGTGTGGCGGCAGATGAACCGAAGAATCCCGCCCCCCACGCAGTACCTCAACCGCGAGCTCGGCATCCTCGAGTTCAACCGCCGCGTGCTCGCGCAGGCCGCCGACGACGCGGTGCCGCTGCTCGAGCGGCTGCGCTTCGTCACCATCGTGTCCTCGAACCTGGACGAGTTCTTCGAGATCCGGGTGGCGGGCCTCAAGGAGCAGATCAAGCTGGGCCTGCCCGAGCCTGGTCCGGACGGGCGCGGGCCGTCGGAAGTGTTCGCCGACGTGAACCGGGAGGCGCGCGCGCTCGTCACCGGGCAGTACAAGCTGCTCAACGAGGTGGTGCTGCCGGCGCTGGCTCGCGAGGGCATCGTGTTTCCGCGGCGCGAGCAGTGGAGCGCGGCGCAGCGGCAGTGGATCCGCGATTATTTTTTCAGGGAGCTGCTGCCGGTGCTGACCCCGATCGGCCTCGACCCGGCGCACCCGTTTCCGCGCGTGTTCAACAAGAGCCTGAATTTCGCCGTCGAGCTGGAGGGCCGCGACGCCTTCGGCCGCAGCTCGCGCGCCGCGATCGTGCAGGCGCCGCGCGCCCTGCCGCGGGTGATCCGCCTGCCGAAGGAGATCGCCGGCGCCGAGTACGCGTTCGTGTTCCTGTCCTCGATCCTGCACGCGCACATGGACGAGCTGTTCGCGGGAATGAAGGTGCAGGGCTGCTACCAGTTCCGCGTCACGCGCAACTCCGACCTGTTCGTCGACGAGGAGGAGATCAAGAACCTGCACACCGCGCTGCAGGGCGAGCTGTTCCACCGTCACTTCGGCGACGCCGTGCGCCTGGAGGTCGCGGACAACTGCTCGGCCGGGATGGTCGAGTTCCTGCTGCAGCAGTTCGGCCTGCAGGAGGCGGACTTGTATCGCGTGGAGGGGCCGGTGAACCTGTACCGGCTGCGCGAGGTGCCCGATCAGGTGGACCGGCCCGATCTGAAGTACCCGCCGTTCCAGCCGGGGCTGCCGCCCGCGCTCGACAAGGGCGAGCTTTTCGAGGTGCTGAAGAAGCAGGACCTCCTGCTGCACCACCCGTTCCAGTCGTTCCTGCCGGTGATCGACTTCATCCGCACCACCGCCAACGACCCGCAGGTGATCGCGATCAAGCA
>MERQ01000052.1:0-6526 GCA_001770655.1 Betaproteobacteria bacterium RIFCSPLOWO2_12_FULL_68_20
ATTGGTTGTAGGCAACGCCAAGGCTCTCCAAGATCGAAAACCTTCTAATATCTGGATCCGGTTTGACGCACACCGGTGTGCCCACGGCAATGCAGGGCAATGCGACGTGAAGTCGACTCGTATACACAGCCTCGGCGGTGCGGTAAATCGACAGCATATGCATTGCCTTCTTCAGCTTGACCTCCCACGTCATGGTTGCTGGGATCCAATGCGTCAAGTCTCGCGCCGAATCATAATCAACGAAAACGACCCCTTTTCTTGGTCCGTCGTATCTTGGAAGCAGCAGCGACGCGCAACCCACGAACTGAGCTTCGATTCCCACTGAATTCAGGTATTCCGCAGTCTCCGGGTCTCGAGCCCCAACCACCTTACGATTTCTTCGCATCCACTCCAAAGTCTGCTCATTCGTGTATCCGGGTTCGCTAGTGACGTGGATGCCAGCGAAAATCGCCTTCGCGCGCGTGTCTATTTTCTGGTACAGAGACTCGAACCAACCATTGCAAATGATGACACCATCGCTCTCAAATGAAATGTTGTCGTACCAAACCCAAAAGTCCGGCGTGACTAGATGCATCAGCCCATACGTTTGGATGGTGTTGCCGAGATTGCCCTCGTTGCGGTATTGGATCAATCCCAATCTCGGCATGGCTTCCTCGCTCGATGATTGCAATATGTAAGCTGCCGAAAACTTTCCAGCATTTGCTTGATGAGCAGCTGGCTGCAACGCGCGCATCCGCAGTTGCGGGCGGAAAAAAGCTAGACACGACCAGACACTTCCGTGCCATGAATTAGGGCTCGCCACGGTAAGGAGCACCTAGCCATCGGTAGGACCGGACGCTTCGCGGAATCCAAGGCCGCTACTTGGCGAAACCCAATCGGCCAGCACTTGAATGATGCCCCAGGTGTCGGATGCGGGCCGCGCACCTCGCCAGGGAAGGCCGTCCACTTCAAAACGTAACGCATGGAGCAGATGGTCCAATAGTCGGCCGTGGTGACGCGCCGCCACGGTAACAAAATATTTCCCGGGCTTCAAAACGAAGTGCCGTGGTGTTGCCGAAACGACGAGCTCTTCGCCCGAAGCGCAATTGAACAGCGTTCCGCTCTCTTCGCTAAGCACGGTTGCCACGCGGACTTCGGTATACGTGTCGAAACCGACAACCAGTGACACGTCATCCAGGCCAGCGGCAGCGCGGGCTTCGAGACGGACTGTGACTGGCTCGCCAAAAAGCAGCCGGTTCGTCGCCTGGCCGCGCGAGTCGAGCACGGTGCAGCCGGTGAAGCGGAATTTTTCCCCCATGCCGCCGATCCGTAGCAGGTCCTTGAGACCGTTGCGCCCGTCGCCGCCCACGGCTTTCGTGTCCAGGTAGGTCTGGATGACGCGCGAAGTGTCGCCGCTCGCGACGAGCCGGCCGCCCTCGAGCAGCAGGCTCCGCGGGCAGAGCCGCAGCACCGTGGGCAGATTGTGACTGACGAAAACGACTGTCCGCCCCGCGCTGCCGACTTCTTCCATCTTGCCGAGGCATTTCTTCTGGAACTGGGCGTCGCCGACCGCGAGCACCTCGTCGACGACCAGGATTTCGGGATCGAGGTGCGCCGCCACGGCGAACGCGAGACGCACGTACATGCCGCTCGAGTAGCGCTTGACCGGCGTGTCGAGGAAGCGCTCGACCTCGGCGAAGGCGACGATCTCGTCGAACTTGCGCCGGATCTCGGCGCGCGTCATGCCGAGCACCGCGCCGTTGAGGAACACGTTCTCCCGGCCGGTGAGCTCGGGGTGAAATCCGGTGCCCACCTCGAGCAGGCTCGCCACCCGGCCCTCGATCGCGACGCGGCCGCGCGTCGGGTCGGTGATGCGGGAAAGAATCTTGAGCAGGGTCGACTTGCCGGCGCCGTTGCGTCCGATGATGCCGACCCGCTCGCCGAAGTCGACGTTGAAGCACACGTCACGCAACGCCCAGAACTCCTCCGTCGTCTCGCCCGTCCCGTCGCCACCCTTGCCGGTGAGGGCCGCCGCAAGCGAGCGCGCCCGCGCCGAGATCGCGTCGCGCAGCGTGCGGTAGCGCTCGCGCGGTTGGTGGCTGATCAGGTAGCTCTTGGAGAGGTCGTCGACCTGGATCGCAGAGGCCATGGCGGTCTCAGATGACGTCGGCGAAGCTCTTTTCGGTCCGGCGGAAGAACGCGACGCCGCTCGCGAGCAGCGCCGCCGTGATGGCGAGCGCGAGAGCGAGGCCCGGCCAGTACATCGGCGCGCTCCCGCCGAGCAGCGCCCAGCGCACGCCGTCGATCACGCCCGCCATGGGGTTGAGGCTGTAGAGCAGGCGCCAGTTCTGCGGCACGATGCTGCTCGTGAAGCCGATCGGGGAGATGTAGAGCCCGAGCTGCAGCACGAACGGGACGAGATAGCGGAAGTCGCGGTACTTGACGTTGAGCGCCGCGCACCAAAGGCCGCCGCCGATCGCGGCAGCGAATGCAAGGAGCACGAACAGGGGCAGCGTAAGCGCCCGCCAGCCGGGCACGGCGCCGTACCAGGCCATCAGGCCCACCAGGATAACGCTGGCAAACAGCAGGTCCACCAGGCTGACGATGACGGCGCTGGTGGGGATGATGATTCGCGGGAAATACACCTTTGAGATCATGCCGGCGTTGCTGAGCAGGCTGTTGCTCGCCTCGGCGAGGCCGTTCGCGAAAAGCTGCCACGGCAGGATCGCGACCATGACCAGCAGCGGATAGGGCACGCCGTCGGAGGGGAGGTTGGCCAGCTTTCCGAACACCACCGTGAACACCACCGCCGCGAGGAGCGGCCGCAGCACCGCCCAGGCGATTCCCATCACCGTCTGCTTGTACCGGACCAGGATGTCGCGCCAGGTGAGAAACAGGAACAGCTCGCGGTAGCGCCACAAGTCCCGCCAGTAATGACGTTCCGCGCGACCCGCTTCGATGATCAGCGGCTGGTGAAGGGCGGCCATCGGGGTCGTCAGCGCCGTGACGGCATTGGACCTTGCTCGCGCCGGGCACCCATTCCCGCCGCTTCACGGCGCAGCTCCTCGATCTCGTTCTTGAGCTGCTCGTATTCGGTCATCTTGCGCTGCAGGAATCGGACCGTGACCCGCGCCTTGTCCTGGATCCCCTTGGGCGTCAGGTAGTACATATAGGCCATCTTGTTCTGGCTGTTGCGGAAGTTGCGCGCCTTGATCAGGCCCTTCTCGATCAGCGACTGGACGCAATAGTTGACCTTGCCGAGGCTCAGGCCCAGCTGACTCGCCAGCTCGCGCTGGCTCAGTTGCGGCTCTTTCTCCAGCAGGCGCAGGAGCTTGTAGCGGTACTCGTCGGAAAGCATGGCCGGGGTGGGTGCGTTCACGCCGTGAACGCAGGCACTTTAGCGGCTTTTCAGTTGCGGCGCAACAGGAACCTCAGCGCGCTCGCGAGGTGATGGCGCGCATGCAAGGGATCGCGCCGGCTGCGGCGGCGCGCTTGGTGCACGATCGCGGCGCGCGGCTCGTAGAGGACGCGCCATTGCGCCGCGTTCAGGCGGCGGCAGATGTCGACGTCCTCGTAGTACATGAAATAGGCTTCATCGAAGCCGCCGACGGCGCGAAACGCCTCGCTGCGGAACAGCATGAACATGCCGGCGATCCAGTCCACTTCGAGCGCGCCGCGGTCGGTCGCGTAGTCCGGCGCCCTGGGGTCGTGGAAAAGCCTTTTAAGGAGCGTTGCGGCGGTGGGGAAGCGGCGTGCGCTGTCCTCGGTTGTGCCTTCGGGACTTCGCACCAATGGACCGACGACGCCGGCCTGTGGCCGGGCGAGCGTCTCGAGCAACGGCGGAAAGGGATCGGGCGTCAACCGCACGTCCGGGTTGCAGACGCAGAAGTACGGGGTCCGGCAGCGCTTGAAGGCAGCGTTGTGGTTCGCGCCGAAGCCCTGGACGGCGCCGTTCACGATCAGCTCGATCGGGCAGGAGAGACTGCCGGTTGCCAGCGGGGCGGAGTCCGGCACATTCTCGGTAACGACGAGCGCGACGCGGCCGGCGCAAACGCGCTCGACGTCCGCGAGCAGCAGGTTGACGAGAGCGTTCTGGCCGTGACTGACGACGGAAAGCGTGATCTCGGGCCCGGGCACGGCTAGACGCGCTGCAGCCAGAGGGAACCCGTCGAACCCGGAGGATCGCCCTCGCCGAAGACCGGGCACTTGGCGACGATTCTTTCGCGGTAGTGCCGGGCGAGAAAGTCGACCATGGCCAGGATGCGGAAGTCCCGGTTGTGCGCGAGAAACGCTTCCACGAGGTATTGCTCGCTGTAGAGGCGGACCTGCTCGACCACCCACTCCCTGGGATAGTCGCGGGGGGTGAAGATGTCGTGCACGTGCACGAGCACGCCGGGCCGCAACCGCGGCAGGATCTCGAGGTACTCGCGCACCACGTCGCCCTGGGGCCGCACGACATGCGAGGAATCGATGAACAGAATATCCCCAGCGTCCAGGGCGTCGAACAGGCTCAGCTCGACCAGCTCCACGCGCTGCCGGATCACCTCGATGGAAGGTACGCTTTCCAGCCACGGCATCTCGTAAGGTTCTATGCAGACCATCCGGCAGCGGTATTTCGGCTCGTCCCGCCGGTTGGCCGCGATCGCGTTCAATGCCATGAGCGTGGATGCTCCGCTGCCGATCTCCACGATCGTGCGGGGACGAGACAGCCTGATCAGGCTGTAGAAATACTCGGCATCTCCCGGACCGAAGTTTGGGTTCTCGTAGCAGTACTGCGCCTTACCGGTGGCTCGCCGCGGGAGCGCCGCCAGTTCCTTCTGGTACGAGAAGCGCTCGAGCAACTCGAGCTGGCCGGCCACGTTCATATCGATGCCCGGAAGCGTGCGGTCCGCATCCAGCGGTCGCGTGAGATGGCGCGGATGAAAGTGGGGTTCGTAGTAATGGTCCCGGATCGGAAACACCCCCACCGCGCGCAGCACGGCATGCGTGACCGGCAGGCGGTAGACGCCCACCCGGCGCAAGCTCTTCATCAGAAACGCGGCTAACAGCGTGGCCGGTGAAAGGAGCACGTCCAGCACCGGGATCACGGCGTGCACGATCACTGTCTTGATCGCCCCGAAGCGAATCAGTTTGAGAAGAGGATTCATCTGTCGCACGCGTGCGGCGGGCCTGCCCGCTTGCCGGATTCTAATCAAAGCCGATCGAGCGGCCCCGATAGAATGGCGCAATGGCCGTGCGGCTACGTGACAACAACTTCGATGCGCTGCGGCTCGCATTCGCGCTCGCCGTGTTCCTCTGGCACGTCCATGCGCTCGCACAGGTGCCCGCGCTCGCGCCGCTGGCGGGCGCCATCTCCCTTGCCGCCGACTGGGGCGTCAAGGGTTTCTTCGTGATCAGCGGCTATCTCGTCATGCAAAGCTACGAGAATTCGCCGACGGTCCTCGAATACGCGGCGAAGCGGGTGCGCCGCATTTATCCGGCCTATTGCGCGGTGGTCCTGGCGAGCGTCCTGATGGGCGCAGTGTTGACGACGCTACCGCTCGGCGACTACCTCTCGGGCGGTCTCGTGCGTTTCATCGCCGCAAACCTGGCGTTTCTGAATTTTCTATCGCCGGAGCTGCCGGGCGTGTTCCAGGGGCAGAGGTTCCCGGAAGTGAACGGGGCGCTCTGGACGCTGAAGATCGAGGTGATGTTCTATGTGTTCCTGCCCGTTCTGGCGTGGATGCTGGCGCGGATCGGGCGATGGCCGGTCGTCGTTTCGCTATACGCGCTGTCGGTGGCCTATGGCGTCATCCTCGGGACGCTCCATGAGCGCACGGGCGACGGACTTTGGCTGCAGCTTCAGCGCCAGCTGCCCGGACAGCTGAGCTACTTTCTGGTGGGCGTGGCGCTTTACGACCGGAGGGACATGGCCGCCGGCGGCCAGCGCATCGCCGTCGCTGCAGCGGCCGCGGCTCTCATCGCGATCCGGCTTTTGGGCCACTCTGCCCTGACGGCGGCCCTGGAGCCGGTGGCGCTCGGCGTTCTGGTCGTGTTCGCAGCAACCGGGATCCGCCACCTGGGAAACGCGGCCCGGTTCGGCGATCTGTCGTACGGCGTGTACATCATTCATTTTCCCGTCCTGCAGTCGCTGGTTCTGCTCGGAACGTTTCGCGACGCGCCTTGGGTCGGCTTCGGCGCTTCCGTGGCGCTCGTCCTGCTGCTCGCTGCGGCCAGCTGGCACATCGTGGAGCGGCCGTTCCTGAAAAGGGACTCTCACTACCGGCTGGCGGGACGCCGCAAGACGTGATCGCGGGCTCAGGCATCGCCGGGTGCTACCTGCGGTTGTAGCGGTCCTCGAACCGCTCGATGTCGTCCTCGCCGAGGTAGTCGCCCGACTGGACCTCGATGAGGTGGAGCGGCGCCGCGCCGGGGTTTTCCAGCCGGTGCTTCGTGCCCAGGGGGATGAAGGTGGACTCGTTTTCGCGCAGCGTCAGGATCTCCTCGCCGCGCGTGACGCGCGCCGTGCCCGCGACCACCACCCAGTGCTCGGCGCGGCGGCGGTGAA
>MERQ01000052.1:6594-26993 GCA_001770655.1 Betaproteobacteria bacterium RIFCSPLOWO2_12_FULL_68_20
ACGGCTTCGTAGTAGCCCCACGGCCGGTAGACGCGCGAGTGCGAGACGTGCTCGGTGCGGCGGTGGCGCTCGAGGTTTTCGACCAGCTCTTTCACCTCCTGCGCGCGGTCGCGCGCGGCGACCAGCAGCGCGTCGTCGGTGTCCACGATGACGAGGTCTTTCGCCCCGAGCACCGACAGGTGCCGGTCCTCGGCGCGCACGTAGCAGCCGCTGGAATCCGCGAGCGACACGTCGCCGCGCGCGACGTTGCCGAGCGCGTCCTTCTCGCCGATCTCCCAGAGCGCCGACCACGAGCCGACGTCGCTCCATTTCATGCCGGCTTCGAGCACCGCGCCGGCGCTCGTCTTCTCCATCACCGCGTAGTCGAGCGACTCCGACGGGCAGCCCTCGAACGCGCCCGCCTCGAGCCGCAGGAAGTCGAGGTCGCGCGTGCTGCCGCCGACGGCTTTCTCGACCGCGGAGGCGATGTCGGGACGGTGCCGGCGCAGCTCCTCGAGGAATTGGCGCGCCTGAAAGACGAACATGCCGCTGTTCCAGAGGTAGCCGCCCTGCGCGAGGAATTTCCTCGCGGTGGCAGAATCGGGCTTCTCGGTGAAGCGCCGGATGCGGCGCGCGGCCGAGCCGGGCGCGATCGGCTCGCCCGCCTCGATGTAGCCGTAGCCGGTCTCCGGCGCCGTAGGCGGGATGCCGAAGGTGACGAGGTATCCTTCCTCCGCCGCGCCGCGCGCCGCCTCGAGCGCGCGCCGGAACGCTGCCTCGTCGCCGACGATGTGGTCCGACGGCGCGACGAGAAGCAGTGCATCCTGCTCGCGCGAAGCGACGAGCGCCGCCGCGGCGACGGCGGGAGCGGTATTGCGGCCGGCGGGCTCGAGCAGCACCGCCTGCGCTGCGACGCCCGCCTCGCGCAATTGCTCTGCGGCGAGAAATCGGTGCTCGTGGTTGCACACCACGATCGGCGGCTCGCAATCTTCGAGCCCGCGCAGGCGCGCGAGCGTGTCCTGGAAGAGCGTCCGGTCGGTCGCGAGCGGCAGGAACTGCTTGGGCAGGAGCTTGCGCGACAGCGGCCACAGGCGGCTGCCGCTGCCGCCGCAGAGAATGACGGGGACGAGGCGCATGCGCGTCGCGAAGATCTTACGCGGCTCGCTTGGCCTGGAGATCGAACTCGGCGCGGATGCGCGAGAAGGGTACGAGCAGCCGCCCCTTGCCGTCCTTCTCGACCAGTCCGATCGCGATCAGCGCGTGCACGTCGCGGTGCACCGACTTCACGTCCCGCCCCAGCTCGCGCGCCAGGCCGCGCAGGGTCGACGCGCCGATCGCCTGCAGGCGCTCGACGACCGCCCAGCGCGCGGGCGTCAGCGACCGGAACAGCGCCTCAGGGGATTCGAAGCTGAAATCGCTGCCGAGGTCCTTGGCGGATTTCCACGCGCGCACGAAGCGGCGTGCGCCACGCTCGAGCGCCGCCGACGTATCGCGCTCGATCCGAATCGTTGCGATCCTTCTCATGTCGTCCTCTTCGCTTTCACGTCGGCGAGAAAATCTCCGACGAGCTTCTCAACCGACGAAAATTCATAGCCTGTCTCTTCGCCTTCGAAGTGGCGGTGATCGCCCTTGCCCGTCTCGTTGTCGTAGCCGACCACGCGTTTTCCGGGGTACCCGTAATAGAGCCGGTACTTGTAGCGATGACTGCTCCCGGCGACCGGTTGCGGCACTTCCCAGACCATCATTTCGATCGTCGCGCCGTCGTCGTAGCCTTGCTTGAACGAATAAAGCAGGCGGGCCTTCACCGTTGGCAATTGTGCCAACACACCACTGCGTTGTCAATCGTGCCAACAGGCGATGGGGATTTGAGGTTTTTAAACTTTGACTTCAAATATCTCAAGCCCTCTTCATCCTGCTGTGTCTCCAACTGTCCTGTCGAGATGTTCCAGCAAGCGCCCGGTCCTCTCGACCAGCGCCGCGTAGGAGAATTTCGCCAGGTGCTCTGTCGCCGCCTGGCGCGGATCCAGCCGCGCGCGCCCCGCGACGATGGAGTCGAGCAGCGTCTCGAAGTCCCTGCCGCCGTCCTCCCTCGGGTCGCGGTAGAAATAGCCGCTCGCGCCCTCGAGCATCGTCTCGGTAAACGGCGGCGCCTTCGGCGCGAGCACCGGCGTGCCGCAGGCCTGCGCCTCCAGCACGTTCAACCCGAGCGCTTCCTTCTCCGGAAGCCCGGTGAGCAAGTAGTCGAGCTGCGGGTAGACGGCGGCGACGTTTTCCTGGTGGCCCCAGAAGCGCGCGCGATCGCCGAGCGGCGCGAGCGCGCGCTTGAGGTCGCGCACCTGCGCGTAGCCGCCTTGCCCGACGATCTCCAGCCGCACCGCGGGGCGCGCGGCGAGCGCCGGCGCGAGGATCGAGAAGAGCAGGGGCAACTGCTTGATCGGGGATATCAAGGAGACGACGCCGAGCGTGAGACCGGCCATGCGGCCGAAGGGCGAATGCGCGCGCGCGGGTCCGAAGAGCGGCTCGAATGCGCCGAGCAGCCGGTCGCGGAGCTTGCGCCGGTCCCAGACGTAGGGCGAGCGCGCGGCGATCGGGCCATGGTCGCCGCGCTCGAGATCCGCGGTGCCGTAGAGCGGCTCGGGGTAGACGTGCTCGATCCCGGCGCTGCGCAGCAGCGCGATGCAGTACCGCGAAACCGTGACGACCAGGCGGCACGAGCGGAAGCCCTCGGCGCTGCGCTCTCCGGTGATCGGCATGTGCGCGAAGGCGACGAGGTCGTGCGCGCGCGCCAGCCGCTCGACGGTGCGCCCGGAAAGCGGGCTTTGCGTGACGACGATCGAGCGGCTGCGAGGCAGCCGGGCGAGGAGCTCTTCCTCGTCCGCGGCAGGCACTACTCCCGGCAGCCCGGCCCAGATCCGATTCGCCGGATGCACGTACAGCGAGACCTGCGCGCCGGCGTCGGCGAACGCGCGCGTCAGCGCGCGCGTGTAGATCTCTCCGCCGCCGACGATCGCTTGCAGGTTGACGTGATGGATGTGCATCCTCGAGGCGGCTCGCGCCGGCGCGCGGCGATTATAATTCGCGCTCCCCGTGGCGCGCTGGATCCTCAATGAAGGTCCTGGTACTTAAGCGCGACAAGATCGGGGATCTGCTCCTCACCACGCCGCTGCTCGAGCACCTGAAGGCGAGCCGGCCCGGGGCGCAGATCCACCTGCTCGCGAACGACTACAACGCCTGGGTGGTCGCAGGAAATCCGCACGTCGATCGCTTGTGGGTGTTCCGGCGCGTGCGCCACGCCGGGCGCGTGCGGCTCGGCGCAGCGCTCGAATGGCTCGCGCAGCGCCGCGCGCTGCGGCGCGAGCGCTACTACTGGGTGATCGTCGCGAACGGCGACGAGTCGCCCCGCGCGATCCGGCGCGGGCTCGGGCTGCGCGGGGCGCGCACGGCGGCGTATTGCGCCGATCCGTCTCGCTACCGCGGCCTCACGGATCCCATGCCCCCGCAGCCTTCGATGCACGAGATCGACCGGCTGCTCGCGATGGCGGCGCCGCTCGGCATCGCGCCGCCCCCCGGGCCGATCCTGCCGCGTTTCGAGTTGCCGGAAAAATCCGCCGCGCATGCGCGCGGGTGGCTCGCCGCTCGCGGCCTCGCGCCGGGCGGCTACGTGGTGCTCGGCCTCGGCGCGCGCCGGGCGAAGAAGCAGCCGACGAGCGCGCAGGTGCTCGCCTGGAGCGCGCATTTCAAGCGCGCCCGGGGCCTGGATACCGTTTTCATGTGGACGCCGGGCGAGGCGGACGATCCGCTCTACCCGGGCGACGACGATACCGCGCGGCCGGTGCTCGAGGCGAGCGCGCGGCAGGTCCATCCGTTCCGCGGCCCGATCGACGAGGCGCTCGGGCTCGTCTGGAGCGCGCGCGCGAGCCTTTTCCCCGACTCGGGGCTGATGCATTTCGCCGCCGCGAGCCCCGGCGGCGTGCTCGGCTTTTTCGCCGAGTCGGACGTCTCGCCCGGCCCGGCCCAGTGGGCGCCGCGCGGGCCGAGGGCCGACTACCTCGAGGCGCGAAAAAGCGTCGCCGAGCTCAGCGACGAGGTCGTCTACTCGCGCGTGGAGCGCCTGCTGTCTTTTGCAGCGCGCGAATCGTCCTGAGGCCACGCCTGAGCGTCGCTTCGTCGTTCACCGCGAGGTCGGCGATGCAGCGCCGATAGTAGGCGCGGTCCTCGTCCAGGCGCCGCAGCGCCGCGGCGAGCTCGCGCGACACCGCGGCCCCGTAAGCGGCGCGCGCCTTGGAAAGCCCTTCGCGCAAGGGCGCCTCCCCGGCGCCGTTGGCGAGGAACGCGAGATCGATCAGGTCGCGCGCGCGAAACAGCTCATCCGTACCGCGGTCCGTGTTGGCGAGGAATTTCTCGGCCGCGGCCGAGGCAGGATCGAGGACCGGAACGCCCAGGCGCGCATCCGTCGCGCCGGCGAGGTCGATGCGCGCCTCGACGATGATCTCCAGCTTGATCGGGCCCGCGTCGTCGCGGAGGAACGTCCGGATCGCGTCGCGATCGGCGCGCACCTCGCGCTCGAGCTGCACCGGCCGCGCGAAGAGCCTGCCGAGGGAGCGCTGCGTGACGGTCTCGCGCAGCATCCGCCAGCCGGCGCGGCTCGAGCACAGCAGGTCGATGTCCTCGGACACGCGGTATTCCCCGTATTGCATGACGAGCTGCGTGCCGCCGCCGAAGTAGCACTCGGCGCGGCGCATGAACCCGGGGTCGAGCCGGCGCAGCAGCCCCGCCACGCGCCGGTGCGGGGGGCGCCGGAACTCAGGCATTGAGCAATCCCTTGCCGAAACGGCGCTTCAGGCGCTCGACGAGCGCGAGCTCGTCGGACCGGAGCTGCGCCGGGGATACGAACCGCCAGTGGCGTTCGTAGGCCTTGAACGCCTCCTCGGCCGGCAGGAACTCGCGGCGGCGGCCGGTCCACAGCAGGCTGCGCAGCACCGGGTAGTCGTCGACCCGCAGCAGCTCGCCGCCGAGGAACTCCTCGAGCCGGGCCTGGAAGTCCGGCAGGCGCGCCGCCGCGCGCAGCCGCCGCGCCCGCGCCCCGGGCAGGCGCAACTGGACGAGCTCCAGGCCCTTCCTGCGGTCGCGCTCGCGCTGCGCGCGCTTGGCGAGCCGCAACTGCTCGGGGCGCGGCAAGGGGCTGGAGCGCGGCCGTCCGCGACGCTTCATGGGGCTAGCGTCGCAGGATTATGTTGACACGTCAACCTATTTTCTTGAGCCGGCGCCGCGCTCGCCGTAGAGCGCCGGGTTGAAGCGCGGGTCGTTGTACATCTTGTACTGGCGGTAGATCTTGAAGCGCGCCTCGCCGCGCGCCGCCTCCTCGAGCAGGCGGTCCAGGCACTCTGCGAGGTCCGCGCGCTGCTCGGCGAGCGTCTCGAGGCGCGCGCGGCAGGTGTCGAGGTGCTCGCGGTCGACGTCGGTCCTCAGCGTCTGCAGCCGCATGTGGTGGATCTTGAGCGACAGGATCGAGAGCCGGTCGATCATCGCGCCGGGGGTCTCCGAGCTCAGCCGCGCCGCCGGCCCGGGCGATGCGCCTTGCAGGGCGGCGAGCAGCTCCTCGTCGATGCGCTCGATCGCGTCGTTGCGCTTCTGGTTCTGGAAGTCGATCGCGCGCTTGTTCGCGGCGATCTCGGAATCGGGCACGTTTCTCCGGCGTGCGAGGTCCTCCTCGTCCCACTGCAGGCAGTTGCAGCGGTGGTTGTCCTCGATCGCCCGCCAGGCGCCGGCGCGATGCTCGGCGGCGCCGCTCTTCGCCCAGCCGGGGATGGCGTGCCGGCCCTCGTGAAAGGCCGTGATCTCGCGCGAGCCGGGAAGCGCGCTCATGCGGCCCGCCTGCCCGCGGCGCGCTCCAGCTCCATCAGCTTGGCATATTTGAAGTAGCTGTTCATGCAGCCGACCGAGATGTGCAGCAGCCCCGGCACGCCGTCGAGAAAGCCGAGGCGAAAGATGTAGAACTTGAGAAAGCGCACCAGCGGCGAGAGCAGCAGGCGCACGACGCCCGCGCGGTGCCCGCTCTCGTGGAGCTGGCGCGCGGCTAGCGTGGTGTAGCGGTTCTGGCGCTCGAAGTAGGCGCCGAGATCTTCGCCCGAATCGTGCAGCAGGTCGCCCTCGAGCGTTCCGGGCGTCACCGCGTAGAGCACCTTCTCGTGCACCAGGTCGTCGCTCCAGCGCGCGTTCCTGCGGTCGAAGAGGCGCGGGCTCCAATCAGGGTAGCCCTCGCCGTGCGCGAGCCAGCGGCCGAGAAAGCGGTTGCGCCGGGCCATACGATACACCGGCGAGGCGGGTGCGGCGAGCGCGCGCGCGATGGCTGCGGCGAGCTCGGGCGAGACGCGCTCGTCGGCGTCCACGCACAGCACCCAGTGGTGGCGCGCCTCGTCGACCGCGAAGCGCTTCTGGCGCCCGTAGCCCATCCATTCCTTCTGCACCACGCGCGCGCCGCGGCGCGCGGCGATTTCGCAGCTGCCGTCGCTCGAGCCCGAGTCGACCACCACGATCTCGTCGGCGAACGCCACGCTCTCCAGGCAGGCGTCGAGCTGCGCTGCGGCGTTGCGCGTGATGAGCACCGCCGAGAGCGGCGCGCGCGGGGCGGCGTTCAAGTGTTATCCCGTACAATCGGCGCGCCTATTCTAGCCGAGCCCCGTGCGCATTCTCTTCGTGAAGACCTCGTCGCTCGGCGACGTGGTGCACCACCTGCCGGCGGTGAGCGACGCGGTGCGCGCGATTCCCGGCGCGTCGATCGACTGGGTGATCGAGGAGGCTTTCGCAGCCGTGGCGGCGATGCACCCGGCGGTGCGGCGCGTGATCCCGGTGGCGCTGCGGCGCTGGCGAAGCGCGCTGTGGCACCCGGCGATGTGGTCCGAGCTCGGCGCGTTTCGCCGCGCGCTCGCCGCAGAGCGCTACGACGCGGTGGTGGACACGCAGGGGCTCCTCAAAAGCGCGCTGGTCGCGAAATTCGCCTCGGGCGCGAAGCACGGGATGGATCGCGCAAGCGCGCGCGAGCCGTGCGCCGCGCGCTTCTACAACGCGACGCATGCGGTGCCGCGCGAGCTGCACGCGGTGGAGCGCAATCGCAGGCTCGCCGCCGCGTCGCTCGGATACGGCGCGAACGGCGCGTGCGATTACGGGCTTCGCGCCGAGGGCGCGGCGCCGCTCGATGCAGGCGGCCCCTTCGCGGTGCTGCTCACCATGACCAGCCGCGAAGACAAGCTCTGGCCGCAGGCGCGCTGGGTCGAGCTGGGGCGGCTGCTCGCGGCGCGCGGCGTGAAAAGCGTCCTGCCGTGGGGAAGCGAAGCCGAACACGGCCGTGCCGAGCGGATCGCGCGCGGGATCGGCGAGGCGCTGGTGCCGCGCCGCTTCTCGCTCGAGGAGCTGGGGCGGCTTTTTCGTGCCGCGCGCGGCGTCGCCGGCGGGGACACCGGGCTCACGCATTTCGCCGCCGCGCTCGGCGCACCGACGGTCGGCCTTTATTGCGGCTCGGATCCCGCGCTCACCGGCCTGTACGGCTGCGCGCGGGCGAAAACTCTCGGCGCCCCCGGCGCGCCGCCCGCCGCCGCCGAGGCGTTCGAAGCGATCTGGTGATGGGACGCGGGCTGTACACGCTGCTCCTGCGCTTGGCGCTCCCGTTCGTCGTTCTGCGCTGGTGGTGGCGCGGCGCTCGCGAGCCTCTGTACCGCGAAGGGATCGCCGAGCGCTTCGGGCGCTACGCGCTCCAGGCGCGGCCGAAGCTGCTGTGGATCCACGCTGTGTCGGTCGGCGAGGCGAGGGCGGCGGCGCCGCTCGTCGACGCGCTCGCGCGCGAGTTTCCGGGGCACGCGCTGCTCGTCACCTGCATCACCGCGGCTGGACGCGCAACGCTGAAGCGGCTCTACGGCGAATCGGCGCTCGTAGCCTACCTGCCTTACGACCTCCCCGAGGCGGTGCGGCGCTTCCTGGAGCATTTCCGGCCGCGCCTCGGGGTGCTGATGGAGACCGAGGTGTGGCCCAACCTCCTCGCCGCGTGCCGCGAAAACGGCGTGCCGGTCGCCCTCGTTAACGCGCGCCTGTCCGAAAAATCGGCGCGCGGCTACGCGCGCTTCGCGCGCCTTTCGCGACCGGCGTTCGCGAGCCTCGCGTGCGCGTGCGCGCAAAGCGATGCGGATGCGGCTCGCCTGCGCGCGCTCGGGGCGCCCAGAGTCGAGGTGAGCGGAAACTTGAAATTCGATGTTGCGCCCGAGCCGGCGCAGCTCGCCACCGGGCACGCATGGCGCGAGCACCTGGGGCGCCCGGTGTTGCTCCTCGCGAGCACGCGCGAGGGCGAGGAGCAGATGCTGCTCGATGCGCTGCCGCCCTGGGACGGGAAGCTCCTCGTGCTCGTCGTGCCGCGCCATCCGCCGCGCTTCGACGAGGTGGCGCGCCTCGCGCAGTCGCGCCGCTCGAGCGGCGCTGACCCTGCCTCCTTGGACCGCGTGCATCTCGGCGACACGATGGGCGAGATGGCCTTCTACTACGCGGCCTGCGACGTGGCGGTGATCGGCGGCTCGTTCGCCCCGCTCGGCGGGCAGAACCTGATCGAGGCGCTCGCCGCCGGAGCCCCCGTGGTGCTGGGTCCGAGCATGTACAACTTCGCCGAGGCGACGCAGCTTGCGCTCGAGGCGGGAGCGGCGATCCAGGCTTCGGAAGCTTCGACCGCGATGAGCGAAGCGCTCAATTTGATCGGCGATGCGCCGAGGCGAGCGCGCATGAGCGAGGCGGGGACGAAACTATGCGCGACGCACCGCGGCGCCGCCGCGCGCCATCTCGAGGTGCTGAAGAATTTGCTGAATTCCTAAAACAGGGACAGACCACGTTTTTCGCGGCGGCGAGACCTGCCGAAAACGTGGTCTGTCCCTGTTTTACTGCCCCAACGCCCGGTTGACCTCTTCGAGGTCCTCTTCTTTCAGGCTTCCCGCAGCGGCCTTGAGCCGCAGGTGGCTGGTGATGGTGTTGTAGCGCGCCACCGCCAGGTCGCGGCGCGTCTGGAACAGCTGCTGCTGCGCGTTCAGCACGTCGATGTTGATGCGCACTCCGACCTCGTAGCCGAGCTTGTTCGAGTCGAGCGCGCTCTGCGAGGAGACGAGCGCTTGCTCCAGCGCGCGCACCTGCGCGATGCCGTTGATGACCGAGAGGTACGACTGGCGGGTCGAGAGCACCGAGCTGCGGCGCGCGTTCTCGAGGTCCTGCTTGGCCTTTTCGTGGTTCGCGGCGGCTTCGCGCTCGCGGGAGCTGATGGCCCCGCCTTGAAACAGCGGCAGCGCGAGCTGCAGGCCGATAGTGCTGGTGGTGCGGTCCGAGCCGATCGAGCTCAGTTCCGAGCCGGTCTGCGAGCTCTGCCCGTGGGTCGCCACCAGGTCGAGCGTCGGGTAGTGCCCGGCGCGGTTGCGCTTCGCCTCGAGCGCGGCGATTTCGGTGCCGGCGTCCTGGATGAGCACCGGGTAGCTCTGCCGCTCGGCGAGGTCCACCCAGGCCTGCATCTCGGCCGGGTTGGGCGGCGCGAGCTTCACGTCCGCGCGCAGGGGCGTGAGCTCGGCGTACTCCTTGCCGGTGACCTGCTGCAGGGCGCGGCGCTTGTTCTCGAGGTCGTTCTGCGCCGCGATCTCCTGCGCGACGATCAGGTCGAAGCGCGCCTGCGCCTCGTGCGTGTCGGTGATGGTGGCGGTGCCGACCTCGAAGTTGCGCTTGGCCTGCGCGAGCTGCTCGGAGGTGGCGGCCTTCTGCGCGCGCACCAGCCCCAGCGTGTCCCTCGCGGCCAGCACGTCGAAATAGGCCTGCGCCACGCGCACGATCAGGTCCTGGCCCGCCTGGCCGAAGCTCGCCTCGGCCTGCTTCACCTGGTATTCGGCCTGGTCGTACTGGATGAAGTTCTGCGCGCGGAAGATCGGCTGGGTGAAGGTGAGCGTGTAGCCGCGCGTTCGCGGCTCGCGCACGAAGCTCGAGGCGAGCGCCGGGTCCTTCGATTCGGAATCGATGCGCGTGCGGGTCGCGTTCGCCGAGAGGTTCAGGCTCGGCAGCACCAGCGCGCGCCCCTGCGGCAGCTTCTCGCGGCCCGCCTCCAGCGCGTAGCGCGCCGCCGCGTATATGGCGTCGTAGCCGCGCGCGTCGCGGTACACCTGGACGAGGTCCTGGCCCGCCGCGGGCAGCGCGAGCGCGACGAGCAAGGCGGCGGCCGATGCGCTGCGTGCGCTCAAGGGATCAGAACCTGAACCGCGGCGGCTGCTCGCAATTGGCGAGCGGCGCGATCACGGTCTCGAAAAGCTCCACGGTGCGCCACGCGCCCCGGGCCGCGCAAGTGACGATGCGCGCGCTCATCGCCGGCGCGTCGCCCACGACCGCGAACAGGCGCCCGCCGGGCGCGAGGTTGTCGAGGAACGGGCGCGGCAGCACCGGGGTCGAGCCGGTGAGCACGATCACGTCGTAGGGAGCGTGGCGCGGCCAGCCGCGCGCCGCGTCGCCCTCTTCGAGGGTGACGTTGTCCGCGCCGTGGCGCTCCAGATTGGCGCGGCCGAACCCGGCGAGCGCCGGCTTGATCTCCACCGAATGCACGTGCGCGGCGCGATGCGCCAGCAGCGCGCAGAAGTAGCCGCTCCCGGTGCCGACCTCGAGCGCGCGGTCCGTCTTCTTCACCGCCAGCTCCTGCAGCACGCGCGCCTCCAGCTTCGGCGCCCACATCCTCTCGGGCGCCTTGACGCCTTCCTCGAGCGGGATCTCCATATCGCCGAAGGCGAGCGCGCGGCAGCGCTGCGGCACGAACTCCTCGCGCGGCACGAGGTAAAGGAGATCCAGCACGTCCTGGTCGAGCACCTCCCAGGGGCGGATCTGCTGCTCGACCATGTTGGTGCGGGCTTGCTCGAAATTCATGGGAGGGGCGGCGGGAGAGGCGCACAAGTGTACCAAAGCGCGCTCGCGGCGCGGCCCTTGCCAGTCGCGCGCCTTTGCAGTAGCTTGGACGGCACACGCAGGGGTCCTGCGGCCGGAGCTCCGGCAGCGGGTGAGAAATACCCTCGGAACCTGATGCGGGTAATACCGCCGTAGGGAAGCGTGGCCACCGCCCCGCTTCTCCCGGCAGCCCCAGGAGAGGCAGCCATGAGCGCAAATCCGAAGTTCCTCGCCGCCACGGCGCAGGTGGACGAGGCGGCGGTTCGACCGCTTCCCAGTTCGCGCAAGGTGTACGTCGGCGGCTCGCGCCCGGACATCCGGGTGCCGATGCGCGAGATCTCGCAGTCGGACACTCCCGCCGGCTTCGGCGCCGAGAAGAATCCGCCGGTCACCGTCTACGACACTTCGGGTCCCTACACCGACCCCGAGGCGAGGATCGACGTGCGCAAGGGCCTCGCGGCGCTGCGCAGCCGCTGGATCGAGGAGCGCGGCGACACCGAGCTCCTCGAGGGCCCGAGCTCCGAGTTCGGCAGGCGCCGCTTCGCCGACGCGAAACTCGCCGAGCTGCGCTTCGAGCTGAAGCGAGCGCCGAGGCGCGCGAAAGCGGGCGGCTGCGTGACGCAGATGCACTACGCGCGCCGCGGCATCGTCACGCCGGAGATGGAGTTCATCGCCATCCGCGAGAACCAGCGAGCGGAAGCCCTGAGCGGGCTGCTGACGCGGCAGCACCGCGGCGAATCGTTCGGCGCCTCGATCCCGCGGCTGGTCACGCCGGAATTCGTGAGAAGCGAGGTGGCGCGCGGGCGCGCCATCATCCCGGCGAACGTCAACCACCCGGAATCCGAGCCGATGGTGATCGGCCGCAACTTCCTGGTGAAGATCAACTGCAACATCGGCAACTCCGCGGTCACTTCCTCGATCGGCGAGGAAGTGGACAAGATGACCTGGGCGATTCGCTGGGGCGCCGACACGGTAATGGATCTCTCCACCGGCAAGCACATCCACGAGACGCGCGAGTGGATCGTGCGCAACAGCCCCGTTCCGATCGGCACCGTGCCGATCTACCAGGCGCTCGAGAAGGTGAACGGCAAGGCCGAGGAGCTGACCTGGGAGATCTTCCGCGATACGCTGGTCGAGCAGGCCGAGCAGGGGGTGGACTACTTCACCATCCACGCCGGAGTGCGGCTGCCGTTCATTCCGCTCACGGCGAGCCGCATGACCGGGATCGTGTCGCGCGGCGGCTCGATCATGGCCAAGTGGTGCCTGGCCCATCACGAAGAGAGTTTCCTCTATACGCGCTTTGGCGAGATCTGCGAGATCATGCGCGCCTACGACGTGTCGTTCTCGCTCGGCGACGGACTTCGCCCGGGCTCGATCTACGACGCCAACGACGAGGCGCAGATCGCCGAGCTGAAGACGCTCGGCGAGCTCACCGCAATCGCCTGGGAGAACGACTGCCAGGTGATGATCGAGGGGCCGGGCCACGTGCCGATGCAGCTCATCCGGGAGAACATGGAGCTGGAGCTCGAGCACTGCCGCGAGGCGCCGTTCTACACGCTCGGGCCGCTCGCCACCGACATCGCGCCGGGCTACGACCACATCACCAGCGCGATCGGCGCGGCGATGATCGGCTGGTTCGGCACCGCGATGCTGTGCTACGTGACGCCCAAGGAGCACCTCGGGCTGCCGAACAAGAAGGACGTGAAGGACGGCATCATCGCCTACAAGATCGCCGCGCACGCGGCGGACCTCGCCAAGGGCCATCCCGGCGCGCAGATCCGCGACAACGCGCTTTCCAAGGCGCGCTTCGAGTTCCGCTGGGCCGACCAGTTCGCGCTCGGCCTCGATCCCGACACCGCGCGCGAGTTCCACGACGAGACGCTGCCGCAGGAGGGCGCGAAGCTGGCGCACTTCTGCTCGATGTGCGGGCCGCACTTCTGCTCGATGAAGATCACGCAGGACGTGCGCGATTACGTCCAGAGGGGCCTGAGGGAGAAGGCGGTCGAGTTCGTGAAAACGGGCGGCGAGATCTACCACAAGTCGTGACGGGGGAGGGCCTCCTCGTCTCGATCGCCAAGATCGCGGCCGGGGTCGCGATCGGCCTGCCGCTCGTTATGTTCCTCGCGCAGGACGCGCTGATCTTCTTCCGCCAGCCGTTGCCCGAGGGGCGGCGCGCCGAGGTCGCGAAGCGCTTTCCCGCGGTCGAGGAGCTGAGCCTCGCCGCCGCCGATGGCACGAGAATCCACGCCTGGCGCGTCAGCGCGACGGGGCGCGCGCCGCTGGTGCTGTACTTCGGCGGCAACGCAGAGGAAGTCTCGTGGATGCTCGAGGACATCGGCGATCCGGCGCGCGGCGCGACCCCCGGCATCGGGTGGCTGCTCGTCGATTACCGCGGCTACGGCGCGAGCGAGGGCTCGCCCTCGGAGGCGGCGCTCGCGGCCGACGCGCTCGCCTGGTACGACCATGCGGCGAAGCTCCCCGAGGTAGACCCGAAGCGCGTCTACGCCTTCGGCCGCAGCCTCGGCAGCGGCGTCGCCGTGAGGCTCGCCGCCGAGCGGGCGCTCGCGGGCGTGATCCTCGTCAGCCCGTTCGACAGCCTGGTGGAGGTGGGCAAACGCCACTACCCGTTCCTGCCGGTGCGCTGGATGCTCAGGCATCGGTTCGATTCGGTTTCGCGCGCCCCGAAGATCGAGACGCCGCTTCTCAGCTTCGTCGCGGCGAACGACGAGATCATCCCGCCCGAGCACTCGAAGCGCCTGTACGACGCCTGGGCCGGGCCGAAGCGCTGGGTCGAGCTCGGCGGCGCCGGGCACAACAGCGTGGGCGGACAGCAGTTCTGGCAGAACGTCAGGACGTTCCTCGCGGGCGCCGGCTAGCATCGTCCCGAGTCGGACGTTCGCTGGCGGTTGTTCCCCTCCTCATCGAGGAGGGGTGGCGCGAAGCGCCGGGGTGGTGCAGCCGCAAGACTAGCCCGGGGCCCAGTCCACCCAGCCTGAATAAGCGGTCGCAAGCACCACCAGCCCGAAGGCGATCCGGTACCACGCGAACGGCCGGAAATCGTGCGTCGCGACGTAGCGGATCAGCCAGCGGATGACGAGGAAGGCCGAGACGAACGACACCGCCAGGCCGACCGCCCACATGCCGGCATGCTCGACCGAAAAGAGCGCTCGGTTCTTCCAGGAATCGTAGGCCCCGGCAGCGATCAGCGTCGGTACGGCGAGAAAGAACGAAAACTCGGTGGCGGCGCGGCGCGAGAGACCGAAGAGCATGCCGCCGATGATGGTCGCGCCGGAGCGCGACGTGCCCGGAATGAGCGCAAAGCACTGCGCGCAGCCGACTTTGAGCGCGTCGAGCCAGGTCATGGCCTGGGTGCTTTGGACTCTCGAATCGCGCTCTGCGCGATCCACCCACAGAATGATGAATCCGCCGATGATGAATGCGAGCGCGACCGGCACCGGCTTGAACAGATAGCTCTTGATGAGCTCGCCGGCCAGCAGCCCGATCGCCGCCGCGGGCAGGAAGGCGATGAGCAGGTTGCGCCACAACCGCAGGTCGCTGCGGAAGAAGCGCGCCCGGTATTCCCACACCACCGCGAGCATCGCGCCGGTTTGGATTGCGATGTAGAACACGTCGCGGCCGGGTGGATTGAAATCGAGCAGCGCGCCGGCGAGGATGAGGTGGCCGGTGCTCGAAACCGGCAGGAACTCGGTCAGGCCCTCGACGAGGCCGAGAATGAGCGCGTGCAGCAGCGAGCCCTCGTTCATGCCGCGCGCATTCTAGTGCGGGTTCCTCCCACCACCCCGGCGCTTCGCGCCACCCCTCCTCGATGAGGAGGGGAAGAAACCGGACGCTAGCTCTGCACCCAGGGCAGCCCGGAGACGCGCCAGCCGCCGATGGTGTTGCGGTGATGGTTCTCGTCGATGTCGCCCTCGAAGCCCTCGAGCACGTTGTAGCACTCGCTCCAGCCGGCCTCGGTGGCGATCGCGGCGGTGTGGTGCGAGCGCGCGCCCGAGCGGCAGATGAACATCACCGGGTCTTCCTTGCTCGTGACTTCGGCGAGCTGCTCGAGGAATTGCGCATTGGGCTTGTTGCCGGGATAGGTCTGCCATTCGACGGCGAGGCTTCCCGGCACGCGGCCGACGTAGGCGAGCTCGGCCCTGGTGCGCACGTCCACCAGCTTCGCCCCCTTGCGCATGAGCGCATGGGCTTCCTTCGGCAGGAGCGCCCCGGAGTAGGGAAGGTCCATCGACTTCCCCCGCTCGGCGGCGGCCCTCTTGATCGCCTCGATCTCGTCCATTGCTGCTTCGCATTATAAGGTTGCCGGCGGTGGAGGGCCGCGGGCGGTCGTTGGTGCATTCGGCGCACCGGGGCTGTGCGCGCCGCGGAAAAATCCCCCCTTTCGGTGCGCCGGCAGTTCGGTAGAATCGCCGCAAGCCGGCGGATCCAGAGCGGGCATGACCCGGGCGCCTTTGGCATGGAACCTGCTGCATCCCAGCGGTCCGGCTGGCGCGCCCGGCCGCTGATCTTTACACCATATCTGTCAGGGAGACCCCAAGATGTCGATGACGCCTGATGACGTGTTGAAGCTGATCAAGGACAAGGAGGTGAAGTTCGTGGACCTGCGGTTCACGGACACGCGCGGCAAGGAGCAGCACGTCACCGTGCCGGTGAGGCACTTCACCAAGGAAAAATTCGAGAACGGGCACGCGTTCGACGGCTCGTCGATCGCCGGTTGGAAGGGCATCCACGCCTCCGACATGCTGCTGATGCCGGACCCTTCCACCGCGCACATGGACCCGTTCACCGACGAGCCGGTGCTGGACATCACCTGCGATGTCTACGAGCCCATGGACGGAAAGCCCTACGACCGCTGCCCGCGCGGCATCGCCAGGCGCGCCGAGGCCTACCTCAAGTCGACCGGGCTGGGCGACACAGCGTATTTCGGCCCCGAACCGGAGTTCTTCATCTTCGACGGCGTCACCTGGGCGATCGAGATGCAGGGCTCGTTCGTCAAGATCAAGTCCGAGGAGGCGCCCTGGTCCTCGGGGATCGACTACGAGTCGGGCAACATGGGGCACCGCGCGCCAGTGAAGGGCGGCTATTTCCCGGTACCGCCGACCGACACGCTGCTCGACATCCGCAATGCCGCGGTGCTCGCGCTCGAGCAGCAAGGGGTCGAGTGCGAGGTGCACCACCACGAGGTCGGTGCGATGGGCCAGAACGAGATCGGCACGCGCTTCGCGCCGCTGGTGCAGCGCGCCGACTGGATGCAGATCCTCAAGTACACGGTGTGGAACACCGCCGCGTCCTACGGCAAGACCGCGACGTTCATGCCGAAGCCGGTGGTGGGCGACAACGGCTCGGGCATGCACGTGCACCAATCGGTGTGGAAGGCCGGCAAGAACATTTTCGCCGGCAATCTCTACTCGGGGCTCTCGGAGTTCGCGCTGTTCTATATCGGCGGCATCATCAAGCACGCCAAGGCGCTCAACGCGATCACCAACCCGGGCACCAACTCCTACAAGCGCCTGGTGCCGGGATTCGAGGCGCCGATCAACCTCGCCTACTCGGCGCGCAACCGCTCGGCGGCCTGCCGCATCCCGTACGTCTCGAGCCCCGACGCGCGGCGCGTCGAGGTGCGCTTCCCCGATCCGACGACCAACCCGTATCTCGCCTTCGCCGCGATGCTGATGGCGGGGCTGGACGGGGTGCAGAACAAGATCCACCCCGGCGACCCGATCGACAAGGACATGTACCACCTGCCGCCGGAGGAGGCGGCCAAGGTGCCGCATGTCTGCGCCTCGCTCGAGCAGGCGCTCGACTGCCTGCGCGCCGACCACGCCTTCCTCACCAAGGGCGGCGTGTTCTCCGACGAGTTCCTCGAGTCCTACATGGCGCTCAAGGAGGAGGAGATCACCCGCTTCCGCATGACCACTCACCCGCTCGAGTTCGAGATGTACTATTCCTCGTAAGCCGGACGACGGCTCGCGCGTTGAAAGAGGGACGGGCTCGCCCGTCCCTTTTTTTACGGGCTCGCCCGTCCTTTTTTCCGGGGTTTGTTAGACTTAGCGGTCTGTCTTGAGGCTTATTCTCACCATGCACCGGATTGTGGCGCCAGCGACTCTCGCCCTTGGCCTGACGGCGGGCCCCTGGGCCGCGCCCGCGCTCGCCCAGAGCGAGGTGCAAACGATCTGGAGCTGCAGGGACAAGGACGGCAGGGTCTCGGTCACCAACCTGAAGGAGGACACGGCCGGGAAGGACTGCAGGATCGTGCAGCAGACGCGCGTGAACGTCGTCCCGGTGCAGAAGAGCGCGGCGAAGCCGGCGGCGGGCTTTCCCAAGGAAAATCAGGCGGCACGCGCGGCGGCGAAGACCCGCCAGCGCGATATCCTCGAAAAGGAGCTCGCCGCCGAGCAGGAGCTGCTCGCCAAGGCGAAGAAGGAGCTCGCCGCGCAGGAGGCGGTGCGCAGCGGCGACGAGCGCAACTACGCCAGGGTGCTGGAGCGGCTGCAAAAATACAAAGACAACGTCGAAGTGCACGAGAAAAACGTCGAAGCCCTCAAGCGCGAGCTCGCCAACCTCAACCGTTGAGCGGGACGCCCCGGCAGGCCCGCGCATGACCTCGAAGTTCCCGGGCCTCGATCTGCTCGCCACCGCGGTGGTCGCCCTCGACGACGCGCTGGTCGTGCGCTACGCGAATCCGGCGGCCGAAAACCTGCTCGCCACCGCGGCGAAGAGCCTCATCGGCCAGCCGTTTCTCGCGTTGTTCGCCGAGCGCGCCGAGCTGGAAAAAGCGCTCGAGGAGGCGCGCGTCACCCACTGGGATTACTCGGCGCAGAACGTGAGCTACGCGCGCGCGCGGCGCGATCCGCTGCCGCTTTCCTGCGTCGTCACGCGCATCGAATCGCCCGGGCTCGCGCTGCTCGCCGAGCTGCGGCCGATCGAGCAGCAGCTGCGCCTCGCGCGCGAGGAGCGGCTGGTCTCCGAGCAGCAGGCGAACCGGGAGCTGATCCGCAATCTGGCGCACGAGATCAAGAATCCGCTCGGGGGCTTGAGGGGCTCGGCGCAACTGCTCGAGCGCGAGCTGGAACGCGCCGAGCTGCGCGAGTACACGCAGGTGATCATCAAGGAGGCCGACCGCCTGCAGGCGCTGATGGACCGCCTGCTCACGCCGCACCGCGCGCCGCGCCTCGGGCCGGTCAACATCCACGAGGTGCTGGAGCGGGTGAGGAGCCTGGTGCTGGCGGAATTCGGCGCGCAGGTGGCGATCCGGCGCGAGTACGACCCGAGCGTGCCCGAGCTGCTCGGAGACCGCGAGCAGCTGATCCAGGCGGTGCTCAATATCGTCCGCAATGCGGCGCAAGCGCTCACTTCGGCCGAAAGCGGTGCGCGCAAGCCCGGAACCGTCACGTTGATCACCCGCGCCCAGCGGCAGGTCACGATTCTGCGGCGGCGCCACAGGCTGGCACTAGAATTGCAGGTGATCGACGAAGGACCCGGAGTCGAGCCGGAGATTCGCGATCGGATTTTCAACCCCCTGGTTTCCGGGCGCGATGGCGGCAGCGGCCTCGGACTTTCCCTTGCGCAGACCTTCGTCCAATACCACCACGGGGTGATCGAGTGCGAGTCGAGGCCGGGCCGTACCGTGTTCAGGATCCTGCTGCCGCTGGCATGAAACCGGTCTGGATCGTCGACGACGACCGCTCGATCCGCTGGGTGTTCGAAAAAGCGCTCAGCCGGGAGGGCATCGGCTACAGCTCGTTCGCCTCCGCGCAGGAGGCGCTCGACGCGCTCGAGGGCGGCCCGCCGCAGGTGCTCGTCTCCGACATCCGCATGCCCGGCCTCTCGGGGCTGGAGCTGCTGCAGGCGCTCAAGGAGCGCCATCCCGCCGTGCCGGTGATCGTGATGACCGCCTACTCCGACCTCGACTCCGCGGTGGCTGCGTTTCAGGGCGGCGCGTACGAGTACCTGCCCAAGCCGTTCGACGTGGACCAGGCGGTGGAGCTCATCAGGCGCGCGCTCGAGGAAAGCCGGCGTGAGGCACTGGCGGTCGAGCCGCCCGGCGACGCGCCGGAGATCCTCGGCCAGGCTCCGGCCATGCAGGAAGTCTTCCGCGCGATCGGGCGGCTGTCGCAGTCGAGCGCGACCGTGCTGATCACCGGAGAGTCGGGCACCGGAAAAGAGCTGGTCGCGCGAGCGCTGCACCGTCACAGTGCGCGCGCGCAGAAGCCGTTCGTCGCCATCAATACCGCGGCGATGCCGAAAGACCTGCTCGAGTCGGAGCTGTTCGGCCACGAGCGCGGCTCGTTCACGGGCGCGCAGCAGCAGCGCCGCGGGCGCTTCGAGCAGGCCGAAGGCGGGACGCTGTTTCTGGACGAAATCGGGGATATGCCCGCAGAGCTCCAGACGCGGCTGCTGCGTGTGCTCTCCGACGGCACGTTCTACCGTGTCGGCGGCCACCAGCAGTTGAAGGCGAACGTGCGCGTGATCGCCGCCACGCACCAGAACCTGGAGCAGCGAGTCAGCCAGGGCGCCTTCCGCGAGGACCTGTATCACCGCGTCAACGTGATCCGGGTGCGGCTCCCCAGTCTGCGCGAGCGCTCCGAGGACATCCCGCTTCTCGCGCGCCATTTCCTCGCGGCGAGCGCACGCAGCCTCGGCGTGGAGCCCAAGCGCTTCTCCGACGAGGCGCTGCAGCGCCTTTCGCGGCTCGATTTTCCCGGCAACGTGCGCCAGCTGGAGAACCTGTGCCACTGGCTGACGGTGATGGCCCCCGGCCAGGTGGTCGAGCCGGGCGACCTGCCGCCGGAATTCAAGGATCAGGCGGCCTCTGTGGCCGCCCTGGACTGGGTCGCCGCGCTGGAGCAGGAGGCCGAACGGCGCCTCGCGCGCGGCGAGACCGGGATCCTCGACGCGCTCGCGCGTCAGTTCGAGCGCGCGCTGATCGCGAGAGCGCTCGCGCGCACCGGCGGCCGCCGCATCGAGGCGGCCGGACTGCTCGGCATGGGGCGCAACACCATCACTCGCAAGATCCAGGAGCTCGGCATCGAGGGCGAGGCAGAAGAGTAGGAATCAGGCGGCGGCTTTCTTGCCTGCGGCCTGCGCGGCGCGCCGGTTCGCCTCGAGCTTGGCGTCGACCAGCGCGACGATCCCGTCCAGCTCATCGGACTGCATTCCCTGCTGCGCGGCGATGGTCGCGACCAGGCGGTCCACCCGTTCGATATTGAGCGCGCCGGCGAAGAGTGCGCGCGCCGCCGAGGACGGGCCGGTGAGCCCTTGCGCCGCTGCGGCGTATTTCTCGAACGGCACCAGATCCTTCTGGTCGGCGCCCAGGCGCTTGCACAGCGCGACCACCCATTCGAACATCGAGCGCGACGCCTGGAGGTCGGAGTGCACGGCTTCCTTGATCGACCGGATGCCGTCTTTCGTGATGCAGCGATAGTTGCCGGCCATCAGCATGGCCCATTTCGCGAGCGGCACGAAGACGG
>MERQ01000053.1:0-621 GCA_001770655.1 Betaproteobacteria bacterium RIFCSPLOWO2_12_FULL_68_20
CGAGGTCCGCAGGAGCGAGCAGATCCCCGGCCCGCTCCGGCCACTCGACCACGCACACCGACTCCGGGTTGAAGTACTCCCGGAACCCTGAGCTGATCCATTCCGATCGGTCCTTGAACCGATAAAAATCAAAATGGTACAACATTAATCTCGAAAGTGTGTAAGGTTCGACCAGGGTGTAGGTCGGACTTTTCACCCGGCCGGCGTGTCCGAGCCCTCTCAGGAGCCCCCGCACCAGGGTCGTTTTCCCGGAACCGAGATCGCCGCAGACGAAGAGCACGCGCCCCGGAGCGACCCCGGCGGCGAGCGCCTCGCCCAGGCGCCGCGTCGCGGCCTCGTCGGGCAAATTAAGATCGAGCGGCATGGACTACGCGGCTCTCGCGTCCGACATCAAGCGCTGGGGATCCGAGCTCGGCTTCCAGGCGGTCGGGATCGCCGAGGCCGACCTCTCGGCGGCGGAGCCGCGGCTGCTCGAGTGGCTGGGGCAGGGCTGGCACGGCGAGATGGAGTATATGGCCCGCCACGGGGCGCTTCGCGCGCGGCCTCGCGAGCTGGTGCCCGGCACCGTGCGGGTGATCGCGTGCCGCATGGACTACGCGGCCTCGCTCGATGACGAGTGGC
>MERQ01000053.1:631-61997 GCA_001770655.1 Betaproteobacteria bacterium RIFCSPLOWO2_12_FULL_68_20
CGACGGCGCGCGCGCCTACATCGCGAAATACGCGCGCGGGCGCGACTACCACAAGGTGATCCGCGGGCGGCTGCAATCGTTATGCGAGCGAATCGAGGCGGCGGCGGGACCGTTCGCGCACCGCGTGTTCACCGACACGGCGCCGGTGATGGAAGTCGAGCTGGCGGCGCGGGCGGGCATCGGCTGGCGCGGCAAGCACACGCTCGCGCTCGCGCGGGAGGCGGGGTCGTGGTTCTTCCTCGGCGAGATCTACACCGCGCTGCCGCTGCCGCCCGATGCCGGCGCGAGCTAGCACTGCGGGACCTGCGAGAAGTGCATCGAGATCTGCCCGACGCAGGCGATCCGCGGGCCGTACCGGCTCGACGCGCGGCGCTGCATCTCGTACCTCACGATCGAGCACCAGAGCGCGATCCCCGAGGAGCTGCGGCCGCTCATCGGCAACCGCGTGTACGGCTGCGACGATTGCCAGCTGGTGTGCCCGTGGAATTCGTTCGCGCGGCCGAGCGCCGAGCCCGATTTCGCGGTGCGCAACGGGCTGGATGGAGCGACGCTGGTCGAGCTGTTCGCCTGGAGCGAGAGCGACTTCGAGGAGCGGATGCGCGGCTCGGCGATCCGGCGCATCGGCTACGAGCGCTGGCTGCGCAACCTGGCGGTCGGCCTGGGCAACGCGCCGGGCTCGCCCGAGGTGGCGGCGGCGCTGCGCGCGCGCGCCGATCACCCCTCGGCGCTGGTGCGCGAGCACGTGCGCTGGGCCTTGGAGCGGCACGGCACGAAGTAGAGGGTGACGAGGCTCGCCGCCGCCCAGGCGGCGTACAGCGTCGTGAACGCCCACTCGGGCGCCCGGTAGTAGAGCAGCCGGTAGACCCAGCGTGCGATAAAGGATTCCGGCCGCACACCGCCGCGCAGCAGGTCCTCCCACACGGTGAGCGGGCAGGCGTAGCCGAGCAGCGCCTCGAGGGCGACGAACACGATCGCCGCGAGGTGGCCGTAGCGGAACCACGGGTTCCTCACCCAGCGCCAGCCCAAGCCGGCACCCACCCAGGTGAGAATGAGCCCGCCGACGATGAACGAGACGATCGCGAAGTGAAGGACGAGGAGCGCGTCGGCGGCGAGCGGCTGCACGCCGCTATTCTGCGCCTAACTTTTTTCGCGCGGCCGGGCGGGATCCGCGATCCACTCGCTCCAGGAGCCGGCGTAGAGCTTCGCCCCGGGCAGCCCGGCGATCTCCATCGCCAGCAGGTTGTGGCACGCCGAGACTCCGGAGCCGCAGTAGTTCACGACTTCGCTTGGGGCGAGGCCGCCGAGCACGGTCAGGAACTCTCTTCTTAGCTCATCCGGGCTCTTGAACGTGCCGTCGGCGCTCACGTTCTCCGCGCAGTAGCGGTTCCTCGCCCCGGGGATGCGCCCAGCGACCGGGTCGATCGGCTCGGCCTCGCCGCGCCAGCGCTGCGGCGCGCGCGCATCGAGCAGCACCATGTCCTTGCCGTCGAGATGCGACTGGACGTAGCCCGCATCCACGCACATCGCCCCGCGCGGCCGGCCGCGATATTCGACCGGCGTGTAGCGCGGCTGCTCGGCGGTGACCGGCCTGCCTTCGCTGCGCCACCTGGCGAATCCGCCGTCGAGCACCGCGGCCGCCTGGTGCCCGATCCAGTACAGCATCCACCACAGGCGCGCGGCGCTCATGCCGTTTGCAGCGTCGTAGCAGACCACCTGATCGACTGAATCCAGGCCCTGCGCGCCGAGCCAGGCGATGAAGTCCGCGGGTTCCGGCAGAGGATGGCGACCGTTGTTTCCGGTGGTTGGCGCCGACAGGTCGCGATCGAGATGCGCGAACAGCGCGCCGGGAATGTGCCCCTCGCGATACTGCTGCTCGCCGAGCCCGGGCCGCGCGAGATCGTGACGGCAATCGAACGCCCGCCACTCCGGATGGCGCGCGAGGTCGGCGCCGGAAACGAGGGTGGTGCGCATCGAGCCAGCTTAACCGAGGTTTGACCGGGCGACGCGCGCTCGGCTAAGGTGCGCCCATGAGCAAGTCCCCCCGCCAGGATTCCGCCGCGGCGACCGGGATCGAGCCCGGCCTGAGTTTCGAGAAAGCGCTCGCCGAGCTGGAGAAGATCGTCGCGCGCATGGAGAGCAGCGAGCTTTCGCTCGAGCAGGCGCTCGCCGCGCACAAGCGCGGCCTGGAGCTGGCGCGCTTCTGCCAGCGGCGGCTCGAAGCCGCGCAGCAGCAGGTGAAGGTGCTCGAGGGCGACGTGCTCAAGCCCCTCGCGGCCGGCGCACAGCCGGGCGAGCGCGGCGATGAGGCCGGTTGAGGCCGATTCCCAGGCCTGGATGGGCGGGATCCAGGCGCGCATGGAAGAGGCGCTCGCGCGCCTCATGCCGCGGCCGGCGATCGCCCCGGAGCGGCTCCACGAGGCGATGCGCTACGCGGCGCTCGAGGGCGGCAAGCGCGTGCGGCCGCTGCTCGTCTTCGCCGCAGGCGAATTGTCGCGGGCTCCCGCCGCTCGCCTCGAGGTCGCCGCGGCGGCGGTGGAGCTGATCCACGCCTATTCGCTCGCGCACGACGATCTGCCGTGCATGGACGACGACGTGCTCCGGCGCGGCAAGCCCACGGTGCACGTGGAATACGACCAGGCGACCGCGCTGCTGGTGGGAGACGCGCTGCAATCGCTCGCGTTCCAGCTCCTCGCCGAGCACCGGCTCGCCGACGAGCCGAAGACGCAGCTCGAGATGGTGAGGGTGCTCGCGGCGGCGGCGGGCTCGCGCGGCATGGCCGGCGGGCAGCAGCTCGACCTGGAGGCGACCGGCAAGGCGCTCTCGCTCCCCGAGCTGGAGTTCATGCACATCCACAAGACCGGAGCCCTGGTTCGCGCGGCGGTGCTGCTCGGGGCCATGTGCGGCGAGCCGCTTGCGCCCGAGGCTCGCGCGGGGCTCGATCGTTACGCCAAGTGCGTCGGGCTCGCGTTCCAGGTGGTGGACGATCTGCTCGATGCCGAGGCGAGCACCGCGACGCTCGGCAAGACCGCGGGCAAGGACTCGAAGCAGGGCAAGCCCACCTACGTCTCCGCGCTGGGCACGGAGCGCTCGCGCGAGCTCGCCGAGGAGCTGCGCGGCGACGCCCATGCGGCGCTCGCGGGTTTTGGCGCGGGCGGCCGCAGGCTCGGTGAGCTCGCCGACTTCATCGTGCTGCGAAAGTTCTAGAATGCGCACATGAGCGCGGCCGGGGGAACCACGGGGCTGCCGGGCGATTTGCCCGCCGGGCGCGAGGGCGCCGCAGGGCAGGCGCGCGACTACGATCCTTCCATGTACGAGCTGCTCAAGACCATCGACGACCCGGCGCAGCTGCGCGGGCTCGAGCGCAAGGAGCTGCACCGGCTTGCCGAGGAGCTGCGCGCGTTCGTGCTCGAATCCGTGTCGAAGACGGGCGGGCACCTGTCCTCGAACCTCGGCACGGTCGAGCTCACCATCGCGCTGCATTACGTGTTCGACACGCCCGAGGACCGCATCGTGTGGGACGTCGGACACCAGACCTATCCCCACAAGATTCTCACCGGCCGGCGCGAGGCGATGGCGCGGCTGCGCATGATCGGCGGCATCTCGGGTTTCCCGCGCAGAAGCGAATCCCGCTACGACACCTTCGGCACCGCGCACTCCTCGACCTCGATCTCGGCGGCGTTCGGCATGGCGGTGGCCGCAGCAGCGAAGGGCGAGAGCCGCCGCTCGATCGCCGTGATCGGCGACGGCGCGATGTCCGCCGGCATGGCCTACGAGGCGATGAACAACGCCGGCGCCTCGGGCGCCGACCTGCTGGTGATCCTCAACGACAACGAGATGTCCATCTCGCCGCCGGTGGGCGCGCTCACCAACTATCTCGCCAGGCTGCTCTCGGGCCGCATCTACTCGAGCGCGCGGCGCGCGAGCGAGCACCTGCTCAAGCGCGTCGGCGTGTGGGAGCTGGCGCGCCGCGCCGAGGAGCACGTGAAAGGCATGGTGACGCCCTCCACGCTGTTCGAGGAGTTCGGCTTCAACTACATCGGCCCGATCGACGGGCACGACCTCGAGGCGCTGATCCCGACGCTGGCCAACATCAGGAAGCTGAAGGGGCCGCAGTTCCTGCACGTCATCACCCGCAAGGGCCAGGGCTACAAGCTCGCCGAGGAGGACCCGATCGCCTACCACGGGCCGAGCAAATTCGACCCGGCCGAGGGAATCCGCAGCGTCGCGGGCGGCAAGCCCACCTACTCGCAGGTGTTCGGCGACTGGCTGTGCGACATGGCCGAGCGCGACGCGCGCCTGCTCGCGATCACGCCGGCGATGCGCGAGGGCTCGGGCATGGTGAAGTTCTCCGAACGCTTCCCGCAGCGCTACTTCGACGCCGGCATCGCCGAGCAGCACGCGGTGACCTTCGCCGCGGGACTCGCCTGCGAGGGCATGAAGCCGGTGGTCGCGATCTACTCGACCTTCCTGCAGCGCGGCTACGACCAGCTGATCCACGACGTCGCCATCCAGAAGCTGCCGGTCGTGTTCGCGCTCGACCGCGGCGGACTGGTGGGCGGGGACGGCCAGACGCACAACGGCGCGTTCGACTATGCGTACCTGCGCGCGGTGCCGAACCTCACGGTGATGGCGCCCTCGGACGAGGACGAGTGCCGGCAGATGCTCTACACCGCGTTCACGCTCGATTCCCCGGCGGCGGTGCGCTACCCGCGCGGCACCGGCCCCGGTGTGCCGGTGAGAAACGAGATGACCGCGATCCCGGTCGGAACGGGCGAGCTGCGCAGGACCGGCAAGCGCATCGCCATCCTGGCGTTCGGCCCGATGCTGAAACCCGCGCTCGAGGCGGCCGCGCGGCTCGACGCCACGGTCGCGAACATGCGCTTCGTCAAGCCGCTCGACGTCGAGCTGGTCAGGCGCCTCGCCGAGGCGCACGAGCTGCTCGTCACGGTCGAGGAGCACCAGGTGATGGCGGGCGCGGGGAGCGCGGTGTGCGAGACGCTCGCGCGGCTCGGCATCGAGAGGAAGGTCCTGCTGCTCGGCCTGCCCGACCGCTTCATCGAGCACGGCGATCCGGCGAAGCTGCTCGCCTCCGTCGGACTCGATGCCGGAGGAATCTGCGGCTCGATTCGAAAGGTAATGCCCGAGTAATTCGCTCGGGTGATAAAATTCCAGTCGGGAAATCACGCGTTATGGATGAGGTTTCTTCGATGAAGTCGCGCGACCTGTACAACATTCCCGACGTGCAAAGCTCGCACGATTCTCGCAAGCTCGCGATCGACAAGGTCGGGATCAAGGCGATCCGCCACCCGGTGCGGATCATGGAGCGCGCCGGGGGAGTGCAGCACACCATCGCCAGCTTCAACATGACCGTGGGCCTGCCGCACCACTTCAAGGGCACGCACATGTCGCGCTTCGTCGAGATCCTGGAGGCGCACGAGCGCGAGATCACGGTCGAGAGCTTCCAGGCGATGCTCAGGGAGATGGTCGAGCGCCTCGAGGCCGAGGCAGGCCACATCGAGATGACCTTCCCGTACTTCATCGAGAAAAAAGCGCCGGTGTCGGGCGTGAAAAGCCTGCTGGACTACGAGATCACCTTCATCGGCGAGATCCGCAGCGGCAAGCCGGGCTTCGCCATGAAGGTGGTGGTGCCGGTGACGAGCCTGTGCCCGTGCTCGAAGAAGATCTCCGAGCGCGGCGCGCACAACCAGCGCTCGCACGTGACGGTGACCGCGCGCACCGGCGAGTTCGTCTGGATCGAGGAGATCGTGGACCTGGTCGAGAAGCAGGGATCAAGCGAGCTCTACGGCCTGCTCAAGCGCCCCGACGAGAAGTTCGTCACCGAGCGCGCCTACGACAATCCGAAGTTCGTCGAGGACATGGTGCGCGACGTGGCGGCGCTGCTCAATCTCGACGAGCGCATCGAGGCCTACGTGGTGGAGTCGGAGAATTTCGAGTCGATCCACAATCACAGCGCCTACGCGCTCATCGAGAGGAACAAACGGCAACGCTAGCCCGGCTGCTTCTCGGGCTCCTGGGGATGAGCGCGGCGCAAGCCCAGGATTTCGCCGCGCTGCGCGCGCGCATGGTCGCCGAAGTGGAGGCGATGTACGCCGAGACCCGCTTCGAGACCGGTGTCGCGGCGATGTCGCCGGCGGTGCGCGCCGCGATCGCCAAGGTCGAGCGCCACCGCCTGGTGCCCCCCGAGCAGGTGGCGCTCGCGTACCGCAATCATCCGCTGCCGATCGGCAGCGGCCAGACCATCTCCCAGCCCTACATCGTGGCGATTTCAACCGACCTCATCGCGCCCGTGGCCGGGCACACGGTGCTCGAGGTCGGAACGGGCTCGGGCTACCAGGCGGCGGTGCTCGCCGAGATCGTCGGGCGGGTCTACACCATCGAGATCGTCGAGGCGCTCGGCAAGCGCGCCGCCGCGCGGCTCGCCGAGCTCGGCTACCGCAACGTCGAGGTGCGCATCGGCGACGGCTACGCCGGCTGGCCGGAGAAAGCGCCGTTCGACGGCATCGTCGTCACCGCGGCGGCCCCGCGCGTGCCCCCGGCGCTCCTCGAGCAGCTGCGCCCGGGCGGCAGGATGGTGATCCCCCTCGGGGCCGAGGGCGCGATCCAATACCTGGTGGTGATCACGCGGCGCGCCGACGGCGGCTACGACGAGCGGCGGGTGCTGCCGGTGCGGTTCGTCCCTCTCGTCCCCGGCCGCTAGAAGCGGCGGATCAGCGTCATCGTCTGTCCGTCGCGCCTCATCTCGACGCGGCTGAGAAAGCTCATGCCGAGCAGCGCCATCGGAAGTCCGCTCCTCTCGTGCACCGCGGCGTCGACCCAGTTGAGCTCGATCGCGCCGAGCTTCACCGTGTCGAGCTTCACCAGGTAGGCCGGCGCCACGCCGTTCGCCGTATTCACGGCGACGAGCCGGCCCTTGCGGTAATCGATGCCGAGGCGCTCCGCGTCGGCCGCCGAAAGGGCGATGACCGTGGCGCCGGTGTCAACGAGAAAGCGCACCGGGTTGCCGTTGATCGCTCCCTCCACGAAGAAATGGCCGCTCGCGTCGGCGGCGAGCGTCACGCTCTGGCGGTCGGACGCGACGGCTGCGCCGCTGCGGTAGTGCTGTCCGCGCGCAAGCACCCGCCGCTTGCCGTCGATCTCCACCGTTGCGCGCTCCTTCTCGACCGAAATCACGGTGATCCCGCTCCAGCTCTGTCCGACCTTCACCGTCTTGGGATTGCCGCCGTCGACGGCGAGCACCGCCGCCTTGTCGCCGATCACGCCGACCAGCGCGACGTCGGCCGCAGCCGCCGGCGGCGCCGCGAACGCGCAGGCGGCGAGGAGCACCAGCGCACTAGAATACGGGCGTCTCATCGGAACCCCCCTGAATGAAGCCCGTCGCGATCTTCAGGCACGCCCGGAGCGAAGGGCCGGGCTATTTTGCCACCTACCTCGAGCGCCGCTCAATCCCCTGGCACCTGGTCGCGGTGGACCAGGGCGAGCGGCTGCCGCGCGATGCGCGCCGCTTCTCGGGGCTCGCGCTGATGGGCGGGCCGATGAGCGTGAACGACGAGGCCCTGCCTTGGATCGCGCCCTTGCTCGAGCTGGTCCGCGACGCGGTGCGCAAGGACCTGCCGGTGCTCGGGCACTGCCTGGGCGGGCAGCTGATGGCGAAGGCCTTCGGCGGAGCCGTGCGCGCCAGCCCGGTGAAGGAGATCGGCTGGGGAGAGGTGCGCGTGAGCGACAACGAGCCGGCGCGCGAGTGGCTCGGCGAGCTGCAGTGCTTCGAGTCTTTCCACTGGCACGGCGAGACCTTCAGCATCCCGCCCGGGGGAACGCGCGTGCTCGAGAACGCGAATTGCGCCAACCAGGCGTTCGCGCTCGGCAGGCACTTCGGCATGCAGTGCCACGTCGAGATGACCGGGGAGCTGATCCGCAGCTGGGTGCGCGGCGGTGCCGGCGAGATCGCGGCGGGCCGCGCCAGCCCGGGCGTGCAGCGGCCCGAGGAGATCGAGCGCGACCTCGAGGCGCGACTCGAGGCGCTGCACCGGGTCGCGGACCGGATCTACGATCGCTGGTGCGAGGGGTTGGCGCGCGGCTAGCGCCCGTTCAGGCGCTGCAGCTCCTCGATCCAGCGCTCGGTGATGAACCGGATCCACTCAAGGTCGGCGGATTCCTCGAAACCCGTGTAAACGGAAATATTGAGCGCCTTGCCGCGCAGCAGCAGCAGCGTGGTGGTCGACAGCAGGTACTTCGGCGATTCGCCGAAGAGGCGGCTCTCCGAGGGCAGGCGGGTGCCCTGGAGCACCGACACCACGCTTGGCTCCTTGCGCAGCTCGGCGAGCAGGCTCGGCTTGCCCTCGGGCTGCGCGTCGAGGTACTTGCGGTGATCGCCCGGCGGGGCCGCAGACCCGAGCTCGCGCAGCGAGTCCTGGACGAACGAGGCGAACACGGCGGTGCTCACGCGCTCGCGCTCCAGCCCTTTCGGCGTGACCGCGATCATGTAGCGGCGCAGCTCCATGCGATCGCCGGTCGTGAAGTTGCGCAGATCCGCGTCCGGAATCGCGAACAGCAGGACGCGGTTGGAGGCCGAGGAGAGGGAATCCGCGAGCTCGTTGAGCCGCGGCGAGGCGAGCTCGGTGGTGTCGGAGAAGCCGAACGGCGCATCGAGCACCACGCGGTCGGCGCCGAGCCGGACCGCGAACGGCGCCGCCGCGGCGGTTCCCGCGGCGAGCAGCAGCGCGGCGGCGAGAGCGCGCACGCTCAGCGCTTTTTCCTTCTCAGCCTGGCGGCGATCCGCATGCGCAGCGCGTTCAGCCGGATGAAGCCGCCCGCGTCGGCCTGGTCGTAGGCGCCGCGATCGTCCTCGAAAGTGGCGATCGAGGGATCGAACAGCGAGTCGGTCTGCGAGGCGCGGCCGGTGACCAGCGCGCTCCCCTTGTACAGCCTCACGCGCACCGTGCCGTTCACCGGCTGCTGCGAGGCGTCGATGAGCTTTTGCAGCAGCTCCCGCTCCGGGCTGAACCAGTAGCCGTTGTAGATCAGGCGCGCGTAGCGCGGCATCAGGTCGTCCTTGAGGGCGAGGACTTCGCGATCGAGCGTGAGCGACTCGATGGCGCGGTGCGCCTTGAGCATGATCGTGCCGCCGGGCGTCTCGTAGCAGCCGCGGCTCTTCATGCCGACGTAGCGGTTCTCGACGATGTCGAGCCGTCCCACGCCGTGCCTGCCGCCGAGCCGGTTCAGCGCGGCGAGCGCCCTGGCCGGCGAGAGGCGCCTGCCGTTGACGGCAACGATGTCTCCCTTGCGGTATTCGAGCTCGACCAGCTCGGGACGCTGCGGCGCCTTCTGTGGCGACACCGTGATGCGCCACATCGACTCCTCGGGCTCGCGCGCCGGGTCCTCGAGCGCGCCGCCTTCGTACGAGACGTGGAGCAGGTTCGCGTCCATCGAGTAGGGCGCGCCGCCTTTTCTCTTTTTCCCCTCGATCGGGATGCCGTGGCGCTCCGCGTAGCGCAGCAGCTTGTCGCGCGACAGCAGGTCCCACTCGCGCCACGGCGCGATGATCCTCACGTCCGGCATTAGTGCATACGCGCCCAGCTCGAAACGCACCTGGTCGTTGCCCTTGCCGGTCGCGCCGTGCGCGATGGCGTCCGCCCCGGTCTTGCGCGCGATCGCGACCAGGCGCCTGGCGATGAGCGGCCGGGCGATCGAGGTGCCGAGCAGGTATTCTCCCTCGTACACCGCGTTGGCGCGGAACATCGGGAACACGAAGTCGCGCACGAACTCCTCGCGCAGGTCCTCGACGAAGACGTTGGCGGGCTTGACGCCGAGCTTGAACGCTTTGGCGCGCGCAGGCGCGAGCTCCCCGCCCTGGCCGATGTCGGCGGTGAAGGTGACCACCTCGCAGCGGCAGCGCTCCTGCAGCCACTTGAGGATGACCGAGGTGTCGAGTCCCCCGGAGTAGGCGAGAACGACCTTCCGGACCCGTGGGCGCTTCATCGCGCGTCCACTTTGCCCAACAGCAGGAATTCGAGCAATGCCTTCTGCGCATGCAGCCGGTTCTCGGCCTCGTCCCACACCACGGACAGCGGGCCGTCGATCACCTCGGCGGCGACCTCCTCGCCGCGGTGCGCGGGCAGGCAGTGCATGAACAGGGCGTCCGGCTTCGCCGCGCGCATCATCTCGGCGTCCACCTGCCAGTCCTGGAAGGCGCGCCTGCGCTCCTCGTTCTCGGATTCGAAGCCCATCGAGGTCCACACGTCGGTGGTGACGAGGTCGGCGCCGGTCGCCGCGGCGAGCGGGTCGCGGAACTCCTCGTAGTGGTCGGTGCCGTACAGCCCCGCGCGCTCGGGCTCGACCTCGTAGCCGGGCGGCGTCGAGACGTGCACGTTGAAGTCGAGCACCTCCGCGGCCTGCAGCCAGGTGTTGCACACGTTGTTCGAGTCGCCGATCCAGGCCACGGTCCTGCCGCGGATCGAGCCGCGGCGCTCGATGAAGGTGTACACGTCGGCGAGAATCTGGCAGGGATGGTACTCGTTGGTCAGGCCGTTGATCACCGGCACGCGCGAGTTGCGCGCGAAGCGCTCGATGATCTCCTGCTCGAAGGTGCGGATCATCACGATGTCGCACATGCGCGAGATCACCTGCGCGGCGTCCTCCACCGGCTCGCCGCGCCCGAGCTGCGAGTCGCGCGTGCTGAGGAAGATCGCCGCGCCGCCGAGCTGCTGCATGCCGGCCTCGAACGAAAGCCGGGTGCGCGTCGACTGCTTCTCGAAGATCATCGCCAGCGTCCTGTCCTCGAGCGGCCAGTAGCGCTCGTAGCGCTTGAAGCGCTCCTTGATCCAGCGCGTGCGCGCGAACAGGTGCTCGAGCTCCTCGCGCGAAAGGTCCCTGAACTGCAGGAAATGCCGCACTCCCATCGGCAAGCCCTCAGTGCGCGGCGGCGGCCTGGGCGGCGGCCCCGCGCCCGAGGAACGCCTGGACGAGCGGCGCCAGCCGCTCCACCGCCATCCGCCCTTCCGCCTCGCTCATCACCAGCGGCGGCAGCAGCCGGATCACGTTATCGGCCGTGACGTTGATGACGAGCCCGGCGGCGAGCGCCTGCCCGACGAGCTCTCCGCACGGCCGGTCGAGCTCGATCCCGATCATGAGACCCATGCCGCGGATCTCGGTGACGCCGGCCAGCCGGTCGAGCGCGGCCGCAAGCCCGCCGCGGATCGCGTCGCCGACGCGCGCCGCGTTGGCGAGCAGGCCTTCCTCCTTGACCGTGTCGATGGTGGTCACGACGGCGGTCATCGCGAGCGGATTGCCGCCGAAAGTCGAGCCGTGGTTGCCGGGCTTGAGCACTCCCTTCGCGCGCCCGCCCGCCACGCAGGCGCCGACCGGAACGCCCGAGCCGAGGCCCTTGGCGAGCGGCACCACGTCAGGCAGGAAACCCGCGTGCTGGTAGACGAACCATTTGCCGGTGCGGCCGAGGCCGCACTGCACTTCGTCGGAGATGAACAGCCAATCGTTGCGCTCGCAAACCTGTTTCAGCCCGCGCAGGTACTCCAGGCGCGAGAGGTTGATCCCGCCCTCGCCCTGGATCGGCTCGACCATCACCGCGCAAACGTTGCGGTTGTGCCCGGCGATCCTCTCCACCGCCTCGAGATCGTTGAGCGGCACGCGGACGAAGCCTTGCACCAGCGGCTCGAATCCCGCCTGCACCTTGCGGCTGCCGGAGGCCGAGAGCGTGGCGAGCGAGCGGCCGTGGAACGCCTTCTCCATGACCACGATCGCCGGCTCGGCGATGCCGCGCTCGTGGCCGTACTTGCGCGCGATCTTGATCGCCGCCTCGTTTGCCTCGAGCCCGGAATTGCAGAAGAACACCTCGTCCAGCCCGGTGACATCGGCGATGCGATCGGCGGCGGCCTCCTGCTGCGGGATGCGGAACAGGTTCGAGGTGTGGATCACCCGGGCGATCTGCCCGGTGAGCGCGCGGGTCAGCTTCGGGTGCGCATGGCCGAGCGTGTTCACCGCGATGCCGGCGAGCGCATCGAGGTACTTCTTCCCGGCCTCGTCCCAGAGCCAGACGCCCTCGCCGCGCACGAAGGCGACCGGCAGCCGGGCGTAGGTGTTCATGACATGGGACACGCTTCACCCTCAAAAGCAAACGGCGGCCCTCGCCGCCGTTCCAGGAATGCTAGCAGAAACTCCGGACGCATGGGGACCGCTCCTATAATCGATCCCGCATGCCCGCGCCCGGCGTCGTCGAGTTCGTCATCCAGGGAACCACCCTCGACGGCAAGCCGTTCCGGCCGAGCGACTGGGCCGAGCGGCTGTGCGGCGTGATGGCCGCGTTCGGGGGCGATCGCCGCATGCAGTATTCGCCGTTCGTGCATCCGGTGACCGCGAACGGCCTGCGCTGCGTGGTGGTCGACTTGCGCCTCGAGGACGTCGAGCCGATGGCCTACCGATTCCTGGTCAGTTTCGCCAAGGACAACGAGCTGCACGTGCGCGACGGGCGCATCGCCGAACGCAGCAAGCTCGCCGAGCTGCAGCGCGTAGGGGATACGGCTTAGTGGCCCTCGGACGACTGCATCGCCTTCACGGCGCGGGCGAGATGGCTCTTGTGGCGGTCGCCGGCGTTGCGGTGAAGCACGCCCTTTGCGACCACGCTGTCGATCACGCGCTGCGCCCGGCGCAGCACCTGCGCAGCGGCGGCCGTGTCGCCGGCGGCGACCGCCTTCGCCACGTTCTTGATCGCGCTGCGCACCTCGGTGCGCAGGCTCAGGTTGTGCACGCGGCGTTTCTGCGCCTGCCGGGCGCGCTTGCGCGCCGATTTGATATTGGCCATCGCGCTTGATCGGAAGCGAAAGAGGGCGCGGATTCTAGCATGAACCTGCTGCGTGCCGTCGCCACCATCAGCAGCCTGACGTTCGTCAGCCGCGTGCTCGGCTACGCGCGCGACTTCTTCATCGCCCGGGCGTTCGGCGCGGGCTTCGCGACCGACGCGTTCTTCGTCGCGTTCCGCATCCCGAACCTGCTGCGGCGGCTGTTCGCGGAGGGCGCGTTCTCGCAGGCGTTCGTGCCGATCCTCTCCGAATACCGGAGCCGGCAGACGCTGGAGGACACGCGCGGCCTGATCGATTCGATCAGCACCGTCCTGTTCGTCGCTCTGGTGCTCGCGACGGCGATCGGCATCGTCGCGGCGCCGCTCATCGGCACCCTGTTCGCCCCGGGGTGGTTCCATTCCGAGCCGGCGAAATTCGACCTGACGGTCGAAATGCTCCGGATCACTTTTCCCTACATCCTGTTCATTTCGCTGGTGGCGTTCGCCGCGGGCGTGCTCAACACCTGGAGCCGCTTCGCGGTACCCGCGATCACGCCGGCGCTGCTCAACGTCTCCTTCATCGTTGGGGCGGCGTTCTTCGCGCAGTACTTCGATCCTCCGGTGCTGGTGCTCGCCTGGGCGGTGTTCGCCGGCGGGCTCGCCCAGCTTGCGCTGCAGCTGCCGGCGCTCGCGCGCCTGGGAATGCTGCCGCGCTGGCGGCTCGATCTCGCGCATCCGGGGGTGCGCCGGATCCTCAAGCTCATGGCCCCCGCGCTGTTCGGGGTATCGGTCAGCCAGGTGTCGCTGCTCATCAACACCATCTTCGCCTCGTTCCTCGTATCGGGGAGCGTGTCCTGGCTCTACTACGCCGACCGGCTGATGGAGTTTCCGGCGGGCGTGCTCGGCGTCGCGGTGGGCACGATCCTGCTGCCGAGCCTGTCCAAGTTCCATGCCCGGGAAGCGCCCCAGGAATACAGCCGGCTGCTCGACTGGGGGTTGCGCCTCACTGTGCTGCTCGCCGTGCCGGCCGCTGCGGCGCTCGCCGTGATCGCGCTTCCGTTGATCGCGACGCTGTTTCAGTACGGCCGCTTCACGAGCGAGGACGCTTGGATGACGCGCCAGGCGCTGGTGGCATACAGTATCGGCCTGGTGGGCATGGTCCTGGTGAAAATCCTCGCGCCGGGCTTCTATGCGCGGCAGAACATCGTCACGCCGGTGAGGATCGGCGTCGTCACGCTCGTCGCCACGCAGGCGATGAACCTCGCGTTCATCGTCCCCCTCAAGCACGCCGGCCTCGCGCTCGCGATCGGCCTGGGCGCGTGCCTGAACGCCGGGCTCCTGTACCGGCACCTCAGGAAGCAGGCAATCTATGCGCCGCAGCCGGGGTGGTTGGCGTTCTCGCTGAAGGTCGTCGCGGCGGTGGCGTTCATGGCGGTCGTGCTCTATACGACGATGGGCGACGAGCTCTGGTGGCTCGCCGCCCCCTGGCAGAGCAAGGTGCCGGCGCTGGCGGGCCTGGTGCTGCTCGGCGCAGCGGCGTACGCGGCGGGCCTCGCCGCCCTCGGCTTCCGGCCGAGCGACTTCTCGCGGCGCGAGGCGGATTGATGAGCGCGAATCTGCACCCGTTCGCCGCGCTGCTCGCAAGCGGGGAATCGCGCATCGATCTCGCGCGCGCCTGCCTGATGATCGCCGAGGATACGTATCCGGGGATCAGCATCGAGCGCTACCTCGGCGACCTCGAGCGCCTCGCGCTGCGGCTGCGCGGCCGCATGCCGCAGACGCTCCGAGCCGAGGAGCGCGTGATCGCGCTCAACCAGTTCCTGTTCGACGATCTGGGCTACTGGGGAAACACCGACGACTATTACGATCCGCGCAACAGCTACCTGAACGAGGTGATGGACCGCAAGACCGGGATCCCCATCACGCTCGCGATCCTGTACATGGAGGTCGGGCGCCGCGTCGGGCTGCCGCTGGAGGGCGTCTCGTTCCCCGGTCACTTCCTGGTGCGGCTGCGCGTGCGCGGCGGCACGCTGATCCTCGACCCGTTCTCGGGCGGCATGCCGCAGTCGGAGGACGAGCTGCGCGCGCGGCTCGAGCGCGTGATCCCGGAAGGAGCCGCCGCCGAGCTGCCGGTGGCCGATCTGCCGCTCGAGCAGTTCCTCGAGCCGGCGACCAACCGGCAGATCCTGGCGCGCTTGCTGAGGAACCTCAAGGGGATCTACCGCGAGGCCGGCAAGCCCGAGCGCATGCTCGAGGTGCTGAACCGCATGCTGCTGGTGGCACCCGAGGCGAGCGCCGAGCTGCGCGATCGCGGCTTCCTGTACCAGCGCCTGGAATGCTGGCGCCCGGCGCTGCAGGACCTGAAGGACTACGTCGGGCGCGAGCCGGGGGCGCCGGACGCCGAGGAAGTGCGGGCCAAGCTCGCCGAGCTCACGACGCTCTGCGCGCGGCTGAATTAGCTCCGATGCCCGCCTGCGCGCGCATCAAGTAATAGGCGAGCACCGCCGCGGCGAGCAGCATCGCCGCCGTCAAGGTGATCGCGCCAAAATCGACGCGCAGCCAGGCGAGCGGAATGACCAGCGAGAGCATGATCGCCGGCACGCCGACGAAATGCGTCGCCTTGTTGCGCGCGTCCTGATGGTACGCCGCGTAGAACCCCATCTGGTCTTCGAGAGTCCGCATCGCCGTCGGCCCGCTTACCAGCCACTATAATCCATCATTTTAGCGTCCATGCTCGTCACGCACGGTCCCTTGCGAACCAGCCGGCACGTGGTGACGGTCGGAAACTTCGACGGCGTGCACCGCGGCCACCGCGCGCTGCTCGAGCGTCTGCGGACGCGCGGGCGCGAATCGGGGCTGTCCTCCTGCGTGCTCACGTTCGAACCGCATCCGCGCGAGTTCTTCGCCCCCGGCGCGGCGCCGGCGCGCCTCACGCGCCTGCGCGACAAGCTCGAATTGATGGCCGAGGCAGGCATCGACCGGGTGCACGTGGCGCGCTTCGACGCGCCGTTCGCCGCCATGGCGGCCGACGATTTCGTCGAGCGTGTGCTGGTGCGCGCTCTGGGCACGCGATGCCTTCTGGTCGGGCGGGATTTCCGCTTCGGCGCGCGGCGCGCGGGCGACTACGGCGCGCTGGAGCGCCTCGCGGCACGCCACGGGTTCGCGCTCGAGGCGATGCCCGACGTGGCGTTCGAGGGCGAGCGCGTGGCGAGCTCGGCGGTGCGGGCGGCGCTCGCCGCAGGAGACCTTGCGCGCGCCGAGCGCCTGCTCGGTCGCCGCTACGCGATCAGCGGCCGCGTGGCGCACGGGACGAAGCTGGGGCGCCGCCTCGGGTACCCGACCGCGAACATCGTGCTGCGACAGCGCCCGCCGCTCGCGGGCATCTTCGTCGTCGAAGCCGACGACGTCGAGGCGGGGCGCACGCTGCGCGGGGTCGCGAGCGTCGGAAGACGCCCGACCGTCAACGAGACGCGAATGCCGCTGCTCGAAGTGCACCTGTTCGAGCTGGACGAGGATCTCTACGGACGCCACCTGCGCGTGCGCTTTCTCGCCAAGCTGCGCGACGAAGAAAAATTCGAGGGGCTGGAGGCGCTGCGCGCCGCGATCGCGCGCGACGCCGCCGCCGCGCGCGGATATTTCGCCGCCACCAGCGATGCCTGACTACAAGCACACGCTGAACCTTCCCGATACGCCGTTCCCGATGCGCGGCGATCTGGCGCGGCGCGAGCCGCAATGGGTCAAGGAGTGGCAGGAGCGAGGCGTCTACCGGCGCCTGCGCGAGCTGGCCAAGGGCCGGCCGAGGTTCGTGCTGCACGACGGCCCGCCGTACGCCAACGGCGACATCCACATCGGCACCGCGGTCAACAAGATCCTGAAGGACATGGTGGTCAAGTCGAAGACGCTCGCCGGCTACGACGCGCCGTACGTGCCGGGCTGGGACTGCCACGGCATGCCGATCGAGGTGCAGATCGAGAAGAAATACGGCAAGCACCTCTCGGCCGAGGAGACCCAGCGCCTGTGCCGCGCCTACGCCGCCGGGCAGATCGAGCGCCAGAAGAGGGACTTCCAGCGGCTCGGCGTGCTCGGCGACTGGGACAACGCCTATCTCACGATGGCCTGGCGCAACGAAGCGGACGAGATCCGCGCCCTCGGCGTGCTGCTCGCGAAGGGCTACGTGTACCGGGGTCTGAAGCCCGTCAACTGGTGCTTCGACTGCGGCTCGGCGCTCGCCGAGGCCGAGGTCGAGTACGAGGACCGCAAGGACCCCGCGATCGACGTCGCGTTCCGGCTGTTCGAGGGCGATGCCGAGAAATTCCGGCAAGCGTTCTCGCTCGACGAGCTGCCCGACGACCCGGTCCTCGCGGTGACCTGGACCACCACGCCGTGGACGCTGCCGGCCAACCAGGCGCTCAACGTCCATCCCGCATTCACCTATGAGCTGGTGGCCACCGAAAAAGGCGTCCTCGTGCTCGCGGCCGAGCTGAAGGAGGCCTGCCTCGCGCGCTACGGACTGGAGGGAGCGACCCTCGGCTCGTGCCGGGGGGCGGCGCTCGAGCACGTGCGCTGGCGTCATCCGTTCTACGACCGTCTGGCGCCGACCTATCTCGGCGAGTACGTGACGCTCGATGCCGGAACCGGCATCGTGCACTCGGCGCCCGCCTACGGCGTCGAGGACTTCGAGTCATGCCGCCGCTACGGCATGAAGGACGAGGAGATCCTTGCTCCGGTGCAGGGCGACGGTCATTTCGCAAGATCGCTGCCGCTGTTCGGCGGCACGATGATCTGGGACTCCAACCTGGAGATCGTGGCCGAGATCGGGCGCTGCGGCGCGCTGCTCGCGAAATCGGATTACGTTCACAGCTACATGCATTGCTGGCGGCACAAGACGCCGGTGATACTGCGCGCGACCGTGCAGTGGTTCGCGGGAATGGACGATGTGCCGGGCCGGGCGGGCGCGCGGCCCGCCGAGACGCTGCGCGCCACCGCGCTGCGCGGCATCGAGAACACGCAGTTCTTCCCTTCCTGGGGCCAGGCGCGGCTGCACGGCATGATCGCCAAGCGGCCCGACTGGACACTGTCGCGCCAGCGCCAGTGGGGCGTGCCGATGCCGTTCTTCATCCACCGCGAGACGGGCGAGCCGCATCCCGAGACGCTCGATCTGCTCGAGGCGGTGGCGAAGCGCGTGGAAGAAGGCGGCATCGAGGCCTGGCAGAAGCTCGATTCCCGGGAGCTGCTCGGCTCGGAGGCGGCGCACTACGACAAGATGAAGGACACGCTTGACGTGTGGTTCGACTCCGGCTCCACGCATTACACGGTGCTGCGCGGCTCGCACCGGGACGACACCGGTTTCCCGGCCGACCTGTACCTGGAAGGCTCTGACCAGCACCGCGGCTGGTTCCACTCGTCGCTCCTCGTCTCCTGCATGATGGACGGCGTGCCGCCGTACAAGGGGCTGCTCACGCACGGCTTCGTCGTCGACGGCGAGGGCCGCAAGATGTCCAAGTCGAAGGGCAACGTGATCGTGCCGCAGGAGGTCTCGAGCACGCTCGGCGCGGAGATCCTGCGCCTGTGGGTGGCGGCGACCGACTACAGCGGCGAGCTGTCGATCTCGAAGGAGATCCTGAAGCGCGTGGTGGAAAGCTACCGGCGCATCCGCAACACGCTGCGCTTCCTGCTCGCCAACACCTCGGATTTCGACGCGGCGAGGCGCGCCGTGCCGGTCGGGGAGATGATGGAGCTCGACCGCTACGCAGTGGCGCTCGCGGCGCGGCTGCAGCAGGAGCTGGCGGGAGACTACGAGCGCTATTCTTTTCACCTCGTCGCGCAGAAGCTGCAGGCGTTCTGCTCCGAGGACCTGGGTGCGTTCTACCTCGACATCCTGAAGGACCGGCTCTACACCTGCGCCGCGGATTCCAGGGCGCGCCGCTCGGCCCAGAGCGCGCTCTGGCACATCACGCAGGGGCTGGTGCGGCTGATGGCGCCGATCCTCAGCTTTACCGCCGAGGAACTATGGCAGGTGCTCGCGCGAAACCGCGACGACAGCGTCTTCTTTCAGACCTGGTACCGGTTTCCCGAGGTGCCCGGCGCCGGGCGGCTGCTCGAGCGCTGGGCGCGGCTGCGCGAGCTGCGCGATCCGGTGCGCAAGGAGATCGAGGAGCTGCGCAACGCCGGGAAGGTCGGCTCGTCGCTCCAGGCCGAGGTGGATTTCCACGCCAACGGCGAGGACTACGAGCTGCTCGCGAGCCTCGGCGAGGAGCTGAAGTTCGTGATGCTGACTTCCGCGGCGCGCGCGCACCGCGCCGCGGGCGGGGAGCGCATCGAGGTGTCGCCGAGCGCGCACCCGAAGTGCGACCGCTGCTGGCATTACCGCGAGGACGTGGGCGAGAGGGGCCTTTGCGCGCGCTGCGAAGCGAACCTGAACGGAGCGGGCGAGACCCGGGTATATGCCTAGGGCGTGGCCCTGGTTCGCGCTGGCGGCCGGGATTGTCGTCGCGGACCAGGTCGCCAAATGGCTCATCCAGGCCTGGTTCGTGCCGGGGGAGCGCCTCGAGCTGACGGGGTTCCTCAACCTGGTGCTGGTGTTCAACAGGGGGGCGGCGTTCAGTTTTCTCGCGAGCGCGCCCGGCTGGCAGACCCCGCTCCTCGCCGGCATCGCGCTCCTCGCCGCGGCGGTCGTCTCGGTGCTTCTGCTGCGCAATCCTTCGCGAAATCTCATGAACGGCGGGCTCGCGCTCATCCTCGGCGGCGCGCTCGGAAACCTGATCGACCGCCTGCGCTACGGCCACGTGGTGGACTTTCTCGACTTTCACGCCGCCGGCTGGCACTGGCCCGCGTTCAACGTCGCCGACGCGGCGATCACGGTCGGGGCGGGGCTGCTCATCCTCGAGAGCTTCCTGCGCAAGGAGCCGCGCGCTTGAGGCTCGCGAGCGAGCGCGGCGAGCTGGCGCTGCTCCTCAAGGCGCTCGCCTTCGCCGCGCACAAGCACCGCGACCAGCGGCGCAAGGACCCCGAGGCGTCTCCCTACATCAATCACCCGATCGCGCTCGCGGACGTGCTCGTCAACGAGGGCGGCGTGACCGACGTGGAAGTGCTCGCCGCGGCGCTGCTGCACGACACCGTCGAGGACACCGCGACCACGCACCAGGAGCTGGCGGATGCGTTCGGCTCGCGCGTCGCGCGCATCGTCGCCGAGGTGACCGACGACAAGTCGCTGCCCAGGGCCGAGCGCAAGCGCGCGCAGATCGAGCACGCTGGCGCGCTCAGCCCCGAGGCGAAGCTGGTCAAGCTCGCCGACAAGATCTGCAACCTTCGCGACGTCGCCGAGCGCCCGCCCGCCAGCTGGAGCCTGGAGCGCCGGCGCGAGTATTTCGATTGGGCGAAGCAGGTGGTGGACCGGCTGCGCGGGGCGCAGGCGCGGCTCGAGGCGGCGTTCGACGTCGCCCACCAGGCGCGCCCCTGATGGCGCGATAATGAGCGCTGTGGAAGTCCTGCTCGCCAATCCGCGCGGGTTCTGCGCCGGCGTCGAGCGCGCGATCGAGATCGTCGAGCGCGCGCTCAAGCTCCACGGCGCGCCGATCTACGTGCGCCACGAGATCGTGCACAACAGGTACGTGGTCGAGGACCTGCGCTCGAAAGGGGCGGTATTCGTCGAGGAGCTGGACCAGGTGCCCGAGGGCGCGACGGTGATCTTCAGCGCGCACGGCGTGTCGAAGGCGGTGCGCCGCGACGCCGAGCGACGCGGCCTCAAGGTGTTCGACGCCACCTGCCCGCTCGTCACCAAGGTGCACGTCGAGGTGGCGAAGATGCTCGCCGCAGGCTACGAGATCGTGATGATCGGCCATCGCGGGCACCCCGAGGCGGAAGGGACGATGGGCCAGGCCGGCAGCGGGATCTACCTCGTCGAGTCGGTCGGCGACGTGGCGCGTTTCGAGGTGAAGAATCCCGGGCGGCTCGCCTACGTCACGCAGACCACGCTTTCGGTGGACGACGCGGCGCAGATCGTCGCCGCGCTCAAGGAGCGCTTTCCCGGAATCCGCGGGCCCAAGCGCGACGACATCTGCTACGCGACGCAGAACCGCCAGGACGCGGTGAAGCTCATGGCGCCCCAGTGCGACGTGGTGATCGTGGTCGGCTCGCCCAACAGCTCGAACTCGAACCGCTTGCGCGAGGTCGCCGCGCACATGGGCGCCGTGGCCTACATGGTGGACAACGCCGGCGAGCTGAGACCCGAGTGGATCTCGGGCAAGCGGCGCGTCGGCGTCACGGCGGGCGCCTCGGCGCCCGAGGTGCTGGTCAACGACGTCCTGGCGCGGCTCTCGGAGCTGGGGGCCGAGCGGGTCACCCAGCTGCCCGGCGTGCTCGAGTCGGTGGTGTTCACGCTGCCGCGCGAGCTTGCGAGCGGCAAGAGGCGGCGGGCGGGCTAGCCGGCGTGCGCGCAGTCGCGCGGTCGCTGTTCGCCGTCGCGCTCTGGCTGTGCGGCGAGGCGCTGGGCGCTCAGGACGAAGCGCGCATCGCGGAGCTCGCAAAGCAGGCTGCCGCAGGCCAGCCGCTCGCGAAGGAGGAGCTGCAGAAGCTTGCCGACGAAGGCAACGCGGCCGCCGAGCATTTTGTCGGGAACCTCCATCTGTCCGGGAAGACCGTGCCGCGCAGCGAGGCGCGCGCGATCGAATGGTTCCGGCGCGCCGCGGACAAGGGCTACCTTCCCTCGGCGCATGCGCTGGGGGTGATCCACGAACGCGCGAGCGGCGAGTTACGCGATCTGCCCGAGGCGCTGCGCCGCTACCGCTACGCGGCCGAGCGGGGCTACGCGCGCTCGCAGGCGAATCTCGGCCACATGCTCGCCGAGGGCATCGGAGTCAAGCAGGACCTGGACGCCGCGCGCGATTGGCTCGAGAAGTCCGTGGCGCAGAACCAGCCCTGGGGCCAGTACCTGCTCGGCATGATCTACCTGGAGGGCCGCGGCGTCGCGCGCGACGAGCCCAGGGGAGCGAGCCTGGTGCGCGCGGCCGCCGAGAACGGCGAGCGCGAAGCGCAGTACCATTTCGCGTTGCTGTCCGGTACGGGCATCGGTGTGGAGAAGGACGAGCGCCAGGCGCTGGAATGGCTGCGCAAGGCGGCCGTGCAGCGCCATGCCTCGGCGCAGTTCCTGCTCGGTGTCGCGTATTCGCGCGGCCTTTACGGCGTCGCACCCAACCACGCGGAAGCCGCGCAGTGGCTGCGGCGCAGCGCGCGCCAGGGAAACGCCGAGGCCCAGTATGCTCTGGGCATCGCCTACTATCAGGGTCGCGGCGTTGCCAAGGACGCCTCGGAAGCGCTCGGCTGGATTTCGGAAGCCGCGAAGAACGGACACCCGGAGGCCATGCAGATGATGAACGAGTTGCGCCGGCGGCGCGCCATGCCACCGGCGCTCGAGGCGCCACCCGCGCGGGACCAGGAACCCAGGGCCGCTGAATAGGCTAGCGTCCGCTCTCCGCAGGCGGGCTCGACTCGTCCCCCGGGGCGGTCGGCTGCGGGGAGTCGTACCGGACCTCCAGCACCAGCTGCACCTTGACCGGGCGGCCCGCCTTCATGCCTGGCGTGAAGCGTGCGGCGAGGAAGGCCTGCTCGACGGCCTCCTCGAAATATCCGGGAGGCTCCGCCGCCAGGGTGACCGCCTTTTCGACCGCGCCGGTTTCGCTCAGGTACAGCCGCACCACCACCCGGCCCGCGATTTCGCGCAGGTAAGCGTCGTTCGGATAGGGGGGGTCGACCCGCCCGATGACCGTCGGCCGCACGTCGAGGTCGCGCGAGGCGAAGTAAGGCGCCGGGGCGCCCGGCCGCTCGCGCGGGGCTTCGGAGGTGCTCGCCTGCCTCGCCTGCGCGGGCGTCTGCGCGGCAGGGGGCGGCGCGTAGCGGATCGCCGCCTGCAGCCGCGCCGCGCCGCGCTCCGGCACGCCGCGCGCCGCCCCGGGCGCGGCCCAAGGCAGCGCCTCGAGCGCCAGCGCGGCCGAGAGGTGCAGCCCTAGCGAAACCGCGAACGCCCCGCCGAGCCGGGCGAGCGCCTCATTCCACGAAGAGCTCACGCCAGGTCACGCGGCGGCCCTCGACGCCGCCCGGCGTCGTCGGGGTCTCCTGCGTCAGCTGCTGGTTGTCGGCGGTGGTGACGATGGTCTTGATCTGGTCCCCGATCTTGACCACGTTGATGCCGACGATCAGCGACGCGGCGATCTTCACGCTCGCCGGAGTATTGCTCACGCCGGTGGGCACCGTGCCGCCCGTCTTGACGTCGAGGAAGTTCACCCAGCCGAAGCCGCCCGCGACGCAGGTCTCGCTGCTCGGAACGTTCGAGGCGATGATCAGCGTGCCGAGCTGGATGACCGGATCGACGTTCACGCGCTCGGCCGCTTCCGTCCCCGCGCCGCCGTCGGGCAGGTCGATGAACCAGCCGCTGTTGGTGTCGAAATTGACCGCGTTGATGGTCGAAACCGTGCGCTGGTCCGTCCCCACCGGCGAAAGGGCCTGCCGCACGAAACCCGCGATGGTCGTCGGCGACGTGCGCGTCATGTCGGTCTGCGGAACGTCGTTCTGGGGCGTTGCGTCGCCCGCGCCCGCCATGGCGTCCTTGATCGCGTAGATGCTCTGCCGCTGGTTGTCGGTCTTGTCGCTCGAGCCGAGGAATTGGCCGGTGCCGAAGAAGATCGCGCGGTGCGATACGCTCGCGCCCTTTATTTCCGCGAGCTCCGGCTTCACGGTGATCGGCTGCGGATTGCCGCTCGGATCGTAGACCGTGGCGAGCTTGGTCACCGAATAGCGCGGGATCGAGGGCGTGGTGCTCTGGTCGAGCTGGAAGCGCCACAGGTTGCCCTCGAGATCGCCGCCGTAGACCGCGAGCGCGGTGTTGTCGGTGAGCGCGTTTCCCACCCAGGCGTTGATGCGCGCGAGGCCGCTGGGGGTGGCGCCGTTGCCCGTCCCGGTCGACATGCGCCGCAGGATCTTTCCGGTCTGCGCGTCCACCACGTACAGGTAGCCCTTGCCGTCTCCCGGGCTCGCGTTGTTGTAGCCCGAGGCGACGATCACCACCCATTTCCCGTCCTCCGGCCGCTTGGCGATGATCGGGTTGCCGAAGGTGGAGCCGATGTTGCAGTCCCCGCTTTGCGTGCCGTCGACGTCGCTGTCGTTGACGATGCAAGCCGCGCCGCTCCCGCCCTTCAGCTCCCACAGACCCTTCGGATTGTCCGGGTTGGTGATGTCGAGCGCATAGTAGCCGCGCCCGCCCTGGTTCAGGCCCCCGACCAGGATGGTCTTCCAATTGCCGGCAGACGAGCACGGCGTGGAAAGCGTGTGGCCGAAGCACGCGTCGCCGATCTGCGGCGAGCCGTCCACGTAGAAGCGGTGATTGGTCGAGTAATTCGCCTCGGCGAGCCGCTTGAGCGTCGGGAACACCAGCGTCGGGATGTACGCCCAGCGTTCCGCGCCTTCTCCCGTGATCGGGTCTTCGTCCTTCGTCCCCTGGAAATCGTCGTTCGCCGCGTTGGTGTCCGGGTTTTCGATCCCCGCGGTCTGGTAGTAGGGGCTGTTGTCGGGGTCGGTCTCGAAGGCGTGCAGCATGCCGTCGTTCGCCGCCACGTACACCGTTCCCTTGCGCGTTCCGGCCGAGCCGTCGGTGGTGTGCTTGAAGTCGAGGTAGAACGGGTCGGTCGCCGCGCCGTAATTGAACGGCGAGGCCTTCACGTACGAAGGCTGCGCGTTCACGATATCGCCGAGCAGGTGCACGCGGTTGCGGTAGAGGTCGCTCGCGCCCGTGCCGCCGAGCGCCATCTCGTTGGACGTCTCGCCGCGCAGGAACCGGATGAGCGAGCCCCTGGTCGCGGCGGTGCGCCGTGGATCGCCGCCCGGCCAGCCGGCCGTATGGCTGAGCGCGCCGCTCGCGCCGCCGAGCGGATCGAAATAATCGTCCGACTCCGTGTCGGTCAGCAGGCCGCCGTCGTCGCAGGTCGGATCCAGGACGTTGAATTGCCGGCAGAAGCTGCGCAGCCTGTTCGCGTTCTGAGTCCGGGTCTCGCCGTTGACGGTAATCACCACCGTGGCATCGGTATCCGCCGGATCGAGGGTATAGATCTTCCGGTCGGTATGCCCGCGCTGGTCGAGCTGAGTCGATGCCGACCACAGCTCGCGGCCGGCGATCAGGCCGTCGGTGAGCCGGATGGTGCGCGCCTTGAGGTCGCCCGACCACTCCACCGTCGAGTACTGGGCGGTGAAGGCGAAGTTGTCCCCGGCGATCGGCTGCAGGTTCGAGGTTGCCGCCGCCGCGCCCGCGCCCACCCGCTGCGCGATCGCGTTAAGCACCTCGTTGATGCCCAGGGCGAGCGCCACCGGGTTCTGGGCGCTGAAGAAGCGGCCCTTGCCGTTCACCGCGGCGTGCCACATGTCGTCCACGGTGGTCTCGGCGCCGGAGCTCGGCGCCGGCCACTGGTTGGGCGTGGTGGCCGAGTCGCCGTCGGTGATCGAGTCGTAGTCGATGCTGTTGCCGGGCTCCAGATAGTTGGGATGGAACAGCAGCGTGCCGCTGATCCCCATGCCGATCGTGAACGTGGTCATGTGCTGGTGCGGCGCGGTGTCGATGCCCGATGACGGCACCTGGTTGGCGTATCCCGCGCCGGGGCCGGTGCCGCCGGTGCCGGCGTCGGTCGAGAGGTCGTTGTTGTAGTAGTAGTGCGCCACGTCGGCGAGCGTATTGGAGCTGCCGTCGCTGTCCGCGTCGCCGAGCGCGGAGCCGCTTATACCTGCGGCCGGCGTGCCGCTCTCGGTGAAGGTATTCCAGTAGCCGTCGGAAGTCAGGAGCGCGAAGTTCGGCTGGCAGGCCGAGTTGATGGGCGTGGATCCCATGTTGCCGCCCGGATTCTGATTGGCGAAATACCGGCCGGCGCGGGAAAGCGCCCCGCGCAACGGGGTACCGCCAACATCGCCGGGGGCGTCGTACAGCTTTTGGTACCACTGGTCGCGTTGGGCGCCTGCTCCGGTTGTGAAGGGCGCCACGGGCAGATACTTGCTGGTTCCGAAGTTGATGGTCATGAAGCCGAGGCGCCAGTTATCGGGCAGCGCGGCGAGCGCGATCGAGCGCCCGATCGCGCTCTTCGCCATCTGCATGCGCGTGCGGTAGTACGCGAACCAGTTGGCGAAGTTGGTCATTTCCTCGTCGTAGGCGCACACGCCCTCGGTCGCGATGCAGTCCGTTCGGTCGGCATACTTGTTGTAGGTCTGGCCAGGGACGATATTGGTGCGCACGAAGGTGCCGACGTTCTCGCGCGTCGCGCCGGCCGGCGGCACGACGTCGGTGCCGCCCGAGAAGTTCTGAGTGGTGTAGATGACGTCGCCGGTCGTGACCCCGCTGCCGAGCCTGGAGCCGTTCGATCCGCTCGCCGTGGTGTTCGCCGTGCCGATCGCCGCCGGCGTGTTGTTCTTCTCCGACCCGGTCGCGGGCGGCGTGGAGCCGGCCGGCGCGGTGATGCGCACCACGTTGTTGCTGCCGCTCACCGTCCAGCCGGCGGGCGGAGTGAGAGCACCGCGCACCAGCGACGCCATGCGGTTGTTGCGGGTCGTCGAGCTCGAGCTGTTGCAATCCGTGTGCGTGCAGTAGATGGTGCCGGAGACGAATTGATTGCCCTCGATCACGAGGCTGTTCACCTCGCCGACGCCCGGAATCGTGTTGTCCCTGAACGTGCCGCTGAACGTGAAATCGATGTACGCCGGCGTCTTCCCGGTCACGTTGGTGGTGATGGTGATGGTGGCACCGTTGAAATCGGCGCCCGCGGTGTTCGCGAAGACGGTGGTCGTGGGACCGGTGCTGTGGCTCGCCGTGAACGCGGGCGACAGGCCGTTGGGGTTGCCGTCGATCTCGTTCTCGATCAGCTCGGCCCAGGTGCTGGTGCTGGAGCCCGCCGTCAATGTGCGGCCGTTGCTCAGGCTGAAGGTGGTGCCGTCCAGCTTGGTCACGACGATGTCGACGATGTTGCCCTGCGCCGAATCGGGCTGGGTGGCGATGGTGATCGAGCCCTCGGCCTTGGTCGCCCCGGAGCCGTTGGCGGTCACGTTGCCGAGGAACCTCGGGTACCTGCGGTCGGGGGAGCTGACCGAGCGCTTGGAGTGGCAGGTGCCGAGGGTGTCGTCGGTGCAGAAGCGCACCGACGCTGGCACCGAGTAGCTCTTGCCGCCCACCACGGTGGCTTCGGTCGACACGACGCAATCGTCCATCCGCGCGTCGGTGCAGAACTCGGTCGGCAGGATGCGGTAGTAGTAGGGCGCGCCGAACTTGTATTTCTCGTTGTTCGAGCCGTCCCTCCCGTAGCCGAAGAAGAAGTTGGGGTAGGTATACGCGCTGTTGGTCTTGCAGACCGCGGGGTCGCTCGCGCTGTCCGTCGGCAGGGCGCACCACACGCGATCCGGCCATTGGTTCACGAGGTCGTAGTTCTCGATGACGGGACTGTTGCCGGAGTCCCAATTGCTGCCCGAATGCAGGTCCTTGCGCGCCTCGTCTTTCGCCGCCGAGCTGACGTTGTCGGTCGGCACCGCGGTCCAGTTGCTGGTGTTGGCCGCGGTCATGTTCGTGCGTTGAGCGCCGTTGTAATCGACCGCCGGCAGATAGCGGACCTCGGGGTTGTAGTACTGCGTGTTGAACTCGGGGGACATCGCGGGCGGGTCGCCCGGTCCGCAGGTCTGCGGGCTCGAGGTGAGGTCGTTGTTGGTGTCGTAGGAATCGAAGCAATTCTGGGCGCTGAGGGAGACGTAGTCCGGGCTGAACTGGCGCGCCATCGAGCCCGAGTCGTCGAGGATGAGCAGCAGGTTGGGATTCAGGCTCGTGCTCGCCGGCTGGGTGATCGGGTAGTCGGCGATGTCCGTGAGCGCGGCCTGCAGCGGGCCCGTGTACGCCATCGAGGCGCTCACCGCGTAGGCGAGCACTCGTTTTCCGAGAGTCGAAAGGCGGCTCATGTCGTCACTCCCTGATTCGGTCCGGCTTCAGAACACCACGGACTGGACGTAGCTGCGCGCATTGCGCGGACCCGTGACCTGCACGGTGACGCGGTAGACCGCGGCGACCGGCGAGGAGAGGGCGTAGGTGCCGTAGGCCGCGGCGCCCTTGGTGCCGCCGGTCGTTGCGGTCGCCGTCCCGACCGACTTGACGCAACTGTTGTTGGGATCGTCGGGGGGCAGCGCCTGCGTGCACAGGCGGTGGATCACGTATTTCACCGTGTAACCGCTGGGCGGCGTGTACGGAGCTGCGGTCACGTCCTTGCTCGTCCCGGCGCAGCTGCCGTCGAAATTGGCGAGCAGGTTGAACCCCTCGTTCCACGAGGCGCAGTACGAATCCGCGGTCGAGGTGGCGTTCAGGTTGGCCGCGGTCCGCAGCCACGCGCGCGCGGCCTCCACGCCGATGTCGCCGACGAAGGTCGTGCTCTGCCGGAACGCGAGGTTCCCGGCGATGACCGTGCCGGTGTCCACGCCGCGCATGAGCGCGATGCCCGCGAGCGACATCGCGACCAGGATGATCAGCGCGATGAACAGTACGACGCCCCGCTGGGCGCGGGCCGGACGCGAGCTCATGTCGCCCTCCAGATCATGTTGCGAAGCGGGATGGTGGTTTCGAACACGCGGTAGCGGTAGCAGCGGTCTTCGCTTCCCGAGGCGACGCTTACCGCGGTGAACGTGCCGCCTGCCCAGGTCGGCGCCACCGTCGTGGTCGTGCAGTTACCGCTGGAGTCCGGTTTCTCGTAGGTGCCGATGCGCGCGAGCACGCCGATGCGCACCGAAACCACCTGCTGCCACTCGGCGCTGTTCGCGGGCGCCGCGCTGCTGAACTGGTCCACCTGCCCGTCGTTGGAAACGAAGGTGGCGGAGGCCACTGTGCCGTTGTTGATGCCGTTGTCCTTGCCGTACTGCCCGCGCAGATCGACGATGCCGTCCATCAATTCGACGGCCGAGCCGCCCGCCGCCACCGCGATGGCGTCGGCGACGCGCAGCTTTCCGTTCGAGACCGAATAGGTCCGCAGGGTCGGCGCGCTGCCGAGGTTGAAGATCGGCTCGCCGATCGCGTAGTTGCTGACCGGGAACGCGCCCCACGCGGCCGGGTTGAATGTTCCCGGGTTCGCCTCGATCTTCTGGCTCGGGGGAAGCTGCACGTTGGTGATCTGCACCATCGTGCAACCGGTGCCGTTCGCCAGCACGACCAGGTCGCCGATGGCGAAGCCGGCGCTCGTTTCGAGGTCTATCAGATTGGTGGCGGAGGTGAACGTTTTGATCGAGCCGGGCACCATCCGCTCGGGGTCGCCGCCGGCCATGATCGAGATCTGGTCGGGATCGGTGAGCGGCAGCGTCGCGTCGACGGTGATGTAGACCGGGGCGACGCGCACCGGGGGCAGAGTGCCGCCGGCGTTCGGCGAGTAGGTCCCGTCGTAGTACCAGGCCATCTCGCCGCAGCCGAGCGCGACCGAGTCGGCGATGCCGTAACCCCCGTTGCGCACGTCGCGCTCGATCGTGTAGAGCGCGATCAGGCCGTTGGTCTGCGCGCCGCCCTCGCCGAGCGTCGAGCGGTTGAAGTTCTCGCTGGTGAGATAGGCCTGCGTGATGATCAGGATGCCGATCAGGCCGATCGCCACCGCGACCATGATCTCGATGAGGCTCATGCCGAGCTGCCGGGTTCTCATGGCGGACTCAATCGTTCGAACGGTAGATTTGCGCGACCGCTTCGTGCCTGCTGACCGGCGTATCGGCGCCGGGGGGCTGCCAGCGCACCGTGACCGTCACCTGGCGGTTGTTCACCCCGCCGATAGCGATCGTCGGAGCGTTCCCGCCGGTCGCGTTCGGCAGGCGGCTCTGCACGCGCGTCAGCCAGGCGTTGCAGCGCAAAGTGGCGGCGCAGGACGCGGTGGCGTAGCCGCCCAGATTGGCCGGGTCGCTCCACATGACGCCGATGATCTCGTTGGCGAGGAAGCCGGCCTCGGAGCGGTATTTGGCGTCGATCGTCGCGCGCATGGCGACCGCCTGCATGCCGAGCATCGCGAGGATGCCGATCGAGAAGATCAGGATCCCGAGCAGCGCCTCGATCAGCATGACGCCCTTCTGGTGCGCCCCGGCGGCGGGCCTGGCTGCGTTCGTCTTCATGGGCATTTGCGCGGGTCGGCCGCGTCCGAGACCTTCGGGTCGCACATGCGGATCTGGCCGGCGTTGGTGACGACGATGCGCATGCAGCGCAGAGTCACCCCCCCTGTGCCTGCGCCATGCTCGCACCGGATGAGGTCGGAGAGTTGAAATACGTCGACGTCGATCCGACCCGTGTTGGCATTGATGCCGGCGGCCACAAATGCAGGCGAGACTCTTCCGAGTCCGTTGAAAGTGATCGAATCGCCTCCTCCCGTCGCAGCGGTCCCTATGTACATGAACCATGGCAACCCTGATGCGCTTTCGCCCGCGTCCCATTTTTGGACGATCCGCGGGGCCACTGTTTCGGAAGGGGCGATATCGCACTTGTCCGCGGGGTCGTCCCGGCTCACCACCCAGCCGGGCGCCGTTGTATTGCCGATGGCGACATTCAGGACCGCACAGGTGCTGCTCATATTGGTCACGAGGGAGAAACGCACGCTCTCGTTGCGCCGCAGCGCCTCGGCGCGCGCGAGCTGCAGGCCGGCCTCGTAGCTCTGCGCGACATTCTTGATCTTTGCGTTCTTGATGAACGTGTTGTACTCCGGCAGCGCGAGCATCATGAGGACGGCGACGACCACCAGCGCGATCATCATCTCGATCAGGCTCAGGCCGCGCTGCGAGCGACTCAACATGCTTCGCCCTTCCTCGTCACCCAGCGCGTCCCGCAATTGTTCCAGCCCGCAAGCCCGGTGAAGGTCGAGGCCTTGGTGTTCGATTCGTTGATGGTGTACTGAAACCCGGTCATTCCGGCGGCCCCGGTCGCGGTGCAGGTGAACGCGGACGCGGTCTTGGCGGGGTTGTTGCAGGTGTAGGTGAAGTAGCGGGTGCCCGTCACTGCGTCCGGAAAACCTACATAGGTGCGGTTGTCGGCGTAGAACTTCTCGGCGCGCAGGCGCAGGTCGGACAGCGTCGAGGTCGCCTCGGTGATCTTGCCGCGCTGCGCGTAGTCCAGATACGACGGTACCGCGAACGCGCTGATGATCGCGACCACGGTGACCACGATCATCAGCTCAATCAGCGTGAATCCGCGTGCACGAGGCATGAAACCCTCCCGATCGAAAGTGGATGCTAAAGAGCGGCCGCCCGGAGCGGCAACGACCGGCGACTAGCGGCCGGAAACCCGGACCGAGCGGCGCGGCGCGGGCGAGTATAGCGGAACTAGTTCACGCCCCGGCCGTGCTGCGGCACTGCAGCGTATAATCGCCCTGCCTCACTTTGCGTCGTCGAAAGCTGGTGTAGCTCAGCTGGTAGAGCAACTGATTCGTAATCAGTAGGTCGCCCGTTCGAGTCGGGCCACCAGCACCAATAACGATTCCCGAGCCCCGGAGCCATGGCGGCCAGCATTCTCGTAGTGGACGATGACGAAGGCATCCGCGAGCTGCTGCGGCTGCATCTGAGTGCCGCCGGCTACGAGGTGCGCGTCGCCGAGGACGCGATCGTGGCGGGCTACCTGGTGCTGAAAAGCCCGCCCGACCTGATCATCACCGACGTCAGCATGCCGCACATGGACGGTTTCGAATTCATCGCGGCGCTGAAAGCCGACAAGACGCTGCCGTACATCCCGGTGATCTTCCTCACTTCGGTAGAGGAGGGAGACCATCGCGGCAAGGAGCTGGGCGCGGTCGGCTATCTCACCAAGCCGGTGCGTGCCGACCACCTGCTTGCGCTCGTGGCGCAGCACGTGCCCGGCGGCGCGCACCCGATCGGCTAGGACGGGGCAGGGCCCGCGGCGCGCGCTTACCTGGCGGCCGACCGGCACGCGCCGGGGTCCGGCGCGTCGAGGAAGCGATTGCCGTACCAGCCTTCGATCGCGAAGCGCCAGCGCGCGAGCAGCTCCATGGTGCGCCGGCAGCTCGCGAGCACCGCGGGACTGGGCTCGTCGAGGCGGCCGGACATGCGCCGCCACAATTCCAGCGCCTGCTTCCACTGCATCAGCGTGCGGATGCGCTCGCTGCAGTCGGCATCGAGCTTGGCCGAGGGAACGGCGAGAAAGCGGGCGCCTCTCCACCCCTCCAGGCTACGATGCCATTGCTGCAGCAGGGGATTCAGCCCGTTCACGCGCTCGCAGTCCTGCGCGAATGCGCCGTAAGAGGCCGAGACAACGAGCAGCGCAACCACTCCGCGGAGGATCTTCATGGCGTCAATATATTCCGAATCCCGTTTCCCGCGAAATCAGCCGCCCGTCGGACACTCGCGCAGCTCGCTTCCCTCGACCGTGCGCGCGATGTCCTTCAGCAGCGAGTGCTGGGCGGCGTCGGCGCCCCGCACCTGCAGCCACACCTTGGGCACCTGCAATTCGCGCGGGCCGGCCTGCGCCGTGCGCACGCCCAGGTCGCGCAGAGCCGTGAGTCGCGCCTGGGCCGCTTCCCCGGTGCGGAATACCCCGAGGGAGAGCGCCCAGCGCAGCGTCCCTTCCTCCTGCACGATGAAATGATCGTCCACGCCGAGCGCCTTCAGCTCGGCGGACTTCTTCTGCGCGCCGGCGCGGCTGCCCTGCGGCGGAATGAACACCCACCAGCCCGCGGTCTCCTCGGTGCGGCGCTGCGCGAGCCGCGCGCCGAGGGCGAGCGGCTCGAGCGCCTTTTCCATGCGCGGCGCGTCGGCGAGCGTGAAGCTGCCCCATTCGACGCACGCCGAGGCTGCGCCGGCCGCGACGGGCGCGGGCTTCGGCGCCGCCTGCGACGGCGCGCGCAGCTCGCGCGGATCGAGCAGCTTGAGCTTCTGCGGATCGATCTGGCGCTCCAGCGGCCGCGGGTCGGAGGCCGGCTCGGACTGGGCGACGAAGCGCGACCAGGCGAAAAACGCGCTGTTGGCGAGGACCAGAAGCAGGAACAACACGCGCATGGTCAGCCGGAACGCAGGGCGCGCGACGATTCGCGCGCGCGCTCGTCGAGCGCGATCAGGCCCAGTCCGTCGAGCACCAGGTTCTCGACGTAACGGCAGGCAAGCGTGAGGAGCTCGATCAGCTGGCGCCCGTTGCCGCCGGAGACGATGCACAACGGATTTCCACCCATCGCGCGGAACATGCGCTCGACTGTCCCGGCCTGGGCGTGACGGCAGCCGGTCTCGATCGCGTCGGCGGTATTGCGCGGCGCCTCGCGCAGCCTGCCTTCCTGGATCGGCAGGCGCCCGGTGTGCTCGTGCAGCACGAAGCGCATCAGCTCCACCCCGGGAAGGATCACGCCGCCGGTGAACTCGCCGTCCGCGGAAAGCCTGTCCACCGTGGTCGCGGTGCCGGCGTTCACCACCAGGCAGGCGCCCGTGTGCAGCGCGCGCGCCGCGACCAGCGCCGCCCAGCGGTCCGGCCCGAGCTGCTCCGGGCGCTCGTAGCGGCTGCGCACGCCGCAGCGCGCGGCCTCGCCCGTCAGCCACAGCGGCACGGCCTCGAAGATGCTGGTCCAGTTGACGAGCAGCTGGTGCGCGCCTTCGCCGGCGACGTTCGAGATCACGATGCGCTCGGGATCCTCGTGCGTGGCGGCGAACGGATTGACGTCGTGGCTCGCCGCCGCGAACTCGACCAGCGATACGGTGGCGAGCGCGGTCCAGCGAGCGCCGTCGTGCCAGCCCCACTTCACGCGCGAGTTGCCCGCGTCGATGGCGAGATTCATGCGGCCCTCAACGAGACGACGCTCGCGCCCGCGATCGCGCGCACGCCGTGGCGCGTGCGCAGCCGCAAAGCCCCGTCCTCGGCGAGGCCTTCGGCGATGCCCGCCACCTCGCTGCCGTCGGCGAGCCTGAGGCGCATGCGACGGCCGGCGTGCGCATGCAGCGACTCCCAGTCGCCGCGCACCGAGGCGAGGCCGCGCGCTTCGAAGTCCTCGAGCGCGTCGAGGAGGAAAGCGGCGAGGCGCCCTGCGCCGTCGTTGCGCGACGGGCACGGCGAGAGCAGCTCGTCGAGCGACGCGAGCCTGCGCCGCAGCCGCGCCGCGAGCCCCGGCGCGCGGCGCCAGTTGATGCCGATGCCGATGACCGCCGCGAGGTCGGGCCCGCGGCTGCGCGTCTCGATCAGGATGCCGCCGAGCTTGCCGCCGCGCGCGATCAGATCGTTCGGCCACTTGAGGGAGACGCCGGAGATGCCGAGGGCGCGAAGCGCGCGCGCCGCCGCCACGCCCGCAACGAGCGGCAGCGCCGGCAGCTCGCGCGCCGGGCGGCGGATCCCGCGCGCGAGCGAGAAGGTGAGCCCGGCACCGCGCGGGCTCGTCCAGCGCCGGCCGCGTCTGCCGCGTCCCGCCGTCTGCTCCTCTGCTGCCAGCAGCACGCAGCGCGCGCTGCCCGCTTCGTCGAGCAGGACGCTGTTCGTCGAGGCGCAGCGATCCAGCACGCGCACCTCGACTTGCTGCGCGCGCGCACCGAGGGCCGCGCGTATCGCGGCCGCGTCGAGCGGGTCTGCGTCCATGCGCCTAGTTTATATATACTGGGTCCCGCATGCTGCGCCGCGCTTTCGCTGCGATCGTGATCGGCTTTGCGGCCTCGGGCGCGCCGGCCGCGGGCGAGATCCAGTTCTGGCACGCGATGAACGGAAATTCCGGGGCCGAGCTCGAGCGCCTCGCGGCACGCTTCAACGCTTCGCAGCGGGAGTTCCGCGTCGTTGCGGTCTACAAGGGCACGTACGAGGAGACGCTCGCCGCGGCGATTGCGGCGCGCAAGACGGGGCTCGCGCCGCACATCGTGCAGGTGGCCGAGGCCGGCACGGCCGACGTGATTGCGCAGCGGGACGCAGTGCGGCCGCTATGGCAGGTGATGGCGGAATCCGGGCTGCCGCTCGACGCCAAGTCAACCCTGCCCGCGCTGGGCGCCTATTTCTCCGACGCGAACGGAAGGCTGCTCGCGCTGCCGTTCAACAGCACGACGCCGGTCCTCTATTACAACCGCGACGCGTTCCGCAAGGCCGGCCTCGACCCGGACCGGCCGCCCAGGACCTGGTACGAGATGCCCGCCACGCTCGGCGCGCTCGTCGACTCGGGCGCGCCCTGCGCATTCACCACCGCCTGGCCGTCCTGGGTGCTGCTGGAGAACATGAGCGCCTGGCACAACCAGGAGTTCGCCACGCACGCGAACGGGATGGGCGGCCCGCAGGCGCGGCTCGCCTTCAACACCCAGCTCATGGTGCGCTGGATCGCGATGCTCTCTTCGTGGCGCAAATCGGGCTACTTCACGTATTCAGGCCGCCGCGACGAGGCCGAGGCCCGCTTCGCCTCCGGCGAATGCGCGCTGCTCACGTCGTCCTCGGCGAGCGACGCCGGGCTGCGCGAGCGCGCCAAGTTCGATTTCGCGGTGGCGCAGCTGCCGTACTACGACGATTTCGCCCAGGCGCCGCAGAACACGCTCGCCGGCGGCGCGGGACTGTGGGTGATGGGCGGCAAGCCGAAGGGCGAGAATCGCGGCGCGGCGCGTTTCCTTGCGTTCCTCGCGCAGCCCGAGGTGCAGGCCGAGTGGCACCAGAGGACCGGCTACGTGCCGCTCAGCACCGCGGCCTACGAGCTTGCTCGGAAGCAGGGCTTCTACGCCGGTCGTCCCGGCCAGGAGATCGCGATCCGCCAGCTGCTGCGCAAGAACCCGACGCAGGAGTCGAAAGGCATCCGGCTCGCCCATTTCCACCATATCCGCGGCATCATCGAGGAGGAGCTGGAAGCGGTGTGGTCGGAGGCGAAGACCCCGCTCGACGCGCTCGACGCCGCGGTGGCGCGCGGCAACGCGCTGCTCGAGCGCTCTGCGGCCGCGAAAGGCGCCACGCGCCCCGGCGCGAGCGCCGCGCCGCGCGGGCGGCGCTAGCGGCGGACCGGCAGCGTGCGCTGGCCCTACCCGCGGATCGTCGCGCACCGCGGCGGCGGGGGCCTTGCCCCCGAGAACACGCTCGCCGCGATCCGCCTCGGCGCCTCGCTGGGCTTTCGCGGCGTGGAATTCGACCTCATGCTCTCGGGCGACGGCACCCCGGTTCTGATTCACGACGAGACGCTCGAGCGCACGACCGGCGCCAAGGGCGAGGTCGCGCGCACGCCCTACGCGGAGCTGGCGAAGCTCGATGCCGGCGCCTGGCGCGGCGAGCGCTGGCGCGGCGAGCGCATCCCGACTTTCCGGGACGCGGGCAAGCTGTGCCGCACGCTCGGCGTCTGGGCGAATGTCGAGATCAAGCCCGCCAAGGGACACGAACGCGCGACCGGCGCCTCGGCCGGGCGAATGGCGCGCGAGCTGTGGAAGGGCGCCGCGCTCGCGCCGGTGCTCTCGTCTTTTTCCGTCGCAGCGCTCGAGGCGGCGCGCGCCGCCGCGCCCGAGCTGCCGCGGGGATTTCTCGTCGACGAGATCCCGGCGGATTGGAAGCGGCCGCTGGAAAGCCTCGAATGCGTGTCGCTGCACTGCAACGGCGGAAAAGCCGAGGAGAATGTCATTCGAGAGGTGCGCGCCGCCGGCTACGCGGTCGTGTGCTGGACGGTGAACGAGCCGGCCGAGGCGCGAATGCTCCTCGGCTGGGGCGTCGACTGCCTGGCGACCGACGCCCTGGACGTGATCGGGCCGGATTTCGCGAAGTAGGCTAGAAAGGCAGCGGCGTGCCGGGCTTCAGGGGCTGGAGCGCGGCGCGGAACTCTCCCTGGATCCGCTTCAGGGCGGCCTCGCTGTCGGCCTCGAAGCGCAGCACCACCACCGGCGTGGTGTTCGAGGCGCGCGCGAGGCCGAAGCCGTCGGCGTACTCGGCGCGCACGCCGTCGATGGTGAGCACGCGCGCCGCGCCGGGAAACGGCTTAGCGGCCTGCAGCCTCGCCACGAGGGCGTGCGGCTCGCCCTCCGCGAGGGCCCAGTGCAGCTCGGGCGTCGATGGGGCGTTCGGAAGCCGCTTCAACGCCGCATTGGCATCCGGCTCCTTCGACAGGATCTCGAGCATCCGCGCCCCGGCGTAGAGCGCGTCGTCGAAGCCGTACCAGCGCTCCTTGAAGAAGGTGTGGCCCGACATCTCGCCGGCGAGCGGCGCGCCGGTCTCCTTCAGCTTCGCCTTGATGAGCGAATGGCCGGTCTTCCAGATGAGCGGCCGGCCGCCGTGGCGCTCGATCCAGGGCGCGAGCAGCCGCGTGCACTTCACGTCGTAGATGATCTGCGCGCCGGGGTTGCGCGAGAGCACGTCGGCGGCGAACAGCATCAGCTGGCGGTCGGCGTAGATGATCTCGCCGTCCTTCGTCACCAGGCCGAGCCGGTCGCCGTCGCCGTCGAACGCGAATCCCAGCTCGCAGGGCGAGGCGCGCAGGGTCGCGATCAGGTCGGCGAGGTTCTCGGGCTGCGTGGGATCGGGATGGTGGTTCGGGAAGGTCCCGTCGACTTCGCAGTACAGCTCGGTCACCTCGCAGCCGAGGCGCCGGTACAGGCGCGGCGCGAGCAGGCCGGCGACGCCGTTGCCGCAATCCACCGCGATCCTGAAGGGGCGCGCGAGCTTCACGTCCGAGGCGATGCGATCGAGGTACGCGTCGAGCACGTCTGCGTGCGAGCGCCGCCCCGTCCCGGCCGGGAAGCGCCCGGCCTCGATCCTGCGGCGCAGCTCCTGGATTTCCTCGCCATAGAGCGTGTCGCCCGCCACCACCAGCTTCAGCCCGTTGTACTCGGGCGGGTTGTGGCTGCCGCTCACCGCCACGCAGCTGCCGCATCCGAGATGGTGCGCGGCGAAGTACACCGCGGGCGTGGTCGCCATGCCGACGTCGATCGCGTCGGCGCCGACCGAGACCAGGCCCTCGGCGAGGGCGTCGAGCAGCTCCGGTCCCGAGAGCCGCCCGTCGCGCCCCACCGCGAATGCCGGCGCGCCCCGCTCGCGCCCGAGCGCGCCGAGCGCGCGCCCGATCTCGCGCACGATCGCCGGCGTGAGCGTGCTTCCGACCACGCCGCGGATGTCGTAGGTGCGAAAGATTTCTGCCGGGACGTTCATGCGCCCAGGAATTGTACGAGGTGGCGCGGCAGCCAGGTGTGCCGCCCGGGAAACGGGCCTTCGAGAAAGCCGGCGTGTCCCCCGGTACGCGGGAACTCCAGCAGGAGCGACGACGATGCCTGCCGCGCGGCCGCTTCGAGCGCGGCCTCGGGAAGGAACGGGTCGTTGCGCGCGTTGAGCACCAGGGTCGGCACGCGCACCGCGGAGAGCCACGGGGAGCTCGAAGCGCGCGCCCAGTAGTCGTCGGCGTCGCGAAAGCCGTGCAGCGGCGCGGTGACCGCGTCGTCGAACTCGTGCATGGTGCGGGCCCGGCGAACGAGCGCGGTGTCGTACAGTCCGGGAAAGCGCTCCAGCTTCTCGAGCGATTTCGGGCGCAAGGTGGAAAGGAAGTGGCGGGTGTAGAGAATTCGGTTCAAGCCCCGGTCGAGCGCCCGTCCGGCTGCGCCGAGATCGAGCGGCGCCGACACGGCCGCCGCGCGCCGCACGATCCGGCGCGCCTCCTCGGCGCGCTCGCCCAGCCACTTGAGCAGCGCGTTGCCGCCGAGCGAGACGCCCGCCGCGAACAGTTCGACCGTGCGCGCGGCGAATCGTTGCAGGATCCAGTCCACCTCGTCGCTGTCGCCCGAGTGGTAGGCGCGCGGCTTCCGGTTGGGCTCGCCCGAGCAGCCGCGCCATTGCGGGAGCGCGAGGCGCCAGCCCGCGGCGCAGGCGTGCGCGGCGAAGGCGCGCGCGTAATGGCTCTGCGAGCCGCCCTCGAGTCCGTGGAACAGCACCAGCAGCCGCCGGGCGCGCGCCTCGCCCGCGTAGTCGACGTCGATGAAGTCGCCGTCGGGCGTCTCCCAGCGCTCGCGCTCGAGCGGCACGCGCGGCGGCGGGCGCAGCGATGCGTAGACCGTCTGCAAGTGGCCGCCCGGCAGCCACCACGGGGCGGTGTAGTCGCTCAATGCAGGGTCTTGGGACGCGCTTCGCGCGGCGCCGCCTCGGCCTGCCCCGGGGCGGGCGAGGCGTGGTGCACGATCATGCGCCAGCCGGCCGCGGTGCGGATGTAGATGTTGGTGGCGACGATCGGCGCGCGCGGCCGCGGATCGCCCTCCACCGAGAAGTTCTCGTGCACGCTGTGCACCGCGATCATCATCGCCGAGATCGCCACCTGCTGCGTGACGTTGACGCGCACGCGCTGCGCGCCCGAGAACATTTTCGCCCAGCTCGAGCGCACCTGGTCGGGGCCGGTGAGGCGCGGGCCAGTCGGATGCACACAAAGGATTTCCTCGTCCTCGGCCCACACCGCCATCATCGCCTCCAGGTCGGCGCGCTCGAGCGCCTCGTAGAAGGCGGCTTCGGCGTCCTGCGCGGTGGGGAAGATCTTGCCGGTCACGCGGCCGGCGATGTTACGCCGAGCGCCTCGATTTCCGCCAGCACGCGCTCGACGCCGAGCTCGTTCATGCAGCGGAAATGCCCGAGCGGGCAGACGCGCTCGAAGCAGGGGCTGCATTCCACTTTCAGCCACAGCACGCGCGCCGCCGTCGAGCGGGGCGGGGTGTGCTCCGGGCTCGAAGAGCCGAACAGGGCCACCTGCGGGCGATCGAGCGCCGCCGCGACGTGCATCAGGCCCGAGTCGTTGGTGACGACGAGCGCCGCGCCGGCGACGAGCTCGATCGCTTCGTCCAGCGTCGTCTTGCCCGCGAGGTTCTTGCCCGGGATCCGGCTGCAGGCGTCCCGGTCGTTCTCGCCGCCCAGCAGCACCACCGGAATCCCGATGCGGCCGGCGAGCTGCGCGAAGTAGGGCCAGCGCTTCGCCGGACCGTACTCGGCGCCCGGGCAGAGTGCCGCGTAGCGGCCCACGAGCCCGAGACGGCGCGCAGTGCTGGCGACCGCCTCCGCATCCACTCGCAGCCGCGGCTCGGGCAATGGCTGCTTCGGTTCCTTGCCCGGCGGCTCGGCGAGCCGCGCGTAGTGCAGCGCCATCGGCACGCGCTTTTCGCGGTTCCGGTACACAAGGTTGATCAGCCCGAAGCGCGACTCGCCGACGTAGCCGCTGCGGATCGGGATGTCGGCGAAGAACGGCGCGAGCGCCGACTTCCAGGTGTTGGGCAGCACGATCGCCTGCTCGTAGCGGTGCGCGCGCAGCGCGCGCCCCAGCCGCCAGCGCTCGCGCAGCTCCAGCGCGCCGTGGCGGAAAGGCGCCTCGATCACCTCGTCCACCTCGGGCATGCGCCGCGCCACGGGCGCCACGCGATCGGTCGCGAGCACGTCGAGCCTGAGGCCGGGCAGCTTCTCGCGCAGCCGCGCGAGCAGCGGCTGCGCCATCAGCGCGTCGCCGATCCAGTTGGGCGCGACGACGAGGATGCGGGGCAAGCTAATGCCCCTTGGGGGCGGCTCCCTTGTAGACGTACTTCGTGCCGCAGTACGGGCACAGCATCTCGCCCGCGCTGGCGACATCGAGAAACACGCGCGGGTGGCGCGCCCACAGCGGCGCGCCCGGCGGCGGGCAATGCAGCGGCAGGTCTTTTTCAGTCACCTCGACGAGCAGCGAGCGGTCGGCACCTTGCAGGCTCATCGCTCGCCCTTCTTCGCGGCGACCGGCGTCAGCCAGTGGCGATGCTTGCGGTCCTTGCCGGTGACCACGTCGAAGAACGCCTTCTGGATGGCCTTGGTGACCGGCCCGGCCCGGCCCTCGCCGATCCTGCGCCCGTCGAGCTCGCGGATCGGCGTCACCTCGGCGGCGGTGCCGGTGAAGAAGCATTCGTCGGCGATGTAGACGTCGTCGCGGGTCAGGCGCTTGGAGATCACCTGGGTGCCGAGGCCCTCGGCGAGCTCGATCACCGAGGCACGCGTGATGCCGGAGAGCGCCGAAGTAAGCTCGGGCTCGTAGAGCTTGCCGTTCTTGACGATGAACAGGTTCTCGCCCGCGCCTTCGGCGACGAAGCCGTCCACGTCGAGCAGCAGGCCCTCGTCGTAGCCGTGCTGCGTCGCCTCGAGCGTGGCGAGCACCGAGTTCGGATAGGTGCCCGACATCTTGGCGCGCGCCATGGTCACGTTGATATGATGGCGCGCGTAGGAGGAAGTTTTCACGCGGATGCCCTTTTCGAGGGCTTCCGGGCCGAGATAGGCGCCCCAGGGCCAGGCGGCGATCGCCACGTGCACCCTGGCGCCCACGGGGGAGACGCCCATCTTCTCCGAGCCGTAGAACGCGATCGGCCGGATGTAGCAGGCCTCGTGGCCGTTCGCGCGCACCACCTCGCGCTGCGCCTCCATCAGCCGCTCGCGCGTGTACGGGATCTTCATCAGGTAGATGTGCGCGGAGTTGAACAGCCGCTCGGTGTGCTCCTTGAGGCGATAGATCGCGGTGCCGATCTGCGTCTTGTAGGCGCGCACGCCCTCGAACACGGCGAGCCCGTAGTGCAGCGAGTGCGTGAGCACGTGCGTGGTCGCCGAGCGCCACGGCACCAGCTTGCCGTCGTACCAGATCCAGCCGTCGCGGTCGGCCATCGACGGCGGCACGCGCGGCCCCTTCTTTCCCTGCGCCATGTCGACGCGCTCCCTGAACGAGGACGGCCGATTCTAACCAAACGGCACGCTGGCGCCAGTTATTTCGAGATTAAGGAATCTGTTAAGATTAGTTCATGGAGCTCGACCGCATCTTCGACGCGCTGGCCTCGGGGCCGCGCCGCGGCATGCTGGCCTCGCTGGCGCAGACGGAGCTCACCACCACCGAGCTTGCCGGGCGCTTCGCGATGAGCCCGCCCGCGGTCTCGCGCCATCTCTCCGTGCTCGAGAACGCCGGGCTCGTCGCCAGCCGCCGCGACGGCCAGCGCGTCCTCTACAGCCTGGTTCGCGACACGCTGGTGGACGCGCTCGGCGAGTTCACCGCCCAGCTCTCGCCGGCCGCCCCGCCGCGCAAGGCGCGCGAGGCGATCTAGCGCGGGCGCCGTGCTACCTGCGCAAGAGCGTCAGCGTGCACCGGCGCGCGCCGAGTCGGCCGCTGCCCAAGAAGCGCTCGCCCTCGAGTTTGGTGTCGAAGTTGGCCGTGTAAGGGCGTCCGTAGCTTTCCTTCCATGAGGAGAAGCCCGAGCCGAACAGCTGCAGCCTGCCGTCCGGCTGCGGAGCGCCGCGCAAGCTGAACGAGCCCGGCTGCCCGCGCTCGCGGAACTGCAGCTCGAACAGATCGCCGGTGACCGAGAACGGAACGGGGAAATTCGCCGCCGGCCGGTCCTGGACCGGCTGGCAGTCGAATACCGCCGTCCAGGACCCCACGTAGCGCCCGGCGGGGGCCGGGGCCGGCGCGGTCGCCGCGACTTGTGCTTCGCGTTTTGCCTTTTCGGCCGCCGCGAGCTGCTCTTCGAGCTTGCGCCTGGCCGCCTCCGTTTCAGCGCGCGCGCGCGCGAGCTCCGCCTGCGCCCGCGCGCGTGTCTCCGCGGCGCGCTGCTCCTCCAGCGCGCGTTTCGACTCCGCCGCTGCGGCGCCCTCGGCCTCGGCGCGCCGTTTCGCCTCTTCGGCCTCGACACGCGCCCTGGCGAGCTGGGCCTCGGCCTTCGCGCGCTCGTCAACGACCGGCGCGGGAGCGACCGCGGGCGCGGCGGGCCGCTGCGCCGGGATCAGGCCCAGGTACCAGGAAGCCGCGGCGGCGAGCGCGATCGCGCCCAGCAGCATGCCGACCCACATGGTCGCCGGAACGCCTTTGCGGCCGGGGCGCGCCGGCGCGACACGCCGCCCCTCGCGCTCGATGCGATACGCGTGGATCGGCCGGTCGATGTTCTTCAGCGACTGGTTCCCGAGATCGGCGAAGCCGAGATCGAGCTTGCCCGCGATCTGGTCGTAGACGCTCGAGGAGAGGTAGATGTTGCCGGGCTCGGCGATGCTCTGCAGGCGCGCCGCGACGTTCACGCCGTCGCCGAGCAGGTCCTCGCCCTTGATCATGACGTCGCCGAGGTTGACGCCGATGCGGAACTGCATGCGCCGGGCCTCGGGCAGGCTGTCGTTGCGCGTCTTCAGCGCGTCCTGGATCTCGACCGCGCAGCGCACCGCCTGCGTCGGGCTGGCGAACTCGGCGAGCACGCTGTCGCCGGCCGTGTTGACGATGCGCCCCTCGTGGAACTCGATGATGCCGTCGATCACCGCGCGGTGCGCCGACAGGATCTTCATCGTGCCTTCCTCGTCGGCGGCCATCATGCGGCTGTAGCCGACCGCGTCGGCGGCGAGTATTGCGGCGAGCTTGCGTTTGACGGGGGCGGGTGTCACGGCGCGTCAAGTATGCATGAGCGCGCGCGGCGGCCCTTGAGCCACGTCAAGGCCGATCCGGGGGCTTCAAGACCGCGCCCCACAACTCCCTCACCGCCTGCGCGGGCGCTGACACTTTCTCCGGCGGCACCCGCGCGTACTGCGCCCCGTTCAGCCGCAGCGCATGCTGCAGCCGCCTGAACTCGCGGTACGCATCCGCGCACCGCCCGGCCAGCTCCACCGGAATCAGCCCGAGCTCCCCCGCCATCTTCAGCAGCGCGATGTTCCCCAGATTCCCCGTCAGCGTCGGATGCCGGTGCGCGTACGCGAGCACCAGGAACTGCACCGCGAACTCGACGTCCACCATCCCGCCCGGGTCGTGCTTCAGGTCGAACAGCCCCGAGCGGTTCGGATGCGCGGCGTGCAGCTTCTCGCGCATCGCGAGCACGTCCTTTTTCAGCGCCGCCGCATCGCGCGGACGGCGCAGGATGCGCTCGCGGATGGCCTCGAACGCCGCCCCGATCGCGCGATCGCCCGCGCAAAAGCGCGCGCGCGTCAGCGCCTGGTGCTCCCAGGTCCAGGCGTCCTTTTCCTGGTAGCGCTCGAACGCCTCGAGCGCGGAGACGAGCAGGCCCGAAGCGCCGCTCGGGCGCAGCTGCAGGTCGGTCTCGAACAGCACCCCCGACTCGGTGCGCGTGGTGAGCCAGTTGTTGAAGCGCTGCGCGAGCCGCGCGTAGGTCTCCGGCGCGCGCTGGTCCGGGTCGTCGTAGAGAAAGATGACGTCGAGGTCCGAAGCGTAGCCGAGCTCCTTGCCCCCGAGCTTTCCGTATGCGACGACCGCGAAACGGGCCGGACCCTCGCGGTGCCTGCCGCGCAGCCCCGCCCAGGCGAGCTCGAGCGCCGCGTCGAGCGTGAGATCGGCAAGCAGCGAGAGGTGATCGGCAAGCCGCTCGACGCTGAGCAGGCCGGCCAGGTCCTGCGCCAGCAGCCGGAACTGCTGCGCCTGGTGCATCTCGCGCAGCACGTTCATCTGCCGCTCTGCGTCGCCTGCCTGCGCGGCGAGGCTCGCGCGCAGCGAGCGCGCGAACGCGTCCCAGTCTGGCGGCGCGTAGAGCATGCGGTCATCCAGCAGCTCGTCGAGGAGCAGCGGATGGCGCGTGACGAACGCGGCCGCCCAGCTCGAGGCCGCGATCATCGTCACCACGCGCTCGAGCGCCTGCGGATACTCGGTGAGGAGCGCGAGGTAAGCGGCGCGGCTCGCGATCGCCTCGACCAGGTCGAGCCCGCGCGCCAGCGTGGTCTCGAAATCGCCGCTGGCGCGCGCCGCGCGGGCCAGCGCCGGCACCAGCGCATCCAGTCGCGTGCGCGAGTCGTCGGACAGCGCCGCGTAGCGCTGGCTCGCGCGCAGCGCCGCGAGCCGCGGATGCTCGGGCCAGGGCTCGAAGCGCTGCTTCGGCTCGGGCCCGGCGAACGTGTCCTGGAAATGGCGCGTGACCGCGCGGCGGTGCCGCTCGAGCTGCGCGTGAAAGGCGTCCCAGGACGCGAATCCCGCCATGCGCGCGAGGCGCGCGCGGTCCTCGGCGTCTTCGGGCAGATCGTGGCGCTGCGCGTCGTCGAGGTACTGCAGCCGGTGCTCGACGTTCCTGAGGAACACGTAGGCGTCCGACAGCTCTCGCGCGGCGTCGGCAGGCAGCATGCGGCGCGCGGCGAGCTTGTCGAGCGCCTCGAGCGTCGGGCGCACCGCCAGCTCGGGCTCGCGCCCGCCGCGGACCAGCTGCAGCGCCTGCGCGACGAACTCGATCTCGCGGATGCCGCCCGGTCCGAGCTTGACGTTGTGCGCCAGCTCGCGCCGCGCCACGTCGCGGCGCACCTCGGCGTGCAGCCTGCGCATCGCCGCGAGCGTGGCGAAATCGAGATACTTGCGGAACACGAACGGGCGCACCAGGCGCATCAACTCGTCGTGGTCCGCGCCCGTCAGCGGACGCGCCTTCAGCCAGGCGTAGCGCTCCCACTCGCGCCCCTGCGCGACGAAGTAGTGCTCGAGCGAATCGAAGCTCGAAACGAGCGGCCCCGATTCCCCGTAGGGCCGCAGCCGCATGTCGACGCGAAAGGCGAGGCCCTCCTCGGTGACTTCGGAGAGGAGCTGGATGAGCTTTCTCCCGACGCGCTCGATCCGCTCGTGGTCCTCGATGCCGGCGGCGACGAACACCAGGTCCACGTCGGACGAGACGTTCAGCTCGCGCCCGCCGAGCTTGCCCATGCCGACGACGATGAATCCGTGCGCCGGCGCGCCGAGCCGCTGCACGGCCCAGCCGAGCGCCACGGAAATTTCCAGCTCGGCGAGGTCGCTCATCGTGGCGCACACCTCGGCGAGGTCGGCGCGGCCCGACAGGTCGCGCGCCATCACGCGCAGCAGGACCCGTTGCCTCAGCCGGCGCAAGCGGCGCTTGAGCGCCTGTTCGTCGTCGCCCGGGGCGCCTTCGAGCGCGGCGGCGATCGCCGCGCGCGCGAACGGCGCCGGATCGGCGAGCTCCGCGACGAGCTCGGGACGCGCCGCGAGCACCTGCCCGGCGTAGCGCGAAGGGGCGATTTTCCGAGTCGGATCGGGCATTTACGGTTAGAATGATGCTTGGCGCTGCGCACGCGCAAAGGATTCGCGCGCCGTCGTAACCAAAAACCGCGTGCCGAGCGTTGCTCCCATCGAGAACAGTTCACAGCATACCGGGTCAACGCATAGGCCGATGCCGACCCACTTCGTCTCCGCAGACCTCGAGCGCCGCCTGGGGCGCCTCGCCGCGCGCGCTGCGCCGTGGCTGCGCGCGCTCGAGGTCGCCGCATGGGCCGGGTTCTTCGTCTTCGCGGCGCTGGTGCTCGCGCTGCGTTTCTGGCTGCTGCCGAACGTCGAGCGCTACCGCGAGGACATCGTGGCGGCGATCTCGCGCTCGATCGGCCAGCCGGTGAGAATCGGCGCCATCGAGGCCGGCTGGCTCGGCCTGCGGCCGAAGCTCAGCCTCTCGGACGTGCGCGTCTACGACGCCGAGGGGCGCGAGGCGCTCGCGCTGCCCTCGGTCGAGAACGTGATCGCCTGGCGCTCGCTGCTCACCCTCGACCTGCGCCTGCACTCGCTCGCGATCGATGGCCCGAAGCTCGCCGTGCGCCGCGACAGCTCGGGCGGATTGCATGTCGCGGGCATGAAGCTCTCCGACGAGGCGGGCGAGGCCCGGTTCACCGACTGGGTCCTCGGCCAGACCGAGATCGTGATCCGGGGCGCCGAGATCGAATGGCGCGACGAGAAGCGCGGCGCGCCGCCGCTCGCGCTCTCGGGGCTCGAGTTCAGGCTGCGCAATGACGGCGACCGGCACTCGTTCGGGCTGACGGCGCGCCCGCCCGCGGCGCTCGGCTCGACGCTCGAGCTGCGCGCCGTGCTCGACGGCCGCAGCGTCACCGACATCGCGAAATGGAACGGCCGCGTCTTCGCGGAGCTCGGCTATACCGATCTCGCCGGCTGGCGCCAGTGGATCGACTATCCGGTGGACGTGCGGCGCGGCCAGGGCGCGCTGCGCGCCTGGGCGACGCTCGGCGACGGCATGCTCACGCAGGCCACCGCCGACGTCGAGCTGGCGCGGGTGAGCGCGCGCCTCGGCAAGGACCTCCCGGTGCTCGAGCTCGCGTCGGTGCGCGGGCGCATCCAGGAGCGGCTGACGCGCTCCGGCTACGAGCTCGCCGGTCGCGGCTTCGCGCTCGCCGCCGAAGGCGCGCCGCCCATGGATCCTGCGAACTTCCGCGTCAGCTGGCAGCCGGGCGCCCCGGAGCGCGGATCGGTGATCGCAAACGTGATCGAGCTCGAGCCGCTCGCCCGGCTGAGCGAATTCCTGCCGCTGCCGCCCGAGCTGAGGAAGCTGCTCGCCGAGCTCCAGCCGCGCGGCAGCCTCCTCGACGCGAGGCTGGACTGGAGCGGGCCGCTCGCCGAACCGGCGCGCTACACGGCGCGCGCGCGCTTTTCCGAGCTGGCGATGAACGCCTGGCGCAATGTGCCGGGGTTCGCCGGCCTCTCGGGAAGCGTCGAGGCGAGCGCCGACAGGGGTACCGTCTATCTCGCCGCGCGCGACGCCGAAGTGGACCTGCCGAAGGTCTTCCCCGAGCCGCGCATCAGGCTCGAGTCGCTGAGCGGCCAGGTCGACTGGGAGCGCTCCGGCAAGGCGCTGAGCGTGCGCCTCGCCTCGATCGGCTTCGCCAACGAGCACCTCGCCGGCAGCGCGTACGGCACCTATGCCTACGCGGAGAACGGGCCGGGCGCGATCGACCTCTCGGCGCAGCTCTCGCGTGCCGACGGCAGGCACGTCGCCAAATACCTGCCGTCTTCGTCCATCTTGGGACCGGAAACGCGCGCCTGGCTGGCGAGCTCGGTTCTCGCCGGGCAGGCGAGCGACGCGCGCCTGCGGCTGCGCGGCGACCTGCGCGACTTCCCCTTCGTCGACCCGGCGAAGGGTCAGTTCACCGTGTCGGCACGGGTGACAGGCGGCGTGCTCGATTACGCGAACGGCTGGCCGCGCATCGACGACATCGACGCGGAGCTTCTGTTCGACCGCAATCGGATGGAGATCGCCGGCCGCAGCGGGGCGATCCTCGGCGCGAAGCTCGCCAGCGTGCGGGCGAGCATTCCCGACCTGCTTGCGCCGGTCACCATCCTCACGATCACGGGCCAGGCGGAGGGGCCGAGCGGCGATTTCCTGAAGTACATCCGGGAGAGCCCGGTGCGCCAGGCGACCGCGGGAATCACCGACGCCATGAGCGCCGAGGGCCGCGGCAGGCTGCGCCTCAGGCTCGACCTGCCGCTGGAGGAGCTGCACAAGACCAGGGCGGCGGGCGATTTCCAGTTCTCCAACAACACCGTCACCGTGAATCCGCAACTGCCGCCGGTGGAGCGCGCCTCGGGAAAGCTCAGCTTCACCGAAGGGTCGTTTTCGCTGCAGGAGGCGCGCGGGCGCATGTTCGGCGGCCCGGTGACGATCAGCGGCGGATCGAAGGCGGGCTCGGCGATCGAAGTCGTCGCGAGCGGCGAGGCCACGGCGGCGGGCGTGCAGCAAGTGCTCGAGCATCCCTGGCAGCGGCAGATCTCCGGCTCGGCGCCTTACGTCGCCACTCTCGGCGTGCGCGGCGGCCGCGCGCAGATCACGGTCGAGTCGTCGCTGCGGGGGCTGGCGAGCACGTTGCCGCCTCCGCTCGCCAAGGCGGCGAGCGACGCGCTGCCGCTCAGGATCGACGTGCTGCCGGCCGAGAGCGGAAAGCGCGATCGGGTCTCGGTGACGCTGGGCAGGATCGCCGCCGCCGAATTCCTGCGCCAGCTCGACGGCGAGGCGATGGTCACGCAGCGCGCCGCGCTCTGGCTTTCGCCGCAGCCCGGGGAATCGGTGCGCGTTCCCGAGCGCCCCGGCACGCTCGTGTACGGCGCGCTCGCCTCGCTCGACCTCGATCGCTGGCTGCCGCTCGTTTCGGGCGAGGGCGGCGCGCCCGGCGCGGCCTCGTTCGATCTCAGGGTCGGCACGCTCGACGCGTTCGGCAAGCGCATGCACGACGTGGCGCTGCGCGCCGGCACCGACGGCGCGGGCTGGTCGGCGAGCGTCAAGGCCGAGGAGCTGGCGGGGGAGATCTCCTACCGCGGCGAGAAGGGCGGGCAGCTGATCGCGCGGCTGGAGCATTTCCGCATCCCGGATCCCTATCCGGGCGCGAAGGGCGCGGAAAGCGGCGAGGCGCGCGAATTTCCCTCGGTGGACCTGATCGCCGAGCGCTTCACCTTCCGCGGCAAGCCGCTCGGCCGCGTCGAGATCGTGGCGCAGCGTGCCGGTGCCGACTGGCGGATCGACCGGCTGGCGATGGTCAATCCGGACGCCGCGCTCCGCGGCAAGGGGCTGTGGCGCACCGGCGGCGCCTCGCTCACTTCGCTCGAGTTCGAGCTCGAGGCGGCCGACGCCGGCAAGTTCCTCGACCGCGTCGGCTACGCGGAGCTGGTGAAAGGCGGCAAGGCGAAGCTCTCGGGATCGCTCGCCTGGGCCGGCGACCCGGCGACGCTCGATATTGCGAGCCTGTCGGGCGACCTGCAGCTGCAGGCCGAGGACGGCCAGTTCGTGGAGATCGAGCCGGGGGTCGGGAAGCTGGTGTCGCTGATGAGCATGCAGATGCTGCCGCGGCGCATCACGCTCGACTTCCGCGACGTGTTCTCCAAGGGCTTCCAGTTCGACCGCGTCACCAGCTCGCTGCACGTGAAGCAGGGCGTCGCGAGCACCTCCGACTTCCGCATGCGCGGTCCCGCCGCGGAGGTGGAGATGTCGGGCGAGGCCGATCTCGCGCGCGAGACGCAGAAGCTGCGCGTGCGCGTCGTGCCGAGCATCGGCGACAGCGCGGCGACAGTGGTGGGGCTGGTGAATCCCATCGCAGGCTTCGCCACCATGCTCGCGCAGCGCGTGCTGAAGAACCCGCTCGGGCAGATCTTCGCGTTCGAGTATTCCGTGACGGGCACCTGGGCCGATCCCAAGGTGAAGAAGCTCGCCGGCCCGCCGCCGGTCCCCGAAGCGCCGGCGGACGGCAAGGCGCCGGCCGAGAAGCCCGCGCAATGAGCGCGGTACGCGTCGCGGCGCTGCAGATGGTTTCGGCGCCCGAGCTCGCGCCGAACCTGGAGACGGCCGCACGCCTGGTCGCGGCCGCTGCGGCAGCGGGCGCGCGCCTGGTCGCGCTGCCGGAGAACTTCTACCTCATCGGGCGCGCCGAAGGCGACAAGCTGCGCCTGCGCGAGCCCGACGGCGGCGCGGGGCCGATCCAGGGCTTTCTCGCTGAGTGCGCGCGGCGCCACCGCGTGTGGATCGTCGGCGGCACCGCGCCGATCGCCTGCGCCGATGCGTCGCGCATGCGCAGCGCCTGCCTGGTGTTCGACGACTCCGGCCGGCGCGTGGCGCGCTACGACAAGATGCACTTGTTCAGATTCAAGAGCGAAGCGGAAAGCTATGACGAATCGCGCACGCTCGAGCCCGGCGAGCGCCCGGTCGCGCTGGAGAGCCCGTTCGGCCGCATGGCGCTCTCGATTTGCTACGATGTGCGCTTCCCCGAGCTGTACCGCGGCCTCGGCGATTTCGACCTCATGTTCGTCCCCTCGGCATTCACCGCCCCGACCGGCGCCGCGCACTGGGAAACGCTGCTGCGCGCCCGCGCGATCGAGAACCAGGCCTACGTGGTCGCGCCCGCGCAGGGCGGGCTGCACGCGAGCGGGCGGCGCACCTGGGGGCACAGCATGATCGTCGACCCCTGGGGCGCAGTGATCGCCAGCCGCGACGAGGGCGAGGGCGTGGTGCTCGCCGAGGTGGACCCCGCGCGGGTGCGCGAGGTGCGCGCCGAGCTGCCCGCGCTCGCCAACCGGAGGGCTCTCTAGATGCTCGCCGCAGCCGCCCCGGAGCTCCTCGGCACGGCCGAACGGACGCTGCTCGCGCCATTCGACCTCGAGACGGGCAAGCTCGAGCGCGTATTCGGCGCGCTCGGCGCGCGGCGCATCGACTACGCCGACCTGTATTTCCAGTACACGCGCTCCGAGGGCTGGAGCCTGGAGGAGGGCATCGTCAAGTCGGGGAGCTTCAACATCGAGCAGGGCGTGGGCGTGCGCGCGGTCTCGGGCGAGAAGACCGCCTTCGCCTATTCCGACGAGATCAGCTTCGCGGCGCTGGAGGATGCGGCGAGAGCGACTCGCGCCATCGCCGCCGCCGGCCAGTCGCGGCGCGCGAAGGCGCCCGCCAGAACGAAACTCCCCGTTCCGCTGTACCGCGCCCTGGACCCGCTCGGCTCGCTCGAATCGAGCGCGAAGGTGGCTCTGCTCGAGAAGCTCGACCGCGCCTGCCGCGCGCTCGATCCGCGCGTCAGCGAAGTCATGGGAAGCCTCGCCGGCGAGTACGAGGTGGTGCTCATCGTGCGCGCGGACGGGCTGGTCGCCGCGGACGTGCGGCCGCTGGTGCGGCTGTCGGTTCAGGTGATCGCCGAGCACCAGGGCCGGCGCGAGACCGGCGCCTCGGGCGGCGGCGGGCGCACCGACTACTCGCACTTCACCGACGCGGTGGTCGAGGAATACGCCCGCCAGGCGGTCTCGCAGGCGCTGCTCAATCTCGAGGCGCGGCCGGCGCCCGCCGGAACCATGACCGTGGTGCTCGGGCCCGGCTGGCCGGGGGTGCTGCTGCACGAGGCCATCGGACACGGGCTGGAGGGCGACTTCAACCGCAAGGGCAGCTCGGCGTTCGCCGGGCGGCTCGGGCAGCGAGTCGCCGTGCCCGGCGTCACGGTGGTGGACGACGGCACGCTCCCGGGGCGGCGCGGCTCGCTCACGGTGGACGACGAGGGCAATCCGACCCGCCGCACGGTGCTGATCGAGGACGGCGTGCTGCGCGGCTACATGCAGGACAGCCTCAACGCGCGCCTGCTGAAGATGCCGCTCACGGGAAACGCCCGGCGCGAGTCGTTCGCGCACGTGACGATGCCGAGGATGACCAACACCTACATGCTCGCCGGCGCGCACGACCCGAAGGAGATCATCGCGAGCGTGAAAAAGGGCCTGTACGCGGTCAACTTCGGCGGCGGGCAGGTGGACATCACCAACGGCAAGTTCGTGTTCTCGGCGGCGGAGGCATACCTGATCGAGAACGGCAAGGTCACGCACCCGGTGAAGGGCGCGATGCTCACGGGGAACGGACCCGACGCGCTTACGCGCGTGGCCATGATCGGCAACGACCTCGCACTCGATCCCGGCATCGGCACTTGCGGCAAGGAGGGACAGAGCGTACCGGTGGGAGTGGGGCAGCCGACGCTCAGGATCGACGGGCTCACCGTCGGGGGGACCGGTTGAGCGATCTTCCCGCCAACGAGACGCGCTTTCTCGCCGACGCCGAGGCGATCGCGCGCGAAATCCCCGACGCCGCGCTGCTCGCGCTGCCGCCGGACTACTCGCTGCCGGCGACGGAGGTCGTGCGCGCGCTGATTCGACGCGGGGCGAGGAACTTGCGACTGCTCGGGGTTCCGGTGCTCGGCTTCGGCGCGGATTTGCTGATCGGCGCGGGGTGCGTCTCGGAGGTCGAGACGAGCGCGCTTTCGCTCGGCGAGGCGGGGCTCGCGCCGCGCTTCACCGAGGCGGCGGAACAGGGAAAGATCAAGGTGAAGGACGCCACCTGCCCGGTGATCCACACGGCGCTGCAGGCGACCGAGAAGGGCGTGCCGTTCATGCCGCTGCGCGGGGTGCTGGGGTCCGACCTGGTTCCGAATCGACCGGATTGGAAAGTGTCGCAGAATCCGTTCTCCGCCGAAGAGGATCCGATCCTCTACGTTCCCGCGATCGCGCCGGACGTGGCGCTCTTCCACGCGCGCTGGGCCGACGAGGCGGGAAACGTCTGGGTCGGGCGAAGGAGGGAGCTCGCGACCATCGCGCACGCTTCGCGAAATACGTACGTCACCTACGAAGAGCGCAGGAACGGCGACATGCTCGAGGACGAGTTGCTCGCCCCGGGAGTGATTTCTTCGGTGTACGTGAGCGCGGTCGCGTCCGCGCCGCGCGGGGCCTGGCCGCTCGGCGTCGCCGAGCTCTACGGCATCGACGACGCGCACCTCGCGCGCTACGCCAAGGCGGCGAAGACGAAAGAGGGCTTCGGCCGCTACCTGGACGAGTTCGTCCTCAAGCCCGTCGCGGCGTGAAGGTCGCGCAGGAAGAGCTCCTCGCCTGCGTCGTCGCGCGGCTGATCGGGGAGGCGCGCCATGTGGCAGTGGGCGCCGCCTCGCCGATTCCCGCCACCGCCTGCGCGCTGCTGCGCGCACAGGGGATTCCGCTCCGCGTGTCTCTCCTTCACCGACGGCGCGGCAACGCGTTTACCGAGGGCTCCAGAGAGCTCTTCGACCTCGCCGGGCAGGGCAGGATCGACGTCTTCTTCCTCGGCGGCGCGCAGATCGACGGCGAGGCGAACATCAATCTCGTGCAGGCCGAAGGTCGTCGCTTTCCCGGCTCGTTCGGCTCGGCGTTCATGTATTTCGCCGCGAAGCGCACGATCCTCTTCCGCGAAGAGCATTCGCGGCGCGTGCTGGTGCCGAAGGTGGAATTCGTCTCGGCGCCGGGCTGGAGCCCGCCTAATGTGGAGCGTCGCGGCGGGCCGGCCGAGCTGCTGACGGGGAAGGCGCTTTTTTCGTGGCAGAAGGAAAAGCGGCGCTTTCGTCTCGAAAGCGTGCATCCGGGGCACACGGCGGACGAGGTTCGCGAGCACACGGGGTTCGACTTTGACGCGGAGGGCGTCGGGGTTACACCCGATCCAACCGCGGCGGAGCTCGCGTCGCTGCGCGGAGCGGCGATGAAAGAAGTCGCGGCGGATTACCCGGACTTCGCGCGGCGGGTGTGGGGCTTCACGCCCACGTGAAGATTTGCACCTTGCGCATGCTCCGCTTGCCGGTCGGCGTATAGTATAGTAATCACCATGATGGATAACATACCTTACGACCCGATCGCCACGCTCGGCCGCGCGATCGGCGCGGCGCGCCGGCGCGCGGGGCTGACCAAGACCGCGCTCGCGCGCGCGAGCGGGCTGTCGCGCCTCACCGTCGCGCAGCTCGAGGCGGGGACCGTTTCCGACCTGGGTGTGCGCAAGGTCGAGCGCGTGTTGCGCGCGCTGGGCCTCGCGCTGCGCGTGGAGCCGGCGGGCGCCGAGCCTCCCACGGGCGTAGCGCGCGTGCGCGGCGCCGCCGAGCGCTCGCCGCTGGGCCGGCTGATGATCGCCAGGGCGAGCGAGCGCCGCGCGCGCGCGCTGGAATTGGTCCGCGCGACGCTCGGTCGGTTGCGCAGGCAAGGCGTATCGGCGCGCGTCGTGGGGTCGCTGGCGAAAGGCGGCTTTCACGTGGGCTCGGACGTCGACTACCTGATCGAGAACCGGGCGGGACTGTCCGAATCGCGCATCGTGACGATCATCGAGGCTGCGATGCGTGGCTTTCCGTTCGACGCGATCTTCGCCGAGCGCGCCGACCCGAGGCTGCTGGAGCTGATCCGAGAGGAGGCCGAGCGTGGCGCATCCGCTGTTCGCGCGGCTTGACCGGCAGCTCGAGCTCGTGCGCGTCGAGCTCGCGAACGTCAGGGAGGCGGAGCGCCGCTTCCAGGCGCTGCGCCGGCTCGATGCCGCGGGCAGACGGGGCAAGGGCCTCTACCACGAGTGGTCGCACAATGCCAGCCTCGCCGACGGCGTCTCGGCCGTCTACACCGGGATCGAATCGGTGCTGGAGGCAATCGCCAAGGAGCTGGACGAGTACGTGCCTCGCGGCGACGCGTCGCACGCCGACCTGGTCGACGGCATGGCGGTCGCGGTAGAAGGCGTCCGACCGGCGCTGCTCGGCCCCTCGACGGCGGAGCTGGCGCACGAAGTGCGGAAATTCCGGCACGTGGTGCGCCACAAGTACGCGCTCAACCTCAGGCGCGCCGACGTGGCGAAGAACCTGAGGCTCGCAGCCAGGCTCGTGCCGGCGTTCGAGAGGGACTACCGGAGCTTCGTGAAGCGCATGCTGGAAGCCGCGCCGAGCGAACGCAGGCGGCGGCGCTAGCTGCCCGGCCCGGCCCAGCTCTTCGACCGCTGCAGCGCCTTCCGCCAGCGCGCGAGCTTCTCCGCCGCCTCACCGCGCGACATCCTCGGCTCGAAGCGCCGCTCGGCCTCCCACTGCGCGGCGACTTCCTCGCGCGAGCCCCAGAGATTCACGGTGAGCCCAGCGAGATACGCGGCGCCGAGCGCGGTCGTCTCCAGAACTTTAGGGCGCACCACCGGCACGCCGAGGAGATCGGCCTGGAACTGCATCAAGAGATCGTTCGCCGCCGCGCCGCCGTCCACGCGCAGCTCGGAGAGCCGCTCGCCAGAATCCTTCTGCATCGCCTCGAGCACGTCGGCGCTTTGATACGCGATGGATTCCAATGCGGCGCGCGCGAGGTGCGCGCGGGATGTCCCTCGAGTAAGGCCGACGATTGTTCCCCGCGCATGCGGGTCCCAGTGCGGCGCGCCCAGGCCGGTGAACGCTGGCACCAGGCACACGCCGCCCGAGTCGAGCACGCTCGCGGCGAGCGCCTCGATCTCGGAGGACGACTTGAAGAATCCCATCTCGTCGCGCAGCCACTGCACCACCGCGCCGGCGATGAAGACGCTCCCTTCGAGCGCGTACTCCTTGTCGGCGTCGCGCGCGTCGCGCGCGCGGCCGAGCTGCGCGCAGGCGGTGGACACCAGGCCGTGCTCGGAGCGCACGGCGCGGCTGCCGGTGTGCAGCAGCATGAAGCAGCCGGTGCCGTAGGTGTTCTTCGCCATGCCGGGCCGGTGGCAGCCCTGCGCGAACAGCGCCGACTGCTGGTCGCCAGCGATGCCGCCGATGACCAGCGGCTCGCCGAGCTCGCCCTTCGGCAGCATGCCGAAGGCGTGCGCCGACGGATACACGTCCGGCAGCAGCGCGCGCGGCACGCGCAAGAGCCGCAGCAGCTCCTCGTCCCAATCGCCGGTGTGCACGTTGAACAGCATGGTGCGCGAGGCGTTCGAGGGATCGGTGACGTGCGTGCGGTTGCCGGTGAGGTGCCAGACGAGCCAGGTGTCTACGGTGCCGAAGGCAAGCTCGCCACGCTCCGCGCGCGCGCGCGCGCCGGGCAGGTTGTCGAGCAGCCAGGCGATCTTGGTGGCGCTGAAGTAGGGATCGATCACCAGGCCCGTCCTCTCGCGCACCAGGCTCTCCGCGCCGACCTCGCGCAGCTCCTCGCACATCGGCGCGGTGCGCCGGTCCTGCCACACGATCGCGTTGGCGAGCGGCTCGCCGGTCTGCCGGTCCCAGAGGATGGTGGTCTCGCGCTGGTTGGTGATGCCCACGGCCATCACGTCCCCGAGCGAAACGCCCGACTTGGAGAGCGCCTCGCGCGAGACTTCGCGCTGCGTCTGCAAGATTTCGCGCGGGTCGTGCTCGACCCAGCCCGGCTGCGGGTAGATCTGGCGGATTTCGCGCTGCGCGACCGAGACCGGGATGCCCTCGGCGTCGAACAGGATCGCGCGCGAGCTGGTCGTGCCCTGGTCCAGGGCGAGGACGTGCTTCACGAAAAAATTCTAGCAGGGGTTGATGTGCGTCAACCGATTCCGTGTCCCGGTTTGTAGCGTTGCGCCCATGGCGAGAATCGGAGTGATCGGCGCGGGCGCGTTCGGCACGGCGATGGCCTGCGTCCTGCGCCGCTCGGGGCACGAGGTCGCGATCTGGGCGCGCGAGCCCGAGGTCGCCGCCTGGATCAACGAGGACGGGCTGAACCCGCTCTACCTGCGCGGCGTGCGGCTGGTGCCGGGGATCCGGGCGGCGAGCGATATCGGCGAGGCGGCAAGGGGCGCGGATTTCCTGCTGCTCGCCCCTCCCGCGCAACACATGCGGGAAGTGACCGCGCGACTGCGCCCGTTCGTGAAGGCCGGCACGCCGCTGGTCAGCTGCTCGAAGGGAATCGAGCGCGGCACCTGCAAGCTGATGTCGCAGGTGATCGCCGAGACTCTCCCCGGCTCTCCGGTCGCGGTGCAATCCGGGCCTTCGTTCGCCAACGAGGTCGCCTCCGATCTGCCGGCCGCGGTCACGCTCGCCTGCGCCGATGCCGCGCTCGGGGAGCGGCTCGCGCAGGCGATCCAGAACCCGCGCTTTCTGCTTTACCTGTCGGACGACGTGATCGGCGCGCACCTCGGCGGCGTGCTGAAGAACGTGCTCGCCATCGCCTGCGGCATCGCGACCGGCATGAAGCTCGGCGCGAACGCGCGCGCCATGCTGGTCGCTCGCGGCCTGGCCGAGACGGCGCGCCTGGGCATCGCCATGGGCGCGCGGCTCGAGACCTTCCTCGGCCTCTCGGGGATCGGCGACATCGACTTGAGCTGCAACAGCGCCAATTCGCGTAACATGTCGCTCGGAATCGCGCTCGGGGAAGGGAGGAAGCTCGCCGAGGTCCTCGGCGAGCGCGTGACGGTCCAGGAAGGCGTGCATTCGGCGGAAGGCGTGGCCGCGCTCGCGCGGCGCCACGGCGTCGAGATGCCGATCGCCGAGGCGGTGGACCGCATGCTCAACCACGGCGCGGCGCTGGAGGAGACCATCGCCCGGCTGCTCGCCCACCCCTACCCGAGCGAAGTTGATATTTGTCAACTGGCTGCAAGATAGGCCCGGCACGATGGCGGGGTCTCACACAAGGAGGGTTCGATGATTGCGAACTGGAAACGCGCAGCCGCGGCGCTCGCCGCGGGTCTCGCGATCGCGGCTCCGGCCGCGGCGCAGCAGATCGAGAACGAGCTGGTGCTCATCACGCCGGTCGCGAAGACGCTCACCGACCCGTCGCTCGCGGAGTTCGCAAAGTACGCGAAGGAGAAGTGGAACGTCACGGTCAAGACGAGCGCGCTCGCGGCCGGGACGCCGGTCGCCTACGGCCGCATCGTCGAGTGGAAGGGCCGGCCGCAGGCCGATATCTTCTGGGGGGGCGAGAGCGCGCTGTTCGACAAGCTGACCGAGCAGAATCTGCTCGCGAAGCTCGATTTGCCGAAAAGCGTGGTCGACTCGATCCCGGCGGCGATCGGCAAGCCGAAGGCGATCCCGCTCAAGGACCCGAAAGGTTTCTGGATCGGCACGGTGCTCGAGCCCTACGGCCTGGTCTACAACCCGAAGCTCTACCAGCGCCTCGGGCTGCAGCCGCCCAAGGACTGGGACGACCTGCTCGATCCGAAGCTGAAAGGCAACGTCGCGCAGTGCGCGCCGACGCGCTCCTCGAGCAGCCATGCGACCTACGAAGTGATCCTGCAGCGCGACGGCGACCCCAAGGGCTGGGAGTTCCTCAAGCGCCTGGCCGGCAACACCGGGATCTTCACCGCGCGCAGCCGTGACGTGCCGTCGGTGGTCGCCAAGGGCGAGTTCGCCGCGGGGTTCGCGGTGCCGAGCTACATGGCGTTCGAGGACCGGCTCGCCGGCTTCGACATCAAGTTCGTCGCGCCGAAGACGGCGTGGATCACCCCCGAGCCGATCGCCGTCCTGGCGGGTGCCCCCCATCCCAAGGCGGCGCTCGCGTTCATCGAGTTCATGCTTTCCGAGCGCGGGCAGCGCGTGGCGATGGAGCGCGGCGTGTTCCCGATCTTCCCGAAGTTCAAGGTGCAGGGCGCGCCCGGCTCGAAGGCGGAGATGGCGGTCGAGTTCACCGGCGGGCTGCGCTCGTACTTCGACGTGGAAGTGACCAACATCTACGACGACGGCATCGCGCAGAAGCGCTACGCCGAGGTCAACTCGCAATACCGCAAGGACATCGAGTCGGCCTGGGAAGAGCTGAAGAAGAAATACTGACCCGACCGGCCGACGGCCCGCCCCGCCAGCCTTGCGCATCTCGGTTCACAGCCTCAGCAAGAGCTTCGGCCCGCTGGTCGTCGTCAACCGGGCGAGCTTTTCCATCGAGGAGGGTGAGCTGTTCACCCTGCTCGGCCCCTCGGGCTGCGGCAAGACCACGCTGCTGCGCCTGATCGCCGGCTTCAACGCCCCGGACGAAGGCGAGATCCGCTTCGACGGCGCGCGCGTCAACGAGATGCCGCCCGACGAGCGCGGCATCGGCATGGTGTTCCAGAACTACGCGCTGTGGCCGCACATGACGGTGTTCGAGAACGTCTCCTACGGCCTGAAGCTGCGCAAGATCGGCCGCGCCGAGATCGACGAGCGGGTGAAGGGCGTCCTGGAGAAGGTCAAGCTCGGCGGGCTGGGCGGGCGCTATCCCGGGCAGCTCTCGGGCGGGCAGCAGCAGCGCGTGGCGCTCGCGCGCGCGCTGGTGCTCAATCCCAGGATCCTGCTGCTCGACGAGCCGCTCTCCAACCTCGACGCGAAAGTCCGCATCCAGGTGCGCGCCGAGATCAGGAAACTGCAGAAGGAGCTCGGCATCACCACCATCTACGTGACGCACGACCAGGAGGAGGCGCTCACGCTGTCGGACCGCATCGCGGTGTTCAACCAGGGGATCGTGCAGCAGGTCGGTCCGCCCAAGGAGCTCTACGAGCGCCCCGCCAACCGCTTCGTCGCCGACTTCATCGGCATCAACAACATGATCGAGGGATCGGTCGAGGCGATCGACGCGGGCGAGCGCAGGCTGCGCGTGAAGACGGTGCTGGGCGAGCTCGCGGCGCTCTACGACGAGCGCTTCAAGGCGGGCGACCGGTGCGTCCTGTGCGTGCGCCCGGAGAATGCCTCGGTCGACGGCGAGGCTGCGGCCGGGCGCAACGCGCTCAAGGGCCGGATCGCGTTCGCCGCCTACATGGGCAACACGCTGCGCTACGACGTGGACCTGGGGCAGGGCGTCACTTTCAAGGCAGACGTGCGCGACCCCTGGCACCATGAGGAGCTGCCGATGGGCAGCGCCGCCACGGTGAGCTTCCCAGCGACCAGCACCGTCGCCATTCCGGCGTCGTGATGAAGTTGCCGCGCGCCACCCCGGCGGCCCTCGGCTTCGTCCTCATCTGGACGTTCCTCGCCGTCTTCGTCCTCTACCCGCTCACGCGCATCTTCTACGACGCCTTCACCAACGAGGCGGGTGCGTTCACCCTGGCAAACTTCCACGAGTTCTTCACCGACCGCTTCTACCTGCGCTCGTTCTGGAACTCGATGGTGCTGGGCGTGGCGGCGGTCGTCACCACCTCGGTGGTCGGCGTCACGGTCGCGTTCCTGCTGGTGCGCTACGAGTTTCCGTACCGCAACCTGTTCTCCTACCTCACGATGCTGCCGATGATCCTGCCGCCGCTGGTCGGAGTGCTCGGCTTCGTGTTCATCCTCGGGCGCGCGGGCACGGTGAACGTGCTGCTCATGGACTGGTTCGACCTCACGCACCCGATCAACTTCATGTACGGCATGCAAGGCGTGCTGCTGGTCGAGACGGTGCACCTCTTCCCCATGATCACGCTGAGCGTGCTCGACGCGCTTTCCAAGGTGGACCCGGCGCTGGAGGAGGCGGCGCAGGGCATGGGCGCGAAGGGCTGGCGCAGGTTCCGCGACATCACGATGCCGCTGATGACGCCGGGCTACGTGTCCGGGGCGCTGCTCGTTTTCATCTGGACCTTCGCCGACTTCATCACGCCGCTGGTGGTCGGGGTGCAGGACCTGCTCGCCGTGCAGGCCTACCTCAACATCGTGCAGTTCGTCGACCGGCGCATCTTCCGCATGGGCATCGTGATCTCGGCGCTGCTGGTGGTGCTCGCGATCGTGTTCGTGCTGCTGGCGCGCCAGTACGTGTCGATCAAGGACTACAGCTCGCTCGCCTACTCGAAGATCGAGCGCCGGCGCCTGGGGCCCGCCAAGCGCCGGCTCGCGGTCGGGTTCCTCTCGCTCCTCATGTTCGTATCGATCATGCCCCAGGTCGGCGTGGCGCTCGCCGCGGTCGGCCGCGGCTGGGCGCTGACCCCTTTGCCGCTCGAGTACACGCTCGAATTCTTCGAGCAGGTGAGCATCGAGACGCCCAAGTTCATCGTCAATTCGATCCTGTACTCCGGGCTCGCGGTGCTCGTCTGCCTCGCGGTCGGCGTGCCGATGGCCTGGATCATGAGCCGCACGCGCGCGCCCGGGCGCGCCTCGATGGACGCGCTCACCACGTTGATGCTCGCCATCCCGGGCACCGCGATCGGCATCGCCTACATCCGCGCCTTCAATTTCCCGCTGCCGGTCTTCGACGTGGCGCTCACCAGCGTGTGGATCATCCTGCCGCTGGTGCTCGCGGTGCGGCGCCTGCCGTACACCGTGCGGGGAAGCTTCTCGTCGCTGCTCCTGGTGCACCCGTCGATGGAGGAGGCGGCGAGGAACGTCGGCGCGGGCGGCCTGCGCACCTTCTGGGACATCACGGTGCCTCTGGTATGGAAGGGCATCCTGGTGGGAGCTTTGTTCTCGTTCCTCACCTCGATCCAGGAGGCCTCCGCCACGCTCTTTCTCACGCTGGGCGGCTGGGAGATGATCCCGTTCGGCATCTTCACCTTCTACATCGCCGGCTCGCAGAGCCAGGCGGCCGCGCTCGGCGTGATCCTGATCGCGGTGTGCGCGTTGAGCCTGTACGTGGTGAACCGGGTCGCCGGGACGCGCGTCGGCGGGCTGTTCGGCTGAGGGAGGATGAGCAAGGCCATCCGCATCCACTCCCATGGCGGACCGGAGGTGATGCGCTGGGAAGACATCGAGCTCGCTCCGCCGGCGGCCGGCGAAGCGCGCGTGCGGCACACCGCGATTGCGCTCAACTT
>MERQ01000054.1 GCA_001770655.1 Betaproteobacteria bacterium RIFCSPLOWO2_12_FULL_68_20
CGCGGCGAGCGCGGTCCACGCGAAAGCGAGCACGTGGCCGCGCGGCGCCGCCTCGAGCGCGCGCCGCGACGCATCCGAGATGACCGGCCCATGGCGCGACACCCGCACCGTGAGCCGCTCTTCGTCCCCGCCCCGGACGCGGATCCGCTCTTCGACGAGCGCGAAGGGCCGCGGCCCGTCGGGCGCGAGGTAGCGTCCGCTCCTGTCGACCTTCTCGAGATACAGGTCCTGCACATCGGGACCGGTGCTGGCGAGGCCCCAGGCGATGCGCTCGTTCCTGCCGATCACGATCGCGGGGACTCCGGGGAGCGTTGCGCCGATCGCGTCCAGTCCCGGCGCGCTGAGGTGCGCCAGGTACCAGACGGACGGCGCGGTGAGGCCGAGGTGCGGGTCGTTCGCGAGCAGCGGCTTGCCGCTCGCGCTGCGCTCGCCGGACACCACCCAGCTGTTCGAGCCCATCGCCTCCTCGCGCGCGCCGGGGAAAAGCGCCGCGAGGCGCTCGGCCGAGTCGGCGAGGCGCAACACATCCTCGCCCATCGATCTGTAGAGCTCCTTCAAGTCGGTGATCTCGGGCGCAGCGTCGCCGGGATAGGGCGGCAGGAACTCGTGAATGCGCGCGTTCGGAAACCGCGCGGCCAGGCGCATGCGCAGAAGCTCGTTGCGCCAGTTGCCGCCCAGGTCCCAGGCCATCATCTTGGTCCAGACCACCGAGTCGGCCGGGGTCCAGGGCTCGGGCGCGACGCGCAGGATCAGGAACTCCGGCGGCAGCACCCGCGCCTGGCCGAGATACGCGTTCACCCCTGCCGCGTAGGCATCGAGCGCGCGCCGCGTCTCGGCGTCGTAATGCTTGAGGTTCTCCTCGGCCGCGCGGCGCACCCCGAGCGTGCGCATGAAGCGGTCGGTCTCGAGCGCGCGCGCGCCCAGCACCTCGGCGAGCCGTCCCGAGCCGATGCGCCGGTTCATCTCCATCTGCCACAGCCGGTCCTGCGCGTGCACGAAGCCGAGCGCGAAGTGCGCGTCCTCGACCGAGCGCGCGAAGATGTGGGGGATGCCGTAGGCGTCGCGCAGGATCTCGACCGGCGCGGCGATCCCGCGCAGGCGAAGCTCGCCTTCGGTCTGCGGAAGCGAAAGCCGCAGCGCGAAGTAGCCGCCGAATATCGCGAATGCAGCGACCGCAGCGATGAGAATCAATGTCCGAAACAGAAACCGCACAGCCCAAGGATAACCGCGACGCCGCGCCTTTCTTCGATGCGGCGGCGCCGCAAATCTGCTATATACAGCGGGTTAGCACGGCCTTCGGGGGGTGAGGTGCTCTACAGCCTGTACGAAGCGCAGCACACGGCGCTCGCGCCGTGGCGTTACCTCGCCTCCTGGTCGCACGGCTGGTTGGCCCATCCGTTCAGCCCGCTCTCGTATTCCCCGTTCGCGCGCCGGCTCGCCGCCGGGAACGATCTCTTCCTGCGCGTCACGCAGCGCTACGAGAAGCCGGAGTGGAACATCGAAGAGGCCGAGATCGAGGTGGCGCTCGAGCGCCCGTTCTGCAGGCTGATCCACTTCAGGCAGACGACGCGCAAGCCGCACAAAGTCCTGGTGGTGGCGCCGCTCTCCGGCCATCACTCGACGCTGCTTCGCGACACGGTGCGCTCGCTCCTTCCCGAGCACGAGGTGTGGGCGACCGACTGGGTGGACGCGCGCATGGTTCCGCTCGCCCAGGGGCCGTTCCACCTGGACGATTACGTGGACTACGTGCGCGACTGGATCCGGCTCCTGTCTCCCGAGCTGCACGTGATCTCGGTCTGCCAGCCGACGGTGCCGGTGCTCGCCGCGGTGTCCTTGATGGCCTCGCGCGGCGAGTCGCAGGCTCCGAAAACGATGATCATGATGGGCGGTCCGATCGACGCGCGCAGGAGCCCCACCGCGGTGAACAATCTCGCGACGCGAAAGCCGCATTCGTGGTTCGAGCAGAACCTGATTCACCGCGTGCCGGCGAAGTATCCCGGGTTCATGCGGCGCGTGTATCCGGGATTTCTCCAGCACCTCGGGTTCGTCGGGATGAACCCGGACCGGCACCTGAACGCGCACTGGGACTACTACAAGCACCTGATCGAGGGCGACGGCGACTCGGCGGAGGCGCACCGGCGCTTCTACGACGAGTACAACGCGGTGCTCGACATGCCGGCCGAGTACTACCTGGACACCGTGAAGACGGTGTTCCAGGAATTCGCGCTGCCCAAGGGACGCATGTTCGTGCGCGACGAGCTGGTGCGCCCGCAGGCGATCCGGGAAACGGCGCTATTGAGCATCGAGGGCGAGCTGGACGACATCTCGGGCAACGGCCAGACCGAGGCGGCGCACGCGCTCTGCCTCAACATCCCGCGCGAGCGGCGGGCGCATTTCGTCGCGCCGGGCGTCGGGCACTACGGGATCTTTTCAGGGCGGCGCTGGCGCGAGATCGTGTATCCGCGGGTGCGGGAGTTCATCGGCCGCCACTCGTAGTGCTTGTTGCGTCGTAGAATGAAATGGTGAAGAACTGCTACCCGGGGACGACCACATGAACAAGCTCATCGCCGCGACGCTTTGCCTGATTTCGTTCAATGTTCTACCCCAGGAATATCCGACTCGCCCGGTGCGGATGCTGGTGGGCTATGCTCCGGGCGGCGGAATGGACACCATCTCGAGGGTGCTCGCTCCGAAGCTGTCGGAGGCGCTGGGCCAGCAATTCGTCGTCGAGAACCGCCCCGGGGCTTCGGGCGGCGTCGCCGCCGAGGCGCTCGCCAATTCGCAGCCCGACGGCTATGTGCTGATGGTGGGCGAGAGCGGCACGCTGGCGCTGCCGGCGGTGAATCCCAAAGTGTCCTTCGATCCGCTGAAACAGTTCGCGCCGGTCGGCGGCATTGCCATGCTGCCGATGGCTTTCGTGGTCAATCCCGCATTCCCGGCGAAGAACACGCGGGAGCTGATCGCCGTGCTCAAGGCGAGCCCGGGCAAGTACGCCTACGCCTCGCCCGGCGTGGGCACGCTGCAGCACCTCGCCTTCGAGCTGTTCAAGCGCTCGGCCGGCGTGAACGCGCTGCATGTGCCCTATAAAGGGGCCTCGGCGATGCTGCCCGACATCATGAGCGGACAGGTGCCCATCGGCGTAATCAGCTCGCTCGCGGCCATGGGACCGACCAAGGCCGGAAGGATCCGCACCCTCGCGGTCACCAGTCCGCAGCGGCTGCCGAGCGCGCCCGAGTGGCCGACCATGGCCGAGACGCTCCCCGGGTTCAGCGCCGCGCCCAACGTGTTCCTGGTCGCGCCCGCCGGCACTCCGGCATCGGTCGTTCAAAAATTATCGAATGCAACCCGCAGCGCCGTGAGGTCCCGGGACGTCGAAGAGAATTTTGCCAGGCAGGGCGCCACGCCGACGCCGAGCTCCCCGAGCGAGCTCGGCGCGCAGATCGCCGAGGAAGTGAAGCGCTGGGCGGCGGTCGTGAAGGATGCGGGCATCAAGCTCGAGTAATGCGCATCGCACGGGTAGTTGCGACGCCGCTCAACGTCCCGGTGACACTCGATGCCGCCGGCATCGAGAAGAAAACTTCGCTCTCGGTATGCCTGGTCGAGATCCAGACCGACGACGGGCTCTCCGGACATGGCTTCACCGCCATCACCGAAGAGGAGGTCGTCGCCGCGGCCGTCAACGAGGTGATTGCGCCCGCGCTCCATGGCGAGGACCCGCTTGCGCACGAGCGCATCTGGGAGCGCCTTTACTGGCTGCTCAGCCCCCGCGGGCAAACCGGATACGCGAGCCACGCCATTGCTGCGGTTGACCTGGCGCTGTGGGACCTGAAGGGCAAGAAGCTGGGACAGCCGGTGTGGCGCCTGCTTGGCGCCGCGCGCTCGAAGGTCCCGGTTTATACGACTTTCGGCTTCGGCGCCTACAGCCGCGACGAGCTCGCGGCGGCCGCGAAGTGGTGGCATGCGCGCGGCCACAAACGGCTGAAGATGGTGGTGGGCCACCACGCGCTGCAGCGGCGCGACGAGCCGCGGCCGCCCGAGGAGGTGATCACCGAGGACGCGCGCCGCGTGCGCGCGGTGCGCGACGCGATCGGCGAGGAGGCCGCCCTGCATGTCGACGCCAACTGCAGCCTCGACAGCGTCCATGCGACGCGCCTGGCGCGCGCGCTCGAGGAGTTCGGCCTGAGCTTCTTCGAGGAGCCCGTGAAGGAAAACGACATCCCTTCCTTGATTTCATTGAAAAGTAAAACCCGCATCCCGCTCGCGGCCGGGCAGAACGAAGGCCTGGCGTGGCGGTTTCGCGATCTCATTTCTTCAAGAGCCGTCGACATCATCCAGCCCAACGTCGCCATCAGCGGCGGCATCACGCAGTGCCTGAAGATCGCCGGGCTGGCTTCGGCGTTCAACATGCCGATGGCGAACGGCGGCGCGTGGGCACACTACAACATGCATCTCCATGCGGGGCTCGCGCACGGCGGGCTGGTTGAATATCACTATCCGGCAGTGAAGGTCTGCGAAGCGATCTTCGGGCCGCTTGGCACGCCCGTCGACGGATGGCTCGAGCTTCCTGAGACGCCCGGCTTCGGCTTTGAACCAAAGAAAGAATTGGTAAAAGAGCTGGCGAAGCGGCCGACCTCGCGCGGCAAGGGCAAGGCCTGAAGGGCACCGATCGAGCGAAACTGATGCAGATCGCGCTGGAGCGCCTGGATGGGCGCCAGTCGGCCTACAGTGCAACGCGAGCCCGACGGAGCGCTATCGCGTTGAGAATGGCTACCCGATGATGGTGCCGATCGCGCGCTTGAGCGCCTGTCGATCTTCGTCGCTGAGCTGCCCGAGCCGGCGGATGACGAGCGGGACTTCGATGGTGGTGACGACAGGCTTGATGCTGGAGGGCTTGAGAAGGCCCGCGGCCCGCCAGGACTTGACCTGCATCTCGCCGATCGCACCTGCGGGCTGCGCCTGGCTCGTGACGGCCATGACAATGAGGTCCGGCCGCTCGCGGTGATAGCGATCGCTGGAGACGACGACGGCGGGCCGTCGCTTGGCGGTGCTCTGGTCGGTGAAGGGAAAGGGAACTAGGACGATGTCGCCGAAGCTATAGCCGGTCGTAGGCGGCATCGGCATCGTTCTCCCAGACCTTGGCGAACGCGGGCTCGGAGGCGCGCGTGGCGGCGCGCTCGAGCGCGCGCGCTTGGTCGCGGGCACGCAGGAACTCCACGAAATCTGCCACCTCCGCCAGGCGCTCCGGCGGCAGGGTCTTCAGCTTCTCGATCAACTCTTGCGGGTCGCGTTGGTTCACGGTCGCTCGCTCGTTCGACCTAATGTGGTGTGCGACCTTGCATTTTACGCCCGAGCGCGGACTTGCGGGTCCGCGGGAGGCCGGATGCGCTCGAGCGCATGGCACAGATCTCCACTACCGCGGGCGGCGTCAACCAGACGCTGGTGCAGAACGTCGCCAAGCACTTTCGCACGACGTATTGCACTGACACCAGTCGGCTTACAGCTCGTACCGAGACCCCTCCTCCCCCCGCACCGCGCGCTCGACCACCGCGCGCGGCAGCTGCGGCGCGAACAGCTCGATGAACTCGTAGGCGTAGCGCCGCAGGTACGCGCCGCGCTTGACGCCCAGCCGCGTGGTGCTCGACTCGAAAAGGTGCGCCGCATCGATCGCGCGTAGCGTGCGGTCGCGCTTCGCGTCGAAGGCCATCTTGGCGAGGATGCCGATGCCCAGCCCGAGCTCGACGTAGGTCTTGATCACGTCGG
>MERQ01000055.1 GCA_001770655.1 Betaproteobacteria bacterium RIFCSPLOWO2_12_FULL_68_20
ATCCCGCGCGAGGCGTTGCAGGAATGGTTCACCAAGCTCGGGCTGATCGCGGCGATCGTGGTCGCCGCTGCCGTCGCGCTCGCGTTGCTGATGCGGACCGGCGGAAAGTCGTAGGCGCGATCCAGCGCGTTCCTCGTGCGCTCGCCCCGGGAATTTCCCGAATTCAGGGACTGGTTCGGCGAGAGCAAGATCGTCGAGCGGGACGGGACTCCCAAAATCGCGTATCACGGAACCGTCAGGGATTTCACGGCCTTCGAACACAAGAAAGCAAGGCGGCGGGCCTTCGGATTTCACTTCGGCTCCCTTACGCAAGCCGAGTGGTTTGCGCAATGTTACGGGCCCGAGCCGCCGACGACCGGGAGCAACATGAGGCCGGTGTATCTTCGAATCACAAAGCCTCTCCGTATGCCGGATGTCTTTGTTCGGGGCGGCCGAGAAAGTGCCGACAAGGTCGTGGAATGGCTGATCATCAACGGCGTGGTCGCAAAGCCCGAGGGTGCAAGGGCGGTCGGCGCGAGGTCCATCCGAGAGCTACATGAGCGCGTGGTGCAGCTGATCGAGGCAGCCGGCTACGACGGTATCGTGTACGAGAACGAACACGAAGGCGGCACGGCGACGACCAACGAGGACTCCTACGTGGTCTTTCGGCCGGAACAGATCATGTCGGTCTACGAGATCGCCCCTTACTGCAGCAATCGTTCGAGCCGCACGAGCAAGTTCGCGCGCACCCAAAGCGCCGCGAACCAGCCGAGCAGCACGCCGAGCGCGTTGGCCAGCATGTCGAACTCCTCGAAGCTGCGGTACCCTAGCGCATCCTGCGCGAATTCCAGCGCTACGCCCATCGCCGCGAATCCCAGACCGTAGCCGAGCCTTGCGCGGCGCGCCGCGTAGAGCTGGCAGAACCAGTACATCAGGGTGCCGTAGCCCACGAAGTGCCCGAGCTTGTCGCTTTCCTTGAAGTCCAGGGTCGGCGGAGAGGGCGTGAGCGAAAGCCACACGACGCCCGCGACCATCGTCCAGCCCAGTGCTAGCCAAATCGATCGCCAGCGAAGGGGACGGACTTCGGTACCCAGGATCTAGGTCGCGCGGCGCAGGGTGCCCGCGTCGAACTCGTATAGGTCTGCGCTGCGCTGTGCCACGAGAGTCAGAACGTCGTCGAGCACGCTCGCAAGAGACACGGTCTTGTGCGCATCGCCGACGCGATACGTTCCGATCGAGACCGACCTTGGCGAAGCGTCAAGCAGCAGCAGATACAGCCTCTCGAACTGTTCCTCGCGTCCGGCGGGATCGTTCCGGTCGGTAAAGAGCTGCAACCGCTGATGCGCGTTGAGAAAAGTCGATCGTCGGCGAGACGTGCCGTCGCTCTCGGCGCCCTTGTCGAGGAAGAACAACCCACAAAGCACAGCGTACGGAAAGCGGCGGTGCAGAGTGACCGCTTCCATCAGCATGTCGCCGCGGCGATTGATCAGGTTCTTCTGGAAGTTCTTGGTCCGCTGGTCGCGAAAGTTGATGGTCTTCACCGATATCGCGAGGAGCAGACCGGCTTCTTCGGTCGACCACGTCACGTCCACTTTCTTTGCGCCCAAGCCGCCGGCCATCCGCCGCTCGGCTCCCGATTCGCCGGTCTCCTTCGCGCTGGCAGGCCTGCACCCGTCGAGGCCGCGCGCCCGCAGCTCCTCGGAAAGCATAAGCGCGACGGCCGCAGAAATCCTCTCGCTGTACCTCTTCTTTTCGGCCTGACTTGCCGAGTCGGCCGGCTTGCGCGGCAGCGCCTTGAGCGCCTTCGCCAGAAGATCGTCAATGCGCGCCATTCTGTCCTTTGGCGCGCGCCATGCGGCGCTGGAACAAGAAACTACGGGCCTGGCGGAACCGCTCAATGTCGCTCATTGCCATACCAAGCTCGTCTCTCAGGAGTGCCCGATCGACCTGCTCCATAGCGAGTCTTGCGTCCTGCGTCGAGGCGCGGGTGTTGATTGTCTCGCCACGCGATCGAAGCCTCGTCGCGGCATTGCGCAGGGCGTCGAGGGATGGCACCGGCAGCAGGTCCGCCTCCTTCGGTTCGAGCTTCAGAAGTCCTCCCCCGTAGGAGCGGCCCACGATCTCCGCCCCGAGCAACGTCACGCTGTTGAGAAATGCCAGGTGCAGGAGCTCCTGCCCGAGCCTTCTTCGTTCGGCGTGCAATCTTACGCCGTACAGGCTGTTCAAGATGTGCGCGCCCGCGTTGTTGCGCACCAGCCGCGGGTGATCGTGGTTCATGTAGGTGAGCAGGAAATCGGGGCGCGGAACGAGCGGCACCCGCCACCAGGGTGTTCTGACCCGGCACTTGTACGCCTCTTGGATGTGCACCCGCTCGCCCTGCGCGATGTAGCGCCGCCCTGCGGCCGAAGGCCGGCCGCGGGGCGCAAAGAGACAGCACGGTTGATTGTCCGACGCGAGGCGCCGCCAATCCTGCGTGGAGAATTCGATTCCCTGCAGATGCCGCGACCCGGGAGGAACGATTCGCAGCAGCTCTCCCAACGGCAGCCGCAATTCGCGCGCTTTGGCCTTTGAAATCGCGAAGTAGTCGTTGCAACCCGTTACCGCGCCCAGGTAGGTCTCGCCCCAATCGAGCAGGACCTCGAACCCGGTTCCCCCGGTGACTTGGCGATACAGCGTCAAGGTGTCAATCGGCAGAAGGGCGGAAGTCCATTTCTCGTGATCGCGCGGCGCATACGGGGTCCATGCATTGCCTGCGATCCCGACCAGGTCCGACATCGACTTCGCCTGGAAGACCTCGAACCGATCCGCGCCGCCCGACCCTTCGGCAAGGAGCACCACAACCTCCTCCAGGACGCCCGGAAAGACGAGGTCCTCGAACAGGACCAGCCGCACCGTCCCGAATCGGCGTAGGAGGAAGCGGCGGACTTCCGCAGCGTAGTTGACCGACATCAGCTCCGCCGGAAGCACCAGGCCCAATCGGCCTTCCGGCTTGAGAAAGGCTGCGGCATGCACCGTGAATGCCGCCCAAGAGCTGGCGAGACCGTTCAACCTCACGCCCTGCCGCAACGCCGCCTGGAGCGCGCAGGCGCGCGCATCGCCCGAGAAGCTCTGGTAGCGGATGTACGGCGGATTGCCGATCACGGCATCAAATCGCTTGTCAGGCGGATCCAGGAGGAAGAAATCGCCCGATGCAAGTTTCGATTGTGCCGACTCCTCGGCGAGCGCCTCGCGGGCCAGGGCCACGGATTCTTCGTGGATGTCGATGCCGAACAACCGTCGCGGAACGCCCGCCGGGGCACCCAGACCCCGCAGGCGCCTTGCCGCGGCGACCAGAAACGCAGCTTCGCCGCAGCTCGGCTCAAAGACGCGATCCTCGGGAGAACGGACTGCCCAATCGGAGATGAAAGTCGCGAGCTCGTTCGGAGTGAAGAACGCGCCCCGGGCCTTTCGCCCGGCGAGCGCCGGCTCAAGCGCGATCTGATTCATTGTTGTTTTGGCCAATGCGATTCTGCCACGACCACCTCCATCACAACAGTCTCATCTGACCGCCCTGCAAAGGCGGTCGGAAGCGCGAGCAATCGAGCTCGCGCCGCGCCACGGTGCCGCGCTCCTCGCCGTTCAGCCCCAGCCGCCGGCAGGCGATCTCGAAGCGCCGCGCGATCAGCTCGGCGTACTCGCCTGTTCCGGTCATGCGCGCGCCGAACCTCGGGTCGTTGTCGCGTCCGCCGCGCGTCTGGCGCACGATGCTGATCACGTGCGCGGCGCGCTCCGGGTAGTGCGCGGCGAGCCATTCCTTGAAGATGTCCTTCAGCTCGTTCGGAAGCCGCATCAGGGTGTAGCCGGCCATGGTCGCGCCCGCTTCGGCGCCTGCCTCGAGCGAGTGCTCGATCGACTTGTCGGTTAGCGCCGGGATGATCGGCGCCACCATCACGCCGACGGGAACGCCGGCACCGGCGAGGGCGCGGATCACATCCACGCGCCGCTGCGGGCTTGCAGCGCGCGGCTCGAGCTTCCTCGCGAGCACCCGATCGAGCGAACCGATCGAGACGAACACCTTCACGAGGTTTTTCCGCGCCATCGGGCCGAGGATGTCCAGGTCGCGCTCGACCAAGGCCGACTTGGTGACGATGGTGAACGGATGCTCGCACTCGGCGAGCACCTCGATGATCGAGCGGGTGATCTTGTACTTCCGCTCGATCGGCTGGTAGCAGTCGGTGTTCGCTCCGAGCGAGATCGGGCTCGGCTTGTATCCAGGCTTAGCCAGCTCCGTGCGCAGCAGCTCGGCGGCATTCACCTTGGCGAAGAGCCTGGTCTCGAAGTCCAAGCCCGGCGACAGCTCGAGATACGCGTGGCTGGGCCGGGCATAGCAATACACGCATCCATGCTCGCAGCCCCGATACGGGTTGATCGACTGCTCGAAGGGTACGTCGGGCGAATCGTTCCTCGCGACGATCGAGCGCGCGCGCTCCTCGGTGACTTGCGTCTCGAGCGGCGCCGCAGCTTCGTCCTCGCGCGTCCAGCCGTCGTTGAACGGCTCGCGCTGCACAGTCTCGAACCGCCCCGGCGCGAACGAGCGCGCGCCGCGCAGGTGAAGCATTTCACGGTTTCGATCGTCTGCCATGCTGCGGTGCAGTAGAATCGTCCTTTTCCACCCAATACTGTATACATGACCAGTACCCGCCGCAACGTCGGCCTGCTCGCCGCCTGCCAGGCGCTGCTGTTCACCAACAATTCGACCCTGATCGCGATCAACGGCCTCGCCGGGCTCGCGCTCGCCCCCTACCAGGGGCTCGCGACGCTGCCGGTCACCTTCTGGGTGCTGGGCGGGGCGATCTCCACCATGCCGGCGTCGCTGCACATGAAGCGCGTCGGGCGGCGGGCCGGGCTCACCGCCGGGACGCTGTGGGGCGTCGTCGGGGCGCTGATCTGCGGTGCGGCGATCTGGGTGCAGAGCTTCTGGCTGCTGTGTTTCGGCGCGCTCGTCTTCGGCGTGTACAACGCCTACGGCCAGTACTACCGCTTCGCCGCCGCCGACGTCGCGAGCGCCGATTTCCGCGCCACCGCGATTTCGCTGGTGCTCGCCGGGGGGCTGGTCGGCGGCATTCTCGGTCCGAACACCAGCCGCTTCACGGTCGATCTGCTCGGGCCGAAATTCATGGGCGCCTACCTGGCGCTCATCGGCTTCGCGCTCGCG
>MERQ01000056.1 GCA_001770655.1 Betaproteobacteria bacterium RIFCSPLOWO2_12_FULL_68_20
CGCCGCCGTCAGCGTCGTCTTGCCATGATCCACATGGCCGATCGTCCCAACGTTCACGTGCGGCTTGGTGCGCTCGAATTTGCCCTTTGCCATCTGGAAACGCCTCTGTCGTCTGCCTCGTTACCTGGTGCCCATGACGCGGATTGAACGCATGACCTCTCCCTTACCAAGGGAGTGCTCTACCACTGAGCTACATGGGCAAGATGCTTTGGAGCGGGTGAAGGGAATCGAACCCTCGTCATAAGCTTGGAAGGCTTCTGCTCTGCCATTGAGCTACACCCGCCCGAATGCCCTTTCACCCGACGCTCGCCAATTCCGCTCGCCGCGCGTGCCGCAAGCTGGTGGAGGGGGTTGGATTCGAACCAACGTAGGCGCAAGGCCAACAGATTTACAGTCTGCCCCCTTTAACCGCTCGGGCACCCCTCCGCGGAACCCGAAATTATGTGAGATTTCCGCTGCTTAGTCAACGAATCGGCCGTTCATGGCGCAAATCGGGTGCGGCGGCGTCGCAAGGACGCCGCAGCGCGCCGCGCGCTTTCCGAATCAAAGGCTTGGAATCCGGACGGGCGCCGGAGCGTTATCATGTTCGAGCGACAAGGGAGGCCACCGCTTGCGCATCTCGATCCTCGAAGACGACCCCGACCAGCTTGCGCTGCTGAAGCGCTGGCTGGTCGATGACGGCCACGACGTGCACGGCTACCTGAGCGGGCGCGAGACCACCAAGCACGCCGGCCGCGAGAGCTTCGACCTGTTCGTCCTCGACTGGCAGGTGCCCGACGTCTCCGGTGCCGACGTGCTGCTGTGGCTGCGCTCGAACGTCTCCAAGCAGGTGCCGGTGCTGTTCGTGACGGTGCGCGACTCGGAGGAGGACATCGTGTTCGCGCTGGAGAACGGCGCCGACGACTACATGGTGAAACCGGTGCGCCGCCAGGAGCTGATCGCGCGCGTGCACGCGCTGCTGCGCCGGGCGTACCCGCGCGAAGAGGAAAAGCAGCTCCTCTTTCCGCCTTTCGAGATCGATCTGCAGCGCGGCGAGATTCGCAAGGGCGGGGTGAAGATCGAGCTCACGCCGAAGGAGTTCGAGCTGACCGCGACGCTGTTCCGCAACCTGGGGAGGCTGATGTCGCGCGGCCACCTGCAGGAGGCGGTGTGGGGAAGGAGCGGCGATCTCGCGACGCGCACCGTGGACACGCACGTGAGCCAGGTGCGCAAGAAGCTCGACCTGAGGCCGGAATCGGGCTACCGGGTGGTGCCGATCTACAACTACGGTTACCGGCTGGAGCGGACAGGCGACACGGTGCAGTAGGCCGGCGCCGCGCGGTCGTCAGTAGTTCTCGCGGAAGTAGATGAAGTTCTGCGGCTGGCTGCCGTAGAGGCCCCAGGTCGCGCGGGCGGAGGGGTTGTCGTCGTAGGGAGCGCCGGTCCACGCTCCCTGGAGATAGGTCTTTCCTTCGGCCGCGAGATCGACCGTCAATGTGGTGCCACCGGGGATGGTCGCCGCCGGCGATGGCTTCGTCAGTTTCAGGCTCCCGACTCCGGCAGCGAACGCTCCGCCGAGGGAGATGTGGCTGTCGCCCATGTTCGTCGCGTCGATTCCGCCAGGACCGTTGGTGTAGGAGCCCAGAGACAGATTGGCCGCAGACAACGAAGTACAGTTGTCGACGGTATTGGTGGCAAATACCGTTCCGTTCCAGAACTGGGTCTGGATCGGGATCGGCAGATCCAGGTTCTGGCCGCCTGAAGCGTTCTGCAATCTGAGCCGGCCGAAGCGCACTTCCGTGGTGACGCCGAGGCTCTTGTGGTCGTCCACGCTGTTGTTGTCCACGTCGAGATCTAGCGTGTCCATTGCGACGCTGTCCGAATCGGACGGCGCCACACCGAAGGCGAGCCCGGCGTACGGACCGTCCACGAACGGCGACGCGGTGAGACGCTGGATCGCGGTCTGCACCGCGATGCCGCTCGCGACGCCGTTGCTCCAGCTTCCCGAAGAGGACGACCCCGCTCCGGTATTGACGCGCGAAGTCAAGTTGGTCGCGCCGCTGCGTGCGCCGAGATTCAGGTTGCCGATGGCCGACAGATCGAGCTTGGCGTAGGCGCCGTCGTAGTTCAGGGTCGTGCCGCCCTGCGTGTTCTGCGCGGTGAGCGTGAACCCGAGGTCGAGCCGCTCGTCCAGGTAGGTGAAGGTCGAGTCGGGCGAGCAGCCCGCCGCCGCGCGCGTGGTCACGCTTCCAGCCGAGAGCGCGAACTGCTTGGGCCGGAAGCGGCCGACGTGCCCTGCGTTCAATGTTGAGCCGTCATAGCTGCTGACGCCGATGATCGTGATGCCCGCGGCGATGTAGTTGGACGTGAGCGAGAACAAGCCCACGTTTCCGGCCTCGTTGTAGCACCAGTCTGTGATGGTCGCCGTGCCTCCCGACCACTGGGCCGCCGTCACGGTCGCGCCGCCCGCGCAACCGACGCCGCGCGTCACCGTGCCTGCCGCGACACCGGGGAGATTCGCGTAGACGCCGACGCCGGTATCCCAGGCGAAATTCGGCGTGTCGCCGTTGCCGGTAATGTCGATCACGTCCGTCCCGCCGAAATCCGGGAAGCCGTCGACCGGGGCAACGTCCTGGCCTGCGGCCCACTGGTAGGCCGCGAGCGTCATGGTGAAATTGTCCCCGGCGGCGGCGAGCAGCGGGTCGGTCGCCGTGGTCCCATGCTGGATCGGCGTCGCCGCGTTCGCGCCGCGGAAGGCGATGCCGAAAGGCCTCACCACGAACGGGCCGCCGGTGCCGGCAATGGTCACCGCCGGCGCAGCCGTGACGTAGCGGAACTGGAGCGTAATCTGGCCGGCGTCGGCGTAGCTGAAGTTGAACGGCGCCTCGGCGTTCGCCGTGGTGAAGGCAAAGCGGATCGTCGCGGGATAGGTGCCGGCCGCCCCCGGCGCGAACGTGCCGCTCGGCGAGCCGCCGGTTGCCTGCGTAGCGAGCGTGACGTTGCGCGTGCAGGTCGCCGGGTTGTTGCAGATGGCCCCCACTTCGACGTCCACTTCCGAGCCGTTCGGGAACACCGAGGTGCACGCCCCGGTGGGAACGTCCGTGCGCACCGCCTGGAGGTAGAGATCCTGCGTGCCGAAGCCGGCGTTCGACGGCTTGCCCGAGATCTGGTTGCCGATGGCGAGCGACGCGTTCGAGCCGTTCGAGATGCGGAACGCCGAATCGACAAAGCTGAACGTCGGATCCTCGGTTCCGTCCTCCGCCGTGCCGAAGTTGTCCAGCAGATTCACCGAGAGCGAAACGACCGCGCTCTGGCGCAGCCGCACGGCGAAGCTTGTCTCGCCGCCCGACCACTGGTAGGTCGCGGTCGAGCCGCCGCTCGGCGTCCAGATGCCCGCGCCCGACACCAGCGTCGGCTGCCACACGGCCGTCGCCCCGCCCGCGGAAACCGACAGCGTCACGATGCGCGTCGCTCGCGGCGCCGCCGCGCTGTGGTTGACGGCGTGGCCGGTGATCGTGATCTCTGCGTAGTCGCAGTTGGCCACCGTCGTGGCGAGCGCGCTGATCGCGTAGTGGCTGAGCGCCGGTCGCAGCGCAAGCATGTGGGTCGCACCCGCGTCGTTCGCGGGAGGCGGGCCGTTCAGGACGGCGTCGCGCGTGCCGGTCGCTCCTCCCGCGGCGAACAGCTCGTGATTCACCTCGATCGACAGCCCGAGGTCGTCGTTGGGCGGAAGCGATGATGCGTCTGCTCGCTCGGTCATCGTCGCGGGGGGGCTCCAGGTTCCCGACGAGTTCGCCGTGTGCGTGCTCACCAGCATCGAGCCGTTCGGCGCGTTGATGCTCGGCGCCGAATGAGTGAAGGGAGCGCCTCCGGACGCGGTCGTCTGTCCCGCCTCGGCGATGATCGGATCGGAGGTGTCGACGGCGGAAAAACTGATGATCCCGCCCGCCGCTCCGGCGTGCACCGGCGCCCCGCCGAAGAACCACGAGTAGTAGTCGGGCTCGCCGGCTCCTGGCGGGCCAGCTGCCGTACGCCGGTAGATGAAGACGCGGTTTCCGTAGCCGCCCGTGCCCCCGCCGGTGGTCTGGTCAATCGAGTTGACGAGCGTCCACGCGGCGGGCGCGGTGATGGTGGTAGTGCAAGCGCCGCCGCTCGTGTTGCTGCAGGGGCGATAAGTGACGCTCGCGATCATTACGTCGTTCGCCTGGGTGGCGGCCGGAACGGCGATGCGCAACTCACCCGCCGGGCGCAGCGAGAAGACGATCCCGACCCGGTTGTCGGTTCCGGCGCCACTCAGGTCCCAGTTGAGCGTCGTGCTCCCCTTCACTCCCGATGCGGTCTGCAGTTGGTAATGAAGCGAGATCCCAAGGTCCCGCGTCAAGTTGAGCGCCGAATCGAATGACTGGCTCCACCCGGCACCTTGCGTCACGGTCCGGTCGTCCATGATGAACCCGGCGACCACCGTCATCGCTGCTTCGGAATAGGTGGTCTCCGTGCCGGTATCGAGGTCGCCCGCATTCGCGAACGCCACGCTGCTTGCCGGGATGGTCGCCGCGAATTCGAACGGGTTCGTGTTGTCCACGCCGCGGAAGGCCGACATCTGCGCGGCGAGCGAGCTGCACGTGCCGGCCTGCGAGAACGAGAAGTTGTCGGCCGCGGTGTTTGTGGCGATGCGGTAATAGACGTACATCTCGAAATCGGTGGCCGGCGTGTTGGTGTAAATCTGGGTCCACCCGGCGCCGGGACCGGTGATCGTGGCGCTCGATTCTCTCGAGAGCACCAATGTGATCAGGATGTCTCCCGCCGCGCGCCCGGCGGGCAGGAATCCCGCCCCGGTGAGCGGAGTGCCGACCGCGCCGCAGTTGTTCCGGCTGCTCGAGGCGCCCGGGTTCACGTGCGTGATGCCGGGACCGCCCGCACCCGAATTGCCCTGCTCGGAATCGCGGTACTGGACCTGCGCGTGCGCGCCCGTCGCGGCGAGAAGTGCCGCCGCCAGCAAGAGGATTGTGCGGACGAAAGTCATTACCGGTCGACCGGAGAGCCTAGCATCGGCGGCAGGCGGGAAAGCGTGAAAAGCTCCTCGATCCGAGAAGCGTCTGACGAGCGGTCCCGCCCGGGCACCCGGCGGCCTCCCGGCTCAGCGCAGCGCGCGGATGCGCTGCTCTGCGTAGACTTTCAGCTCCGCGCTCACCGGCCCGGCCGCCAGTGCGCGCTGGAATGCCTCTGCCGCCTCCGCGCGCTGCTTCAGTGCCTCGAGCGAGATCCCGAGCGCGATCCAGGCCTGCGGATTCGCAGCCTGCAACTGAAGCGCGCTTCGATAGGCGTCGGCCGCGTCGCCGTGCCGGCCGAGGCGCTGCAACACGGCGCCGCGAAGGACGTGGAAATCGGAATTGGTCGCTGCCGCGGCTTCGGAGCCTTTCAGCACATCGAGCGCCGCGGGCAACTGGCCCCGCTCGATGTAGATGCGAGCGAGCGTGACCGCGAACGCCGGCTGCGCGGGATCGACCGCAAGCCCTTCCTGCAGCAGCCGGCGCGCCGACTCAAGCTGGCCGCGCCCCAGGGCGAGCACGACGAGCGCCTGGCGCGCCGCCCGGTGCGAGCGGTCGTATTCGAGGGCCGCAGCGAAGTGCTCCTCCGCCTCCGGGCCGCGGCCCTGGTTGAGGAGCGCGACGCCGCGACGGAACTCTGTTTCCGCCTGCGCCGCGGGCGTGCGCGTGCGCTCGCGCCGCTCGACGCGCGGCTTGCCGGCGGGGGCGGAAAGAATACGCGCAGGCGGGACGTCGAGCGCCAGCGGAGCCGCAGGCTTGCCGCCGGCCTCGCGTGCCGCCGGCTTGGTTGGGGGTTTGGATACAGGTGCAGCGGGCTCGGCCCGCGGCGCCGGCGCCGGACGTGCCGCTCCCTCCCCGATCGGCGTTTCGATCGAAAGCGCGAGCTTGAAAGTTGCAGGTGCCTTCACGGCTGCGACGGGCGCCGCACGCTTCTGCGGCTCCGCCGCAGGCTTGGGCGTCTGCGCGAGCGGCGGGGCGTGCTTCGCAGTCGACTTGCCGGTGCTCTTGGCCGCCTTGAATGCCAATTCCGTCGCAACCTGTCGTGGCTGAATTTGCCAGGCCACCCAGCCCACCCAGCCGAGCGCGATGAGAATCAACACCGCGACGATGCGCCAGAACCACTCGTGCCCTGAACCCGGGCCTTCCACCGCGCGCACCTGGCGCGGCGGCACCGGGCCCTCGGGGCTCGCCAGCGCGCTCCGGTGATCGAGGTCGCGCAGCACCTTGTTGATCAGGCTCACCGCGCCGCCCCCTCAGTCTGCGGCGCGCGTGAAGGTAACGCTAGGCCACCACCAGCGGCGCGGGCGCTGCGCGGCGGGAGTGTCGAGCGCCGCGGCACGCACGTGCCGGCGCTCGATGCGCTCGCCCCCCTCGCCGTACAGCGCCAGCAAGGACTTGTGCGCAAGAATGTTGACGAGCCGCGGGACGCCCCGGCTCGACCTGTAGAGCATGCGCCGCGCGCCGGAGCCGAGCAGCGGTGCCCCCGAATATCCCGCGACGCCTAGCCGGTGCGCGAAATAGGTCCCAACCTCGTCCTCGTCGAGCGCGCCGAGCCGGTACTGGAAGGTGATCCTCTGGCGCAGCTGCCGGATCGCCTCCGAGTTGAGCTTGCGGTCGAGCTCGGGCTGGCCGAACAGCACCACGTGGAGGAGCTTGCGCTTTTCCGTCTCGAGGTTGGTGAGCAGGCGCAGCGCCTCGAGCGTGTCGAGCGGCATCGCCTGGCTCTCGTCCATGCACAGCACCACGCGCTTGCGGCTGCGCGCGAGGTCGAGCAGCGTGCGCCCGATCGCCCTGAACAGGTGGTGCTGGTCCACCCCGGCGTCCACCCCCGTGGCGAGCTCCTCGGCGAGCGCGAGCAGCAGCGTGCGCGGCTCGAAGCTCGGGTTCGGGATGTAGGCCGACACCCAGCCGTCGTCGAGCGTGGCGAGGAACTTGCGGCATAAGAGCGTCTTCCCGGTGCCCACCTCGCCGGTGATCTTGATGAAGCCCTCGCCGTTCGCCATCGCGATGAGCAGGGTGTTCAGCGCCTCCTGGCTGCTGCGGCACGGGTAGAAGAAGCTGGTGTCCGGCGTGATGCCGAACGGCGGCTCGCGCAGCCCGAAGTAGCGCAGGTAGTTCACTGGGGCCGCGCGTGCGGGGCCATGCCGCGCAGGCGCTCCTGGGTGTCGCGGACATCCTGCTCCCAGACGCGGTCGCCGTGGACGACGGTCGGCTTGAGCAGGATCACGATCTCGCGCTTGACCGACTGGCGGTCGGCGTTGCGCAGGAACCCGATGGCCTCCGAAATCCCGGGGGGACCACCGCGGTCGTCGCGCACGTCCACCTTCATCAGCCCGCCGATGGCGACGATATTGCCGTCGGTGACGCGCACGATAGTGTCGGTTTCGTTGATGCTGCTCCTCGCGAGCGGCAGGGTGATCGACGGGATCGTCCCCCCCAGCTCCACGCGGCGCTTGCTCTCGGTCACCTCGCTCACCGACGGATGGATGTGCAGCATGATGCTGCCGCTGTCGTCGATCTGCGGGGTGACGTCGAGCAGCACGCCGGAAAAGAAGGGGGCGACCGTCACGGTCGGCGTCTGCTGCGTGGTCGTGCCTGTAGTGGTCGTCACCGTCGAGACGTTGGTGACGAAAAACTCGTCGGTGCCCACTTTCAGCACCGCCTTCTGGTTGTTCAGGGTCGCGATCCGCGGGCTGGAAAGCACCTGCACGTTGCCCTGCGACTGCAGAAACTGCAGCAGCGTGGCGAAGTTGGTCGTCTGCAGCGCCAGCCCGAATATCGCTCCGATCGGATTCGCCGCTCCGCCCAGGGTGAGCGCCCTTCCCACGATATCGGACGTTTGGCCTCCTGCGCTGCCGGTGCTCAACGGCTGCCCGGGGCCGCCGAGCCGGGTATCAGGTGAGATCTGCCCGGCCTGGAAATTCGAGCGGAACAGCGCCCAGTTGATGCCCGCCTGGTAGCCCTCCGAGAGCGTCACCTCGACGATCTTCGCCTCCAGCATCACCTGGCGCTCGACCGCGAGCCGCGTCTCGCGCAGGAACTGCTCGACCGCCCGCAGCTCGGGCGGCAGCGCCCTCACCACCACGATGCCCGATTGCGGGGACACCACCACGCTGCGCCCTTCGGCGGTGCCGACGATCGCAGCGAGCGAGGTGCGCAGCTCCGCCCAGAAGTCGCTCGACTGCTGGGTCGACACCCGGCTCGTGTCGATCGAGCGCGCAACCGGCAACCCCGCACCGGGCACTGCGCCCGGGATCGGCTGTGCCGCCGACACCGGCTGCGGCGCGCCGCCGCCCCCGGAAACATCGCTCACCGATCCCGACTGCACGCGCAGGTCGCTTGTGCCGCGCCGCTGCCCGGTGAGGTAATTGACGCGAAACAGGCGCGTCTGCAACCCGGGCGCCTGAATCGAGATGCGCGAGCCCTCGATGCGGTACTCGTAGCCGTAGAGCTCGCGGATCGAGTCGAGCGCCTCCTCGAGCGTCACGTCCTTGAGGCTGACCGAGATGGCGCCCGTTACCGCCGGGTGGACGAGCATGCTGTAGCGCGTGCCGCTGACGAGCGACATGAACACCTGCTGCGCGGGCGCGTTGCTCACCGACAGATCGAAGCGCGGCTCGATCGGCTTTCCTGCGACCTCCGGCATCTCCATGCGCAGCGGCGGCAGCAGCGCAGCGTCCACCTCGCGCGGCCGCGGCTCGGGCTTGCGCGCGGCGGCCTTGTCGAATTCGCCCATGATGGCCGGATTGATTCCGGAAGGCGGGGCGGGTGGCGCCGCGCAGCCGGCAAGCAAGCTTGCGGCGAGCAGCCATGGCGTGATGTTGATCGTGTTCATCGGTCAGCCCTCTTTGCGCGTCGCACGCGCGGCCGTTTGTCCACTTCCGGGATCAGCTTCAGCGTTTCCAGCTCCTCGCCCTTGCGCAGCACCACCGCGCTCTCGGTGATGCGCACGACCTTCGCCTCCCCGAACGTGTCCCCGACCCGCACCGTCTGCCCGCTGATCACGGCGAAACGGCGATTGGGCGCGATCAGCACGGATTCGAGCCGCGGCCCCGCGGCCGCCGCCGAGCCGGGATCGGACTCGGACGCGTTCGGCGGCCGCGTCGGGTCTGCGAACGGCGCACCCTGCGCCGCCGAGGCGAGCAGCGCGCAAAAGACGCTCGCGGCAAGCCGGATCATACGATCAGCCAGGCCTGGTCGAAGCTCACCGTGTACACGGTCAGCTTCAGGGTCAGCACCGGATACACGTCTGCCACGAGCTCAGCGCGGCCCCAGTAGAGCTGCGTGGGCAGGCCCTCGAGCGTCTGCAGGTACTCGTAGAGATCGAAATAGGCCCCGCTCACCGTCATCTCGACACCGTGGCGAAAAAGGCCCGGCCGGCCCGCGCCGCGCCGCGCCTCGCCGAGCGGCGTTACCGCGAGCGTCTTGAGCTCGAGCAGGGCCAGCCGCTTGTTGCGCTCGAGCATCCCTTCGAGCACGGGCCGCATCTTGTCCGGGGCCGTGAAGCGGCGCTGCTCCTGCGCGATGCGGGCGTTCAACGCGTCGAGCTCGGCGCGCAGCGCGAGCTGCCGCTTGCGATTCGCCGCGTCGGAGTCTCCTCCGCTCGCGCGCGCCATGCGCTGCAATTCGACCTGCACCTTTTTCAATTGCTCCTGGTGCTGGACGGACTCCGCGCCGAGCCGCTTCTGCTTGGAGCGCAGCGGATCGAGCAGCGCCGCGTTGACAAGGAACACCAGCACCAGCGCACCGGCGGCGAAGATCATCGCCCGCTCGCGAAGCGTGGCGGCATCGATGCGCTGGGCGTAGCGCTTGAGCAGTGCTTTCACGGCCTCGCGCCTTTTGCCGCCGGCTTCGCCTCGGCCAGGCGCAGGGGCGCCGCCAGGGTGAATTCAACGAAGCGCTCGGGACCCGCCGAAGGCGCCTTGGCTGCGCCGGGCGCCCGAGGCGCAGCGGCCGCCGCCTTCGCGGCCAGCTTCAACTCGGTGACCCGGCGGCCGCGCATCATCTCTTCGTTGTTGAGCGCGCGCAGGTACGCCGGAACGAGCTCGGCGTGCAGCGCGCGGCCGCGCACCTGCAGGTCGTTGCCGCCCTCGCCGACGGTGAATCCGGTCAGCCACACCCCGGCGATCGATTGCCTGCCAAACGCGGCAAAGAAAGGCGAGACGCCCTCGGTATTGCCCAGCTCGCCGGTGCTCAGCACCGTCAGCATCGACCGCCGCGCCTTGATCTCGGCCTCGAGGCGGGCGATGTCCGCTTCGAGAGCCTTGCTGCGCGCCTGCGGGGAAAGCGCGGTGCCCAGCTTGACGAGCTGCTCGCGCTGCGACGCCACCTGCGCCCGATAGTCCTGCACCACGCGCTCGGACGAGCGCGTCTGCACTACGGCGAACACGTACAAACCGGCCACGCCCAGGAAAATCAGCCCGAGCGCCTGCAGCATCGTCTTGGCGGAGAAGTATTTCTCGCGCCTCAGGAACAGCGGGTTGTAGAGGTTGATCTGCTGGCTCATCGCCCGGCCTTCAGAGCGCTTTCTCTTCGCCGCGCAGCGCGGCGCCGATCAGGTGGAACAGCCGCCACTCCCCCTCCCGGTCGAGCGAAGCCTCGGCGCCGAAGCTGAGCGCTTCCTGAAGCCTCAGGGGCTCCACCGGCACGTCGAGATTGCTCGCCAGGTGCGCGACGATCCCGGAATCCGCCGGCTCGGGCCCGACCAGAAGCTTGGCCACCGCGACGAACCTGAACTGGCGGTCGAAGTGATCGAACGTGCGCTGCAGCTCGAGCGCGACGCGGCTCATCGCCTCGTCCCGCGCCGGGCCGGGGGCGGCCAGCAACTGGTCCATGCCCGCATCGATGCGCCGGGACAGGTACAGCTCGCCGCGGAAATTGATCGTCAGCAGGCCGTGGCCGGGGTTGAAATGGAGCAGCGCGACGCCCCGGTCCTGCGGCTCGAAGAGCGCCGCGATATTGCGCTGGGCGGTGTCGGCGGTCTCGATGACCGAGAGCGGGATGCGCGCGGCGTCGAAGCGGCCGATGCGGCCCTGGATCACGTCGTTGCGCGCCGCGACGGCGTACATGGAGTGGGCGCGGCCGCCTTCCGGCGACTCGGGCGGGATGTCGAGCACGTCGATCGTCGCGTCGTCGAGGTGGTAATCGAGCAGGTCCTTCACGCGCCAGCGCACCGCGGTCTTCAGCTCGGCGGGCGGCACGTTGGGCGCCTCCACCACCAGCATCTGGTACTCGCCGGGGGCGAGCAGCGTGGAGCAGCGAAAGCGGTCGAAATGCAGCTCCCTGGCGATGCGGTCTGCACCGCCGAACTCGCCCTCCAGCGCGCGCGTGCCGCAGCGCCCGATCGCCGGCTTGCCGTTCGCCCCGCGGCGCCCGTGCGCGAAGCTGAGCGCGCCGGGCTCGATCGAGATCGCCAGCCAGCCCGGCTCGCGCTCGCCCCGCCTCCACGGCCACATCATTTCGCTCGCCTCGCCAAAATGCTTTAAAATAGTTTAATAACCGATTGTTGTCAATGGGTTTTTCTGTAAGAAAGCCTCAGA
>MERQ01000057.1:0-6030 GCA_001770655.1 Betaproteobacteria bacterium RIFCSPLOWO2_12_FULL_68_20
GCACAGCAGCAGGTAGTACTTCGCCTTCGCCATGCCGCAGAGCAGCGGCCAGACGATCGCCGCATGGTCGCCCGCGGCGACACCGAGGCGCGTATGGCCGTCGATGATGCGGGCATCCCTCGCGGCGATCGAGATGTCCGCGAGCAGCCCGGCCACCAGCCCCGCGCCCACCGCAGGGCCGTGCATCGCCGAGACGATCATCTTCGAGCAGTTGATCACGTTGTAGACCAGGTCGCGCGCCTCGCGCCAGACGCGCGCGCGCGCGTCGAAATCGCGCGTGACCTCTTCCACCATCGCGAGGTCGCCGCCGGCGGAGAAACCCCTGCCCGCGCCGCGCAGGATCGCGACCCGGGTCTCCGGATCGCGGTCGACGTCGAGCCAGACGTCGGCCAGCTCCCGGTGCAGGCGCGCGGTAGCGGTCGAGAGCTTGCCGCCCTCCTCGCCCATCACGATCTCGAGGATGCCGGGCTCGAGCCGGCGGATCTTCAGGTCTTCATATCTGGAGTAGTCCATGGCTACATTCTACAATCCGCCCATGCGCACATCCGATGCAGTAACCTTCGACGACGTCGCGCGAGCCCACCAGCGCATCGCCGGCCACGCGCGCCGCACGCCGGCACTGACCTCCGCCGCGGTGGACACGCTCACCGGCGCGAGCGTGTTCTTCAAGTGCGAGAACTTCCAGCGCATGGGCGCATTCAAGTTCCGCGGCGCCTACAACGCGCTGTCGCAGCTGTCGGCCGAAGAAAAGCGGCGCGGGGTGGTCGCATTCTCCTCGGGCAACCACGCGCAGGCCGTGGCGCTCGCCGGCAAGCTGCTCGGCGTGCCAAGAGTCATCGTGATGCCCGCCGACGCGCCCCGGGTGAAGGTTGAAGCGACCAGGGGTTACGGCGCTGAAATTGTCCTTTATGAAAAAAATCAGGATAGAGAAAAACTCGCCAACCGGATTTCATCCGAGCGCGGCCTGACGCTGATTCCACCCTACGACCACCCGCACATCATTGCCGGCCAGGGCACCGCGGCGAAGGAACTGATCGAAGACGTCGGTCCGCTCGAGCTGCTGCTCGCGCCCTGCGGCGGCGGCGGCCTGCTCTCGGGCTGCGCCGTGGCAGCGAAACAGCTGAGCCCGGATTGCCGCGTCATCGGCGTCGAGCCCGCCGCCGGCGACGACGCCACGCGCTCGTTCAAGACCAGGACGCTGCAGACCGTGAAGGACCCGCAAACCATCGCCGACGGCGCACGCACGCCCTCGCTTGGCAACTTCACCTTCCCGCTCGTGATGCGCTACGTCGACGACATGCTCACGGTCGATGACGGCGAACTGCTCAAGTCGATGGTCTACATCTGGGAACGCATGAAGGTCGTGGTCGAGCCCACAGGCGCCCTCGGCGCCTGCGCCCTGCTCGAGAAAAAGCTCGACGCCAATGGCATGCGCGTAGGCGTCATCCTGTCGGGCGGCAACGTGGACCTGAGAGCCATCGCCGCTTTGTTATGATTGCGCGCCTTATGCGTTGCATTGAAATCAGCAAGCCCGGAGGTCCCGAGGTTCTCGTCCCGGCCGAGCGCCCTACGCCGGTACCCAAGGCAAACGAGATCCTGGTGAAAGTCGCCGCGGCCGGCGTCAATCGTCCCGACGTGCTGCAGCGCCTGGGCAGGTATCCGGTGCCGCCCGACGCCTCCGACCTTCCGGGCCTGGAGATCGCCGGTGAGGTTTTTGCTTTGGGTGGTTCGGCAAAAAAATTCAAAATAGGCGACCAAGTCTGCGCGCTGGTCTCGGGCGGCGGCTACGCCGAATATTGCGTCGCCCCCGAGGCGCAGGCGCTGCCGGTGCCGAAAGGCCTTTCGCCGGTGGAAGCGGCCTCGCTGCCGGAAACGTGTTTTACCGTCTGGTCCAATGTCTATGACCGCGGGCGCCTCGCGCCCGGCGAGACGCTGCTGGTGCAGGGCGGCAGCTCGGGCATCGGCGTCACCGCGATCCAGATGGCGAAGGCGATGGGCAACCGCGTGTTCGCGACCGCGGGCAGCGAGGAGAAGTGCGCCGCCTGCGTCCGGCTTGGCGCCGAGCGGGCGATCAACTACCGCACGCAGGACTTTTTCGAGGAGATCAAGGCCGCCACCGGCGGCAAGGGCGTGGATGTGATCCTCGACATGGTCGGTGGCGACTACGTGCCGAAAGAGTTGAAATGCCTCGCCGACGACGGCCGGCTGGTGTTCATCGCCTTCCTGCGCGGCCCGAAAACCGAGCTCGACATCAACGAGCTGATGCGCCGCCGCCTCACCATGACCGGCTCGACGCTCAGGCCGCGGCCGGTAGAGTTCAAGGGCGCGATCGCGAAAATCCTGCGAGAGAAAGTCTGGCCGCTGATCGAGGCCGGCAGGATCAAGCCCGAGATCTACAAGACCTTCCCGCTCGCGCAGGCGAGCGAAGCGCACAAGCTGATGGAATCTTCGCTGCATATCGGCAAGATCGTGCTCACGCTTTGAGCTTGAAATGCTAGAATCTGTCCAGACTAGACAGATTTAGGAGGCGAAGCTGTCCGCTCGCTGGCCACTGCAGAAGGCAAAGAACGAATTCAGCCGGGTCGTTGATCGCGCCTTGAGCGAGGGTCCGCAGACCGTGACGCGCCACGGCAAGCCCGTGGTGGTCGTGTCCGCGGTCCGCGGCGCACGAGGCCGGACGGAAAACCGCAAGGCGTCAAGAGCGCTGCTCGCGCTGTTGCGCAGCTGCCCTGTGGATCTCAGCCGGATAGTCACCCGCGATCGCTCGGTGCCTCGCACCGTCGATCTCGGATGAGCTACCTGCTCGACACCTGCGTCGTTTCGGAATTATCGAGGCCCCGGATCCTTCGCGGACGGATTGATTGCCGCGACCGCGCTTGACCGTGGCCTGACGCTTGTCACGCGCAACGTCACCGACTTCGAGCCCTTCGGCGTCTCGCTCCTGAACCCCTGGACCGCAACCTGACGCAGGGCTTCGTTCAGCGGGGCTCCTTCTTCGCCTCCTCGCGCAGCCAGGCGACAAAGTCGGCCACTTCGGGCCGGCCCCCGGAATGCTTTGACAGGATCACGTAGTAGGCGCGCGCCGGATCGGCGCTGCGCTTGAACGGCGCCACCAGCTCGCCTGCCGCGATCGCCTCGCGCACCAGCGGACTGCGGCCCAGCGCCACGCCGTAGCCGGCGATCGCGGCCGGGATGATCTGCTCGTAGCCCGAAAACACCAGGCTCCCCGCGGGCCGCAGGTCGGCCAGGCGCTCGATCTCGAGCCAGGTTTTCCAGTGCATCCAGGGATGGCGGCCGTCGGGATCGTCGTATTGCAGCAGCACGTGATGGCGCAGGTCCTGCGGCGCGCGCAGCGGCCGCTTTGGATCCCGCATCAGCTTGGGGCTGCAGACCGGGAACACGCGCTCGCCGAACAGCCGCACCGCGTCCGCCCCCGCGAGCGATGGCGGACCGTGCCGGATCGCGAGATCCAGGCCGTCGCGCTCCAGGTCCAGCACGCGCGTTTCGGCGCTGATGCGCACGTCCAGTTCCGGGTGCATGCGCGTAAAGCCGGACAGCCGCGGGATCAGCCAGAGCGCGGCGAACGATTGCGTGGTGGTCACCGCCAGCGTGCGCCGGCCGCGCGTGGCGCGCAGCCGGTCGGTGACCGCGCGCATGGTTGCGAGCACCTGCGCGGACGCGGCATGCAGCGCCTGGCCCGCCTCGGTCAGCGCGAGCGCGCGGTGCCGGCGCTGGAACAGCCGCACCCCGAGCTGGTCCTCCAGGTCCTGGATCTGGCGGCTCACCGCCGACTGGGACAGGTGCAGTTCCTCGCCCGCCTTGGTGAAGGACAGCAGGCGCGCCGACGCCTCGAAGCCCTTGAGCAGGTCGAGCGAGGGCAAGCGCGGTTGCGTGCGCGGCGCGGCAGGATTAGATTTTCGCATTCCCGTTTTGCATCCTGGACGTGCAGATTTACCGTTTGATCCGGACGGCGCAAGGATGCATCCTTCGCATGCCAAACGCAAGGAGCATGAGATGAAAATTGAACTCGAATCCGGTGCCCTGCAGCTCAGCCGCGGGCAGACCGTCAAATTGCAGGACGCCGTGGGCAGCACGATCTGCGCCCGCGAGGGCACCGTCTGGATCACCGAAGAGAACAGCCGCAAGGACGTGGTACTGGAGCCCGGCAACTGTTTCCGGATTGGCCGGCCCGGCCTCACCATCGTGCAGGCGTTCGCCGACGCCGCGGTCTCGCTCGCCTGAGTCAACCGTAAAATAGGCGTTCTTCGCAAACAGGAACGCCATCTGAAAAAAGCCGCACCACGCCCGGCGGCCACGCTGCTGCTGCTGCGGGAAACAGCGCGAGAAGGACCGGCTGCGCCGGGGGCGCCGGAGGTATTCATGCTCCAGCGCACCAGCAAGGCGACATTCCTGCCGGGTGCGTTCGTGTTTCCCGGCGGCGCGCTCGATCCGGACGATGCCAGCGCGCGCGCTGCACAACGCGTGCTTGGGCTCGACGACGCGCGGGCGAGCCTGCGCCTCGGGCTCGAGGCCGGCGGCCTCGCCTACTGGGTTGCGGCGGCGCGCGAGTGCTTCGAGGAATCCGGAATCCTGCTCGCGGCGGACGAAAGCGGGCGCCCGGTGGAACCCGAGCGGGCCGCGGCGCTGGAGCAGTTGCGCGCGCCGCTGAACGCCGGAGCGCTGCTTTTCAGCGAGTTCCTGGAGCAGCAAGACCTGTTCATACCGGCGCAGGAGATCGCCTACTACAGCCACTGGATCACGGCGCCGGGCCGGCCGCGGCGCTTCAGCACTCGCTTCTTCGTCGCCTGCGCGCCCGCCGGGCAGCACGGCGCGCACGACAGGTCCGAGACCGTGCACAGCGTCTGGGTGAGCCCGCGCGAAGCGGTCGAGCGCGGCAGGCGCGGCGAGATCGAGCTGATTTTCCCCACCCGCAGCACGCTGACCGACCTGGCGCCTTTTCCCACGCCGCGCGCGGTGCTCGAGCATGCGAAGGGCCTGGGCGACATCGAGGTGAACGCGGCCTGCTGGGCGCTCGACCACGAGGGCTCGCAGCGCCTGTTCCGCCGCGCCGACCCGCCTTATTACGAGATCCACTGGAGCGATCCGGAGGAAAAGGGCGATACCTGCTTCGTGATCCAGCCCGGCGTTGCCAAGCGCCTCGACCGGTACGTGACGCGCATCACCGCGCCCAACCCCGGCGCGATGACGGGGCCCGGCACCAACACCTACCTGGTCGGCGAACACGAATTGGCGGTGATCGACCCGGGGCCGTCGATCGATTCGCACATCGAGAAAATCCTCGCCGCCGGCGCCGGCCGCATCCGCTGGATACTCGCCACGCATACGCACGTCGATCATTCGCCCGCGGCCGCGCTCCTCAAGGCCGCGACCGGGGCGCAGATCCTCGGCCGGCGGCGGCCCGCGCACGGCAACCAGGACCACAGCTTCGCGCCCGACCGCGTGCTCGCCGATGGCGACAGGCTTGCCGTCGGAAATCTGAAGCTGCGCGCAATCCATACCCCCGGCCACGCCTCGAACCACCTGTGCTACCTGCTGGAAGAAACCAGGCTGCTGTTCACGGGCGACCATGTGATGCAGGGTTCCACCGTGGTGATCAATCCGCCCGATGGCGACATGCGCGCCTACCTTGCGTCGCTTGAACTGCTCCTCGCCGAGGAGATCGCGATCTTCGCGCCGGGGCACGGCTACCTGATCGGCGCGCCGCACAGGGAAGTGAGGCGGCTGGTAGCACACCGCCTCGCGCGCGAAGCAAAAGTTGCAGCTGCGCTCAAACGCCGGGGCGAGGCCACGCCGGAGGAGCTGGTGGGCGACGTCTATGACGATGTTTCACCGAGATTGCACCCGGTCGCGGCGCGCTCGCTCACCGCGCATCTGGACAAACTGGTGGCCGAAGGACGCGCCCGGCAGGCATCCGGACGCTATATACTACGCACTGAAAGGAGCGCGCCATGAGCCATGAGCCGACCATGAAACTGGTGACCAACCTCGACCGTGCAGCGATCGAGGCCA
>MERQ01000057.1:6142-7786 GCA_001770655.1 Betaproteobacteria bacterium RIFCSPLOWO2_12_FULL_68_20
TGCCATGAAATGGCTCGCGGACAAGCCGCAGCACATGAAGATGTCCGCGTTGCTCGACCTCGTCGGCATGAACCTGAAGAACCTGAAGTAGCGTGCGCGCAACGCATTCAGTTGTCCGCTTAGTTTCCTGAATTTCGACTACGATCTTTTCACCATCGGCGGCGGCTCGGGCGGGGTGCGCGCGAGCCGCGTCTCCGCCACCCTCGGCGCCCGCGTCGCGATCGCCGACTCCGGGCGCTTCGGCGGCACCTGCGTCAACCTCGGCTGCATCCCGAAGAAGCTGTTTTCCTACGCCGCGCACGTCCGCGACGAGCTGAAGGACGCCGCCGATTTCGGCTGGACTGTGGCGGAGCCGACCTTGGACTGGTCGAAACTCCTCGCCAACAAGGATCGCGAGATCGAACGCCTGAACGGCGTCTACGAACGGCTGCTGGTGAACGCGGGGGTTTCGATATTTCGAGGAAAAGCCCTTATCCGCGGAAAAAATGAAATCGAGATAAACGGCAAAACCCTTGCCGCCAGACACATCCTGGTCGCCACCGGTTCCTGGCCGCAGAAGCCCGCCATACCCGGCGCCGAACTCGCGATCACCTCGAACGAGGCGTTTCACCTCGAACGCCTGCCGGGGCGAGCGCTCATCGTCGGCGGCGGCTATATCGCGGTCGAGTTCGCCTCGATCTTCAACGGGCTGGGCGTCGCAACCACGCTCGCCTACCGCGGCGCCCGGCTGCTGCGCGGCTTCGATGCCGAGCTTGGCGCGAGGCTCGGGGAAGAGATGGGCAGGAAAGGGGTTGCCGTTGCTTTGAACTGCAATCCCGTTGCAATCACAAAGCAGGAAAATTCGATTCGAGTCGAATTCAACGACCACACCCGGAAATCGTTCGATCTGGTCATGTTCGCCACCGGGCGCAAGCCGAACACCGCGGGCCTCGGGCTCGAGGCGGCGGGTGTCAAGCTGGGCGCCGACGGCGCGGTACTCGTGGACAACTACTCCAAGAGCTCGGTGGATTCGATCCACGCCATCGGCGACGTCACCAACCGCCTGAACCTCACCCCGGTCGCCACTGCCGAGGGCATGGCGCTCGCGAGCACCCTGTTCGGCGGCAAGCCGACGCCGGTGGACCACGAAAACGTCCCTACCGCCGTATTCGCCAACCCCAACCTCGGCAGCGTGGGCCTGTCGGAAGAAAAGGCGCGCGAGCGCCTGGGCAAAGTGGACATCTACAAGACCGCGTTCCGCTCGCTCAAGCACACGATGGGCAAAAGCGAGGAGAAGATCTTCATGAAGCTCGTGGTCGACGCCGCGAGCCAGCGCGTCGTCGGCGCGCACATGCTCGGCCCCGACGCGGGCGAAACCATCCAGGGCATCGCGATCGCGGTGAAGCTCGGCGCGACCAAGGCGCAGTTCGACGCCACCATCGGCATCCACCCCACCGCCGCCGAGGAGTTCGTCACCATGCGGGAGAAGTCTGTCTAGCTGACGGCGCTGCGCGCCGCAACTGATTCCGGCGGGTGATTTTCAGGGCCGGTGGCCGCCCCGAAGCGTCTCGAGCATGGGGCCAATCGCCATCGCTTGCGCGCCCTCGATGAGGGCTTTGCCGCTCGGTGCGCTCTTCGACGCGGCATGGACCACGATGCACTCCG
>MERQ01000058.1 GCA_001770655.1 Betaproteobacteria bacterium RIFCSPLOWO2_12_FULL_68_20
GACCTCGGCAGCCTGGACGCGCAGGGTTTCCTCACCATCAAGGACCGCTCCAGGGACATGATCATCTCGGGCGGCGCCAACATCTATCCGCGCGAGATCGAGGAGGTGCTGCTGCGGCACCCCGCGGTCGCCGAATGCTCGGTGGTCGGCCGGCCGCACCCCGAATGGGGAGAGGAAGTGATTGCGTTCGTCGTGAAACGCGCCGACGTTTCTCCACGGGACCTCGAGAACCTGTGCCTCGAGAACATCGCGCGCTTCAAGCGCCCGCGCGAGTACCGCTTCGTCGCGGAGCTGCCGAAGAACAACTACGGCAAGGTGCTCAAGACCGAGCTGCGCAGGCTGCTCGGCTCAAAAACCTAGGCCCACGCCCGCGCGCACGCCGCCGATGCCGATGCCCGCGTCGAGCCCGCGCCTGAGCCAGTCCTCGGATTCGTCCTGGTAAAGGACCTCGCGCACCACGCCGTCCGGCGAAAGCTGGACGTACAGGGCCGCGGGCTGCCCCGGGTCGCCGAACCTGCGCATGTGGTACTGCCAGACGTCGCGATCCAGGCGCGGGAACCTGGTCACGCCGTACGGCGGCCCGAGCAGAGCGCGCACTTCCTCGGCGCGCGTGCCGCCGAGAACCAGCTTGCCCACGTTCTCGTCGGTGAGCCGCTGCTCGATGGCGACCAGCCTGCCGTCGGCGCCGACGCGCGCCACGTACATCGCGCGCCCGAACGGCTGGCGCGGGTAGTACAGCCAGGTCTCGCCGTTCGCCGCCGCACGCTTGTCCGCTGCCGGGCCCATCAGCGCGTCCACCTCTGCCGCGGTGGATTTCCCCGGCGCCAGCCCGCGCCCTTCGAAGCTGGCGCAGCCCGCGAGCGCCAGCACCGCGATCATCGCCGCCATCGTCCTCATTGCTCGCCTCCCTCGCATCACGCCCGCCTGAGAACCTCGATCTGCCTGCGCCCGGGATCCACGCGCACCCAGTCGCCGGTCTTCACCAGGCCCTGCGGGTCGGGCGACCAGCCCTCGGTGATCGGGATCCCGGCGAAGATCGCGCCCTGCACCATCACCGGGTTGGTCACGCCGAAGACGAACGCCCTGGGGGCGATTTTCTTCCACTTGATGTCGTAGAACGCCCAGCCGGCCGCGATCCCGCCCTTGGCGACCGGAAAGAAGCACACCTTGTCCACGATGCTCGCGCCCTCGAGCCGGTGGCCGGGCCGGGTGATGACGCCCGACCAGCGATCGAGATCGTAGCGCGGCGAGAAGCCTTCCTCGGACACCAGCGCCTCGCCTTCCACCACCGGCCCGCAGGCCCGCTCGACCCGGATTACGCTCATCGCAGCACGCCCGAGCAGGCGATCTCGACGCAGTCCGCGGTGCGGCGCAGGATGGGATTGAAGCGGTGCGCGCCGATGATGTTCACGATCTTCGCCGAGTTCGACACCATGTTGGTCCAGCGGTTCGCGACGCGCATCGGCGAGAGGTTCTGCAGGATGTAGAAGCACACGCCTTCGAGGATCGTGACGCCCGCCTGCTCCAGCGCCCCGGCGTACCCGAGCGCGCGCGACTGCGCGAGCACCGCGCCGTTGGTGGTGACGAAGCAGCTCGATCCTTCGGCCACCCTGCGTCCCGAGAAGAGCGCGGCGAGGCGCTGCATCTCGAACAGCGACTGCTGCGGCCCCGAGAACACCACCAGCCGCGCGTCGCCGTCGCCGAGGCGGTAGCTCGAATAGACTTTCGCAAGGTCCCGATCGGTCACCGCCAGGCGCTCGGACGGGGTACTGCCTCCGAGCGCCGCCTCGAGCGACGGCGCCTCCGGAGTGACGCCCACGAAATGGAACATCGCCATCGAGCCGTAGCTCGCCAGCGCGGCGCCCAGGTGCTTCAGCTCGTCGGCAGTCGGCGTTTTCCGGCAGCCGTGGAACACCGGAACCGCCCAGTAGCTCTGGTGCGCTTCGCCCACCAGCTTGCCGACCGCTCCCCAGTCGGCGAGGTCCTCGAGCGCGGCGTCGAGCTCCACGGCGAAGGTCCCGCGCCGGTGCTCGTCGAGGTGAAAGCCGTACTCGGGCGTGCGGCCGGTAAGCGCGGCGGCGAGTGCCGCGGGCCCCGACTCGAAATTGGAGCGCGCGCCGAACACCGAGTTGGCGTAGATCACGGTCCCGGTGTCGCCCCAGGCGACGCGCTCGCCGAAATGCGGCTGGTACACCGTCTGGTAATTGATGCAGGTGTCGGTGGTGGCGACCCCGATCGCGCGCAGGCAGCCGATCAGCTCGCGCTCCTTTTGCGCTTCCGACGCGTCCTGCCCGAGCCGCGCGCGGTGCGCGAAGTCGATGCAGCGCGCGTTGGTGGTGGTCGCCACCGCGCAGCGCGCCCCCAGGGCCGCCTCCTCGCGCAGGAACGCCAGCCCGCCGTCGCCCATCACCTCGATGTCGCCCATCATGTGCACGCCGGTGACCGGGACCAGCCGCCGCGCGCCCCAGAACTCGCCGACCTCGACCTGGTATTGGAGCGCGCGCCGCGCCGCCTCGCCGCGCGCCCCGGCGAGGATGGCGCGCTCCTCGGCCGTCAGCTCCAACGCCTACTCGCCCGTTCCCGGATTCGCGCTGAAGTACTTCTTGAACTTGTCCGCCTCGCCGTTGTACGCGTCGGCGTCAGCGGGCGCGGTGCCCTTGCGCGTGATGTTCGGCCACTTGACCGCGTACTCGGCATTGAGCTTCAGCCAGCCCTCGGCCCGCGCGTCCGAATCGGCAAGGATCGCCTTCGGCGGGCACTCGGGCTCGCACACCCCGCAGTCGATGCACTCGTCGGGGTGGATGACGAGCATGTTCTCGCCCTCGTAGAAGCAGTCCACCGGGCAGACCTCGACGCAGTCCATGTATTTGCACTTGATGCAGTCTTCGGTGACGATGTAGGTCATTCGCTCTGGGTCTCTGGATGTGGGAATCCGGCCGCTTGATTATCTCACTCGCGCCCTCAGCTTAACCACCATCGCATCATGGACGTCACTACCGCCACGTTCGAACGCGAGGTGCTCGAAGCCTCGCACGCCGCGCCCGTAGTGGTCGACTTCTGGGCGCCGTGGTGCGGCCCGTGCCGGGCGCTCACGCCGGTCCTCGAGAAGCTCGAGCTCGATTACGGCGGCCGCTTCAAGCTCGCCAAGATCAATTCCGACGAGAACCCCGACCTCGCTGCGGCGTTCGCGGTGCGCTCGATCCCGAGCGTGATCGGCTTCGCCAATGGCCGCCCAGCCGCCCAGTTCATCGGCGCCTTGCCCGAGTCGCAGGTGCGCGCCTTCATCGACAAGCTCCTGCCGTCGCCCTCGGAGCTCGAGCGGGCGCGCGCGGCGGCGCTGCGGGAGGCGGGCGACCCCGCCGGCGCCGGCGCGGCGCTGCGCAAGGCGCTCGAGCTCGATCGGGCCAACGATCCCGCGCGCCTCGACCTGGCGGCGCTGCTGATCGACGCCGGGCAGAGCGAAGAGGCAGAGCGGCTGCTCGCCGAGGTGCGGCCCGACGCGCACCTGGACGCGCGGCTGGAGGCCTTGCGCGCCGCCGCGAGCTTCGCCCGGCCCGGCGCCGCAGAATCCGAGTTGAAGGCGCGCCTCGAGGCGGACCAGGCGGACCACGACTCGCGGCTCGCGCTGGCGCAGCGCTACGCCGGCGACAAGCGCTACCGCGAGGCGCTCGACGAGCTGCTCGAAATCGTACGCAGGGATAAAACCTGGCGCGACGGCGAAGCGCGCAGGCAGATCCTCAACATCCTCAACCTCGCCGCAGACCAGTCGCTGGCTTCCGAGTACCGGCGCAAGCTCGCCAGCGCGATCTACTGAGCCATTGAACCACGGGGCGGGTGACGCCTGGACCCGACGCCCCGGCGCGTGAGAAATTGCGTTGCTCGCGCGGCGGCGGCGCGCCAAGATAGCCGCCGCTCGAAGCCATCCGCCATGCGCCCACCGCCCGCAAGCACGCGCAAGCGCGCGCTGCTCCTGATCGCACCGCTGGTCGTCATCGCCGGCGCCCTGCTCGCGCTCGCCGCGGCCGGCCTGGAGATCCTGTCCGCGGGCCGCGCCTACGTCGCGGGCGAAGGGCTGTGGTCGAAGTCGCAGAAGGACGCTGTCCACCACCTGCAGCGCTACGCGCGCTCGCGCGACGGGCAGGACTACCGCAGCTATCTCGAGGCGATCGCGGTGCCGCTCGGCGACCGCAAGGCGCGCCTCGCGCTCGACCGTCCCGACCCGGACTACGCGGCCGCGCGCCAGGGCTTCCTCGAGGGGCGCAATCACCCCGACGACGTGGCAGCGATGGCGCGCCTGTTCGTGCGCTTCCGGGACGTGAGCACTATCTCGAAGGCGGTCGACATCTGGGCCGAGGGCGACGAGCGGATCGAGCGGCTGCGCGCGGCGGCCGCGCAATTGCACGAGGAGATCGCCGGGCGGCGCGATCCGGTGCGATTGAACGCGCTGCTCGCGGAGATCGACGAGGTGAACGCCCAGCTCGCGCCGCTCGAGGACGCGTTCTCGTCCACGCTGGGCGAGGCGACGCGCTGGCTGCGCGGCGTGCTGATCAACACCCTGATCGTCGCGGCGGTGCTGCTGGTGGCGGCGGCGCTGGCGGCGATGCACCGCACGCTCAGGCGCACCCAGGCGGCGGAGGACGCGCTGCGCGCGAGCGAGGAGCGCCTGCGCCAGGCGGCGGGCCGGCTGCGCCACGACGCCGAGCGCTTCGAATTCCTGGCGCATCACGACGCGCTGACCGGGCTGCCCAACCGCGCCATGTTCGAGGAGCGGGCGCGCCAGGCGCTCGCCCACGCCCGGCGCCGCGGCAAGACTGCGGCGCTGCTGTTCCTCGACCTCGACGACTTCAAGCGGGTCAACGACAGCCTCGGCCACGAAGTCGGCGACTCGCTGCTGAAAGTGATCGCCGCGCGCCTGAAGACCTGCGTGCGGGGCGAGGACTTCATGGCGCGCATCGGCGGCGACGAGTTCTGCGTGCTGCTGCAGGAGATCGGCGATCCGCGCGAGGCGGCCGCGGTGGCGCAGAAGCTCCTTTACGAGCTGGGCAAGGAGTACCGGCTGGACGATCGCCGCGTTTCCTGCGGGGCGAGCGTCGGCATCGCCTGCGTGCCGCAGGACGGCGACGACGCGATGACGCTGCTCAAGCACGCGGACGCCGCCATGTACCGCGCCAAGGAGCGCGGCCGCAACGGCTACCAGTTCTTCTCGGCGAACATGAACCGCGAGGCCGCCGCCGCCGCCGCGCTCGCCGACGAGCTGCGCGACGGACTCGCCCGGGGCGAGCTGTTCCTCGAATACCAGCCGAGGGTCGACAACGCGACCGGCCTCGCGGTCGGCGCCGAGGCGCTCGCGCGCTGGCGTCATCCGCGCATGGGCGTGCTCGCGCCGGAAGCGTTCCTGCCGCTGTCGGACGAAAGCGGCCTCGCCGCGCCGCTCGGCGCGTGGATGCTGCGCGAGGCCTGCGCGCAGGCGCGGCGCTGGCACGACGCGGGGGCCGCCCAGTTCGCGGTCGCGGTGAACGTGTCCGCGCGGCAACTGCGCCACGGCGGCCTCGCCGAAGGAGTGAGCGCCGCGCTCGACTCGAGCAGGCTTCCCGGCACGGCGCTTCTGATCGAGGTTCCGGAATCCGCGCTCAGGCAGGTTCCGGGAACCCTGGAGGACGCGCTCGCCGCACTCGCCGCGACCGGGGCGCGCCTTGCAGTGGACAAATTCGGCACCGGATACGCGTCGGTTCCGCTGCTGAAGCGGCTGCGCGTCGACGCCGTCTGCATCGACCCGAAGCTGACCGCCGGCGTTCCCGGCGACCGCGAGCGCTCGGCGCTGACGCGCGCGCTCATCGCGCTCGCGCGCGGGCTGAACCTCGAGGTGGTCGCGAAGGGCGTCGAATCGGCGGCGCAGCGCGAATTCCTGGTCGACGCCGGCTGCCGTGTCGGACAGGGGAGCCTGTACGCCGCGCCGCGCCCGGCGCAGGACATCGAGCCGCTGCTCGCCGCGCAGCGCGCCGCCTAGAGCAGGCTGTAGGCGGCGATCAGAACCTTGCGCGCCCTGCGCTCGGCGCTGCCGATTGCGATGGTCTTGTTGAGCCAGGCGAGCTCCGGCGCGCCGGTCTCGAAGCGCATCACGGTGCGGAAGAAGTAGCGCGCCGGTTCGACCTCCTCGCCGCGCGCAAGCGCGGCGAGCACCTCCGGCGGCCCGTGGCGGTAGCCCTGGCTCAGCACGCGAACGAGGCCGCCGCCCTGCTCGCGCAGCGCGTAGCGCGCGTCGAGGTCGAGCACGCCGTCCGGGCGCGCGATCTGCCAGTCGGCGCCTCCCGCCAGCACCTCGCCGCGCAAGCTCGGGCCTTCGAAGCTGCCGCCGTCGATCGCCACCACGCGCCGCTCGCCGAGCGGCGCCTGCCCCATCGAAATCAGCCCGCCCACATCGACGGCGAGATTCATCAGGAACTCGAACCGGATCGTCATCGGGATTTCAATTCCACGGCCCGAGGAATGCTTCCCCGGCGTAGGTATCGGGATGCGCCGGAACGGTCTGCGGCCACGCCGAATTGTCCACCTTCGGACGCAGCTCGCGCGGGCGCGGCCGGCCGTCCCAGCCGACCTGCTCCATGTAGTAATAGAGCTGCATCGCGTGCCCGTCCGGATCGAGCGCGAACGCGCAGTAGTCGATCCCGGGGAATAGCTCGGGCGGCAGATGCCGGATGGCGACGCCTTCGGACTCGAGAAACGCCACCGAGTCGCGCAGCTGGCGGTAGCCGGCGAGCTGCAGCCCGAACGAAAACAGCGTGGTGTGAGCGCTCAGGCCGAGCTCGCCGCGCAGGCCGATCGGATAGAGCGCGAGCGAGTGGTGCTCGGTGCTCGCGCGCAGGAACGCGCAGCGATGCCCGTTCCAGACGATTTCCTCGGTCACCGAGAGCCCGAGCTCGTCGCGGTAGAAACGAAGCGAGGTCTCCAGGTCCTTCACGAAGAGGCGCACCGGGCCGATTCTCACCACCTTGAACGGACGCGCGAGCAGCACGCCCCCCACGTCGTAGCTCTCTTCCAGCGGCTCATTCTGTTTCCAGCCGGCGCGCGACTCGATTCCCTCGGCGTATCCGGACTGCACCTCGGCATATTCCGAGCGGTGCGGCAATTGCGGCGGCTGCTGGTACTTGATCTTGTGCATCGCGAGCGGCTTCGAATAGCCGTCCCAGCCCACCTGCTCGATGCCGTAGAACAGCTCGTTGATGTGGCCGTCGGGATCGAGGGGATAGAAATGCCAGTTCGAGCCCGGCATGTCCCGGCCGGCACGGTTGATCCTCGCGCCGCGCGACTTGAACCATTCGTGGCCCTCGACGACTTCGCGCAGGCTGCCGACCTGCCAGGTGATCTGGTTGACCGTGACTTCGCCTGGATCGTTCTCCCGCCCGTACAGCGCGTCGATCGCCCTGCGCGGGAAGAACACGAACGAATGGTGCTCGGTGCCGTGGCGCGAGAAGTACCCGACACAGGATCCGAGGCGCACCCTCTGTTCCTCGGCAAAGCGGCCGCTGAAATCGAGTCGGTCGGAGATGCGGAAGCCGAGCAGCCGCTCGTAGAAGCGGCGCGCGGCGTCCATGTCGGCGACGTTCACGCCGAAGTGGCCCAAGCGCCGGATGCGGAACGGGCGCGCGAGCCTCACTCCATCAACGCAGTAGGTCTCGCCGGCCATGCGGTCCTGCTCCCTGGCGCTATGTTACTCGGCGGGCGAGCAGCGGTCGTCGCGGATGCGTCTGCATCCCCGCCCGCCCGGCAGCGGCATGCAGGCGCCGATCATGGACGGCGAACACGAGACCGCCGGTGGTGCGCTCCTTCAGCCAGAGCCCGCTCGCGAGATGAATCGCGTCGAAGCCCCGCAGAGCATGCGCCTCGGCCAGATCCCCGGCGCTTCGAACCACCTCCGGGGTCAGCTCGACGCGAAGGTAGTCGTCCCAATCGCGGTTCAACCGCTGCAACCGACGCGCATGTCGGCGGGCATCTGTATGCCCTGCCCGCAGAAGCCGGGCCAGGGCCGAGCGCGCTTCGGCATATGCCACCATCGACGTCGCGAGCGCCTCGGCTTCCGAAGCGCGCCTGCGCAGCGCTGCCGAGCCCGTTTCCGAGACGTAGAGCTTGACGAGCGCCGAGGTGTCCAGATACAGGATCAACGGCGATCTTCAGCGACCCAGTCCGCGAGCGAAACACCGCGCGGCAGCCGCTGGGCCCGCGCCAGCCCTTTCGGCTTTCCGCCGCTCCAGCGAACCCCGGGCATGCGCGCCAGCTCGGCGAGCTTGCGGGTGGGCCGAACGGGCACCAGCCGGGCGACCGCCTGGCGCCGCACGCGCACCGTCACCGACGCGCCGCCCCGCACGCGCCGCAGGTACCTGCTCAGGTGTGCCTTCAGATCCCTGACGCTTGCGTCCATGTGGTCACCCCAGACGTCACGTGACTACATTGTACCAATGCCCGGACCGCGCCGCCGGGCGACCTCAAGCCTGACCGAGCTTGAGCAGCCTGGCTGCGTTCTCCTTGAGGATGAGCGGCTTCACTTCCGGCTTGATGCCGATCCTGTCGAAATCCTCGAGCCAGCGCTCGGGCGTCATCACCGGGTAATCGGTCCCGAACATGACCTTGTTCTTGAGCAGCGAGTTCGCGTACTGCACCAGCAGCGGAGAAAAATACTTCGGCGACCATCCCGAGAGGTCGATGTACACCTGCGGCTTGTGCGTCGCGACCGAGAGCGCCTCGTCCTGCCACGGAAACGACGGGTGCGCGATGATGATCGGCATGTCTGGAAAGTCCGCCGCCACGTCGTCGAGCAGCATCGGGTTGGCGTATTTCAGCCGGATGCCGCCGCCGCCGCGCGTGCCCGCGCCCACGCCGGTCTGCCCGCTGTGGAACAGCGCCGGCAGGCCCGCTTCCGCGATCGCCTCGTACAGTGGATAGACCTTGGGATCGTTCGGGAAGAATTCCTGCGTCGAGGGATGGAACTTGAATCCCTTCACGCCGTAGTCACTGATCAGCCGGCGCGCCTCGCGCACGCCGGCCTCGCCTCGCGCCGGGTCGATGCTCGCGAACGGGATCGCGACGTCGGAATTCTTCGCCGCCAGCTCGGCGATCTCCTCGTTCGAGATGCCGCTGCGGCCCGGATGCGCCAGGCTGTCCACCGTGAACACCACGAACGCCATCTTGAGCCCGCGGTAGTACGCGGCCATCTCGGGCACAGTGGTGTGCTGGGGCAGGTACTTGAAGTACCTGCCCATCGCCGCTTCGTGCTCCTTCTGCGCCTCGTCGGGCGGCTTGAGGGCCGAGCGCCAGGCGTGGGTGTGGACGTCGATCGCGACCAGGTCTTTCAGGTTCATCCGGCCAGTTTACCGAGAAGCCGCAGCAGCTCCCGACGCTCTTTCGCAGTGAGGCTTGCGGCGCGCTTCAGGTCGCCCTCGGCGACCCGGCGCTTCATGCCCGCCACCAGCTTTTCGCCCCGCGGCGTCAGGTGCAGCCCCCAGGCCCGGCCGTCGCTCGGCGCCCGCCGGCGCTCCACCCAGCCGCGCGCCTCGAACCAGTCGGTGAGCGTCATCGCCCCGGAGCGCGCGATGCCGAGGACGCTCCCGAGCGTGCTCTGGCTGATGCCGGGGTTGGCGCCGACGACGACCATGGCGGTGAAGCGCGGCGGGGTGACCCCGAGCCCGCGCGTCGCCTCGTAGAACGAGTGGAATATCGCCACCTGGGCGCGGCGCAGCGAATAGCCGAGCAGCTCGTCCAGCACGTCGTAGTCGAGCCCGGCGACGCGCTCGATCGGGGCGAGCACGCGCGGGCGGTGCGGCGAGGGAATCCGCTTCGTCATTGACCGCCAGATTGTAATGGTCTATAACAGTCCCGCCAAAGAGGAGGGTCCAATGACGCAGCGCACCAACCGCCGCCAGTTCAACCAGGCAGTCGCGGGCCTCGGCGCCGCCGCCGCGCTCGCGCCGTTCGGGATCGTTCGCGCCCAGGCGCAGAAGCTCAAGGTCGGCGTGCTGCTGCCGCGCTCGGGCGTGCAAGGTTTCATCGGCCAGTCCTGCCAGAAAGGCGCGGATCTCGCACCGGGCGTGATCAAGCAAATGCTCGGCGTCGACATCGAGCTGATGAACGCCGACACCGAGTCCAGCGTCGACACCGCGCGCACGCGCGCCGAGCGGCTGGTCCAGGAAGGCGCGCACGTGCTGGTCGGACCGTTCGATTCCGGCGCCGCCGCCGCCATCGCGCAGGTGGCCGAGCAGCGCGGCGTGCCCTTCGTGATCAACATTGCGGCCGCGCCGCAGATCACCGAGCAGGGCTACAAATTCGTGTTCCGAAATTTCCAGACCGGCCCGGATATCGCGCGCAACGGACTGGCGCTGATCGGTGACCTCTTCCAGGCGACCAACACGGCACCGCGCACGGCGGTGTTCATGCACGTGAACGACACCTTCGGCCAGGCCATGCTCAAGGGCATCAGCGCGTTCATGCCGCGCATGACGCAGCTGCCGTTCAAGATCGTCGACACCATCTCCTACGATCCGGCGGCGAAGGACCTGACCGTCGAGGTGTCGAAGGCAAAGGCCTCCAACGCCGATTTCCTGCTGCTGGTGTGCCGCCTCAACGACGCCATCATCCTGCGCCGGGAGATGGTCAAGCAGCGCTGGAACCCGATGGGCATCATCAGCCCCGGCTCGCCGGGCATGTACGAGGAGCAGTACTACAAGGCGCTCGGCAAGCTCTCCGAGTACTCGATCTCGAACGTGCCCTGGTACAACCCGAACGCCAAGCTCACCAAGATCGTCGAGAAGGCTTTCCTCAAGCAGAACCCGAAAGACAAGCTGGTGTTCCACGGCCTGAACGCCGGCTTCACCTTCGAGGCGATCCTGATCGCCGCCGACGCGTTCAAGCGTGCGCGCTCCACCGACCCGAAGACGCTCGCGGACGCGATCCGGCAAACCAACATCACCGAGAAGATGATGCTCGGCGCGCCGATCAAGTTCAACGCCAAGGGCCAGGTCGAAGGCATCGGCTCGGCCTGCGTGCAGAACCTGAACCTCACGCCGACGGTGGTGCTGCCGGCGGCGGCCGCGACGGCGAAGCCGGTCTTCCCGGCGCCTTATTTCAAGAGAGCCTGAGCCGACAGGCCTCAGAATAGAGGGCCGGCGCTGCCGGCCCTTTTTGTTATGTCCTGGGACCTCGTCGTCAACGTCGTCATCGCCGGCGTGCTCACCGGCCTGGTCTACGGCCTGATGGCGCTCGGGCTGTCGGTGATCTTCGGCGTGGTGCGCGTGGTGAATTTCGCGCACGGCGAGATGATGACGATCGCGATGTACGCCACGGTAATGCTGTTCGCGGCGCTCAAGCTCGACCCGTTCCTCGCCGTGCTTCCGGTGGCCGCGGCGTTCTTCGCCTTCGGCTACGCGCTGCAGGCGGGCCTCATCAACCCGTTCATCACGCGGCCCGAGCACTCGCAGTTCATGCTGCTGCTGGCGGTCGCGATCGTGATGGTGAACGCGTTGCTGACGGTGTTCGGCCCCGACGCGAGGAACGTCCAGGTGGACTACCAGCTCGAGTCCTTCGAGCTCGGCCCGATCCTGTTCGACCGGGCGAGGGTGTACGCCGCGGGGGCCGCGGTGCTGGCGACCGCGGCGCTGTTCGCGTTCTTCCGCTTCAGCCTCACCGGCAAGGCGATTCGCGCCTGCGCCGACAACTACCTCGGCGCCAGGGTGGCCGGCCTGGACGTGAAGCGCCTGTACGCGCTCACCTTCGGCATCGGCTCGATCTGCGTGGCGGTGGCGGGCGGCGCGATGGTGCTGCTGGTGGACGTCACGCCTGCGCTGGGGCCCTATTACACCCTGCTCGCCTTCGTCATCGTGATCGTCGGCGGTCTCGGGTCGATGCCCGGAGCGCTCCTCGGCGGAATCCTGATCGGCGTGTCGGAAGCGCTCGCCGGCCTGTTCATCGCTCCGTCGGCGAAGAGCATGTTCAGCTTCGGGCTGCTGATCCTGGTGCTGCTGCTGCGCCCGCAGGGACTGCTGGGGAAACGGCCGTGAACCGGCGCGCCGCCGCCCTGCTCCTCGCGCTCGGCGCGCTGCTGGTCGCGCTGCCGCACGTTGCGGGCAGCTACGCCCTTTCGGTCGCGACGCTGATCCTGTACTTCGCCTACACCGGCCAGGCATGGAACGTGATGATGGGCTTCGCCGGCCAGCTCTCGCTCGGGCACTCGATCTACGTCGGGGTCGGCGCATACGCCGCCGGCGCCCTGTTCTTCCACTACGGCATCGGGCCGTGGGCCGGGCTGTGGCTGGCGATCGCGCTGAGCGTGCTGATCGGGCTGGTGATCGGCTTCCTCGCCTTCCGCTTCGGCATCTCGGGCGTGTATTTCGCGCTCCTCACCATCGCCTTCGCCGAATTCACGCGCATCGGATTCGACCATCTCGACTGGCTGGGCGGCCCCGGCGGCATGTTCCTCAAGGTCGCGCAGCGCGACCAGATCGACCTCGCCAACTTCCGCGGGCCTCCGATCATGTACTACTACGCGATGCTCGCGCTCAGCGCGGCGGCGTTGGCGCTGTGCGCGTGGCTCCTGAGATCGCGCGCCGGCTACTACTGGCGGGCGATCCGCGAGGACGAGGAGGCGGCGCAGGCGCTCGGCATCAACACCTTCCGCTGGAAGATGCTCGCGGTGACGATCAGCTCGGCGATGACCGCGATTTCCGGGGTGTTCTTCGCCTTCTACTACAACAACCTGTTCCCCGAGCAGATCTTCAACATCGGCCGCTCGATCGAGATCATCCTGGGGCCGGTCATCGGAGGCGTCGGGACGCTGTTCGGCCCGATCCTCGGCGCGGCGGTGCTGACGCTGCTCTCGGACGGCATCACCGAGGCGCTCGCGGCGTTCGGCTGGGAGATCCCGGGCATCAAGCAGGTCCTCTACGGCCTGGTCCTGCTCGCGGCGATCATGTTCATGCCGCACGGCATCTGGCCGGCACTGGCACGCCGAATCGGGGTGGATCGATGAGCGCCGCGCTCGAGGTGCGCGGCGTCTCCAAATCGTTCCGCGGCCTGCGCGCCGTGCACGACGCCTGGATCGATGTACCGCAAGGGGCGATCGTCGGGCTGATCGGCCCGAACGGCGCCGGTAAGACGACGATCTTCAACATGGTGGCGGGCGTCTACGCCGCCGACGCCGGAGAGATCGTGTTCCGCGGGCGGCGCATCGACGGCTTGCGGCCCGACCAGGTGTGCGCGGCGGGGATCGGGCGGACGTTCCAGCTGGTCAAGCCATTTGCCGGATTGAGCGTCCTCGACAATGTCACCGTCGGTGCGCTTCATCGGGCGCCGAATGTCTCGGCGGCAAAAAAGCATGCCGCCGAGATCGTGGAAAGGCTGGGGCTCGGCGCGAAGCGCGAACAGCCGGCCTCTTCGCTGACGCTGCCCGACCGCAAACGGCTCGAGGTCGCGCGCGCGCTGGCGACGCGGCCCGAGCTGCTGCTGCTCGACGAGGTGATGGCGGGCCTGAGGCCCACCGAGTGCGACCAGATGGTCGAGGCGTTCAGGGAAATCAATCGGGCGGAGGGCCTGACCATCATGCTGATCGAGCACGTGATGCGCGCCGTGATGGCGCTGGCGCAGCGCATCGTCGTGCTGCACCACGGCGAGGTGATCGCGCGCGGCGCGCCCGGCGAGGTGGTGCGCGACCCCGCGGTGCTCGGCTGCTACCTCGGCGAGGAGACCGAGGTATGAGCGCGCTGCTGCAAGTCGAGGGGCTCGACCTCTACTACGGCGATGCGCAGGCGCTGGTGCAGGTCTCGCTCGAAGTCCCCGAGGGCGAGATCGTGGCCATCGTCGGCGCCAACGGGGCCGGCAAGTCCACGCTGATCCGCGCCATCGCCGGCATCGAGAGGCCGCGCGCCGGACGCATCCGCTTCGCCGGCCGCGACCTCGCCGGCCTCGACTCGCACGAGGTGTGCAATCTCGGCATCGCGCAGGTCGCCGAGGGCCGCCAGGTGTTCCCGAGCCTGACCGTCGAGGAGAACCTCGAGCTCGGCGCGATGTTGCCCCGCGCGCGCGCAGGCGCAAGGCGGGCGATGCAGGACGCGTACGCCCTGTTCCCGACCCTCGCCGAGCGCCGCCGCCAGCTCGCCGGCACCATGTCGGGCGGCGAGCAGCAGATGCTCGCCATCGGCAGGAGCCTCATGGCGCAGCCGGAGCTGATCATGTTCGACGAGCCCTCGCTCGGACTCGCGCCGCTGGTGGCGAAGGAGGTGCTGCACGCGATCCACGTGCTGAACGCGCGCGGGCTGACGATCCTGCTGGTCGAGCAGAACGTCGCCGTCTCGCTCAGGATCTCGCAGCACGCCTACGTGCTCGAGAACGGGCGCATCGTCATGTCGGGCTCGGGCGAGCAGCTGCTACGCGACGATCGGGTGCGCCAGGCGTATCTGGGTCTTTGATTTCGCGCGCACGAATTGCGCGAACTCCGCCGCCGGGACGGGCGGGCTGAGGTAATAGCCCTGCATCATGTCGCACTTCATCTGCGAGAGCAGCGCCAGCTGCTCGGCGTTCTCCACGCCTTCGGCGACCACCGACTTGCCCAGCGCGTGGGCCATGTCGATGGCCGCGCGCACGACCGCCTGCGTGCTCGGGCTCGCATCGATGGTGCGGATGAACGAGCGGTCGAGCTTCACCGTCGCCACCGGCAGGCGCTGCAGGTAGGCGAGCGACGAGTACCCGGTGCCGAAGTCGTCGAGCTCGATCGGCGTGCCGAGCTCGTTCAGCGCCGCGAGGTTCGCCGCCGCGGCGCCTTGGACCTCGATCACGGCGCTCTCGGTGACCTCGAGGCGCAGCGCCCTGGCGGGCACTCCGTGCCGCTCCAGCGCGGCGGCCACGATGCGCGCGAAGCCCGGCTGGCGCAGCTGGCGCGGCGACACGTTGACCGACATCTGCTCGATCGGCAGGCCCTCGGCCTGCCACGCGACGAATTGCGCGCACGCGGCCCCGAGCACCCAGCGCCCGATCTCCTCGATCAGCCCGCTCGACTCGGCGAAGCCGATGAACTGCGCCGGAGCGACCGGTCCGCGCACCGGGTGCATCCAGCGCACCAGCGCTTCGCCGCCGACGACGCGGCCGGAGCGCAGATCGAGCTGCGGCTGGTAGTGCAGCACGAACTCATCGCGCTCCAGCGCCTGCCGCAGCTCGCGCTCGAGCTCGACGCGGCGCAGTGCCGCGGCGTTCATCGAAGGCTCGAAGAACGCGGACTGTCCCCTGCCGGCCCGCTTCGCCTGGTACATCGCGAGGTCGGCATGCCGCAGCAACTCTTCGGCGCCCGCCCCGTCGCCCGGATACAGGGCGATGCCGACGCTCGCCGAGACGAACGCGCTGGTCTGCGCAAGCTCGAACGGGGCCGAGAAGGCGGCAATCACGTGCCTGGCCACGACCGCGGCGTCGGTCGCTTCGCGCACCTCCGGCAGCACGAGCGCGAATTCGTCGCCGCCGAGCCGCGCGACCAGGTCGGATTTGCGCAGGCAGCCGCGCAGGCGTTCGGCCGACTGCACCAGGATCTGGTCGCCCGCCGAATGCCCGACGCTGTCGTTCACCGCCGCGAACCCGTCCAGGTCGACGAACAGCACCGCGAGCGTGCACCGCTGGCGCTCGGCGCGCGCGACCGCGCGCGCCAGCTCCTCCAGCCCGAGCAGGCGGTTGGGCAGCTGCGTGAGGGCGTCGTAGTTCGCCCGGCGGTACAGTTCCTGGTCGCGGCGCGCGGTCGCGATCGCGACCGCCACCCGGTCGCCGAGGTCGCGCAGCAGCGCGATTTCCTCCGCGTCGGGCCGCCGATCCTCGTCGTAGCCGAGGACGAGCGCCCCCGCGAGCGCCCCGCCCAGCGCGATCGGGAGCGCGAACGCGTGCTTCGCCGGCAGCCCCGGAAGGCCTGCCATGCCGTCGGTCGCCTCGAGCAAGCCGCGCGCCCGGTCCGCGGCGATGCCGATCGTGCGGGCCTCGTTCCCGCCAGGGCCGTTGCGGGAGTAGAGCCGGTAGCTCCCGTCCGCCTCGGCCAGGAGCAGGAAGCATTGGTCGGAGCGCACCAGTTCCGCCGCGCGGCGCAGCACGATCTCCGCCACTCGCGCGAGGTCTACGCTCGACAGGATGACGGCGTCGATCTCGGCGTGCGCGAGAAGCGCGTTGAACTGGCGGCCGAGCCGCGCCGACATCGAATTGAAGGCGCCTGCGAGCTGCCCGAATTCGTCGTTCCGCGCCGCGGGCACCCGCACGTCGAAGTCCCGGGACGCGATGCGCGCGGTCGCCCTGGTGAGCTCCTGCAAGGGACCGAGCGTGCGGCGCACCTGCACCAGGCCGAGCAGGGCCGCGACCAGCAGCCCCAGGGCGACCACCGGCACCACGATCCGCCACAGCGCCCGCACGGGCGCGAGCACGTGCTCCTCGGGCTGGCTGGCGATGACCGACCATGCGTCGGCGCCGAACCTGCCGCGCAGGAAGATTTCCCCGTAGCCGCTCAGGTAGCGCGTGCCGTCCGCCTCCCACGCGAGGTCGCCCATCGGCTTGCCGGAAGTGCGCTCGCGGATCGCCGCCAGCGCGGCCTCGGGAATGCCCTGCGTGCAGTTGAGCGGCGCGCCGCGCCGCGAAAGGACGCAGGCATAGGTCAGGTACGGCAGCTCGTCGTTGGCGCCCCACAGGAAGCGCGGATCCAGCTCCAGCGCGACGCGGCGCACGGGCGTTGCGGCGAGGAACCACACGCCTCCGGAAGGCGCCACGGCGAGGGTCGTCGTGCCGCCGGAGGGCGGCTCGATCTTCTCCAGCTGAGCGAGGTCCGCCGCCTGCGCGGTCGCGCCGAACACGACGCGCGTGCCGCCCGGTTCGAATGCCACGGCGCTGCGGAAGTACTCGCGCAAGTCCCGGTCGCGCTGCAAGCCGCGCGCGTTCCCGATGTCGGCGGCGACCGAGCGAAGCAGCAGATCGGCGACATTCAGCCGGTCGACGAGCGAGGTCGAATAGCCGGCGGCGATGCCGCGCAGCACGCCGATCCGCTGCGCGATCAGGGCCTCGTTGACGCGGCCGTAGGAGAGCAGGATCGCAGCCGCGACCGGCAGCAGCGCGCAGACGACGAAAAGCGCCACCACGCGCCGCGTGACCCGGGAGCCGAACGCGGCGTCGCTCACGGCTCGTACGCCGAGGCGAGTCCCACGAACTTGCCGTCGTTGGCGAGCACCACGTCGTCGCGGCTGGGCTTGGCGGTGAGCGGCGGCCGGCTCGCGCCATCCTTGCCCTTGCTGTAGAGGTCGAAATCCGAGTTGATCGGAACCAGGTTCTTGTTCTTGCGCGCCTGGCCCGGCCCCGGCGTCGACTGCAGATTGAGGTACGCGTACGGGCTGCCCCAGGGATCGAGCCTGCCCGCCGCCCCGATCGCCGAGAGATCGTCCGGCGGCTGCCGGTTGTCGTCGATGTATTTGCGCAGCTGCACGTTGAGCGCCGAAATGTCGGCGACCGCCTGGTAGACGCGCGCGCGCTCCTTGTAGTCCGAGTAGGCCGGAAGCGCGACCGCCGACAGCACCGCGACGATCGCGATCACGATCAACAGCTCGATCAAGGTAAACGCGGCGGCGCGATGTGCCCGCCGTCGGAGTCGTTGGGTGGTTTTCATGTATTCGAGCATAGGAGGCCTGCGCCGAATCGCCTATCGAGAAATTCCCTAGGAAGGCATCAGGGAATCCCTGAGTCGAGTCCGCTCTGTCAGGAATCGTCAGCGGCGTGTCCGATCTCCCGCCGCGGCCAGTTTGAAATTTCTGCCTGTAAAATCAGCCCCGTGCGCACCGACTACGTCCAGAGGTTCTAAATTGAGCAGCTTCGTCCAGGCGCCCCCGCGGCTCGGCAACCAGTACGCCGACGACCGCGTGCTGCGCGGCTATCTCGCGCGCACGCTGTCGGAGGAGGAAATGCGGATCGCCGCGCCCGCGCTCGAGCGCATGGGCGCCGCCGCGGGAGGCGAGCTGTACGCGCAGCAGCTCGCCGAGCGCAGCCTCGAGCCGGTGCTCGAGCAGTGGGATGCCTGGGGAAACCGCGTCGACCGCATAGCAGTCACCCCGTTATGGCGCCGCGCCGAGGAGCTCGCCGCGCGCGAGGGCCTGGTCGCGCTGGCTTATGAGACTCCGCTGGACAGGCGATCGCGCGTGCTGCAGTTCGCGCTGGCGTATCTCTTCACGCCGTCGACCGACGTCTATGCCTGCCCGCTCGCGATGACTGACGGCGCTGCGCGCACGCTGCTCGCCTCGGGCAACCGCGCGCTGATCGAGCGCGCGGTGCCGCGCCTCACCAGCCGCGACCCGGCACGCTTCTGGACCAGCGGACAGTGGATGACCGAGGCGATCGGCGGCTCGGACGTCGGCCTTGCCGAGACCGCCGCGCGCTTCACTCCCGGCGAGGGCTGGCGGCTCGAGGGACGCAAGTGGTTCGCTTCGGCGATCACCTCGCAGATGGCGCTCACGCTTGCGCGTCCTGAAGGCGGCGCACCGGGCGGCAAAGGGCTCGCGATGTTCTATGTCGAGACGCGCGACGACGCCGGCCGTCCGAACCGCATCCGCATCGAGCGCCTGAAGGACAAGCTCGGCACGCGAAAGCTGCCGACCGCCGAGCTCGCGCTGGAGGGCACGCCGGCGATCCCGGTGGGAGAGCTCGCCAACGGCGTGCGCGCGATCAGCACGGTGCTCAATATCACGCGCACCTGGAATGCGATCGCCGCGATCGCATACATGCGCCGCGGCCTTGCCCTCGCGCGCGCCTACGCGAGGCAGCGCGTCGCTTTCGGCGCCCCGCTTGCGCAACAAGCTTTGCATGCGGACACCCTTGCGGGGCTGCAAGCGGAATTCGAGGCCGCCTTCCATCTCGCATTCTGCGTCGTCGAGCTGCTCGGCCGCGACGAGTGCGGGCAGGCGAGCGAAGAGCAGCAGGCGGCGCTGCGCATCCTCACCCCGGTGACGAAGCTCACCACCGGGCGCCAGTCGGTGGCCGTAGTGTCGGAGGTGCTGGAAGCCTTCGGCGGCGCGGGCTACCTCGAAGACACCGGGCTGCCCGCGCTGCTGCGCGACGCGCAGGTGTTCTCCATCTGGGAAGGCACCACCAACGTGCTCGCGCTCGACGCGCTGCGTGCGATCGGTCCGCGCGGGCTGGCGCCGCTCGCGCGCGAGGTCGGCTTTATGCTCGGCGGGGTGCGCGAAACGCAGCTCGTGGCCCTGTCGGCGCGCATCCAAGGTGCCATCGAGGGGGCGGAGGCATGGTGGCGGAAGAACGCCGGCCGCGATCAGGCCGTTCTCGAAGCCGACGCGCGGCGCTTCGCTCTGACGCTGGGTCGCAGCACCGCCGCGGCGCTGCTCGCGCGCCAGGCGCAGTGGTCGCTCGACCACGACAAGGACCGCAGGCCGCTCGCCGCGGCGCTGCGCTTCGCCGCGGCGGGAATCAATCTCCTCGGCGACGTCGATCCCGCGCTTTCGCGCCTGCTCGCGGACGACACCTGAGCCGTGCGCCTCCTCTTCCTTATCCTGCTCGCCACCGCCCTCGCCGGCTGCAACCGCGCTCCGCAGAACGTCTACCAAGGCTACATAGAAGGCGAGTTCATCCTCCTCGCCTCCCCCTACGCCGGCCAGCTCCAAAAGCTCCACGTCCGGCGCGGCGACGCGGTCGAAGCCGGCAAACCCGTGTTCGCGCTCGAGCAGGAAAGCGAGCGCGCAGCGCGCCTGGAGGCCGAGGAGCGCATGAAGACCGCGCAGGCGCGGCTCGACAACCTGAAAACCGGCCGCCGCGCGCCCGAGATCGAGGCGGCGCGCGCGCAGATCGTGCAGGCGCGCGCGACGCGCGAGCTCTCCGCCTCGCAGCTCGCGCAGCAGGAAAGGCTCTTCAACGGCGGCTTCATCTCGCAGGCGCGCCTCGACGAAGCGCGCACCGCTCACGCGCGCGACGCTGCGCGCGAAGCCGAAGCGAAGGCGCAGCTCGCCACGCTGACCCAGCCGCTGGGTCGAAAGGACGAGCTGGGTGCCGCCGAGGCCGAGGTCGCCGCGGCGCGCGCGGCGCTCGCGCAGAGTGAATGGCGCCTGGCGCAGAAAAGCCTGACCGCGCCGGTGGCATCCGGGGTGCAGGACACCTTCTTCGTCGAAGGCGAATGGATCCCCGCCGGTCGACCGGTGATTTCGCTCCTGCCCCCGGGCAACGTCAAGGCGCGCTTCTACGTCCCCGAGACCGTGCTCGGCTCGCTCAGGCCCGGACAGCCGGTCGAGATCTCCTGCGACGGCTGCGGCGCGCCGGTGCGGGCGGCAGTGAGCTTCATTTCGTCGCAAGCGGAGTACACCCCGCCAGTCCTCTACAGCCGCGAATCGCGCTCGAAGCTGGTTTTCCTCATCGAAGCCCGCCCTCAATCCCCCACGAGCCTGCGCCCCGGCCAGCCGGTCGACGTGCGCCTCACCACCCCGGCCGCTGACGCGGCCACCCCTTCTCAAGGAGGAGGGAAAAAAGCAACGCAATGACCGACCTCGCCATCGACGTCCACGGGCTGAACAAGTCCTTCGGCGACAAGCACGTGGTGAAGGACTTTGCCCTGCAGGTGCGCCGCGGCGAGATCTACGGCTTCCTCGGCCCGAACGGCAGCGGCAAGACCACCTCGATCCGCATGCTGTGCGGCCTGCTCAGGCCCGACTCGGGCAGCGGCACCTGCCTCGGCCACGACGTGATTCGCCAGACCGGCGCGATCAAGCGCGAGGTCGGCTACATGACGCAGCGCTTCTCGCTGTGGGAGGACCTCACCATCCGCGAAAACCTCGAGTTCGTCGCGCGCATGTACGGCATGAAGGACCGCAGGGCGGCGGTCGGGCACGCGCTCGCGGAGCTCGGCCTCGCCGAGCGCCGCGACCAGCTCGCGGGCACGCTCTCCGGCGGCTGGAAGCAGCGCCTGGCGCTCGCCGCCTGCATGCTGCACCGGCCCAGGCTCCTGCTGCTGGACGAGCCGACCGCGGGAGTCGACCCGCAGGCGCGGCGCGACTTCTGGGAGGAGATCCACGCGCTCGCCGCGACCGGCATCTCGGTGCTGGTCGCGACGCACTACATGGACGAGGCCGAGCGCTGCCACCGCCTTGCCTACATCGCCGACGGCAGGCTGCTCGCCAAGGGCACGCCCGACGAGGTGCTGCACCTCTTTCATCTCAGCACCTGGGCGGTGTCCGGCACGCCGGCGCAGTTGAGCGCGCTCGCCGCGAAGCTCAAGCACGTCCCCGAGATCTGCCACGTCACGGCGTTCGGCAACACGCTGCACGTGATGGGCGAGGAGGACGCCGCGCTCGAGCGCGCCATCGCGCCGTTCCGCGACGAGCCGGGGATCGACTGGCGGCGCGCCGACCCCACTCTGGAAGACGTGTTCCTCCACCTGATGCAGGGCGCCCCGGACAACCTCCAGTGACCTTCCAGGCATTCTCGTGGTCGCGCTGGGTGGGGATCATGTCGAAAGAGTTCATCCAGCTCAAGCGCGACCGGCTCACCTTCGGCATGATCATCGGCATCCCGGTGCTGCAGCTGATCCTGTTCGGCTACGCCATCAACGCCGACCCGAAGCGGCTGCCCACCGCGGTGCTCGCCGCCGATTCGAGCCAGTACTCGCGCACGCTGCTCGCGGCGATGCAGAACAGCGGCTACTGGCGCATCACGCAGCGCGTGTCGAGCGAGGCCGAGGCCGAGGAGCTGCTCGCCCACGGCGAGGCGCAGTTCGTGGTCAGCATCCCGGAGAACTTCGGCAGGAAGCTGGTGCGCGGGGAGAAGCCGGTGCTGCTCATCGAGGCCGACGCCTCCGATCCGTCCGCCACCGGCAATGCCATCGCCGCGCTCGCCCAGATCGCCTCCGGCGCGCTCGCGCGCGAGCTGAAGGGGTCGCTCGGCGATCTGGCGGGCGCCGAGCCGCCGTTCGAGCTGCGCGTGCACCGGCGCTACAACCCGGAGGGCGTCACCGCCTACAACATCGTCCCGGGGCTGCTCGGCACCATCCTCACCATGACCATGATCCTGATGACCGGCCTCGCCATGACGCGCGAGCGCGAGCGCGGCACCTTCGAGAACCTGCTCGCCACGCCGGCGCTGCCGATCGAGGTGATGACCGGCAAGATCGTGCCCTACATCCTGATCGGGCTCATCCAGGTGACGCTGATCTTCGGCTTCGCCCTGACGCTGTTCGAGGTGCCGATGCGCGGCAACGCGCCGCTGCTCTACGCCGTAGTGCTGCTCTTCATCGCCGCCAACCTCACCCTCGGCATCACCTTTTCCTCGATCGCCAGGAACCAGCTGCAGGCGATGCAGATGACGTTCTTCTTCTTCCTGCCCTCGATCCTGCTCTCGGGCTTCATGTTCCCGTTCCGCGGCATGCCGGAGTGGGCGCAGTGGCTCGGGTCGCTCCTGCCCCTCACGCATTTCCTCGTCCTGGTGCGCGGCATCATGCTCAAGGGCAACGGGCTGGACGAGCTGTGGCCGCAGATCTGGCCGATCGCGGTCTTCATGCTGGTGGTGATCTCGATCGGGCTCGGGTTCTACAAGCGCACGCTCGACTGAGCGGCCCGTCGCAGGGATGCGACAGTCGGCGGCCGCAGCGCCTGCGCAAGCGGCTGATTACCCGCTGTCCCTCGCGTGGCACGGTTTTCGCAGCACTCGCAAATACCCATCGCACGAACAGGAGACTGTCGTGGAATCGAAACACATCGTGACAAAGCAGCGCAATCTGTACTGGCTCGCAGTCGCCGCCGCGGTGGCCCTCGCGCTCGCGGCCTGCGGCCAGGAAGGCCCGGCCGAAAAGGTCGGCCAGAGCATCGACAAGTCGGCCGAGCAGGCCGGACGGACGCTCGACCAGGCGAAGGATGCCGTCGTCGGCAAGGCCGGCGAGGCGGCGAAATCGATCGACGACGCGGCGCTCGCCGCGCGCGTGAAGGCGGCGCTGGTCGCCGAGCCGAGCGTCGACTCTCTCAAGATCGACGTCGAGTCGAAGAACGGCGTGGTGTCGCTCGAAGGCACCGTCCAGCAGCCCGCCGAGCGCGCCAAGATCGAGCAGATCGCGCTCGCGGTCGAGGGCGTGAAGGCGGTCAACAACAACGTCGCCGTCAGCGGCTCGTGAGCGCGACCGGAGGCGTGATTTCGCTCTGGGGCACCGTCGCGACCTCCGGAGAGCGCACGCGCGCCGCGCGAATCGCCGCCGGCGTCGAGGGCGTCAGGTCGGTCGAGAACAGGCTTGCGGTGGTGAAGGGGTCGTAGCCCCGGAGCTACACGGTCTCGCGCGGCCGCACGATCTTCGCGCCCGGCCACTGGTCGTAGCGGCTGCGCGCGTACTGCGGCGGATAATCGAGCGTCACGCCGAAGCGCTCCGCTGCGTGCCACACCCAGCGCGGGTTGTCGAGAATGCCGCGAGCGAGCGCCACCATGTCGGCCTGCCCGGAGGCGACGATCGACTCGGCCTGGCCGGGATCGAGGATCATCCCCACCGCGCGCACCGCGATCCCCGGCACCGCCTTCCTCACCTTCTCGGCGAACGGCACCTGGAAGCCGGGCGCGACCGGGATCTTCGCGTGCGGCACCGTGGCGCCGCTCGAGACGCACACGAAGTCGAAGCCGGCGCGCTTGAGCTCGCGCGCGTAGGCCACCGCGTCCTCGGGCTGCCAGCCGCCCTCGGCCCAGTCGGTGGCGTTGATGCGCGCGCCGAGCGCGCGCTCCTTCGGCCACGCCTCGCGCAGCGCGTGCGCCACCTCGAGCGGGAACTTCATGCGGTTCGCGCCGTACTCGTCCCTGCGCCGGTTCGAGAGCGGCGACAGGAACTGGTGCAGCAGGTAGCCGTGCGCCGAGTGCACCTCGAGCACGTCGAAGCCGACGCGCTTGGCGCGCAGCGCCGCGCCGACGTACGCCTCGACCAGGTTTTTCAAATCGGAAACCGTCAACTCTCCGGGTACATGCCATCCCTCGCCGAACGGAACCGGCGAAGGCGCGACCGTCTGCCATGGAGACTGGTGCGCGGCAAGGGGCTTGCCGCCGTGCCAGGGAAAGTGCGCCGAGGCCTTGCGCCCGGCGTGGCCGAGCTGGATGCCGATCGGGTTCTTGGTGATGCCGCGGTACACCTGCACCACGCGCGCCATCGCCGCCTCGCTGTGGTCGCTGTAGATGCCGGTGCAGCCGTGGGTGATCCGCCCTTCGCGCGTGACGCCGGTCTTCTCGACCACCACCAGCCCGGCGCCCGAGCAGGCGAGGCTCCCGAGGTGCACGATGTGCCAGTCGCTCATGCAGCCGTCGTCGGCCGAGTACTGGCACATCGGCGACACGACGATGCGGTTGGGCAGCACGACGCCGCCGAGCTGCAGGGGGGTGAAGAGCTTGCTCGTCATCGAGTCACCTCTGGAACGGCGACGCCGATCATGCAGTCGCGCGTCACGATGGAAGCGAGGCGCTCTTCGCTCCAGCCCCCGGTCCCGGGCGGGCGCAGCGGCAGCACCATATAGCGCATTTCGGCGGTGGAGTCGTGCACCCGGATCTGCACGTCGCCGGGCACCTCCAGGCCGAGCTCCGCGAGCACGATGCGCGGCTCGCGCACCACGCGCGAGCGGTAATTGCGCGACTTGTACCAGTCGGGCGGAAGCCCCAGCAGCATGCGCGGATAGCACGAGCACAGCGTGCACACGATCACGTTGTGCACCTCGGGCGTGCTCTCGACCACCACCAGGCGCAGCGCGGGGACGTCCAGCCCGAGCTCCTCGCAGGCCGCGGTGCCGTCCGCGAGCAGCCGTTTCCTAAATTCCGGATCAGTCCAGGCGCGCGCGACCACCCGCGCGCCGCGTTCCGGGCCGCGCCGGCGCATGTCCTCGAGGGTCTCGTCCACCTGCGCGTCGGTCACGACGCCCTTCTCCACCAGCAGCTCGCGCAGGCTCACCTCCATCAGCTGGAAGTAGGTGAGCGGCTGATAGCTGCCGCGATCGGTCACGCGGCCTCCAGCCAGTGCTGGAAAATCTCGACCTCCACCACGTCGGCCGGGTCTCCCCCGTAGCCGGGCCACAGGTCCCTGTGGAGGAATCGCACGCGGTAGAGCGGCCGCGCAGGCAGGCCGTCGCGCATCTGCGCCAGCTCCTCGGGATTGGGAAACGCGCCGCACAGCCGCTCGATCGTACCGGTGCAGCCGCGCACGTAATACGGCGTGCGCACATGGCCGAGCGGGTAGGCCTTCATCACCCGAACGCGCTCGCCCGGCCGGAATTTCCGCTCAACGTCCACGCTTTTCCACCTCCAGCATCTTGCGCGCGAGCTGCTCGGTCGTGATCACGCCGCGCTGGATGAGGGTCTGCGTGATCGAGATCACCCAGCGCTCGTAGTAGCTCATCGTGTCGTACGCGTCGGGGGCGAGCGCCTCGATGTTCTTGCGCAGCTCGTCCACGGTCATGAGCTTCTTTGCGCTCCTCACACCCGTAAGCAGCGTCATCAGCGCGTCCACGCGGAGCTCCCACTCGGCGTAATCGTGCTCGCCGCGCTCGACCGGCCCGGCAGGCAGGCCGCCCATGTCGTGGTGGCTGCGCTCGATCATGCGACCCACTCCGAGACCGGCGCGGCCGCCTCGTGCAGCGGCTGGCAAACTACGTCGATCAACGTCGGTCCGGCGTAAGCGAGGGCCTGCTCGAGTGCCGGTCCCAGCCCGTTCGGATTCTCGACCCTCCAGCTTCTGATTCCATACGCCTGTGCCACCTTCGCGTGGTCGGTGACGCCGAAGTCCACCGAGAAATAGCGCTTGCCGTAGCCCGCGCGCTGCCCCGCCTTGATCCAGCCGTAGACCGAGTTCGAGATCACGACCAGCGTGACCGGCAGCTTCAGTCGCACGAGCGTCTCCAGCTCGCCCGCGCACATGCCGAAGCTTCCGTCGCCCATCACCGCGACCGTCTTCACCGCGGGGCGCCCGAAATGAGCGCCGACCGAGGCGGCAAGCGCATAGCCGAGCGCGCCGTGCGCGCGGTTCGAGAAAAAGCGCCGCCCGGTGCCGCGCACCACGTAATAGGCCGAAAGGTAAGGGCACGGAGTGCCGGGATCAGCGACGACGATCGAGTCCGGGTCGAGCGCCTTCGCGAGCTCGGCCACCACCCGCTCCGGCCTGATCGGGGAATCATTTGATTCGGCAAGCCGCCCGAACTTCGCGAATTTCTTCGCCTTCGCTTTCGCCACGATCGAGGAGTCGCCGGCTCGCTCGAACCCGTCGAGCGCTTCGCTCAGCGCCGCAAGCGCGAGCTTCGCGTCCGCGACGAGCGGGACGTCCACGCGGTAGTTCGCGCCGATCACCGCGGGATCGACGTCGAGATGAACGATCTTCGCCTGTCCCGGAGCAGGATGGCGCCAGCGCTCGGTGGTCACCGAGCCGGCGCGGCAGCCCGCGAACACCACCACGTCGGCCGCGTCTACGATCGAGCGGGTCTCGGGCGTGCCGCCGTTCGAGCCGACGACCCCCGCCGCGAGTGCGTGCTCTTCGTCGATCGAGCCCTTGCCGCTGATCGTGGTCGCGACCGGGGCCGAGAGCTGCTCGGCGAGCCCGCCGAGCTCGGATTCGGCGCCCGAGATCACCACGCCGCCGCCGCAGATGAACACCGGGCTCTTCGCGCGCCGCAGCAGCTTTGCCGCCAGCTCGACGTAGAACGGATCCGGCGCGACGCGTCGCGAGGGATAGCGCCCGAGCGTGGGATCGGCCCAGACCTCCGAGCGCTCGACCGGCCCGCTCTGCACGTCGAACGGCAGCGCGATGTGCGCCGCGCCCGGCCGGCTCGTCGTCATCTGCTCGAACGCGGAGCGCAACGTTCGCGGAATGTCGGCGGCGCGATCCAGCACCGCGTTCCACTTGGTGAGCGGCTTCACCAGCGCACCCTGGTCGAGCTCCGTCAGCGTGAATCGATTCCGCGAGGAAACGGAGATGTCCGTGTTGATCGCGAGGATGGGGATCGATGACTCGTTCGCCTCGACGAGTCCCGGCAGGATGTAGGTCGCGCCGCCGCCCGAAGGCCCTTCGCACACGCCGACCTTGCCGCTCACGCGCGCATAGCCATCTGCCATGTAGGCCGCGTGCCGCTCGTCGCGCGTGAGCACGTGGCGCATGCCGTGCGGCAGCCGCGCGAGCGCGTCGTAGAGCGGAAGGCTGGTGTCGCCGCACAGGCCGAAGATCACCTCGACGCCGTGCGCCTTGAGCATCTCCACCACCGCTTCGGCGCCGGTGAGCGTCGCGGCCTGAGGCTCGACCAGCTTGTTCATGCGGTTATATTAGCGCGACATGAACGCCGCCGAACGGCAGAAGCCCCCCGCGGGCGAGCTGTTTCTCGATCACGTCGCGCACTTCGTCGAAGACCTCGGCGCGGCGGCGAAGCTGCTCGAATCGCTCGGCTTCGTGGTCACGCCCGAGTCGGCGCACCACAATCAGGACGGCCCGGCCGGCACTTCCAACCGCTGCGTGATGTTCGAAGAAGGCTATGTCGAAATCCTCGCGCCCACGCTCGACACGGAAAATGCGCGGCGCGTGCGCGCGGACATGGCGCGCTACGCGGGCGTGCACCTCGCCTGCTTCGGTACGCCCACCGCCGAATTCGAGCACACCCGGCTCGCCGATCACGGCTTCGAGCCGCCGCCGCTGGTGCGGCTCGAGCGCGAGCTGGACGTGAACGGCGAGACGCGCGAGGCGCGTTTCGACGTGGTCTACGTGCCGCCCGAGAACATGCCCGAGGGGCGCATCCAGTACGTCGAGCAGCTCACGCCGGAGAACATCTGGCAGCCGCGATATCTCGGACACACGAACGGCATGCTCGGTCTTTCAGCAGTGTTCGTGGTCGCTGACGATCCTGTCACGGTCGCCGCTCGCTGGGCGCGGTTTTCCGGGCTGCTGCCTTTCCCTGAAGGAAATCTCGTCCGGCTGGACGTCGCGCGCGGCCGCGTCCTTGTCGGCACGTCGCAATCCATTGCGGATCTTCTCGGGGGATCGCCCGCCGCGCCGGCGCTTGCCGGATATGCGCTGAAATGCGGCGATCCGAAGGCTTTCGCCGACCGTTGTGCGAGAGCCGGACTCGGGGTGACGCAAAGCGCGGATCGGCACTCCGTCGCCCTGCCGCCCTCGCTCGGCGGCGTTTGGCTCCTCGAGCGCTAGTCGCTCCTTACCGCCCTCGGGATACGAGCTGCGATCATGACGAGCCCGACCATCGAGGAACTCGCAGCGTTACCCCCTTTCGCCTTGCTTTCGCGGGATGACCTGCGGGCCGCGGCGCAGCTCTTCACGGCGCGTTCCTACGCGAAGGACGCGATAGTCGCGACCGAGGGCGACCGGCTGGAGTATTTCAATTTCATCCTGTCGGGGCGCGTTCAGGGGTTCTGGCGCGACGAGGAGGGGCACCAGCTGAAGCTTGGCATCGATGAGCCGGGAATGCACTTCCCGGACCAGGCGTTGACCGGAGAGCCGACGTTGGTCTCGCATGTCGCGATCTCGGATATGCGCCTTGCTTCGATCCGGAGGGAGGACCTGATGCGATTGCTCGAGCGCCATCCGCAGATCGCAGTGGTCATGCTGATGAGCGTCGTGGCGCGGCTGCGGCGCATGATCGCGCGCGCCAGGATGCTGACGATGGACGATGTGTACGGTCGGGTCGTAAAGCTGCTGCTTGCCGGCGCCGGTGACGGCGGGCAGGTGAGCGAGCGCCTGACGCACGCCGAGATTGGACAGCGGATCGGCGCGACTCGCGAGATGGTCGGACGGGTGCTGCGCGACCTGGCGCGCGGCGGCTACATCGAGGCCGACGGTGGACGCATCACCATACTGAAGAAGCTGCCGAGCCACTGGTAGGGAAATAATTCCGTTGCCCGGGCTGCGGGAAGCTCGTAGCGTGGAGCGGTGAACCCGGGATTCCAGGCGTTTCTTGGCGCAGTGGGCCTGGCCATTGCGGCTTCCGTCGCGGCGCAGGATGGACCCATTCGCATCCTGGTCGGGTTCCCGCCGGGTGGAGGCTCCGACCTGATTGCCCGTCTCGTCGCCGAGCGATTGAAGGTTTCGCTAGGCGCGTCCGTGGTCGTCGAGAACAGGCCTGGCGGCAGCGGCGTCCGTGCCGCCGAGGCGCTGAAGAGCGCCGCGCCGGACGGCAGGACGCTCATGGTCTCGCCGATCGTGGTGACCGTTTTCGCGCCACTCACGCATTCGAAGCTCAGGTACGACCCGGCCAGGGACTTCGCGCCGGTATCGCTCGCGGCAAACTACGATCTCGCCCTGGCCGTCGGGCCCGGGTCGCCGGCCAAAACCGTGCACGAGTACATCGCGGGAGTGCGGTCCAATCCGGCCAACGACGCCTACGGCCTGCCGACCGCGGGCGGTCCGCCGCATTTCTTCGGCGTGATGCTCGCGCGCGCCGCCGACGTGGCGCTTTCTCCGGTATTTTACAAGGGAGGCGGGCCGCTGGTGACGGACCTGATCGGCGGGCAGGTGCCCGCGGCGATCACCGCACTCTCGGAGCTTGTGAAGCTTCATGAGTCGGGGAAGCTGCGCGTGCTCGCGACCTCCGGCGCGCGGCGCTCGCGCGTCGCGCCCGACGTGCCGACGTTCAAGGAGCTCGGCTTCGCGGACATCGAAGGCTCGGGCTGGCAGGCGTTTCACACCACCGCCAAAACGCCGCGCCCGGCTATCGATCGCCTTTCCGCCGCGATCGGGTCGGCGCTGCGCGCTCCCGAAGTAAGCGAGAAGCTGCTCGCGGTCGGCCTGGAGCCGGTCGGCAGCACGGCCGACGAGCTTGCGCGCCGCATGGCGGAGGACAGCGCCCGATGGGCGCCGATCGTCAAGGCGTCGGGATTCCGGGCCGATGAATGAGGAGACAGCGATGAACGGAACGCGCATCGTCGCAGCACTGTTGTGCACGCTTCTCCTGGCCGGCTGCGCCGGCATGCAAAGCGATCCGAGCGCCGAAGCGCGCCAGGCGCTGGCGCCGAGCGGAAAGCTTCGCGTAGCCCTGCTCGACGTAAACGCCGTGCACGTCGTCAAGGACGCGGCCTCGGGCGAGATGAGAGGGGTTGCGCACGACCTTGGCAAGGCGCTCGCCGCCCGGCTTGGAGTCCCGTTCCAGCCGCTGATCTATCCCACGATCGCTGGAATGCTGCAGGCGGGCAAGGCAGCGGAGTGGGACGTTGCGTTTGTCGGTGTGACCCAGGAGCGCCGCAGCTTTCTCGATTTCACAGCCAACCACCTCGAAGTCGAGTACGGCTACCTCGTCCCCTTGGGATCGAAGATCTCGGACATCGGCGAGATCGATCGTGCCGGCATGCGCCTAGCCGTGGTGGAAAAAGGCTCGCCCGACTTTTTTCTGACACGGGCGCTGAAGAGCGCCACGCTGGTCCGCACCGCGGCGATACGGGGCGCGCTCGACCTGCTCGGCACCGGTAAGGCCGACGCGGTCGCGGGCTTGAAACCCAACATGTACGCAGTGTCCGCGAAGTTGCCCGGCTCGCGGGTGCTCGAGGGCAGGCCAGGGTCCGAGGGGGCCGCGCTCGCGATGCCGAAGCACCGGAACCCCGCCGCGCTCGCCTACGCGCGCCGGTTCATCGAGGAAGCGAAAGCGGGCGGCCTGGTGAAGCAGGCGATCGAGCGTGCCGGCTTGCGGGGAGCCGTGGTCGCGCCGCACGAATGAACCGGGCGTCAGGATCTCGCGCAGGCCGCCACGCGTTCCATTAGCAGCTTCTCTCGGATTCGCTCCACGGTCTTTGCCGTCAGTCTGGCGCGTCGCTGAACCGGGACGGCGACGAGAAGCTGTCTGCGCTTCTCGAGCTTGACGCGCAGCCGAGCGCCCATCACGCGGCCTTGAGCAAGAAGTCAACCCGCACCGCGCCGAACGGGAACTCGATCTTCCCGCGCGCATCCTTTCGCAAGACGCCTGCGGCGAGCAGAGCGTGCACGTCCCCGTGCACGGCCTTGACGTCGCGGCCCGCACGGCGCGCCGCTTCACGCAGTGTCATCGCCCCGCCGCCGGCCATGGCCTTGAGCAGCTCCCAGCGCTTGGCCGTCAGGACCTTCCACAGCAGATCGGCAGAAGCGAACGAAATGTGCGATCCCCGGCGTTTGCTCGAGAACGCGTCGACTGCGCGCCGAGTCACGCTCTCGCGCGTCGCCACTGAAAGAGTAACGATCTTCATCCTAAGCACTCCAACATTGCCCTAGCAGTTTGTTGAAATTCACATCTTCCGTTCAGATCACTCCGCGATGAGCTACTACATAGCCCTGTACGATGATCCGCGTGCCTACATGTTGTGGTCCGATTTCGAGTGCGCGGTGCATCGACAGCGATTTTCAACAAACTGCTAGTCCCCCGTCTACGCTCGGCGGCGCCTGGCTCCTCGAGCGCTGACCACGCGCCGCGCGGGCTTGCCCCATAACTGCCGCGTCGCGATCTTCGCCCCTTCGGCGAGCGCCCTGAGCTTCGCCCACATGATGCTCGGGTGCACGCGCCGCGTGAACGGGCTCTGCGCGAAGCCGCAGTCGGTGCCGCCCATCACGCTCTCGCGCCCGACCAGCTTCGCCAGGCGCACCAAGCGCTCGGCAACCAGCTCCGGGTGCTCGACGATGTTGGTGGCGTGGCTGATGACGCCCGGGATGAGCACCTTGCCTTTCGGCAGTTTCACCTTCTCCCATACGCGCCATTCGTGCTCGTGGCGCGGATTCGCCGCCTCGAAGCTGTAGTGGCCGACGTTCACTCTGAGCAGCAGATCGACGATGTGCTTCATCTCTACGTCGAAGACGTGCGGCCCGTTCCAGCTTCCCCAGCAGATGTGGTAGCGCGATCTCTCGGGCGGGATGCCCTCGAGCGCGTGGTTCAGCGCATCGATCCGCACCTGCGCCCACTTGCGGTACCGCGCGAGCGTCATCGGCGGGACGAGCTTCTCGTGCATGTACGGGAGGAACGCGTCGTCGATCTGCACGGTGAGCCCCGCGTCGACGATCGCCCGGTACTCGGTGCGCAGCGCCTCGGCGATCCCGAACAGCAGGCTGCGCTCGTCGGAATAGTGCTCATTGACGACGTTCGGCAGCGCGCTCGCCGGCGCGACCACCGGCAGGAAGCCGCCCACGACCTTCACCTTCGCCAGGCCCGCCTTCAGGTTGCCGATGTCGCGGTTCAGCTCGGCGTGTCCGGAATACGAGACCGGGCCCTTGATGACGGTGGCCATGGTGTTGCGGCGCGTGAAGCCCGGCGGGTCGTACTCGGCGTAGAACTCGGGGAACGCCTGGCGGTCGCGCCCGACGATGATGTTCATCTCCGGCCTCTTCGCTTCCGCCGGCGTCATCGCGCGGATTTCGACGCCGTCGAGCCGCTTGTGGATGTAGTAGGCCCAGCTCACGCCCTTGCCGAACTCGCCGTCGCTCACGATGTCGACGCCCGCCCCGGCCTGCTGGCGCACCACCTCCGCAACCGAATCCTTCAGGCAGGCGAGGTAGGCGCCCTCGTCCACCGGCTGCTCGGCCTCGGTCTTCTTCAGGAATTCCACCAGCGCGGGCGGGCGGATCAGGCTGCCGACGTGGGTGGCGAGAATGCGGCTGGGCATCGCGAGCCTCTCCTCCTCGACTCCGCTAATTGATTCTCAGCTCGGCGTCCCAGATGTAGCTTTCGCTGCAGCTGGCATATCCGGGTTGCGATTGCTCATAGCCGGGAACGTCGTTGCAACCGCTCTCGACGCCGCGCTGGAGATCCGTATCGTATTCGATGTTCTGGAACACGTTCGTCTTCAGCCAATTGTACTTCTGCGCAATGACGGCGTTTTGCCGCGCGGAAGTTCCTGCCCGCGGCCACGTACATCGAGAACGCCTCGGCCCATTCCTCGGCGATGAAAACCTTTCCCTGCATGCATCCTCCAGGGACGCCAGCGAAGCCGTACCTGGTGATCCAGTCTTGAGGGTTCGTGCTCCTGCGCGGAGCGCAAGCACCCTGCGCCTGGCTCATATCGTACGAAATGTCGTAGAACCCGGACGTGGCCACGCTACCCAGGAGAGGATTGGGTGGATATGTCGAGCCAAGAGCTGCGTCGAGGTAGTGCGCGTACTCATGCAAGACAGCGCCGACATCGGCAGCGGCGCTGGGGAGCGCGGCATGATTTCGCCTCGGATCGAAATAAGCGCCGGCGAATCGATAGTCCACGGTCAAGTCCGTGGTGTAGCAGCCCCCCTGCTGGCAGGGCAGGTCCACGCCGTTCGCGTCCTGGAGGAATCCGAGGCATTGCCCCCAGATGCATTGGGTCGTCTCCACATCCCCCATGCGCAGATGCGCCGGCAAGACACTCATCGGCAGCATGTAAATGTACGCAACCCAGTTCTTCGATACGTCGTTGCGATGCAACGGCTGCATGCGACCGTACAAGGGGAACGTCGCGGCGACCGCTGCGATTTTGATCTCGCGCGGAACGAGCAATGAGTCGAGTTGCCCGAGCCCATCGACCGTCACGAGCGTCGAAACGGGCAGACCGCGCTGGTTCTGGAACTGCTGCAGGACCGCGACCTGGGGTTTCTGCAAACTGGGATTTCCCGCCATCGTGTTGTAGCCCAGCATGTTGAAGCCGGAGAAGAACTTGTAGGCGCAGGTTTCCCTGTTCTGATCGGATACGTTGATGAGCCACGCGGGATCGTCCATGTCGTATGCGGTTCCGGACGCGACGAGGTTCGCGCAAGCGTCCGACTTCAGGAAATCGGACTTCAAGTTCGCCGCACAAGGCGCGTTGGGGGCTCCCTGCGCGCCGACATACGCGCCGTCCCACTTGACGAGCTGATTCTGGCCCGCGTCAAAGTTGAGCCCCCACACGGATTGACTCGGCGCTTCGGCGTAGCTGGCGAGGTTCAGGTTGGCGAGACGGGCATGCGTGACGCCGCAGGCAAGATACGGAGCGGCGGCAGCGAAGACGGTCGTGCTGTCGGCCCAGGACTGCGCCAGAGGCTGGCCGTTCTGTGAGGGCGCTGTATTCGCGCTGCGCGTCATGGTGGAGGAGCTTCCATCGAACTTGACCGTGACCTGAAAAGCCTGCCTCAGGCCAGGGCTCCAGGCAACGAAGCTCCAATCCCCCGCGTTGGAGGGCAGTCGCCCGTCGCGATACACCTGCGCGCCGATGATCGCGTGAAGCTGAGCGTCCTGCGCGAACGCGCCGATCGATGGCTGTGCGATGGCATAAGCCCATCTGGCCGAACCTGTCGCCAGGGAGCCGGGACGGGGCGCAGGTCCCGGTACGGACGCGCAGCCGGCCGCAAGCAGAACGACCGCAATCAGTTGGCGACAGACCATCCGGCTCATTACCGATGTGACGTGGCCCATCCTGACAGTAACCCCTGAAATCTATTTCGTAACCTGCAAGTGAAATGAAATGCTGTTCGCCGGGAACATGAAAGCGAAATGCTTCTCGTATTTGTGGTGAGAAAGTGCGAATAGACCTCGCGCAATGAGCGAGAAGGGGAAGGATTTGCCAAAATCCATTTCTCGATTCACCATCCGGAAACGCTTGTCGGAATAAAAATTCGAATGCTTTGTATTCTCGATGAAATACTCCATGGAGTCGTACGCGAGGTGGCGAACATGCGTCGGGTCCTGATACGAATACAGACTCGAGAAATGAGGCGTCGTGATAATGACATCCGCACCATTCTTTCCAACGCGGTGAATCTCTTCCATCAAACCCACCACGTCGGGTACATGCTCAATCACATTTCGACACAGAATCACCTCATAGGTATCATCAGGGATGGGATAAGGAAAATCGTCCAGATCGTGCATGACATCCGCCACGCTATTCACCGCATAGTCGATGCCGTCCGATCCGGGAAATTTGTCCCGGCCACATCCAACATCGAGCACCTTCCGTCCTTGAGCCAGTTGTGTAATTTCTTTCGTGTTCATCGCTTCAAACTCCCCGTGACCCGCCCAGGTTCCTAGGACCAATCGTAACGCCCGCCGGCTTTCAGGCCGGATGTCCGGTCGCAAGTGCCGCGAGCTGCTGCGGCGCCGAGGGAGCGCGGTTGCCGCGCCAGACGATGTGCAGGTCCGGCCGCAGCAGGATGAGGTCAAAGCCGTAGAGGTCGCGAGCGGTCGCATCGGGGATATCGAGCGCGTTCATCGGGGCGCCGAAGGCGCTGAAGCATCGTTCGACCGCCGATGTGTCCTCCCGAGTGCCGCCGAGGCGAAGCAGCGTATAGCCGCCGCCAATGCGATCCTGAATGGCGACGTGGCCCTCCAGCCAGACATGCGGCAGGCGCGCGCCCGGCCAGGTTGTCGGAACGTACTTCCGGAACTCGTGCTCCGGCCCACCGGGCTCCTCGCAAATGGTCGGCGAGCCGACGTACCGGTAGCCGAGCTCTGCGCCGATCATCTCGTTCGACTTTCTCTGCTCCACGTCCGCCACCCTGATCAGGTTGCCGCGCGCCGCCTTTCCGGCGGGCGTGTCGTCGAAAATCTCCGGCCGGTATTCGCCGCGCCATTTTCGCCGGCCGAGCGATGCATAGCGCGACGCCGCGACATTGCGCTCACCGACCTGGCGCCGCTCGATCTCGTAGGAAGCGAGCAGCTTCGGCCCGCCCCAGCCCTGCAGCGTGGCGGCGAGCTTCCACGCGAGATCGATGGCGTCGCCGACGCCGCTGTTCATGCCCAGGCCGCCGGTCGGAATGACGAGATGCACGGCGTCGCCGGCGAGGAATACGCGCCCCTTGCCGTAGGACTCCGCCAGCCGCAGGTTCTGCTGCCACTTGCCGACGTAGAGCATTTCGTATTTCACCGGCACACCGACGGTCTTCTCGAACTGCCGCGCCATGTCCTCATCGCGCTCGACCACCGCGTGCAGCGTCCAGTGCCGGGTCGAGTCCTGCATGATGAGGAACGTCGCCCGGTCGTCGGCGACGTGATAGTGGCGGCCGTGCCCCGGACCGTCTCCGATCGGAATGCGGTCGAAGAGCTCATCGCAGCGGTATAGCGCCTGGCGAAACTTCATCAGGCTTTCGCCGGCGAGCGCGATGCCGAGCTGCTCGCGCACGGCGCTCGCGCCGCCATCGCAGCCCACCAGATAAGCTGCGCGAGCTTCAGAAACACGGCTCTCGGCGCTCACCCGCGCGGTGACGCCTGAATCATCCTGCTCGAACGACAAGAACTCGCAGCCGTAGCGCACCGTCACGCCGGGCAAGGTTTCGGCGACCGACTTCAGCAGCGGCTCGAGGGTGTACTGCGAGATCAGCTGGTACGGCTCGAGCGGCATCGTGCCGTCCGTGCAGGCGTCGATCGCGCGCTTCGCCTCGGCCATCGACGGGAAAGGAAGGTGCAGCAGCGGCGGCCGGTTCAAGGCCAGGACGATGAACACGTCCATCGGGACGTCCGCGCGCAGCCCCGCGGCGCGGACCTTGTCCGCCAGCCCCATGCGGCGGAAGATCTCCATGGTGCGCGCGTTGCAGCGCTCCATCTTGGGCAGGAACTGCGGCGCTTGCTTGCGCTCGATCAGCGTGCAGCGCACGCCTCTGCGGCCCAGATCGATGGCGAGCACCAGCCCGACCGGACCGGCCCCGACGATGAGAACCTCTGTATCGACGGGGCGCATGGGTCAATGATTATAATCAGCGCATGAGGAGAGTTTTCGCGGCGCTCGCCCTGGTTTGCCTGGCGGGCGCGGCGTCCGCGCAGGACTACCCGTCGCGCACCGTTCACCTGATCGTTCCCTACACGCCCGGCACCGGCGCGGACATCCTCGCGCGCGTGCTCGGTCCGAGGCTCGCCGAGCGCTGGAAAGTCGGCGTCGTCACCGAGAACCGCATCGGCGCGACCGGAAATATCGGCGCGGAGTTCGTCGCCAGGTCCGCTCCCGACGGGCACACGCTGCTGTTCACCGCGACCTCGTTCGGCACCAATCCGGCGCTCAGCAAGGCCCTGCCCTTCGATCCGGCGAAAAGCTTCGCGCCGGTGAGCCTGATCGCGACCAGCGCGCTCGCCGTGCTGGTCAACCCGAACCTGCCCGCGAGATCGATGCGCGAATTCATAGAGCTCGCACGCCGGCAGCCGGGGAAGCTGCACTACGCGACGCCGGGCGCGGGCGGCGTGCAGCACCTCGCGATGGAGCTGCTCAAGCTGGAGACCGGCATCGATCTCGTGCACGTGCCCTACAAGGGCATGGGCGGCGCGATCTCGGATCTCGTCGGCGGGCACGTCCAGGCCGGCATCACCGCGTTGCAGACCACCGCCCCGCACGTGCAGTCCGGAAAGCTGCGCATGCTCGCAGTGATGAGCGCCGAGCGCTCGAGCGCCTTTCCCGACGTTCCGACGCTGAAGGAGCTGGGCCTCGCCGAGCTGGAAGTCGAGACCTGGTACGGAGTGTTCGCGCCGGCCGGCACGCCCGCGCAGGCGGTGCTCAAGGTGAATGCGGGGATCGATTCGCTGCTTGCCGAGCCGGAGATGCGTGGCCTGCTCGCCAAGCAGGGCATGGTCGCCGCCGGCGGCCCTCCCGAGCGCCTGGGCAAGCTCGTGGCGCGCGAGCTGTCGCGCTGGTCGCGCGTCGTCGCCGCGGCGGGAATCAAGGCCGACTGAATGGAGCAGCTCGAAGACCTGGTCGCCGCCTACCGCATCCTCGCCGAGCACGGCGTGATCGACGCCTACGGCCACGTCAGCCTGCGCTCGCCGCGCGACCCGGACCGGTACTACCTCGCGCGCTCGATCGCGCCCGAGCGCGTGCAGCTCGAGGACCTGATCGAGTACGACCTCGGAAGCACGCCGGTGGGGGTCGAAGGCCGCGAATCGGTGCGCGAGCGGTTCATCCACGGCGAGATCTACCGCGCGCGGCCCGAGGTGATGGCGGTGGTCCACAACCACTCGCCTTCTGTGGTGCCGTTCAGCGTCACCGGCGTGCCGATGCGCCCGATCTGGCACATGGCCGCGTTCGTGGGCGAGGGGCTGCCCAACTTCGAGATCCGCGACTTCCAGAAAGGCACCGACCTGCTCGTCAAGACGCCGCAGCTCGGGCAGGCGCTCGCGCGCACGCTCGGCGCGAAGCCGGCCGCGCTGATGCGCGGGCACGGCTCGGTGGTGGTGGGCGAAAACCTGCCGCGCGCGGTGGGCCGCAGCGTGTACCTGGAGCTTTCCGCGCGCATGCAGATGCAGGCGATGGCGCTCGCGGGCCCGGATGGAAGCATCGCCTGGCTGGACGACGCCGAGGTGCGGGCCGCCGCCCCGATCCAGGACTACAAGCGCGCCTGGCCGCTGTGGCGCGACAAGGCGCTCGCAAGAGCAAAGGCGGAGCGCGGGTGAGCGATCTCTGCTCGCTCACGGCGAGCGAGCTGCTGCGGCTTTATCGCTCCAAGGCCGTCTCGCCGGTCGAGGTCGCCGGCGCGGTCCTGCGGCGGATCGAGGAGATCAACCCGCGCCTGAACGCGTTCAATTTCATCGCGCCGGACGCGCTCGCGGCGGCAAAGGAATCCGAGACGCGCTGGCAGCGCGGCGAGCCGAAGGGACTGCTCGACGGCGTGCCGGTCTCGATCAAGGACATGATCCTCGCCAGGGGCTGGCCGACCCTGCGCGGCTCGAAGACGGTCGATCCGAAGGGACCGTGGAACGACGATGCGCCGGCGGTCGCGCGATTGCGCGAGGCGGGCGCGGTGCTCGTCGGGAAGACCACCACTCCCGAGTTCAGCTGGAAAGGCGTCACCGACAGCCCGCTCACCGGGATCACGCGCAATCCCTGGAACCCGGGCAAGACGCCCGGCGGCTCCTCGGGCGGCGCCGCGGCGGCGCTCGCCTCCGGAATGGGCCCGCTCGCGCTCGGCACCGACGGCGGCGGCTCGATCCGCATCCCGTGCTCGTTCACGGGGCTGTTCGGCATCAAGCCCTCGTTCGGGCGCGTGCCGATGTGGCCGCCCTCGCCCTTCGGCACGGTGGCGCACACCGGGCCGATGGCGCGCTCGGTCGCCGACGCGGCGCTGATGCTCGACGTGATCTCGCTTGCGGACGCGCGCGACTGGCTTGCCCTGCCGCACGAGGCGCGCGACTGGCGCGTCGGCCTCGAGGACGGCGTGCGTGGCTTGCGCGTCGCGTACTCGGCGGATCTCGGCTACGCGAAGGTCGATCCGGAAGTTGCGGCGTTAGTTCGCTCAGCCGCGCAGATTTTCGCCGAGCTCGGCGCGATGGTGGAGGAGAAGCACCCGGGCTTCGAGAATGCCGAGCCGATCTTCCGCGTGCACTGGTTTTCCGGCGCCGCCTTCATGCTGAAGGACTTTTCCGCCGAGAAGAGAAAGCTCATGGACCCCGGCCTCCTCGAGGTCGCCGAGCAGGGGAGCAGGATCACCCCCGCCGAGATCTTCGAGGCCCAGATGAAGCGCGCCGCCCTCGGCGAGCACATGAACCTGTTCCACCGCGACTACGACCTGCTGGTCACGCCGACGCTCGCGATCGCGGCGTTCGACGTCGGGCGGGAATTCCCTGAAGGGCAAGAGCGCTGGACCGACTGGACCCCGTTCACCTACCCGTTCAATCTCACCCAGCAGCCCGCGGCCTCGATTCCGTGCGGGCTCACGAAAGCCGGGCTGCCGGTCGGGCTGCACATCGTCGGGCCGCGCTACGGCGAGGCGCTGGTGCTGCGTGCGGCGCGCGCCTTCGAGTCGGCGCGGCCGATCGCGCTGCCCGACATCACGAAGCTGAAGAAAGCTGCGTGAGCTCGAGCGCCCAGGTCGAGACCACCTTGTCCTCCTCGAGCAGCGCGCCGCGCGCGGTGTAGCGGCGCTCGTCGAGCTTCTGCACGCACTCGAAGCCGCGATAGCGGCCGGTGGGGCTCGCGTAGAACGACAGGATCGCGTCGCCGGCCAGCACGAACCTGCCGCGCAGCGCGCCGATGGTCGGGTTGTGCGAGATCCAGTGCGTCGAGCGCGCACCCGGCGAGAACGGCTCGATCTCGTAGCGGTTGTGGTGCTCGCCGGGCCGCTCGCCGCGCACCCGCAGCACTCCTTCGGAGATCCAGCGGCCCGGCTCGTGTCGGATGAACGTCTCTCCGACGACCGGGGAGGCGGTTCCGCCGGCGTCCCGGTACTCCCCCTCGGCGCGCCAGGTGCCTTCCTCGAAGAGGAAGCTGTGCTCCAAGCTAGGCCGCCGGCCGCTTGCCGGCGTAGGCGTCGCGCAGCAGCTCGAGCACCGGCGCGTACTCGACCTTGCGCGGATTCGGGTAAGGCGCCTCGGTCGCAATGCGCGCGGCGCGCTCGATGTCGCCTTCCTTCATGCCGATCTCCGAAAGCCGCATCGGAATTCCGAGTCCCGACTCGAGGTCGTACAGTCCGCCCGCCGCTTCGCCCGCCCCGATCGCTCGAGCCACGCGCGCCATCGCCTCCGCCGCGGCGTCGCGGTTGTAGCGCGCCGCGTGCGGCAGCACGATCGAGTGCGTCTCGGCGTGCGGCAGCCCGAGTCCGCCGAGCACGTGGCACAGCTTGTGGTGCAGCGCCATCCCCGCGGAGTTGAGCGCCGCGCCGGCGAGCCAGGCGCCGTACAGCGCCTCGGAGCGCGCCTCCAGGTTCGCCGGCGCCTTCACGACGCGCGGCAGCGCGCCGGCGAGCGCGCGGATTCCCTCCTCGGCCATCAGCGAGACGATCGGGTTGCCGTCGTGCGCATAGAGCGCCTCGACGCTATGCGCGATCGCGTTCATGCCGCTCGCCGCCGAGAGCGCCGGCGGCAGCGTGAGCGTGAGCTCGGGATCGTAGATCACCGTCCGCGGCAGCACCTTCGGGTCGCGGCCGGTCTTCTTCAGACCGCCTTCGCTCAAACCGTAGATGGTGGTCATCTCGGAGCCGGCGTAGGTGGTGGGCACGGCGAGGATCGGCAGGCCGGAGACGAGCGCGATCGCCTTGCCCAGGCCGGTGGTCGAGCCGCCGCCGACGGTCACGCAGCAATCGGCGCCGAGCTCGGCCGCGGAGCGCCGCGCTTCTTCGGCGATCTCGAGCGGGACGTGCATCGCCGCCTTGTCGTACACGCCGGCCGCGCGCGCGCCGAGGCTCGCCCCGACCTTGCGCACCGCGTCCGACTGCTCGGGGGTCGAAAGGAGCAGCGCGCGCTTCGCGCCGAGCCGGTCGAGCTCGGCCGGCAGTTGCGCGATCGAGCCCGTGCCGAAGATGACCCGCGACGGATAGCCGACGTAGACGAACTGCCTCAACTCTCCCCTCCCCGCGGGAGGAGCCAGTCTAGTCCCTGGCGATCGGGTTGACGAGGGTGCCGACCCGGCTCACCTCGACCTCGACGCTATCGCCGGGCTTCATCCACACCGGCGGATTGCGCCGCGAGCCCACGCCTCCCGGCGTGCCGGTCGCGATCACGTCGCCCGGGGCGAGCGGCGTGAAGGTCGAGATGTACTGGATCACCACGGGAATGGTGAAGATCATCATCGAGGTGTCGGCGTGCTGCATCACCTGGCCGTTGAGGCGCGTGGTGAGCTCGAGCTTGGTGCCGTCCGGGATCTCGTCGCGCGTCACCATCCAGGGACCGAAGCCGCCGGTGGCGACGAAGTTCTTGCCGGGCGTCCACTGCGTGGTGTGGCGCTGCCAGTCGCGCACCGAGCCGTCGTGGTAGCAGCTGTAGCCCGCGACGTGGGATAGCGCGTCCTCCTTGCGGATGCGCCGCCCGCCGCGCCCGATCACCACCGCGATCTCGCCCTCGTAGTCGAACTGCGTGGACTCGCGCGGCATCAGCATCGGCTGGCGGTGCCCGACCTGCGACTCGGGCCAGCGCACGAAGATCGAGGGGTTCTCGCTCTTGTCGCGCTTGGTCTCCTGCACGTGCTCCTCGTAATTCAGGCCGACGCAGAAGATCTTGCCCGGGTTGGGGATCACCGGCAGGAACGCGATGTGCTCGATCGAGGCGTCGGGGCTCGCGCCGCGGATGGCGCGCTTCGCCTCCTCGTAGGCCTCGCCCGCGACCAGGGCGCGCAGGTCAGGGAACCGCGCGCCGATGCGCCGCCCCAGATCGAACACCTTGCCGTCCTCGATCGCGCCGAAGCTCGCGCGACCTTCGAGGACGTAGCTCGCAAGTTTCATCGCTCCTCCCGCTGAAAAAGGCGCCATGTTAGCGGGAATGCGCGACACGTTGTAGTGGCCGGACTACACCGCGCCCGTATAGAAAGAAGCGCCCATGCGATCGATGTCGCGCACGAAGATGCCGACATGGCTGAAGCTGACGGGCGGAATCCGGCCCATTCGCCCGCGGAAGGTAACATACCGCCTTGCTCTCCCAATCCCGTTCCTTGCGCGGCGCGCTGTGGATGGGCGGTGCGGTGCTGTCGTTCTCCGTCATGGCGATCGCGGCACGCGAGCTGCTGCGGCATATGGGCGCCTTCGAAGTGGTGCTCATGCGCAGCGTCGTGATGCTGGCGATCGTCCTGGCGCTCCTGCCCGGTGCCGGCGCCTCGCCGCGCACGCAGCGCTTTCCTCTGCACGCGCTGAGGAACGGTGTGCATTTCGTCGGGCAATCGTGCTGGGTTTACGCGATCGGCGCCCTCCCGCTCGCGACCGTGTTCGCGATCGAGTTCACCATGCCGGTGTGGACCGCGCTTCTCGCTGCCCTGCTGCTCGGCGAGCGGCTCACCCCGCCGCGCGCTGCGATGCTGGTCCTGGGCCTCGCCGGCGTGCTCATCATCCTGCGGCCCGGGCTGTCGTTCATCCACCCGGCGGCGCTCGTCATGCTGCTCGGCTCGCTCGCGTTCGGCGCGCAGTTCATCTTCACCAAGCAGCTCACCACCAGCGAGCGGCCGACCTCGGTGCTGTTCTGGATGTCGGTGATCCAGCTGCCGTTGTCGCTCGCGGCGAGCCTGCCGTGGTGGGTATGGCCGACGCTCGCCGACCTGCCCTGGGCGCTCGCCATCGGCGCCGGCAGCTACGCCGCCCACTACTGCATCACCCGCTCGGTTCGGATCGCCGACGCGACGGTCGTGGTGCCGGTCGATTTCCTGCGCCTGCCGCTCATCGCCGTCGTCGGCGCGGCGGCCTACGGCGAGGCGCTGGATCCGCTGGTGTTCGTCGGCGCGGCGGTGATCTTCGCCGGCACCTGGTTCACCCTGTCGCGGGAGCGGCGCTAGCGGGCGGCGCCGGCTGCAGGCCAAGCTCGCGGATGGCGTGCTCGCGCAGTTTCGCCTTCTGCACCTTGCCGCTCGCGGTCATGCCGATCGTCTCGAAGTCCGGCACGATCTTCAGGTAGCGCGGCACGCGAAAGTTGGCGCATCTTGCCCGGCACCACTCCACCAGATCCTGTTCCGAGCAGCCGCCGCTCGACTTGAGCGTGACGTAGGCGCACGCAACCTCGCCCAGGCGCGCGTCCGGCACGCCGACCACCTGCGCCGCCTCGACCGCGGGATGGGCCAGCAGCACCTCCTCCACCTCCGCCGGCGCCACGTTCTCGCCGCCGACGCGGAACACGTCCTTGAGCCGCCCGACCATGCGCAGCCGGCCGTCGGCGGCGAGCTCGCCGAGGTCTCCCGTGCGCAGCCAGCCGTCAGCGGTGAAAGCCGCGGCCGTCTGCTCGGGATCGTTGTAGTAGCCGCGCATCACGTTCCAGCCGCGCACCTGGATCTCGCCTTCGGGCGAGATCCTGACTTCGACGCCCTCGTGCGGCTTCGCCAGGCCCTCGACCCTGAGCTCCTCCGGGTCGCGCCAGTCGCTCATCACCACGTTGGGCGAGGCCTCCGAGAGCCCGTACGCCGCGCAGATCGCCTTGGCACCGAGCACGTCGATGATTTTGCGCATCGTCTGCGGCCCGGCCGCGGCCCAGCCCCCGCGCAGCACGAGCTTTCTCTTGGCGAAGTCCTGGTGGCCCATCAGCATCTGGAAGATGGTGTCGTTCCCGGAGGTGAGCGTGCAGCGCTCGCGCTCCATCGTCGCCAGCGCGGCGCCGGCGTCGAAGGTCGGAAGGGTGACCAGGCAGGCGCCGGCGACGAGCGACATCAGGGCCGAGAGCGTCGAGCCGCCCACGTGGAACAGCGGCCGGCAGTTGAAGTAGCGGTCCTCGGGACGGATGCCGATGCGCGTCCCGGCCGCCCAGGCGTTGCGCAGCATGTTGTGGTGCGTGAGCATCGCGCCCTTCGGGACCGCGGTGGTGCCCGAAGTGAACTGGATGAGCAGGAGATCCTCAGGACCGACGCGCTCGCTCGCCGCCGGCCCGGAGGAAAAATCGATGCTCTCGAGGACCACCGCCTTCTTGAGCTTCGGCAGGGCCGGGCGCACCTCGCGCACCATCGCCGCGAAGTCCTGCTTGAGGAACCTCTCCACGTAGAACAGCGCCTTGCAGTCGGACTTCGACAGGCAGAAGGCGAGCTCGGCGGCCTTGAAACGGGTGTTCACCGGCACCGTCACCGCGCCGATCAGCGCCGCGCCGTAGAACAGCACGATCCAGTGCTCGCCGTTGGAGGCGAGAATGCCGACGTGGTCGCCGCGCCGGATGCCCATCGCGTGCATGGCGCCGGCCGCCCGTTTCGCCTTTTGCAGCAGCTGACGGTAGCTGAGCCGCGCGGTCTCGGTCACCAGCGCCGGCTCGTCGGCGCGGTGCGCCGCCTGCTCCTCCAGGATCTCCCCGAGCGTCCTCGCCTGCCAGCTCATCGCCGGCCCATCCAGACGCCCGAGGCGATCTGTTCCTCGATCGCCGCGATCTCGGTCTCGAGCGCACCCTTCGGGTCCAGCTCAACGCCCCGGTCGATGGTGCGCTTGGCGAGCCGCAGCGACGCGGCGGGGGCGCTTACGATCGCCGCGGCGATTTCGTCCAGCACCTTTTCGAGCAGCTCCCCGGGCACCACCCGCGCAACGAAGCCGTGCGCCGCCGCCTCTTCCGCGCCAAGCGTCCGCCCGGTCAGCATGAGGTCCTTCGCGAGGCGCTTGCCGATCACGCGCGGCAGCCGCTGCGTGGCGCCGACGGTGCCGCGCAGGGCTTCGGGCGTGCGGAAGCTCGCCTGCGGCGTCGCGACGACGAAGTCGCACGCCGCCGCGATCTCGACGCCCGAGCCGACCGCCGGTCCGTGGACCACGGCGATCGTCGGCATCGGCAGCGCTTCGAGCGTGGAGTACGCGTCGAACGCCTTCATGCGCCGCGCGCGCACCTGGTCCTCGTCCATTCCCTCGCGCTCCTTGAGGTCCGCGCCGGCGCAGAACGCCGGGCCGTTGGCGCGCACGAACACCACCCGTACGCTCTCGTCCACCAGCGCGGCCTTCGCGGCGGCGAACAGGCCGTCGCACATCGCAAGGTTCAGTGCGTTGCGCGCCTCCGGCCGGTCGAGCGTGATGGTCGCGATGCCGTTCGCGACCGAGTATAGGACGGCTTGCCTCATATCGCGTTCGCTGCCCGAAGCTCGGCAATTTTCTCGGCGCTGTAGCCTAGCCGCTCCGAAAGCACTTTTTCGGTGTGCTCGCCGAGCATGGGCGGCGCGGCGATCCCGGGATTGTCCCAGCCCAGGAACTTGTACGGCAGCGCGAGCGCCTTGAATTCGCCCACCCCCGGGTAGTCGAAGCTTCCGACCAGGTTGCGCGCGCGCACGTGCGGGTCGGCGAGGATCTCGGCGACGTCGTTCACCGGGCCTGCCGGGACATCGGCATGGTCGAGCGTCTCCAGAAGCGCCGCCCGGTCGAGCCTCGCGATCGTCTCGGCGAGCTTCGCCGTCACCTCGGCGCGCTTTTCTACGCGTGCGGCGTTGTCGGGATAATCCGAACCCCAGGCTTCGATCCCGAGCGCCCGGCACAAGGGCGCCCAATGCTGGTCGCTCGCGGTCACATGCGCGTACTTGCCGTCCTTGCAGCGGAAGGTCGCGCTCGGCACGCGCCCCGGATGCTCGGTGCCCAGGCGCGGCGGAACTTCGCCGAGCGCGAAATAGCGCGCCGCGGCGAGCGTCAGCAGCGCCACCTGCCCGTCGAGCATCGCGAAGTCCACGTGGCAGCCCCGTCCGACCCGCTCGCGCCCGGCGAGCGCAGCGAGGATCGCGATCGCGATCCAAAGGCCCGAGGTCAGGTCGGCGACGGGAAGCCCCGGCTTGACCGGCCCGCCGCCTTTCTCGCCCGTGAGACTCATGATCCCGCCCATCGCCTGGAACACCGTGTCGTAGCCCTTCTTGTGCGCGTAGGGCCCGTTCTGGCCGAATCCGGTGCACGAAACGTACACGAGCCGCGGATTCAGCGCCGACAGGGTCGCGTAGTCGAGCCCGGAGCGGCCGAGAGCTCCCACCGGGAAATTCTCCACCAGCACGTCGGCCTGCTGCGCGAGCTCGCGCACGATCCTGCGCCCGTCGTCGGCGCGCAGGTTGACCGTGATCGATTCCTTGGAGCGGTTGCAGGCGAAGAAGTACGCGCTGTCGCGCGCAAGCCGCGGCTCGAAGGTCCTCGTTTCGTCGCCCGCGCCCGGCTGCTCGACCTTGATCACCTTCGCTCCCAGCTCGGCGAGGATCATGCTCGCGAACGGGCAGGCGAGCACGCGCGACAGGTCGAGGATCGTCAGCTGCTCGAGCGGCTTCATTTGCGGTCGAACGCGCGCATGCGCCTGTTGGTCTCGCGCCCGCGCTCGAGCGCCCGATCGAGCGGCAGATCGGCGACTTCGTGAAACAGGCGCTTGGTCTCCGCCATCGCCGGGCGGCTGACCGCGGCGAGCTGCGCGGCGAGCGCGAGCGCCTCTTCGAGCACTCGCGCATCGGGGGCGACCCGATTGACCACGCCGAGTGCGAGCGCCTTCGCGGCGCCGATCGGCTCGCCGAGGGCGACCAGCTCGAACGCCGCCTTGCGTCCGACCTGGCGAACCAGGTTCGCCATCGCGATCGCCGCCACGATGCCGTGCTTCGCCTCCGGATAGCCGATTCTGGCCGATGCGGACATCACGGCGAGATCGCCGGCGATCGCGAGGCCCGCTCCGCCGCCCATCGCGGCGCCGTTGATCGCGGTGACCACCGGCTTCTTCATGCGCGAAAAGGCGAGATGAAGCTGCATCGTCAGCTCGGATCGCGCCTCGGCGGCCCCGGGCTGCTGCAGGTCCTTGAATTCCGAGAGATCCGCGCCGGCGCAGAAGCCCTGCCCCGCGCCGGTGAGCACGACGCAAGCCACGGAATCGTCGGCGTCGGCGGCGCGCAGCGCGTCCAGCAGCGCCTGCGTCAGCTCGGAATTCAACGCGTTGCGCTTTTCGGGGCGGTTCAATGTGAGCACGCGAACAGCGCCGCGGTTCTCAAACCGCAAAACAGGGACAGACCCCAATTTCCGGTCCGGCGAAAACGTGGTCTGTCCCTGTTTTTTCACAGCGAGGCGAGCCTCCTCCTCGCCTCCTCCGCCTCGGCGACGAGCCTGCGCAGCACTTCAGCCGCCGGAAGGATCTCGTTCACCAGCCCGGCGCTCTGCCCCGCCTCCACTTTTCCCCATTCGACGTCGCCCTCGAGCGCCGCCTGCCTGAGGCTCGAGCCCTTGAAGATCGCCTCCAGCTCCTCGCGGCTCGCGCCCGAGCGTTCGGCGGCCTCGAATTTCGCGGAAAAGGCGTTCTTCAGCTGGCGGATCGGCAGCCGCCCGCGCGCCACCAGCGTCGTCCCGTCCACCTCGGCGGCGAGCACCGCGCGCTTGTAGTTCTCGTGCACGCTCGCCTCGGGCGTGGCGATGAAGCGCGTGCCGAGCTGCACCGCGTCCGCCCCGAGCGCGAGCATCGCCGCAACGCCCGCGCCGTCGGCGATGCCGCCGCTCGCCACCACCGGCAGCCTGGTCGCCTTGATGATCCGGCGCACCAGCACCAGTGTCCCGACCTCGGAGGGCGGCGGATGGCCGCCGGCCTCGGCGCCGTCCACCACCAGCGCGTCCACGCCCGCGGCCTCGGCCTTCTTCGCGTGCTCGACCGAGGCCACCACGTGCAGCCACTTGGCGCCGATCGCGCGAAAGCGCGCCAGGTGCTCGCGCGGCCCTCCCTGCGAGGCGACCATCACCGGTATGCGCGCCTGGTACGCGATGTCGAGAAGCTCGGCGGCGCGCGCATCGGTGAGAGGGATATTCACGCCGTACGGTTTCGAGGTCCCGGCCTTGATCTCGGCGAGCGCGCGGCGGAAGGCCTCCGGGCGCATCGGGCCGGCGGCGATCACCCCCATGCCGCCCGCGTTCGACACCGCGATCGCGAGCGCCGAGCTGGACGACGCCCAGCTCATCGCCGCCTGGAAGATCGGGTGCTCGATGCCGAGCAGCTCGGTGATGCGCGTCTTCATCTCTGCGACTTTTCCAGCCGGATCATCTCGCGCGCCCGCGCGGCGAGCTTGTCGAGCGCCGCCTCGAGGCATTCGCGCTCTCTTGCGCTCAGGCAGCCGAGGAACGCGGCGTTGCGCTCCTCGGCGGCGCGGATCAGCCCCGCGTACAGGCGCCGCCCCGCGGCGGTCAGCGACAGCCTCACGCCGCGGCCGTCGCGCGCATCGGTCTCGCGCCGCACCGCGCCGCGCCGCGCGAGCCCGGACACCACGCGGCTCATCTGGCTCTTGTGGATGCCGGCGGAGCCGGCGAGCTCGTTCAGCGACAGCGGCACCTCGGCGCCTCCGAGCAGCGCCACCGTGCGCCATTCCCACAGGCTGACGCCGAATCCGCGGCGGTAGCGCAGCTCGGCGCTGCGCGACAGCAGGTTCGCCGCGCGGTGCAGCCGGTACGAGAGCAGCTCGCGGATCGTGGGCGCGGTTCTCTGCAGCATGCTCAGTCGTCGAAGAACGGCGTCTCGCCCTCGCCGCGCAGCCGGATGTCGAAGCGGTAGCGCGCGGCCCCTTCGCTTTTCGCAATCAGGCGCTCGCGCAGCGCGGCCGGCTCGACGGCGTCGAGCACCGGGTCGCTGGCTTTCTCGAAGAACATCACGGTCTGCAGCTGGCGCATCAGGCCCGAATACAGGATCAGGAAATTGACGTGCGGCGCGCGGCCCGGGTACGCGCCCGGCCGGATGGTGCGAAACGTGTAGATGCCCTGCGCGTCGGTGGCGGCGCGTCCCCAGCCGAAGAAATTCGGGTCGGCCTGCGCATAGCGCGGATCGGCAGGGTCGCGGAAGATGCCGTTCGCGTCGGCCTGCCAGATCTCGAGCACCACGTTGTCGAGAGGGCTTCCGTCGGCCTGCACCACCCGGCCGGTGATCTCGAGCGGCTCGCCTTTCGCCGGCCGGCCTTCGAACGCGGTGAGATCGTTCGCGCCCTGCCCGAACTCGCGCGGGAAGAACGGCCCGAGCGTCATCTCGCCCGTGGGGACGAAGCGCTTCACGGCAACGCTGGTGTCGCCCTGCTTCCGCGCACGACGAGCCGGTACTCGTACACGAGCGCGTTCTCCGGGCCTTCAGTCTGCGGCAGCAGCCGGGCGATGCACCGGACGCGCGCCTGCGGGTCGCGAATCGCGTTCAGCACACCGTCGCTGTCGTTGAGCGGCTCGCCGGGGAAGAACATCTGGGTGACCAGGCGCGACAGCCACACCCTGCCCCATACCGAGAAATGCACGTGCGGCGGCCGCCACCAGCGCTCGGCGCCCCCCGTGGGATAGGCGCCGGGCTTGATGGTGCGCAGCTCGATGCGGCCGTCCGCGTCCGCGGTCATGCGCGCCGCGCCGTAGAAATTCGGATCGAGGGGGGCGTCGTGGCTGTCGTTGCGGTGCGTGTACTTTCCCGCCGCGTTGGCATGCCAGATCTCGACCGCGGCGCCCGCCACCGGCGCGCCGTCCTCGTCCACCACCTGGGTCCTGAGGTGGATCAGCTGGCCGATGGCGCGCTTCGCGCCCTGGCCGGCGAGGTCGCCGCGCACCGGCGCGAGGCGCTTGAGCACGTCCTGCGGCCCGGTGAGCTCCGAGAGCGTGTGCGGGCGGCGCTGCAGCGGCTGCGAGGGCCAGCGCCACTCGGTCTGCGCGTAGCCCGGCTCGACGCCGGCCGACTGGGTGCGCGCATCGCGCGGCTCGATGACGTACTTCGATTTCCAGGTGGCGGGGGCGGACATGCGCAACTCCGTCGGGCGTTGACAGCCTACACCAGGTCGTTGATGATATCAACTATCTCATGGAAACTCCGGTCGTCCTGTGCGAGTGCTTCGCGCGCGACGGGCTGCAGCACGAGCCGCAGCTCGTGCCCACGGCGGCGAAGCGGGCGCTCGTCGAGCGCTTCGCGGCGCTCGGCTTTCCGCGCGTCGAGGCGACCTCCTACTCCAACCCGAAGGTGGTGCCGCAGTTCTCCGACGCGAGCGAGCTGCTGAAAGGTCTTTCCAGGAAGCCCGGCACATACTACAAGGCGACCTGCGCCAACGTGCGCGCGGTGGAGCGCGCGCTGGCGGACCTGGAGGCGGGCTACGGCGCGAACGAGATCAGCCTCCTCGTGTCCGCGAGCGAGGCGCATTCGCGGAAAAACCTCAATCGCGGCCGCGCGCAGCAGTGGACGAACATCGAAGACATGGTCGGCGCGGCGCAAGGGCGTTTCCGTCTGGTGGGAACCATTTCGGTCGCCTTCGGCTGCCCTTTCGAAGGCAGGGTTGATCCGGGGGTCGTCGCCGAAGACGCGGCGCGCTTCGTCGGCCTGGGCGTCGTTCACGTCGCCATCGGCGACACGACGGGGATTGCTAGTCCCGCGACAGTGAAAGACATCTTCAGGCGCCTGTCGGGAATAGACGGCATCGTCCCGATCGCGCATTTCCACGACACGCGCGGCACCGGCCTGGTGAACTGCGTAGCCGCCTACGAGGCGGGCGTCCGGCATTTCGATTCGTCGTTCGGCGGCGTGGGCGGGCATCCCGCGAAAGTGAAGTACGGCGCGGGCTTCACCGGCAACGTGTGCACCGAGGACCTGGTGAATCTGTTCGAGTCGATGGGCGTCCCGACCGGCATCGATCTCCATGAACTGCTCGCGACGGCGGAATTCTGCGAGCAGGCGCTCGGGCGGGAACTGCACGGCCGCGTAACGCGCAGCGGGCTGAGCCCGCTTCTTTCCCAGTGACCAGAATTCTGGTCTAATGGCCGCATGGCCAAAATACTGCCCATCTCCGAAGTCAAAGCGCGGCTGCCGGAACTCGTCACCGGCGTCCAGGAACGCGAGGAGGAAATCGTCGTGACGCGCAACGGCAAACCGGCGGCGATGCTGGTCAGCTATGCCGAATACGAAAGGCTGAAGGAAACGCTGGATGTGCTGAGCGACCCCGACCTGATGAAGCAGATCAGGGAAAGCGAGGCCTATTTCGCTGCGGGCGGGAAAGGTCTTTCCTTCGAGGAAGTCTTCGGCGAACCTCTGGTCCCGCGCCGCAAACGCCGGCGCTGATGCCAGGCCGACGCCCGGTCATCCCCCCTGAGGTCGCTGAGGTCATCCGGCATCTTCCTCCGGACGTCAAGCGAGCGATCAAGGCGGCGATTCGCGCAGTCGGCGCAAATCCATCTGCCGGCGAACCTTTGCAGCAGGAACTCGGGGGCCTGTGGAAATTCCGGGTTCGACGATATCGAGTGGTCTACCGCGTAGCCGGGCCCAGCCGTACTGTCCGGATCGTTGCCGTCGGCGCGCGCCGCAGCATCTACGAGGAAGTCGCCGAGCTCATGCGGCGGCAAGAGTGACCGGAACGTTCCAGATCCACACCCAGTCGCTGCGGCTCGCTTCCGGGAGCGAGGCGCTGGTGACGCGCGTGCTCGCCGGCGACGGCAGGATCGGCTACGGCTTCAGCCTCGATCTGGACGCCACCGCCGCGCGCCACATGGCGGAGTGGCACGCCGGAGTACGCGACGAGCGACCGGAGCACGAGCCGGCGCTCGATCATCCATGGGAGCAGGCATGGGCTGCAGGCAAGGAGATCGACTGGAACATCGAGCCGGGCTTCGCCAGCCTGCGCTGGCTCCCGTAGCGCACCGCCCCGCCGCCTGCGGTGGCACCCCTCCTCAAGGAGGAGGGGAAGGACGCCGCGCCGCGTTGTCCCACTCCTCGCCCATCTGCTATGCTCGGTCCGCACCATCGCCACCCGTGAGGAGGGGGTCATGAAACGCGCAATCGCCGCCGCCGCTGGGGCACTCGCGCTCGCCGCGTTCGCCGCGCAGGCGCAGGACAAACCCGTCACGCTCAAATTCAGCTACTGGGTGCCGCCCAAGCACTCGCTGGTGGTGTCGACCTACGGCTGGGCGGAGTCGCTCGCCAAGGCGACCAACGGCACGCTCAAGGTGCAGATCTTCCCGTCCAACCAGCTCGGTAAGGGACCCGATCACTACGACATGGCGAAGGACGGCATCGCCGACTTCGTGCTGGTCAACCCCGGCTACACGCCGGGACGCTTCCCGGTGATCGCGGCGGCCGAGCAGCCCTTCCTCACCACGGGCACGATCAACGGTTCGCCCGGCTTCCAGGAGTGGTACCTCAAGTACGCGCCGAAGGAGATGAAGGAGGTCTGGACCTGCCTGGTGTTCACGCACGAGCCGGGCACCTTCCACATGCGCGGCAAGAAGGTCGAGGTGCCCGGCGACATCAAGGGCCTGAAGATCCGCACCGGCAACGCCACCTCGTCGCGCTTCATCGGCATGCTCGGCGGCAGCTCGGTGGCGGTCGAGATCACCGAAGCGCGCGAGACGCTCGCGCGCGGCATCGTCGACGGCATCATGGTGCCCTGGGAGGGCCTGACGGTGTTCCGGCTCGCCGACGTCACCAAGTTCCACATGGAGAACCCGCTCTACGTTTCGATCTTCACCTGGAACCTGAACCGCAAGGCCTACGACGGCCTGTCGGCGGCGCAGAAGAAGGCGCTCGACCAGCACTGCGGCCTCGACTGGACGAAGAAGATCGTAACCGCGTGGGCCGCTCGTGATCACGACGCCATCCAGAAGGTGAAGCCGCTGTCGGATCACGTCGCCTACACCATCAACGCGCAGCAGGTTGCGCAGTGGCGCAAGGCGGCCGAGCCGCTCAGGAAGCAGTGGGCGGACGAGGTGACGAAGGCGGGTTACAACGCAGACCAGGTGTGGAGCGAGCTCGTCGCGGCGCTCAAGAAGCATAACGGCCTGTATCAGTAGCCCCCGGCGGTGAACCGCTTCATTGCGGCCGTCGAGCGCACGGCGGGGGCGTTCCTCGGCCTGGTGGCGGCCATCACCTTCGGCGAGGCGCTGCTGCGCTACACGGTGGCGGGGCACATCCCCGACGGATTCATCCTCGGCCAGACGCTGCAGGGCGTGGCGATCTGCTGGGGCATCGCGACCGCGACCTACGCCGACCGGCACATCACCGTGGACGTCCTGTACGCCGTGGCCGGTGCGCGGCTGCGCTACGCCATCGACGTCGCCGCGTACTCGCTCAACCTCGCGTTCTTCGCCGTCTTCGGCTTCATGATGACTTTCAAGGTCTACGACATTCTCAAGGCCGGCGAGAAGTCGATCGACCTCGCCCTGCCGATCTGGATCGGATATTCGCTCGCCGCGGTCGGCATCATGGTGACGCTCGTCCTCGCCGGCCTGCGCTGGTGGCAGGTGGTGGTCCTGCGCCGCAGCGCAGCCTGAATGGAACAGCAGACCCTGGTCGCCGTCGTCGGCTTGGCGGCGATGCTCGCCATGATGCTGCTGCGCGTGCCGATCGGCGTCTGCCTGGGCGTCGTCGGCGTCGCCGGCTTCGCCTGGCTGAACGGCTGGTGGCCGGCGCTCGGGCTGCTGATTCATTCTCCGATCCGGACCGTCACCGATTTCAACTTCAGCGTCATCCCGATGTTCATCCTGATGGGCGTGATCGTGAGCCGCTCCGGGATGAGCCGCGAGCTGTTCCGCGCCGCCGCCGTATGGCTCGGGCACCTGCCGGGCGGCATGGCGATGGCGACCGTGTTCGCCTGCGGCGGGTTCTCGGCGATCAACGGCTCGGCGATCGCCACCGCGACCACCATGACCACGGTGGCGCTGCCCGAGATGCGGCGCATCGGCTACGAGCCGGGCCTGTCGATGGGCGTGATCGCCGCCGGCGGGACGCTCGGCCCGATGATCCCGCCCTCGGTGCTGTTCGTGCTCTACGGGATCCTGGTGGACGAGGACATCTCGCGCCTGTTCATCGCCGGGATCCTGCCGGGACTGCTCGCGATCACGCTCTACTGCGTCGCCATCCAGGCGGTCTACGCGTACCGCCCGAGCCTGCTCCCGCGAGGCGCGCGCACGAGCTGGCCGGAGCGCTGGGCGAGCCTGAGGGAGGTCTGGGCGACGCTGCTGCTCTTCGTCGTCGTCATCGGCGGCATCTACGGCGGCTTCGCCACCGTGGTCGAGGCGGCGAGCCTCGGCGTGGTGGGCGCGCTCGCGATCGGGATCGCGCGGCGCCGGCTGCCGTGGAAGGCGATCGTCGAATGCCTGGTCGAGGGGCTCCGGATCTCGGCGGCGATCTTCCTGCTGATCATCGGCGTGTTCCTGTTCCAGTATTTCCTCGCCGTGACGCAGACCTCGCAGAACCTCGCGGAATGGCTCACCAAGCTGCCGTTCGCGCCGATCGTGATCATGATCTTCATCGTCATCGGCTACCTGCTCGCCGGCACCTTCATCGACGAGGTCGCGACCATGCTGCTCACGGTGCCGATCCTGCACCCGGTGGTGGTGCAGCTCGGCTTCGACCCGATCTGGTTCGGCGTCATCGTCGTCATGACCGCGACCATCGGCATGATCGCGCCGCCGGTGGGGATCATCTGCTTCATCCTCAACACCATGGTGCGCGAGATCAGCCTGATGACGATCTACCGGGGCGTGCTGCCGTTCGTCGCCGCGGACCTGGTGCGGCTCGCGCTGCTGGTCGCGTTTCCGGCGATTGCGCTCTACCTGCCGAAAACCATGGGCGGGTGACGGTGCCCACGGACGCCGAAGAGATCTTCCCCCGCATCGGGCGCTGGAGAGCCGACGGGCGCGGCGTGGCGCTCGCCACGGTGGTGCAGACCTGGGGCTCGTCCCCGCGGCCCGAGGGCAGCCACCTCGCCGTGAACGACCGCGGCGAGTTCGTCGGCTCGGTCTCCGGCGGCTGCATCGAGGGCGCGGTCGTGACCGAGGCGCTCGCCGCGCTCGCCGACGGCAAGCCGCGCACGCTCGAGTTCGGGGTGTCGGACGAGCAGGCGTGGGAGGTGGGACTCGCCTGCGGCGGGCGGGTGCGCGTATTCGTCGAGCGGCTCGAATGAAGTCGGCGCTCTACGAGCGGCTCGCGGCCGCCGCCGAGGCGGGCATTCCGGCCGCGGTGGTGACGCGCCTTGGCGACGGCGAGCAGGGCCTGCTTGCGGGCGATCGCTGGGAAGGCGCGCTGGAGCTGACCGAGGAGCAGCGCGCGGCGGTGCGCCGCATGCGGAGCGCCGATCGCAGCGGCATGCTGGCCGGCGCCGAGGGCCTGTTCGTCCGCTGCTACGTGCGCGCGCCGCGCCTGGTCCTCGTCGGCGCCGCGCACATCAGCCAGTTCCTGGCGCCGATGGCGACGCTCGCCGGGTTCGAAGTCATCGTGATCGATCCGCGCCGCGCGTTCGCGAGCGCCGAGCGCTTCCCGGGCGTCAGGTTGCTGGACGACTGGCCGGACGACGCGCTCGCGCAGGTGAAGCTCGATGCGAGGAGCGCGGTGGTGACGCTCACCCACGACTCCAAGCTCGACGACCCGGCGCTCATCGCGGCGCTCGCGAGCCCCGCGTTCTATATCGGCGCGCTGGGCAGCACGCGCACTCACGCCAAGCGCGTCGCGCGGCTGACTCAGGCGGGTCTCGGCGCCGAGATCGGGCGCATCCACGCTCCCGTGGGACTCGACCTCGGCGGCCGCGCGCCGAGGGAAATCGCGGTGTCCATCCTCGCCGAGGTCATCCGGGTGCGCTATCGCGGCGAGTCGCCGTGAGCTTCGATCCGGCCGCGTTGCGCAGGCAGTTTCCTCTCCTCGCGGGCGATCCGGAGCTGCACTACCTCGATAACGCGGCCACCGCGCAGCTGCCGCAGGCGGTGCTCGACGCGCTGGTCGCGCACGAGACGCACGCGCGCGCCAACGTGCAGCGCGGCTCCTATCCGCTCGCCGAGGGAGCGACCGAAGCCTACGAACGCGCGCGCGAGAGCGTGCGGCGCTTCCTGAACGCCGGGCGCGCGGACGAGGTGGTGTTCACCTCCGGCACGACCGCCGCGATCAACGTCTTCGCCCACGCCTTCGGCGCGCGGCTCGCGGCGGGCGACGAGATCGTCATCACCCGGGCCGAGCATCACAGCAATTTCGTGCCCTGGCAGCTGTTGCGCGAGCGGCGCGGAGCGGCGCTGCGGGTGCTGCCGCTCGCCGGCGACGGGCGCATCGACCTCGCGCGCCTCGCCGAGGCGGTCACCGCGCGCTGCCGGCTGATCGCGATCACCCACGCCTCGAACGTCACCGGCGCGCTCACCGACCTCGCCGCGGTGGTGAGCGCCGCGCGCGCCGTGGGCGCGCGCGTGCTGGTGGACGGCGCGCAGGCCGCGCAGCACGGCCCGCTGGACGTGCAGCGGCTGGGCGTGGATGCTTACGCGTTCTCCGGCCACAAGTGTTTCGGACCGAACGGCGTAGGCGTGCTGTGGGTCCGTCGCGAGCTGCTCGAGTCGCTGCCGCCGGTGTTCGCCGGCGGCGGCATGGTGGGCCGCGTGAGCCTGGAGGAGACCACCTTCGCCGACGCGCCGGCGCGCTTCGAGGCCGGGACGCCGCCGATCGCCCAGGCGGTGGGGCTCGCCGCGGCGCTCGAGTGGATGCTGTCGCTGCCCTGGGCAGAGATCCGCGCCCACGAGGAGCGCCTCGCGCGCCGGCTGCTGGCCGCGCTCGCCGGGATGGACGATGTCGCGATTCTCGGGCCGCGGGAGACGCGCGAGCGCTTGCCCATCGTGGCGTTCAACCTGAGGGGGATCCATTCCCACGATCTCACGCAGGTCCTGGGCGACGGCGGCGTGTGCTTGCGCGGAGGGCACCACTGCGCCCAGCCCCTGCACGCGGCCTTCGGCGTCGAGGCAAGCGTGCGCGCGAGCTTCGCGCTGTACAACGACGATGCGGACATCGATGCGCTGATCGCAGGGCTGGCTGCGGCGCGCAGGACCCTGCGGTGAGCGCCAAAGACCTCTACCACGAGGCCATCAAGTCGCTCGCCGCGGCCGATACCGGGCACGGCCGGCTGGAGGCGCCCGACGGGCGCGCGACCCTCGACAATCCCCTGTGCGGCGACCGCGTGGAGATGGAGGCGCAGCTCGCGCAGGGCCGCGTCGCGGCACTCGCGCACCGCGTGAAGGGCTGCCTGCTGTGCCGCGCGGCAGCATCGGTGATCGGCAAACGCGCCCCGGGCGCAAGCGCCGAGGAGATCGAGCGACTCACCGCGGATTTGACCGACATGCTCGAGCGGCAGCGTCCGCCGCCGGCCGGCTGGGAGGAGCTGTCCGCGTTTGCTCCGGTGCACGCTCACCGCAGCCGCTACGGCTGCGTGCTTCTGCCTTTCAAGGCGCTGCTCGCGGCGCTGCGCGCGGCGCGGAGCTGATCGCGAGGACGCGCCCGACGCTGCGCTTCACGCGCGCGAAGGCACTATATGCCGAGCTCGAAAATCTTTTCCTCGGTCTTGTGCAGGCGCTCGGCGACGCCGCGCTCGCCGATCAGGAAATCGTCGCAGATCCAGCTGTAGGTGCGTTCGGTGGCGTAGGTCGGGTGGCAGGCAACGACCATGTTCCCACCGAGCGGCATCGGCTCGTCGTGCCGCACCAGCGGGCGCTCGACCATGTCATAGCCCTGGCCGTGGCAGTGCAGCCGCTTTTCCTGCGGCCTGCCGTTCTCGCGCATGAACGCGTTGTAGGCGTCCCAGACGTCCCTGGGAAGCGCGCCCGGCTTGAGCCTGTCGAGCGTGAACTTGCGCGCCTCGAGAACGAACTCGTACTCGTCCTTCATCTCCTGCGACGCGCGCCCGAGGACGCAGGTGCGGCCGAGCTCGGTGTAGAAGCCGCCCGGCCCGCTGTTCTCGATGAGCAGGCTGAAGTAATCGCCCTCGCGGATGACGCGGTTCTGCAGGTGGCGGTTGCCGAACACTGCCGCCGTCCCGACGCGGCCGGAGGCGCACAGGAACAGCCCTTGCTCGCTGCCGTAGCGGTGCCCGGCATGCTCGGCGACGGCGGCCACTTCCAGGTCGCGCATGCCGGGCCTGACCGCCTCGAGCACCTCGTGCCACGCCGCATCCTGCATCGCCGCGGCGCGCCGTATGAGCCCGATCTCCTCGTCGCTCTTCACCGCCTTGATGCGATCGACCAGATCCGAGGCATCGATGAACCGCGCCTTCGGCAAATTGCGTTTCAGATGATCCACCAGGGCGAAGGACATCGCCGCGGTCCCGACAAGACCGATGGTCGAAAAACCGTGCAAAGCGCCTTTGGCGAGCGCCGCGTCATAGCTCGCCGTGTACGGCGCCGAGGCGTAGCTCGGCGAGCCCATGAAACGCGCCACGCCGCGGCGTATGCCGTCGCCCTCGGGCGGCAGCTCGCGCACCGCGCCCATCGGCCCCTGGCCGATCACGCTCATGCGCTCCTCCCTGGGAAACAGCACCGTCACCGGGTAGCCGTTGGTCGCCGGGATGTCGGTGAAGTACTTGACGTAGCCGCCCATGAAATCGTTGTTCGCCTGCATGAGCAGCACGTCGATGCGCTCCCCGGCCATCGCGGCCCGCACCGCGGTCCAGCGCCGCTCGAGCTCCGCGCCGGAAATCGGCGTGTTGACTCGCTCGTTCATCGCTTCACCACGTCGAGCATGTTTTCGATGTCCCCGGACAGGAAACGCCGCAGGTTCTCCTCGACGACCGGCAGCGCGCAGTCCGGATAGCCCTCGAAAAACCCGCCGAGGTGCGGAGTCAGGATGACGTTGGGCATGCTCCAGAGCGCGCTGTCGGCGGGCAGCGGCTCCTCGCGGAACACGTCGAGCGCCGCGCCCGCGATTGTCTTGCGCTCGAGCGCGTCGACCAGCGCGGCCTCGTCCACCACCCCGCCGCGCGCGAGGTTGACGAGGCAGCTCTCCGGTCTCATGGCGGCGAAGACGCCTGCGTCGACGATGCCGCGCGTTTCCCGGGTGCAGGGGGTCAGCAATACGAGATAGTCGAGCTCGCGTACCGCCTCGCCGAGCTGTTCGCGCGAATACATGCGGTCGAAGCCCGCCACCGCGCGCGGAGCCGAGCTGACGCCCACGACCGTCATGCCGAACGCCTTGCACATCGGCGCGAGGGTTGCGGCGATGACGCCCACGCCGAAGATGCCGACGGTCTTGTCCTTGAGCGTTCTTGCCGGGAAGCGGTCCCACTTGCGTTGCGCCTGGCTGCGCAGCGCGCGCGGCAGGTCGCGCGCCAGCGCGAGCATCGCCATGATCGCGGCCTCCGACACCGGGGAGCCGTGGAAGCCGTGCATGTTGGTGACGATCACGCCCTCGCGCAGCGAGGGCTGGTCGGTGATGCCGTCGACGCCGGTGCCGAGCGCCTGGATCCATTTCAGCTTTTTCGCTTCCGCCAGGACGTGATCGGCCATCATCGGGCCGAAGGTCACGAGGATCTCGGCGTCCTCGATGTGCGGGCCGACCTTGCTGTGGTGATCCACCATCTCGACCGCCAACCCGGGGAACTTCGTCCGGATACGGTCGTAGTACTGCATCCTCACCTTCTCGGGAAGCGTGAGGAGGATCAGCAGCCGCGTCACTGAATGCCGAGCAGCCGGGCGGCGTTGCCGCCGCAGATGGCGGCGAGGTCGGCTCCCCCTACGCCGCAGCTCGCGACGAAGCCGACCGGATCCTTTTCGCCCACCGGGTAGTCGCTGCCCATCACCAGGCGGTCGGCGCCGATGCGCTCGAGCAGGACCTTCAGCACCTGCGGATCGTAGACGCAGCTGTCGTAGTGGAACGAGCGCAGAAACTCGCTCGGCTTCCTGCCGCCGGTGTTCTTCGCCGTGTCCGGGCGGTTGGCGTGATTGCGGTCCATGCGCCCCAGGTAGTGCGGGAAGTAGCCGCCGCCGTGCGCGACGACGATCTTGAGGCCCGGGTACCTGTGCATCACCCCTTCGTAGATGAGCGAGGCCATGGCCTTCGTTTCCTCGATCGATTGGCCCGCCGAGTTCCACAGCGCGTAGCGCTGGAACCACGGGTCGCGGACGCCTTCCGGGTGCAGCCACACCGTCGAGCCGAGCCCGTCGACCGCTTCCCAGAACGACCGAAAGACCGGATCGCCGACGTACGCGCCGCCGTAGCTCGCGCCGAGGTTCACCACCTTCGGCTTGCAGCGTTCCAGCTCCCCGAGGGCGAGGCTCAGGTCCTGCATGGGCAGCGTGCAGCTCGCGACGAACCGCCGCGGGTATCTCGCGGCCCAGTCGGCGATCGTGTCGTTCGATCGCCGGCACAGCTCGAGGTCGGTCTGCGGGTCGGCCCACGAGCTGCCCTGCAGCACCGTGCTCGAGGTGACGACGCTCATGTCGATGCCGCGCCCGTCCATGTCCTCGATCACGGCCTCGGGCCGCATCATGCGCTTGAGCAGGTCCTCCGTTCCCGGCCGCGGCGCGGCGACCGGCGCCGCGCCGAAGCCGGTGAACACGGTCTTGTTGGTGCACGCCCGGAACACATGCTCGTCGAGCATGTGGACGTGGAAGTCGATTCTCACTTGCCGACGCCGATCTCCGGCAGCAGTTTCGCGTAGCGCTCGCTTTCCGCCTTGACGTAGGCGGAGAACTCCGCTGGGCTCATCGCCGGGGCGAGGTCGACCGCGAGCGCCTTGAAGCGCGCGAGCACCGCGCTCTCCTGCATCGCCTTCAGCACCTCGCGGTTGATGCGCTCGACGACTTCGCGCGGCGTCGCCGCCGGCGCGTAGAAGCCGAAGTGCGGGCCGCCGTCGACGCCCTTGATGCCCCCTTCCTCGAGCGTGGGCACGTCGGGGAAGTCGGGATGGCGCTGCCCGCCCGCGACCGCGAGCATGCGCAGCTTTCCGGCCTTGACGTGCGGCAGCCCGATACCGGGATCCAGGACGAGCTCGATCACCCCGCCGAGCAGGTCCTTCAGCGCCGGTCCCGCTCCCTTGTAGGGGATGTGGTTCAACTTCACCTTCGCCTCCCGGCTGAAGACCTCGGTGGCTATATGGGGCGAAGTGCCGTTGCCCGGCGTGCCGTAGTTGAGCTTTCCGGGGTTGGCGCGTGCGTAGGCGAGGAATTCGGCGAAGTTGCTCGCCGCGACCTTGCCCGGGTTGACGACGAGGTACAGCGACACCCGCCCGGTGGCCGCGACCGGCGCAAGCGCCTTGACCGGGTCGAGATCGGCGCGGCGGATGATGTGCGGCGCGATCATCATGGTGCTGCCCGGCGCGTAGACCAGCGTGTAGCCGTCGGGCTCGGAACGCGTCACGGCTTCGAAGCCGATGTAGCCGTCCCCGCCGCCGCGGTTCTCGACGATGAAAGGCTGTCCGAGCGTCTCGCCGAGCCGCGCGGCGAGCACCCGCGCGGTCACGTCGGCGACCCCGCCGGGTGCGACGTTCACGACCACCCGCACGGGCTTTGCCGGCCAGGTCTGCGCTTCGGCGCCGCCGACGATCCCGAGCGCCGCCAGCCATGCAACGATGATGTTCCTCATGTTTCCCTCCGTCCTTCGACGCGGCAGTTGACAGGCATACCGTTCGCCCTGAACATGAACATGTTCATCTGAAATCTTAGGTCAGACCCTTGGCGGCGTCCAGAAGAACCGCGCTGGTGACCGGAGGCGCGACCGGCATCGGCCGAAGCATCGTGCTCGCGCTCGCCGGCGCAGGATACGACGTTGCGATCAACTACCAGTCGAGCGGGGCCGCGGCGCGCAAGACCGCGGACGAAGCCGGGAAGCTCGGCGCGAGGACGCTCCTTGTGCAGTGCGATGTCGCGGACGAAGTCGGCGTGCGCGCGATGCTGGAGTCGGTCCGGAAGGCCTTCGGCCGGCTCGACGTGCTCGTCAACAACGCCGGCACCACCGCATCCTGGACGCCGAAGAAGCTAGAGACCCTGTCGCTCGAGGAATGGGACCGCGTCTTCGCGGTCAACGTGAGGGGGCTGTTCCAGGTCACGCGTGCGGCGGCGCCGCTGCTGAAGGACAGTCGCGGCTGCGTCGTCAACACCGCCTCGATCGTCGGATTGCGCCCAGGGCCGCAGCCCCTGCCCTATGCGGCGAGCAAGGCTGCGGTGGTCAACCTCACCCGGACGCTCGCCTGGAACCTCGGCCCCGAGATCCGCGTCAACGCGGTCGCGCCGGGCTGGATGGAAGGCGAGTGGATGAAAAGGATGCTCAAGGACAGGTACGAGGAGCTGATGGGCAAGCGCGCCAAAGCCACCCCGCTCAGCCGCGTCGTCACGGCGGACGATGTCGCCGAGACGATGATGAGCCTCATTCAATCCAACCGCTTCGTCACCGGCGAGGTCGTGGTGATCGACGGCGGCTTCTCGAGCTCCACCTGATGCTCGAAGGCGTCGTCCCGTTCCCGCCCGAGTTCGCGCGGCGCTACCGCGAGAAGGGCTACTGGCAGGACAAGTCGCTCGCCCAGGAATTCGCCGTCGCCTTCGAACGATTCGAGAGCCGCACGGCGCTGATCGACGGCGATCGGCAGTACAGCTACCGCGACATCGACCGGCTCACCGACAACCTGGCGCTCAACCTGCTGGAGCTCGGCCTGGAGCCGCTCGACCGGGTGGTGCCGACGCTGCCCAACGTCGCCGAGTTCGTGCTCCTGTATTTTGCGCTGCAGAAGATCGGCGCGATCCCGATTGCCGCGCTGGTGACGCACCGCTACGCCGAGATCAGCCAGTTCGTGAAGCTCTCGGGCGCGAGCGCCTGCTTCTATCCGCAGCGCCAGGGCGATTTCGAGTTCGAGCCGATGATCCGGCGGGTGCGGCAGGAGAACGCGTCGCTCAAGTTGTGCCTTTCGCTCCCCGCGTTGCGGGAGCTCGTCGAAAGACCCGCGCGGCTTGCGCGGAGCGAATTGCACAGGATCCGCATCGACCCGACCGACCCGTGCGTCTTCCAGCTCTCGGGAGGCACCACCGGCATCCCCAAGCTCATCCCGCGTACGCACAACGACTACGCCTACAACTCGAAGACCGCGGCGCCGGTGTGCGGCGTCGACGGCGACTCGGTGCTGCTGCTCGCGCTGCCGATCGCGCACAACCTGCCGCTCGCCTGCCCGGGCATCCAGGGCTGTTTCTTCCAGGGCGGCAAGGTGGTGCTCTCGCCGACCACCCGCCCGGAGGAGATGTTCGCGCTGGTGCAGAAGCACCGGGTCACTCACGTCAAGGTGGTGCCGGCGCTGCTCATCCGGCTCATCAACGATCCGTCGATCGGCAGCTACGACCTGTCCTCGGTGAGGATCGTCCAGAGCGGCGGCCAGCGCATGCAGCCGGAAGTACGGCTGAAGACGCAGCGACTCATCCCGGGCTGCTTCGTGCAGGAGAATTTCGGCATGTCCGAGGGGATGCTGTTCTTCGTGCGGCCCGACGACCCGCAGGACGTGAAGCTCGAGACCTGCGGCCGGCCGATCTGCGAGGACGACGAGGTGCGCCTCGTCGACGACGAGGGGCGCGAAGTGCCCGACGGCGAAATCGGCGAGCTGACCTGCCGCGGGCCTTACACGCTGCGCGGCTACTACGGCGTGCCCGAGTACAACGCCAAGCAGTTCACGCGCGACGGCTTCTATTGCTCGGGCGACCTCATGCGCCGGCATCCCTCGGGCAACTATGTCGTCGCGGGGCGCAAGAAGGACCTCATCAACCGCGGCGGCGAAAAGATCAGCGCCGAGGAGATCGAGAACCTGATCCTCGCGCACCCGGCGGTGCAGAACGTCGCCTGCGTGCCGCTGCCGGACGCGAACCTGGGCGAGAGGATGTGCGCCTGCGTGGTGCTGCGCAAAGACCGGTCGCTGGATCTGGAGGGGCTGGTCGAGTTCCTGAAATCGAGGGAAATCGCGAAATTCAAGCTGCCGGAGCGCCTGGAGATCCTCGACGAGCTTCCGGTGTCGAGCTTCGGCAAGGTGTCGAAGAAGGCCCTCGCGGAAAGGGTGGCCAAACATGCGCATCGTTGACCTGCACTGCTATCCCGGCACCACCGAATGGATCAAGTGCCAGGGGCCCTACGTCGAGGCGCTCGCCAAGTACTGGAAGCGCGACTGGGCGGCGAAGCCCGAGGAAGACGTGATCAAGGACTTCACCGACGCCGGCGTGGAAGCGGTGCTGGTGGCGCTCGATCTCGAGACCACGATCGGCACGCCGCCGGTCACCAACGAGTACGTGCACGCGATGTGGAAACGCCATCCGCGGCGCATCATCCAGGCCTGGGGCGCACTTGAGCCTTCAAAAGGAAATGTTCTTGATGAAGCGAAAAAAGCGGTAAGGCAACTGGGCTTCATCGGCTTTCACTTCCACCCGATCATGCAGCACTTCGCGGTCGACGACCGGCGCTACTACCCGATGTTCGGGCTCATCGACGAGCTCGGGGCCGCGGTGATGATCGACGTCGGTACCACCGGCATGGGCGCCGGGATGCCGGGCGGCCACGGCGCGGTGATCCGCCACGCGCATCCCTCGGGGATCGACCGGCTCGCGGCCGATTTTCCGAGGCTGAAGATCGTCATGGCGCATCCGGGCTGGCCGTGGGTCGAGGAGACCACCGCGGTCGCGCTGCACAAGGGCAACGTCCATTGGGAGATGTCGGGCTGGGCGCCGAAGTACTTCCCGGGAAACCTCAAGGTCGACATGCGCGGCCGGCTGCAGGACAAGATCATGTTCGGCTCGGACTACCCGAGCATGCCCTACGCGCGCATCCTCAAGGAGTGGCAGGAGCTCGGCTACTCGGAAGCGGTGATGGAAAAGATCTTTCACCGGAACGCCGAGCGCATCCTCGGGCTCTGAGCCGAGGCCGCCAAGTGCGTGATGCCCCAGGCCTACCTGGAGCTGGTGATGCTGCGCCTGCCGGACTAGTTCCAGAGTCGCTTGCTTGCAACGCGGGCTCCTTCCACGAGTGCCGCAAGCTTCGCCCACACGATGCGCTCCTGGATCTCATCGGAGCCCGCGAAAGTGCCGAAGCCGCAGTCGGCGCCGGCGATGACGCTCTCGCGGCCGACCACGCTCGCGAAGCGCTCGATGCGCTGGGCGACCAGCTCGGGATGCTCGACCACCACGCCCGACTGCGTGATCACCCCGGGGATCAGCACCGCGCCCTCGGGTAGCTTCACGTCCTTCCATACCGTCCACTCGTGCTCGTGGCGCGGGTTGGCGGCCTCGAAGGAGTACGCGCCGGCGTTGACCCTGAGGATCAGGTCGACGACGTCCTTCAGCTCCATGTCGTGCACCCGCGGGCCGATATTGATGCCGTAGCAGGTGTGAAAGCGGATGCGGCTGCGCGGCAGACCGCGCAGCGCGTGGTTCAGCGCCTCGACCCGCACCTCGGCCCACACGCGGCAGTCCTGGATGCTGGCGTCCGGGGTCACGTTGTAGTGCGTCACCAACCGCGGGTCGTCGATCTGCAGCAGCAGCCCGGCGTCGACGATCGCCTTGTACTCCTCGCGCATCGCCTCGGCGATGGCGAACACGAACTCCTCGGGGGTCTTGTAGTAGCGGTTGCGCTGCCATTCCTCGACGTTCGAGGGCGACACCGCGGGCATGAACGCCTCCCCGGCCTTCACTTCCGCCAGCGCCGCCTTCAGGTTCGCGATGTCGGCCGCGAGCAGCGGGTGACCCTTGTAGGAGATCGGGCCGATGCACTCCATGTGCGGCGCCTTCGTCGCCGGCGCCGAGGTTCCCAGGCTGCGGTAGTACTCGGGAAAGGACCGGAAGTCGCGGGAAGCCGCGAACGGGCTGCGCGGCACCTCCCCCCGCATCGGCTCGAAGCCCGACAGGCGCTGGTTGACGTAGTGCATGAACCCCGGCTTGCCGAACTCGCCGTCGTCGATCACGTCCAGGCCGAGATCGCTCTGCTTCTTGACGATGCGGTTGACGGAGCGTTTCAAGACTTCACCAAAGGACGATTTCTCGTACGGCTCGCCGCGATCCCTCGCCAGCACCATCTTCAGGAGATCGTCGGGCCTCGGCAGGCTGCCGACGTGGGTGGTGAGAATGCGTCCAGTGCTGCGTATCATCCTCGCAATCCTTCGATTTGGAGCTTGAGCAGGCGGCGCAGGTCGGCGACGCCCTTGGCGGGGTCGGGCCGCGGCGCGGCGATCCACCAGCGCAGCGATGCCGAGTACACGAAGAAGATGTGGCGGGCGATCAGCGCAGGGCTCTCCTTCGAATGGATCTCTTTCCGCGACTGCGCGTTGCGTATCAGCTGCTCGATGCCATCGATCAGCCGCTTGCGGATGCCGAGGAATGTCGCGGCCTGCTTGCCGCTCGAGTAGAACGTCAGCTCCTGCAGCAGGATGCGCGCGAGCGCCACCTTGCCGCCGAGCCAGCGGTAGTGCACCGAGAACACGGCGAGCAGCCGGTCGATGAGCGGCTGTCCCGCGCGCGGCGCGGCGAGGGCCACGTCGGTGATCGCGTTCAGCTCCTCGTTGAAGATGAGGAACACCAGGTCGCGCTTGTCCTCGGCGTAATTGAACAGCGTCCCGAGGGCGACGTGCGCGCGACCCGCGATCTCGCGCATGGTGGCTGCCGCGTAGCCGCGCTTGGTGAAGAGCTCGGCGGCGGCGGCGCGGACGCGTTCGCGCGTCTCGAGTTTCTTGCGCTCGCGCAGGCCCGGCGGTCCGGCACGCTTCGGTTTGCTCGTCGGGCGAGCTGCCTGCCCCCGCGGCATCCGGCCAGCCTGGTGATCGCCTAGCGCTTCGGGATCTTGGCTGACTCGATCACGCGCGTCCAGCGCTTCGCCTCCGCGGCATAGAAGTCGCGGAATTCCTCCGGCGTGCCGGTGCGGCCGTCGACGCCCAGCTCGCCGAAGCGCTTCTGCACCTCGGGCGAGGCGACCGCCTTCACCATCTCCTGGTTGAGCCGCGCGACCACCGCGCGCGGCGTCTTCGCCGGCGCGGCGATCCCGTTCCACGACGACACCTCGTAGCCGGAAACGCCGGCTTCCATCGCCGTGGACACGTCGGGCAGCGCCGGGTGGCGCTTGGAGCCGGTGACCGCGAGCGCGCGCAGGTTTCCGGCGCGGATGTTGGAGAGCATCGGCGCGACGAACTCGAAGGCGAGGTGGATGTCCTGGCTCTTCACGCCGGCGAACACCTCGCCCGTCGTCTTGTGCGGGATCATCTGCATGTCCACGCCGGTGGTCGAGCGGAACAGCTCCGCGGCGAGGTGCTGGGTGCTGCCGGCGATGATGCTGCCGATGTTGAGCTTGCCGGGGCTCGCCTTGGCGGCGGCGATCACCTCGCGCAGCGTCTTTTGCGGCGCCGCCGGGTTGTTGACGATCACCAGGCCGAAATAGCCCATGGTCGAGACCAGCGCGAAGTCGTTGAGCGGATCGAAGGGCAGCGACTTGAACAGCGCCTGGCTGATCGCGGTGCCGTTGGTGACGAGGAGCAGCGTATGGCCGTCGGGCTCGGCGCGTGCCACCGTCTCGGCGGCGAGAATCCCGCCCGCGCCGGGCTTGTTCTCGACGATCACCTGCTGGCCGAGCCCTTCCGCAAGCTTGGGCGCCACCACGCGCGTGGTGATGTCGCCGATTCCCCCGGGGCCGAACGGCACCACGATGCGCACCGGCTTGGTCGGATACGCCTGCGCATGAACTGCCGCGCTCAGTGCAACCGCCGCGAGCGCCGCGAGTAACCGGATCGAAGCTCTCATTTGTTCCTCCCCCATCTTGGATAGACCTTGCGCACGTTGCCTTCGAAGATCTTTTGCTTGTCCGCGTCGCTCAGCCACGTCGCCTTGTCGATATAGCGCTTGGTGTCGTCGTAGTAGCTCCCGGTCTCGGGATCGACGCCGCGCACCGCGCCCACCATCTCGGAGGCGAACAGGATGTTGTCCACCGGGATCACCCTGGTGAGCAGCTCGATGCCCGGCAAGTGATAGACGCAGGTGTCGAAGTAGACGTTGTTCAGCAGCAAGTCCTTCAACGGCGGCTTCTTCATGTCCTGCGCGAGCCCGCGGAAGCGTCCCCAGTGGTACGGCACCGCGCCCCCGCCGTGCGGGATGATGAATTTCAGCGTCGGGAAGTCCTTGAACAGGTCCGAGGTCAGGAACTGCATGAACGCGGTGGTATCGGCGTTCAGGTAATGCGCGCCGGTGGTGTGGAATCCCGGGTTGCACGAGGTGCTCACGTGAACCATGGCGGGCACCTCGAGCTCGACCATCTTCTCGTAGAGCGGATACCACCACTTGTCGGTGAGCGGCGGCTCCTTCCAGTGCCCGCCCGAAGGATCCGGGTTGAGGTTGCAGCCGACGAAGCCCAGCTCCTTCACGCAGCGCTCGAGCTCGGGGATGCAGCTCCTGGGCGGCACGCCGGTCGATTGCGGCAGCTGGCATACGCCGACGAAGTTCTGCGGGTAGAGCGAGCAGCAGCGGTGGATCAGGTCGTTGCAGATTCTCGACCACTCGAGGCTGGTGATCGCGTTGCCGATGTGGTGCGCCATGAAGCTGGCGCGCGGCGAAAAGAACGTGAGGTCGGTGCCGCGCTCGCGCTGCAGCTTGAGCTGGTTTGCCTCCAGGCTCTGGCGAATTTCGTCGTCGGAAATCTTGAGCGCCGAGCGCGAAGGCGCGCGCGAAGGGTCGTTCAGGCTCGCGACCTGCTGCTCGCGCCAGGTCTCGAGCTGCTTCGGGGCGGTGGTGTAGTGCCCGTGGCAATCGACGATCATGACAGGGCCGCCGCGGGCACGTGGACGAAGCCGTCGAACAACAGCCGCGCGGTGCGCAGCAGCGCCGAGCGCCTGATGCGCGGGATCGAGTCGCTTCCTTCGGTCTCCAGCTCCACCGTGAATTCTCCCGTGGGATGCTCGATCTGCAGTTGCTTCTTCGCTCCGCCCGGCACCTTTGCGATCTTCGCGGCAACCGAGCCGGGAATGACGCAGGCGGTGGCGACGGTCACCGCGCCGAGCACGCCGATCGCGTCGTGGCACACGTGCGGAATGAAGGTCCGCGTGCACAACGCCCCGCCGGCGCGCGCCGGCGCGACGAGCGTCATCTTGGGCTGGTTGCGCCTGGAGACGTCGCCGAGCTTCATCAGCGGACCCGCCTCGAGCCGGATCGCCTCGACGCGCGCCTTCAGCTCCGTATCGGCGTCGAGCTGCTGCTTGGTCTCGTAGCCGGTGAGCCCGAGCGCCGCGGCCTCCATCACCACCACGGGCATGCCGTTGTCGATCAGCGTGCACGGAATCCCGTCGATCACGTCCACCGGGCGGCCGGTCGGCAGCAGCGCGCCGCAGGACGAGCCGGCGACGTCGAGGAAATCGATGATCACCGGCGCGTGCGTGCCGGGCACGCCGTCGATTCTCGCCTCGCCCTCGTACTGCACCTGTCCGCCCGGTGTGCGGACGGTCGCCTCGGCAAGCGACTTGCTGTTCACCATGTGGATGCGCACCCGCGTCTCGCCGTCCTTCGCCTTCACCAGCCCGCGCTCGATCGCGAACGGCGCCACGCCGGCGAGGATGTTGCCGCAGTTCTGCTGCAGGTCGATCCTCGGCTCGTTCACCACCACCTGCACGAACAGGTAGTCCACGTCGGCGTCGCTGCGCTTCGATGGGCCGATGATCGCCACTTTGCTGGTGAGCGGATCGGCTCCGCCCACGCCGTCGATCTGGCGCCGGTCGGGCGAGCCCATCACGGCGAGGAGGAAGCGCTCCAGCTTCTCTTGATCCTGCGGCACATCGCTCGCCAGGAAATAGGTTCCCTTCGACGTACCGCCGCGCATCAGCAGGCAGGGAACGCGGCTCTGCACTCAGGCCGCCTTCTGCCTGCGCGGGCCCTTGCCGAGCGCGGCGCGGATCGCGGCGACGAGCTGGTCGCGGTCCTGGGTCTTCTCGCTCAGCTTCACGCCGAGGCGCGCGAGCCAGTCGTGGCGCTCGGCGGTCGCGGCGGACATCAGCGGCTCGAGGCCGCAGGCGCGCACCGTCGCGGCGACCTCGCGCATCTCCTCGGCGCGGCGCTTGCCGTGCGTGAGGACGCGCTCGATCCAGTAGCCCGAGAAGTACTGCCAGTCCACGCCGGGATAGCTTTCCTTCAGCGCCGCGACGATGCGGTCCTCCACGCCGTACTCGCTCGCCGCGAGCATGCATTCGAGCATCAGCCCCTCGAAGCCCTTCACCATGATCGAGCGGAACATCTTGATCGCCGCGGCCGGACCGACCTCCTCCGAGACGATCTCGACGTTCATGCCGAGCGACTGCGCGCGCGCCAGCCATTCGCGCGCGCCCGGCCCGCCGCAAAGGATCGGCGCCTTGTGGGCGTACGGGGCGATCGGCGTCATCACCGCGACGTCGACGTAGCGCGCGCCGGTGGGCGCGACGAGCGCCGCGGTTTCCTGCTTGCGCCGCGGCGAGACCGAGTTGATGTCGAGGAAAAGCTGCCCCGCGGAAAGCCCGGGCAGGCACGAGCGCGCCGCCTCCATGCTCGAGCCGGCGGTCACCGCGAGAAACACCATGTCGGCGCCGCGCACCGCGTCGGCGTGGTCGCGCGCGACCCCGACGCCGAGCTCTGCCGCCCTGTCCTTGAGCTTGCCGGCGTCGAACAGCAGGTCGAAGGCGCGGATCTCCACGCGCTGCCCGGCGAGCAGCCCCTTCGAGACCGTCTGCCCGACCTCGCCGAAGCCGATGAACGCGATTCTCTCCATGTCAGTCGAGCGGTCCGTCCACGTACTTCAGGCCCTTCTCCTCGAGCGGCTTGCGCATGCCGTAGATGTCGAGGGAAAGCTCGCCTTTCTCCAGGCGCGGCCGGTTCGCGGCTTCCTTCTTCTCGCGCTCCTCGCCCGCTTTTGCCACTTTGGCGGCGTCGAGCCGCGGCACCACCACCACTCCGTCGTCGTCCGCGACGATCACGTCGCCGGGCTTCACCTGCACACCGGCGCACACCACCGGCACGTTCACCGAGCCGACGCTCGACTTCACCGTGCCCTTGGCGGAGATCGCGCGCGACCACACGGGGAACTGCATCTCGGTGATCTCGCGCGCGTCGCGGCAGCCGACGTCGAGCACCACCGCCTTCGTGCCGCGCGCCTTGCAGGCGGTCGCGAGCAGCTCGCCGAAGTGGCCGTCCTCGTTCGGGCTGGAGCACGCGACCACCAGCACGTCGCCCGGCTTGATCGTCTCCACCGCGACGTGGATCATCCAGTTGTCGCCTGGATGAACGAGCGCCGTGACGGCGCTGCCGGCGACGCGCGCGCCGCGCCACAGCGGGCGCATGTAGGACAGCATCAGCCCCGTGCGCCCCTGGGCTTCGTGCACCGTCGCGACTCCCAGGCGCTCGAGCGATGCGATCGTGCCGGCGTCCGCGCGATGGATGTTTCGCACTGCGATTGCATTCATGTTTTCTCCATGAGCGAAGGCTCGCGCAAGACCGGCTTCTGGCCCTTCACCGGATTGGCGACCGCCTCTTCGAGCGAGTGCGCCTCGCGCCATTCTTCCCTCGGCCGCACGCGGCCGTCCGGCCCGACGCGGTCGAGTCCCCAGTAGATCTCCAGGTGGTGCCCGTCCGGATCGAGGAACTCGACCGCGATCTGAACCCCGGCGCGACGGCGGCCCTCGAAAACGATCGGCACCTTGTGCTCGCGCAGGTGCCTCCTCGCGCGGAACACTTCGTCGAGCGTGTCCACCTCGAAAGCGAGGTGATGCAGCTCGCTCTTGTCGGCCGGTCCCGGCATCCCGCCCACCAGCGCGATGCCGTGGTGGTCGGCGTTGCAGCGCATGAACACCATCCCCTCGGGCATCATGTCCTCGCCGTACACGTCCGAGACCCTGAAGCCGAGGACCTTCGTGTAGAAATCCACGGAGCGACGCAAATCCGCGGCGCGGAGCACGACATGGCCGATCTTGCGGATCTCGAAGGGGAGCCCCTCGGGAGCGTGCGTGCTGCGGAGGCCTTGCACGTCGATCGGCATGGTCGGGAATTTTACTTCGTGCTTGAGCCGCGAGGCGGCACTCGGGCATACCCCACGGCCTTGTTTTGCATCGCAGCGCGGCCACTCTTGATGTCATGATAGCTGTGTCACGCCCACTGGGAGCAGAGCATGGCCAAAGTCATCGTTCGCGGCCTCGAAGACGACGCGAAGACACGCCGGAAACGCAGGGCCGAGCGCCACGGCCGAAGCCGGGCACCCGTGAAGCTCGGTTCGCGCATCGCAGCCCGATTCCGAAAGGTAGGGTTGACCGCCGATCTGCCGGAATTGCGCGGCAAGCGCAGCCCTGGAATGTGAAAGTTGATCGCGCACCGACGAACGGTGCGATGCGGGCCGCGAGCGGCACGCGCACTCGTGGACAATGTCCTTGACCGATAAAAGGAATCCGGGTTAAACGAGTATCGTCAGGAATCGATTGCGACGATCGGAAAATGATCGTCGCGCGCAAGGGGGAAAGCTCGCATGGCTAGCATCACTGGAACGAATCTGGACGACGTCCTGTGGACGACGCCGTTGGTCGACGCCGTGGTCGCGGCAGCGGGCAACGACTTCATCGTCATCGCGGCAGCCGCTGACCACGCTATCGGCGAGACCATCAACGGCGGCCCGGGCTACGACAGGATCCTGTTCGTCTCGACGACCGATTCGCTCCAGTTGCGCCCGGGCGTCACCGGGATCGAGGAAGTCTGGCTGAGCGACGCAGCGGGCAACACCAGCGCGACGCTCGATCTGAGCCTCACCGCCGCGGCGGCTTCGGTTGCGCTCATCGGCAACGCCGGCGCCAACACGCTGACCGGCGGCGCGGGCAGCGACACGCTGGTCGGAAACCTCGGGCTGGACACGATCGCAGGCGGCGCGGGGAACGACCGCGTCGTGATGCAGGTGGAGGACGTCAATCTCGACTCGATCGACGCCGGACTGCCGACCGAGGGCAACACCCTGGCGCTCGCCGGAATGGCGGCGGGAATCGTCACCATCGACCTCTCTGTCCTCGCGGGCGCCGACCAGCTGATGATCGCCACCCTCGTCGACTCGATCGTCCAGTCGGACTTCTCCCACGTCGATGCGCTCAAGTTGGAAGGCGTCGACGGCGTGAACGTCACCCTCTCGACTGCGGCCAACCGCATCCTCGGCAGCGAGCAGGACGACGTGTTCCTGGTCTCGGCTTCGAACCAGCTCACCGCCGCCGACGCGCTGCACGGCGCGGCGGGCAACGACGTGTTGCGCTTTACCGCGACGACGTTCACGACGGCGGCGACCCAGACTCTGACGCTTCCATCCCAGGTGTCGGGCCTCGAGACGGTCGAGATCACCGACCCCAACCTGGCACTCAACCTGAACGCCGCGACCGTATCGGGCCAGGGATTGACTCTGCTGGGGAACGACGGCGCGAACAAGCTCACCGGCGGAGCGAAGAACGACACCTTGGTCGGAAACGGCGGCGCGGACACGCTCGCGGGCGGTGCCGGCAACGACGTTTTCCTGTTCGAGGAAGTCGAAGATGTGACCGGCGAATCGATTTCCGGTGGCCTGGGAGCCGCGGACGCGCTGCGCTTCTCCAGCACCGTCGCCGGCGCGCTCTCCTATACCGGAACCATCAGCGGCCTCGAGATCGTGGAGATCCGGGAGAGCGACGACACGCTCGGCGCCACCGCGCTCGACCTGGATTTCTCCGCGGCGACCATCCCCGGAGCCGCGTCCATCCCGGGGATCAAGTTCCTCGGCAACGACGGCGCCAACTCGATCACCGGGACGGCGAAGAACGACACCATCGAGGGCAAGGACGGCACCGACATCATCGACGGCGGCCCCGGCAACGACGTCGTGATCATGGATGTGGAATCGCCCGATCAGATCGACGCGGGCAGCGCGTCCGAGGGCAACACCCTGAAGCTCGTCGGCAGCGCGGCCGGCGAGGTGGCCATCGACCTGAGCGTCGGCGCCGACGCCAACCAGCTGCTCACCATCAACGCGGTCGACGACGGCGAGGTGCAGTCCGATTTCAGCCACGTGGACGCGGCCGACCTCAGCGGCGCCGGGATCGCGGTCACTGCTTCGGGCGCGTTCAACATTCTCACCGGCACGGGTCAGGACGACGTATTCCGCTTCGCCTCGCCTCAGGCCTACCGGAACGGAACCGTCATCGACAAGGTGACGGGCGGAAGCGGCACCGACGTGATCCGCTTCACCTCGACCTTGGCCGGCGGCACGCTCACGCTCGCCGCGACCGCGCTCGGGATCGAGGAGGTCGAGATCAGCGATCCCGACGGGGTCACCACTGAAACCTGGCAGCTCAATCTGAACGCGAGCGCGGTCAAGAACGCGCTGAAGATCACCGGGAACGACGGCGCGAACAAGCTGACGGGGACCGCGTTCGCCGACACCGTCGCCGGAGGAATGGGCAACGACACGATCGAAGGCGGCAAGCTCGGCGACACCATCTCCGGGGGAGCCGGCAACGACACGATCACCGACATCTCGGGAAACGACACTTACCTGGTGGAGCTCGGCAGCGATTTCACGGCAGGCGACAAGATCACCGACAGCGCCGGTATCGACACCCTGAAGTTCACTTCCACGACGGCCGACGACACGCTCGAGCTGGTCGGCCTGCACGTTGCCGGTATCAGCGGGGTCGAAGTGATCCACCTGCAGGGAGAGGACAGCGCGAGCACGAACGGCCTCAACCTCGAGGCCTCCGCGTTCAACAAGTCGGGGATCCATTACCTGGGTAACGACGGCGACAATCAGATCACCACCGGCAATGGCAAGGACAAGATCGAGGGCGGCAAGGGCGCGGACACGATCGTCTCCGGCCCGGGCGCCGACACGATCATGATGAACGTCGACGACGGGATCTTCGACGACATCAATGCGGGTGTCACCGCCGAGCTGAACTGGCTGTGGCTGACCGGGGAAAAGCAGGGCGTGTTCGTCAGCGTCGACCTTAGCGTGACTGCGGACCAGATCGACGACCCGTTGACGCAGACCGGCTTCAGGCACGTGGATGCCTCTCGCATTTCGTTTTTGGACACGGTCGAGGGCGGCGTTTTTGTCGCCGGCGACGGAAACGCCAACAAGTTGATCGGCAGCTCTCGCGGGGATGTCTTCGTCGCGGGGCTGGGCGCGGACACGATCGAGGGCGGGGGCGGCAACGATCTATTCTTCGTCTTCAGCGTGGCCGAGTACAGCCAGGACACCTACAGCGACAACGGCGGCACGCGCGGCGACAACCTGATCTTCAGCCCGGATCCGGGCGCTTCGGCGCTGCAAAAAACGCTGGTGCTGAAGAACAACACCACCGGCATCGACGTGACGGTCGCCGATTCCGGCTCCGGCAACGTCGAGATCAATGCGTCGGCGCTCAAGGGACCGATGGGGCTGCGCGGAAACGAAGGCAACAACAAGTTGACCGCAACTGGATTCGGCGAATCGATCTTCGATTCCGGCGGCGGCGCGGACACCATGAAGGGCGCCGGCGGGCACGACGACTATGTCATTTCATCCGGCTCGTGGGTGGCGGGCGATCGCATCGAGGACAGCGGATCCAACGAGCTGTTTTTCGCCGGTGCCGCTGGCGAGATATTCACCTTCAACACGCCAGACTCGGTCTCCGACACCGACGGCGTCATCACCGGCCTCTGTATCGACCAGTTCGTGGTGAGCAGCACTGCTCTCTCCGAGGACATCGACGACGGGCCCTACATCCGCAGCATCTTCATCTTCAACAATGCCGGCATCGACGTGTCGAACTACGGCAAGGCGGTGCTGCTCGCGGGCAGCTATGGGGACAACGCCCTTACGGGGACCAAGTTCGCGGACGAGATCCACGGGCATCTCGGGCAGGACACCATCGTCGGTGGCAAGGGCAACGATAGCATCTACATGGAGGTCGGCGACGGCGACATCGATGAAATCAACGGCTACGGCGACACTATCGTCGCGACCGAGAAGAACTTCCTGTATCTCACCAGCAAGAACTCGGGCGACATCTTGAGCGAGCCGACGGGAAAAATCGAGCTCGACCTCGGCGGCCCTGACCAGATCACCGGCGCCAACGGCTCACCCGACGATGTCTTGCTGCAGACCGGCATCTGGCACCTCGACGCCAGCGAAATGGTCGCGACCGCGGAGGATACCGAGGACTTCGGCATCAGCGTCCGGGTGCACCCGACGCGCGCGCAGATCATCATCGGCAGCCCGCAGAACGACGTCTTCATGTACGCCTCGCAGGCCGAATTCGGCGTCGGCGCGGCGGCGAAGGACACGATCGACGGCGGCGGCGGGAACGACGAGATCCGCTTCATAGCCACTACTGCCGGCACCTTCGCGCTGACGGCCACCATGGCGAACTTCGAGATCCTGGCGATCCGCGAATCTGAATCCATGCTCGGCGCGACCGATGGGCTGAGTATCAGCGCGGCCGCCGCGCCTGGCGCGATGAAGCTGATCGGCAACGACGGCGCGAACACGATTACCGGAAGCGCCAGCGACGACACGATCGTCGGCAACGCCGGCGTCGATAGTCTCGTCGGCGGCCTCGGCAGCGACCAGTTCCTGTACGAAGACCCGGCCGACGCCGATCCGAACGAGACGATCAACGCCGGCGGCGGAACGGCGGACACGTTGCGCTTGTCCACGACCATGGCCGGGGCGCTCGCCTACTCGGGAACCATCACGGGCCTCGAGCTCGTCGAGATCGTGGAGAGCGACGATACGATCGGCACCACCGCGCTCGATCTCGATTTCTCCCTCGCGATCATCCCCGGGGCCGCCTCGATCCCAGGTATCAATTTCCGCGGCAACGATGGCCCGAACTCGATCGTCGGGACCTCCAGGAACGACACCTTCGACGGGCTCGCCGGAATCGACACGATCGACGGAGGCGGCGGCGCCGACGTGATCAACGTCGTGTTCGAGGAGCTGGACAACGTCGACGGCGGCGGCATCGCCGACGCCGGCGGGAACAAGCTCGTCGTGACCGGCGAGGACACGAGCGACCCGGCGAAGGTCTGGGTGTGGGACCTGAACGACACGATGGACCAGTCGGTCTCGCTCGACGGTGGCTCCGACTCGGCCACGTTCACAGACATCACGCACCTCGATTTCTCCGGCATGGACGGCGTGCGCTTCGAGATCACCGGCAGCGCGCAGGCGAATACGCTGATCGGTGGCGAGCTGGACGACCTCTTCATCGTCCGCCAAGCCGCGGATTTCGCAACGGGCGAGAAGATCGTCGGCGGCGACGGCAACGACATCCTTCGCTTCACGCCGACGATCGCCTCGGGGACCGCCCTGAACCTGACCCCGACCGCCGTCAGCGGCATTGAGGTCGTGGAAATCGTCGGCGGCTTCGGGCTGAACCTGAATCTGGCCGCCCAGACCGGCAAGATGACCATCGACGGCGGTGCCGGACAGGACACGATCCTCGCCGGCAAGGGCGCCGACACGGTGATCTACGACGTCGGCACCGCGGACAAGCTCGACGGCGGGCTGGTGGCGGAGGGCAATACGCTCGTGCTGGAGGGAACCGCGGCCGGAACCGTGGCGGTCGATCTTTCGAAGACCGCGAATAACGCCGACCAGATGCCCGGCGTCGCGGGCATTCAAAGCGATTTCATGCACCTCGACGCCTCGACGATGGCGGGCGCCGGCGTGCAGGTGACCGGCTCGGCGGCCGCGAACAAGATCATCGGCTCGGCGCAGGCCGACTCCATTTCCGGCGGCGCGGGCGCGGACACGATCACCATGGATGTCGCTGCGTTCGATTCGCTCGATGGCGGCGCGGGCGCGGAAAACGACCTGCTGATCCTGACGGGCGCGGCGGGACAGGCAATCGACGTTGACCTCTCCGTCGCGGCCGGCACCGACCAGGTCGACGGGGGCGGCACTGACACGAGCGTCCAATCCGATTTCCAGCATCTCGACGCGTCAGCGATGGAGGACTTCGCGGTCAACGTGGTCGGCTCAGCCGCCGCCAACCGCATCATCGGCACCGCGGCCGCCGACTCGATCCTCGGGGGCGCGGGCGCGGACACGATCGGGATGGATGTCGCCGCCGCCGATACGATCGACGCGGGCCTGGGCGCCGAAAGCGACCTGCTGATCCTGAGCGGCGAGGCGGCCGGACTGGTCACGATCGATCTCTCGGTCGCGCCCGACGCGGATCAGGTGGACGTGGCCGGCACGCAGTCCGATTTCCAGCACGTGGACCTCTCCGCGCTGGAGGATTTCGGCGCGAATGTGCGCGGCAACGCGCTTCACAACGCCATCACCGGGACCTCCGAAGCGGACACGATCATCGGCGGCGGCGGCTCCGACACCATCAACCTCGGCAGCGTGAAAAACGCGGAGGGAGTGCTGGTCACCGACGGCGAGGCCGACATCGTGGTCTATGAGAGCCCCGCGGACGGCTGGGGCTCCGCGGGCGGCGCGGCCGCCGCGAGCCGCGACACGATCAAATTCTTCCAGAGCGGCATGGACAAGGTCCAGTTCACCGGCTCGTTCACCGGCGGCGCCGACGACCTGGACGACATCGGCGACGCCGACGATGCATTCGCGTTCGCGACCAACGTGAAGGCGGATTTCGGCGCGACGCACGAGGCCTTGCTCATCGACTTCGCCACCTCGAAGCTGACCGGCGCGGCACCGCTGTATGCGAACAGCCCGACCACGGGAGCCTTCGGCTCGGTGCTGGCCAAGATCAACAAGGTCGGCGTGACCGCCGCGGTCGGCGACGACGGGCTGATCGTGGTGCAGACCAGCACATCGACCGGCTTTTACTACTATCAGGAGACCACCGGCACGGCGGGCGTGCAGGCGACCGAGCTGACGCTGCTCGGGGTGCTCGACGTGCAGGCCGCTGCCGGCGACTTCGTCCTCGCCTGACGCGCCGGCTCAGCCTGCCGGAAAGCCGTACAGCCGCGCCGGGTTGTCGACCAGGACCTTCTTCTGCAGCGCCGCATCGGGCGCCATCAGCGGGAAGAGATCCACCAGCTCGCCGTCGTTCGGCATGTGCCTGACGTTGGGATGCGGCCAGTCGGTTCCCCAGAGAACCCGGTCCGGCGCCGCGGCGACGAGCGCTTTGGCGAACGGGAGCGCGTCCGTGAAGGGCGGTCCCAGCGAGGACACGCGCTCCGGCCCGCAGATCTTGACCCAGGCGTTCTCGCGCTGCATGAACTCGAGCAGCGCCTTGAACGGCTTCTGCTCCACTCCGTCGGCCGCCTTCGGCCGGCCCATGTGATCGATCACCATCGGGATGGTGATGGGGCGGAACAGCTCCTGCAGCTCGATGATGTCCTCGCCCTGGAGATGCACGATCAGGTGCCAGCCGAGCGGCCTGATGCGCTCCACGGTGCGGCGCACGAACCCGGGATCGGGCCGGCTCTCCAGGTGCTTCACGAAATTGAAGCGCACGCCGCGAATTCCGCCCTCGTGCAGGCGCTCGAGCTCGCGGTCGGTGCAGCTCTCCTCGATGATCGCGGTGCCGCGGTAGCGCCCGCCCGAGCGCGCGATCGCGTCGAGCGTCGCGCTCATGTCCGCGCCGTGGCAGGTCGCGTGCACGATCACCGCGCGCTCGAGGCCGAGGATCCGGTGCAGCTCCCACATCTTCTCGACCGGCGAATCGGGAGGCCAGTAGGCCGCTTTCGGCGCGTAGGGAAATTTCGCCGCCGGTCCGAACACGTGGCAGTGCGCGTCGCAGGCGTGCGGCGGCGGGGTGAACCGGGGCTTCTTCGTGTTCGGATCGGGGGGAGGAGTGGATTTCGGCGGCATGGCTGTTATTTCCGCTCGGAGCTCGTGATCGCCGCCCAGACGCGGGCGGGCGTGCAAGGAAGATCGAGGTGATGGATGCCGAGCGGCCGCAGCGCGTCGATCACTGCGTTCGCGAGCGCCGGGACCGCGCCGGTGGTCCCCGCCTCGCCTGCGCCCTTGGCGCCGAGCGGATTGCCGGGTGACGGCACCGAGTGGTCGAACAGCTCGAACATCGGCTGCTCGTCGGCGCGCGGCATCGCGTAGTCCATGAAGGAGCCGGTGAGCAGCTGGCCGCTCGCGCGGTCATAGACGCAGTGCTCGGCGAGCACCTGCCCGATGCCCTGCACGATGCCGCCGTGCAATTGCCCTTCGAGCAGCGCGTGGTTGATGATCCGGCCGCAGTCGTCCACGGCGACATAGCGCACCACGTCGATCTCTCCGGTCTCCGGATCGATCTCGACCTCGGCGACGTGCGCCCCGCCTGGAAACGACCGCGGCGTCGGAATCGAGCCGAGCGTATCGAGCGGATGCGGCGAGGCCCCGGAGTAGCGTCGCACGATCTCCTCGAAGGCGATCGCGACGTCGGTGCCCCTGACCCGGTATCGGCCGCCGGAGAACTCGAGATCCCGCGCCGCGACTTCCAGCTCCTTCGCCGCGAGATCGAGGCCCTTGCGCACCACCTCGCGCGCGCTCGCAGCGAGCGCTCCGCCGTGCGCCATCACCGAGCGTGAGCCGATGGTGCCCTCGCCCGCCAGCGCCGGCCCACCGGGATCGCTCGCGCGCAGCGTGATTTTCTCCGCGTCGATGCCGAGCTCCGCGGCGACGATCTCGGGGAACACGGTTTCGTGCCCCTGTCCGGACGGTCCCGACAGAACGTAAAGCGTCGCGTTCCCCGAATCGCCGAACCTGATCGCCGCCTCCTCCTTCGGCAGGCCGCCCGCGCCGGAGGGCTCGATGAACACCGCGCAGCCGATGCCGCGCAATTTGCCCCTCGCGGCCGACCGCTTGCGCCTCGTGTCGAACGAATCCCACTGCGATCTGCCGATGGCCTCCTCCAGCTCGCCGGGCGGATCCCCGCTGTCGTAGGTCGCCGTCGGCGTCTGGTACGGAAACGCCTCCTTCGGAATCAGGTTGCGGCGGCGCAGCTCGACGCGGTCCATTCCCGTCTCGCGCGCCGCCTCGTCCACCAGGCGCTCGACGATGTAGGCCACGTTCGGGCGCGCGGCGCCGCGGTACGCGGTGGTCGGGGTGGTGTTGCTGAGCGCGAGGCGGTGCCGTCCGTAGACGGCCGGGATGCGGTAGGCGTTGACCGCGTGTATCCCCGGGGTGAGCGTGTTGATGAGGGGGCCGGGCTGCGAGAGATAGGCGCCGGCGTTCACGAACCACTGGAAGCGGATGGCGAGGAAGCGTCCGTCACGGTCGAGCGCGAGCTCTCCGGCGAGCTTCGCGCCGCGGCCATGGTAGTCGGAGAGCATCGTCTCGGCGCGCGAGCCGACCCATTTCACCGGCCTGCCCAGCTGCTTCGCCGCGAGCATCACCGCGAAGTACTCCGGATACGCGTCGGAGCGGATGCCGAAGGCGCCGCCGACGTCGATCGGTCGCACGCGGAAGCGCTCCTCCGGCAGGCCGAACGCTCCGGTGAGGCAGCCCAGCGACAGCGTCATGCCCTGGCTGCTCACATGGAGATCGTAGATTCCGCTCGCCGCGTCGTAGGCCGCGAGGCATGCCTTCGGCTCCATCGGGTTCCCGACCAGCCGCTGGCTGTCGAGCGCGAGGCGGGTGACGTGCGCCGCGCCTCCGAACGCGGCGTCCGTCGCGCCTTCGTCGCCGTACTCGTAGTCGAAGCAGAGGTTGCCGGGTATGTCGGGGTAGAGCTGCGGCGCTCCCGGCGCGAGCGCCTCCTCGGCATCGACGACGTGCGGCAGATCCCGATATTCGACGCCGATTCGCTCGGCCGCGTCCTGCGCCGCGTGCGCGGATTCCGCGACCACCAGCGCCACCTCCTGTCCGACGAAGCGGACGCGGCGGTTGGCCAGCGCGTCGCGGTGCGGCACCTTGATCCGCATGCCGCCGCGGCCCGGATACCTGACCAGCGGCGGCGGGGTCTTCAGGCCCGCCGCGGCAGTATCGGCGCCGGTGAGCACCGCCACCACGCCGGGCGAGGCGAGCGCCGCGGCCGCGTCGATCGAGACGATCTCGGCGTGCGCGCGGTCGGAGCGCAGGAAGTGCGCGTGGAGCTGGCCGGGCAGGTTCCAGTCGGCGGTGAAGCGGCCCTGCCCGGTGAGCAGGCGCGCGTCCTCGCGCCGCCCCTCGAAGCGGCGGCTCACGCCGGAATCGGGGTCGCCTGCCAGGCGACGAACTTCCAGCCCTGAGGCGTGCGCGTCCAGGCGGCGAGGTAGCGCAGCCTGAGCGAGCGCGGCTGGCCGCCGACCTCCGCCTCGATCGCCGCCTCGGCGCTGACGAGCGCGGTATCGCCGAAGACGCGCAGCTGCTGGCCGCCCGGCGCCACGCTGCGGTAGCGGACCTTGCCCGAGCGCATCGACTCGAGCCAGCTCGCCTTCGTGTCCACCAGCGCGTTCGAATGCGTATAGACGAGCTGGTCGTGCGCCAGCTTCTCGAGAGCGGCGAAATCGCCGGACGTCATGGCGGCGAAGCGCTTCCCCTCCAGCCCAAGAATTTCCTGCTCGATGCTCATGTGCCTTTCCTTTCCCCTCCTCGCCGAGGAGGGGTGCCGCCGCAGGCGGCGGGGTGGTGTTTTGCTCGCGAACGATGCCACCACCCCGGCGCTTCGCGCCACCCCCTCCTTCGGGAGGAGGGGAGAAAAACCCGCCGCGCTCATTGCCATACCTCGCGCGCGACTTCCACGACCCGCTCGAGCTTGCGCCACTGCTCTTCGAAGGACAGCGCGTTGCCGTGGTGCGTGCTCGAGAACCCGCACTGCGGCGAGAGGCAGAGGTCGTCGAGCGGCACGAACTTCGCCGCCTCTTCGATGCGGCGCTTGATCGAGTCCTTCGATTCGAGCTCTCCGGTCTTGGTGGTGACGAGCCCCAGCACCACTTTCTTCCCCTTCGGCAGCAGGCGCAGCGGCTCGAAGCCGCCGGCGCGCGCCGAGTCGAACTCCATGAAGAACGCGTCCACGTGCGTCGAAAACATCGCCTCCGCGACCGATTCGTAGCCGCCCTCGGCGACCCAGGCGCTGCGGAAGTTGCCGCGGCAGGTGTGCATGGTGATCGTCATGCCCTGCGGCCTGCCCTCGAGCGAGCCGTTTACCGCGTCGGCATAGATGCGCGGCAGCTTTTCCGGGTCGTCGCCGTTCCTGCGGCATTGCTCGCGGATCTTCGGGTCGCACAGGTAGGCGAAGGACACGTCGTCGAGCTGAAGGTAGGTGCAGCCGGCCGCCGCGAAGGCCGCGATCGCCGCGCGATGCGCCTTCGATGCATCGGCCCAGAACTCGTCGAGATCCGGATACACCTCGCGCGAGACGCCCGCGCGGCCGGGCCGCAGGTGCAACATGGCAGGCGACGGGATGGTCATCTTCGGGGTCTTGCGCGTCGTGCGCTTGAGGAACTCGAAGTGATCCACCATCACCGGCCGCGTGTAGCGCAGCTTCCCCGTCACGTTCGGGATCGGCGGCTGCTCGGTCGAGCCGGAGAAGCCCGGGCCGGACATCTGCTTGAGCGTCACGCCGCCCAGGCCCGACTGGAAGTCGAGGTGCCAGTAATCGCGCCGGAATTCGCCGTCGGTGATCGCCTCGAGGCCGATCGCCTCCTGCCTGGCGACCGCGTCGCGGATCGCGCGGTCCTCGGCCTCTCGCAGCGCTCCGGCGTCCAGCCCGCCGCGCTTGAATTCCGCGCGCGCCGCGGCGAGCTCGGGCGGGCGCAGCAGGCTTCCGACCTGGTCGGCGCGGAACGGCGGCGTCATCTGGTGGCCGGCAATGCTACCATCGCCGCGCCGGGCCGCAGCTTACCGGTTCGCCCCGCGGTGGACATCGTTTTCGCCTCGCAGATCGAGTCGCCCGAATCGTGGCTGCCGCGCCTGCGCGATGCGCTGCCGGGAGACCGCTTCCACGTCTGGCCCGACGTTCCCGACCTTCAAGCCGTGCGGGTCGCGCTCGTCGGAGAGCCGCCGGCCGGAGCGCTAGGGACACTTCCCAACCTCAAGCTCATCCAGTCGCTGTGGATGGGAGTGGACGGCCTGCTCGCCGACGCGACGCTGCCGTGCGGCGTGCCGATCGCGCGCATGGTGGACGCGGGCATGGTGGCAGCGATGGCGGAAACCGTTCTCGTTCATGTGCTCGACTGGCACCGGCATCTCTACCGCTATCGCGCGCACCAGTCCGAAAGCATCTGGCGCAGGCACAGGCAGTACCTCGCCTCCGACCGCACCGTCGGGTTGCTCGGTCTGGGAGCCCTCGGCCATGAGGCGGCGCGCCGGCTGCTCTCGTTCGGCTTCAAGGTGTGCGGCTGGAGCCGCAGGCCGAAGCGGCTCGAGGGCATCGAATCGTTCACCGACCTGGACGAGGTGCTGCGGCGCAGCCAGGTGCTGGTGTGCCTGCTGCCCCTCACCGCGCAGACTCGCGGCGTGCTGAACGCCGCCGCGTTCGCGAAGATGCCCGAGCACTCTTGCGTGATCAACATCGCGCGCGGCGGGCACGTCGTCGAGCGCGACCTGCTCGGCGCGCTCGACTCGGGCCACCTCGCGCACGCCTACCTGGACGTCTTCGAGACCGAGCCGCTGCCGGCGGCGCATCCGTTCTGGCGCCATCCCGGTGTGACGCTCACCCCGCACTGCGCCGCGCTCACCGAGCCGAGAACGGCGGTGCCGGTCCTGGTCGAGAACATCGAGCGTGTGCGGCGCGGCGACCCGCCGCTCAATCTGGTCGATCGCGCCGCGGGCTACTAATTAATTAGGCGTCCCGCTACAGCGCTTCGACCTCGCGGGCCGTGATGCGGCGGGCGCGCTTCGCGAGCCGCGCGTCGAAGGTCACGAACGCCTCGGCAGCCGCCGCGGACGCCAGGTGAAGCGCGTCGGCGAAATCGAGCCCCGCCTCGAACCAATCGAGCGCCTGTGCCACCGCCTGCGCGTTGTCCAGGGCGACGTTCGCCAGGCCGAGCAGCTTGCGCAGCGAGGCCGCGATGACCGCGGGTCCGATATCGTAGGCGCCGCGCAGGACCCATTCCGTCTCGAGCAGCACGCTCGGCATGACGAGCGCGGTGCGCGTTTCGATCAGCTTGCGCGCGCGCCGCGTCTGCTGCGGATCGTCGTCCACCAGCAAACGGACGACGACGTTGGTGTCGAGCGCGATCACCTGCGCCTGCGCGCTTCGCGCAGGATCGCGTTCTCCATGTCCTTCAGCGTCTTGCGCGGCCCCTTGTAGCCGGCCGAGCCGATCACTTCATCGAGCCTGGTCTCGGCGAACGGCTTGAGCGGCCGCAGCAACACCCCCTCGGGACGATCCTCGACCGCAAGCTCAGTTCCGGGCTTCCACCTGCGGGCCGCTCGGATCGCCCTGGGCAGTACGAGCTGCCCCTTGCTGGAAAGCTTGGTAGTCTCCATGGCGACCTCAAGGTAAGACGAACGTAAGACATGGTACCCTGTGAAGCGCTGGCGCGCAACGGGGCGATGCCGCTCAGCGCCTGAGCCAGCGCCGCGTCGGGAACAGGTGCAGGTCGAAGCGCGCCGCGACCCAGCCCCACAGCCCCTGCGGCGCGTAAAGCATCACCACCACCGCGATCGCGCCGAGCGCGATCAGGTACCAGGTGCCGAAGGTGGCGAGCGTCTCGCGCAGCGCGAAGAAAAGCAGCGTGCCGACGATCGGTCCCTCGATGGTGCCGATGCCGCCGATGACGACGATGAAGATCACGTACGCTGTCCAGCTCACGTCGAAGGCGGCGTTCGGCGAGATGCGCAGGATGTTCATGTAGTAGATCGCGCCGACGACGCCGAACCCCGCCGCCGAGACGATGTACACCCAGAGCTTGGTGAACGCGACGTCGACCCCCTGGCTCGCCGAGGCGACTTCGCTGTCGCGGATCGCGGTGAGCGCCAGGCCGTGCCGCGAGCGCAGCAGCAGATACACCGCAGCGACCGCGGCGACCGCAGCGGAGAGCGCCATCCAGTAGGCGAACGGCTCGCGCGTCGCGCGCGGGATCGCGGCCATCGCCATCAGGCTCTGCCCCGAGCCCCCGCCGAGCATGGAAACGTTCGCGAGCAGCAGGCGGAACACCTCGGCGAGCGCCCAGGTGCCGATGGCGAAATAGCCGCCCTGCAACCGAAACAGCAGCTTCGCGGCGGGCCAGGCCACCAGCGCCGCAGCCAGGCCCGCGAGCGGCACGCACAGGAACGGGTTCACTCCGCCGTGATTCGCCAGCGCGAAAAGAAGGTAGCCGCCGAGGCCGAGGAACGCCTGGTGCCCGATCGACACCAGCCCGCCGTAGCCGGCGAGCAGGTTCCACATCTGCGCCATGACGAGGAAGCTGAAGAATTCGATCGCGAGGCGCATCGTCCCCGAATCGGACCACCACGGGAGGGTCGCGCCCGCGGCGAGCGCTGCCGCGGCGAGCCCCGCGCCGAAGCGGCTCGCGCGCGTAGCGCGGACGACGACCGGTGCGCTCACCGCGTCCTCGGGAAAAGGCCTTGCGGGCGAATCAGCAGCACGGCGAGGAACACCAGGTGGCCGAACAGCAGCCCCCATCCCGGATCGATGCGGAAGCCCACCGTCTGCGCGACGCCGAGCAGGATGCCGCCGGCGAACGTTCCCCAGAACGACCCCAGCCCGCCGATCACCACCGCCTCGAACGCGAACAGCAGGTAGGCCGGCCCGTCGGTCGGCGAGAACGAGGTGCGCATTCCCAGCAGTACGCCTGCGAGCGCCATCAGCGCGAGCGCCAGCGCCATCGCGAGCGCGTAGGTGTGCCGCTGGTCCACTCCCATCAACTGCACCGTTTCCGGGTCGTCGGAGGCCGCGCGCATTTCGCGGCCGAGCGCCGTGCGCGAGAAAAGCAACTGCAGCGCCAGCACGAGCACGAGCGCCGCCACGAATACGCCGAGCGGGAACCAGCCGACGGCGATCGACTCGCCCAGGCGCAGGCTCGCCGTTGTAAGCGTCTCGGCGCGCAGTGCCTTCGAATCGGCCGAGAAGCCCTCGAGCAGCAGGTTCTGGATCACGATCGAAAGACCGAAGGTCACAAGCAGCGGCGGCAGCAGGCCCTTGCCGAGCGTTGCGTTGAGCACGCCGCGCTGCAGCCAGTAGCCGCCGAGCGCGAGAACCGCGATCACGAGCGGCGCCGCGGCGAGCGGATGCAGCCCCGTGCTTTCCGCGAGCACCAGCGCCGCGTAGGCGCCGAGCAGGATGAAATCGCCGTGCGCGAGGTTGACCAGCCGCATCACCCCCCAGATGAGCGCGAGCCCCATGGCGAACATCGCGTACAGGCCGCCGAGCAGCACGCCCTGCAGCACCGTGTCGAGCCACTCGAGCAGCACGCTAGATCCCGAAGTAGGCGCGCGAGATCGCCTCGCGCGTGAGCCCGCCCGCTGCGCCGGCGAGAGCGACGCGGCCGTGCTGGAGGCACACCACCCGGTGCGCGACGCCGAGCGCGATGCCGATGTCCTGCTCGACTACGACCAGCGACAGGCCTTCGCGCACCAGCCCCGGCAGAGCGTCGTAGATCGACTTCACGACGCGCGGCGCGAGGCCGAGCGATACCTCGTCGCACAGCAGCAGGCGCGGATTGCCCATCAGCGCGCGGCCGATCGCCGCCATCTGCTGCTCGCCTCCGGAAAGCTGAGTGGGGGCTGCACGCCTGCGCTCGCCGAGGCGCGGAAAGAGCGCGTACACGCGCTCGAGGTTCCAGCCGCCGCGCCTGAGCGTCGCGGCGCCCAGCAGCAGGTTCTCCTCGACCGACAAGCTGGGGAACAACCGCCGGCCCTCGGGAACCAGGCTGATGCCGCGCGCGGCGAGCCGATGCGCGGGCAGCCCGCCGACCGGCTCCCCCTCGAAGCGGATCGCCTCGCGCGGCGCGGCGTTCAGGCCCGCCACCGCGCGCAGGAATGTGGATTTGCCGGCGCCGTTGGCTCCGATCACCGCGACGATCTCGCCCGGCGCGAGATCGAAATCGATGCCGAACAGCGCCTGGAAGTCGCCGTAGAACGCGGTGAGGCCCCTGGTCTCGAGCAGCTTCACGCCTCGATCCCCTGCAGTTTCGCTTCTATTCCCATGTACACGCGCTGCACCTCGGCGCTCTCGATCACGGCGCGCGGCTCGCCGTCGGCGATCAGCCGGCCGAAATCGAGCACCGCGAGGCGCGAGGCACCCGCGACGAGCGCATGTCAGGTTCTGGTAGCGGCCCGTGATCTCGGTCCCGCGGTGCGCCGGGAGCGCCATGATCGGTATCGCACCGGCTCGCGTGAGCGCGAAGAACGCTGCGATGAGCTCCAGGCTGTTGGCAAGCTGGAAGACCACACGGTCGCCGGGCCGCAACCCGTGCGCGAGAAAGCCCGCCGCGAGCGCCTCGGTTGTCTCGCGCAGCTCGGCATAGCTGCAGCGGCGGGCGCCGTCGACCACGGCGAGCTTGTGCGGAGAGCGGCGCTCGCTTCGCACGAGCGCCTCGAACAGCGTGCTGCCCTCCCAGTACCCCAGCTCGCGGTAGCGGCGCGCGAATTCCTCGGGCCAGGGCACACATCCCGGCAGCCGGTTCATCGCGCCGCTGCCATGTATTCCGGCCGCTCGAGCTCGACAGTTGCGGCGTTCGACGGCACGCCCGCCTGGCCACTCGGAGCGATCGCCCGCACGTGATAGCGATAGCGCCAGCCGGCGAGGATCGAGCCGTCCGTCCAATTCGTCGCCTTGACCGCATCGACGACCCGGACACTGCGCCCGTCCTCGGTGCGATAGATGTTGTAATGCGCGGCGCCGGGCGCTTTTCGCCAGCGCAAGGCCACCTTCGACCCCTTGACGCTCGCAGTGAGCCCGGCACCGGTGTCGTCCCAGCGCGGCGGCTGCGCCGTCGGATCATCCTCGGGCGCCTGCAGGGCGCCTTGGGGCCAAAGCCCGCCGCACACCACGGGCTTGTGTGTGCCGTCCAGCTGCTTGCACAGGTTGCAGTAGTCGCAGCGCACGATGCGCTCGAGCTCTCCGCGCCGCACCTTGTTCGTCCAGTCCGGGTCGGCGAGCAGCCCTCGCGCGATGCCGGCGATGTCCGCCCGGCCCTCGGCCAGCACGCGTTCGGCGTCCTCCGGGTCGGCGAGCTTGCCGGCGATCGCCAGCGGAACCGTGCAGCCGTTCTCGACCAGGTACGCCTTGATCCGGCCGGCAAGATCGGCGTTGAGCGCGCGCGGAAACCAGTCGCCCGGCATGGCCCGGTCGCCGGAATAACCGGAATAGGGAAAAAGGACTTGGCCGGGCGTGTGTACGGCGTCCTCGAACTTGCCGCCGACCGACAGCGAAAGGTAATCAAATCCCAGCTCGGCGAACCGCCTCGCGATCAGCCTGGATTCTTCGACGCCGTAGCCGTCCTTGATGAATTCCTCGGCGTTGAAGCGCACCCCGACCGGAAAGTCCCGGCCGACCTTCCCGCGCACCCGCTCCATGACGCGGCCGATCAGCCGCAGGCGCCCTTCCAGCGTCTCGCCGTACTCGTCGCGGCGGGGGTTGCGCCGGGAAAGGAAGGACGACAGCGTGTAGGCGTGGGCGGAATGCAGCTCGATGCCGTCGAAGCCGGCCTCCCGCGCGCGTGCCGCGGCGTCGCCGAACTGCTCGACGATCAGGTCGATCTCCTCGACGGAGAGGGTGTCGATCGTCTGGCGCCACCCGGAGCGGGCCACTTTCGTGAAATGGATGATCTGCGGCACGACCTTCGCGTCGGAGACGTCGTGGACGCGTTTCGCCAGCTCGCGCAGCCCCGGAACGAACTTGTCGTCGCAGATGCGCAGCAACGCCCCCGACTTGTTCTGATGGATCGCCATCGCCTCGACCACGATCAGGCCGGTGCCGCCCTGCGCGTAGCGCCGGTAGCGCTCGATCACCTGGTCGTTCACGAACCCGTCCTCGGTGCACAGGTGAGTCACCATGGCGGGGACCATCACCCGGTTAGGGATGACCATGCCGTTGATGTTCAGGGGTTCCAGCAGCTTCATATGCTCATTCCTCGAAGAATGGCATGTTGGAGCGTGCGGCCTTTAGTCGTTCTTTAGCGGACCGCCCAAGCACGCGGACGGACTGCCCGAGCGCGGGGCAGGGTGTTTCTTGCTGTACGTCAACTAATCCGACCGCAGCAGCTGATAAAGCGCCCGCGTCCCCGAGGACGGTGCGCGCTCCTCGTACCGGCCGAGCGCCTCATGGCACAGCCGGTATTGGCGCTCCAGCGCGTCCCGACGTCCGACGAGGTGGAAGAACCGCATCATCTCCTGGTGCGCGGGTTCGAAGCAGGGCGAAATCCGCAGCGCCTTTTCCGCGTATTCGCTGGTCTTCTCGGCGCGGCCGAGCTGCCGGAAGATTTCCGCCGTGTACGTCAGCATCTTGACGTACACCTCCTCCAGCCAATAACGCCGGCTCCAGCACCAGTCGTACTCGGTATTCTCGGCGTACTTGGGCGGGATGTCCGCGAACAGGGGGCCGGTGTAGAGCTTGTCGGCGACCTCCTGGCACGCGAGCGACTCCTCGAGCCGGTTCTCCCTGAGCAACTGCTCGCCCCGCCGGCAGAATTGTTCGAACAGCGGCTGGTCGATCCATGTCCCCTCCGGCAACGCGAGGGCATAGCGGTGATCGCTGCACGCCAGGTAGCGGGATTCCCGGCTCGAGCGCCACTCGGGGTCGAGCGCGATGCGCAGGCAATGGATCGCGTGGTACAGGCGATTGAGGCTTTGGCTCGTGGACTCGGCTTCGGGCCACAGCAGGTCTGCCATCTCCTCGGCGCTCGCCCCCTTGGCGCCGCGACTCAGAAGGAAAGCGAACACCGTCTTGGCCTTGATCGTGGCCCCGTGCGCGAGATTCCACCGCACGGGGGTCCCGTCCTGACGATAGATGCGCAGGTTGCCGAAGCTGCGGATCTTCCAGCGATGCTCGGTCGGCAGCTCGTCGAGCGGCGGGGCCGGCCGGCGCAGCCCGTGCCGGCGCCTGGGAGCGCGGACCGGATCCACGCGTTCGGCGCCCTGCATTTCGATCGCCTGCTCGACCGAAGACGGGTCGCGCCACTCGTTCGCGACGGTCGTTCCGAGACTTTCCATCCAGCTGTGCAGCTGGCCGCCGAGGTCTCCGCTCAGCAGGACCGGGGGAGGCAGGAAGTGCGGGTTGCGCCGCAACCCCTCCCCGTCGAAGACGTACGCGTGCGTGCGAAGGGCATCGAGCATCATGGATTCGGGGAAGAACGGGCTGTGATAAAGGCACACGGCCCGCACCGGCGAATTCACGACCCACTGATGCAGGGCCGCTTCGAACTCCGCCTGATGCGCGATTCCCGACGGTGCGTGGAGCAGCCAGGACATGTCTATGAGCAGCAGGCACCGGTCGAGCTCCGCTCCCCGACCGCCGCACAGGTCGCGCAGCCTGCCGACGATGGTGTTGGTCGAGATGGGGGAGTCGCGCATGCCGAGTGTGGAGCTCTCCACGACCTCGGAGTCGCACAGCGGGGTGGCAGCCCTGCCCGCGCCTGCGGTGTCTTCCCCATTGGAGATGAAAATGACCCGGCGGCCCGAGCGGCGCGCCTCCTCGATTCCGGCGGCGCACAGCGCGGAGAGGTCCTCGGCGCGCTCGAAGAACATGCACAGGTGATGATCGAGAGACATCGGCCGCGATTCGGCTCGGGCGCCGAACCATGGCGCTAATCATGTTTCATCGCCTGCCGGACGGTCAATAGCCGATCTTCGGGTACCAGTCCTTGCCGCGCCCCTCCGGCGTGAAATCGAGCAGGTTCCACAGCGGCCAGATCGGGTCCACGTGGCGCGCGTTCTGGCCGCGCTCCTGCTTGGCGAACAGCAGCTCGGTCCCGTAGTAGTGGCGGATCTTCCCGCGCCGGCGCACGAACACGTTGAGCATCGGCCATTGCGAGCCGTCCGGCCCCTCGCCGTGGTAGTCGGCGTTGTAGCTGTTGCCGGCCGACGAGAGCAGCCGGAAGTTGGACCAGCCGCGCTCGTCCGCATAGGCGCGGATGCGCTCGATCGGGGACTTGGCGATCACCACCAGGTTGGTGCGCTGCGCGACGTGCTGCGCGTTGCCGTTCAGCGCGTCGAGCATCGCGGTGCACATCGGGCAGGCTTTCTCCATCTTCGGCCCGTACATGAAGCTGTAGGCGACCAGCGTTTCGCCGCGCTCGAACAGCTCCGATAGTTTCACTTTTCCGCTCTCGCCCTCGAACACGTAATCCCCGGGCACCTCGCCGCCCGCCGGCAACTTGCGCCGCAAGGCCGCGACCGCCTCGACCTGCTTGCGCAGCGCCATCTCGGCACGCAGCAGCTTGTGGCGCGCCGCGCGGTAGGCCTTGGGCTCGTTGGGAAAGCGCATGTCGTGCATGATCAGCCTCCGAAGAATCGATACGACCCGACCGCGTCCAGTTCCACCGCCACAGGCGGCTCCTCGCAGCGGTCCTTGACCCCGGCTGTGAACGCCTTGAACGCCGCCATCTCCGAGAGCGGATTGCTCCCGTCGGCGGTTTCGAGCGAAACGACGTGAACGAAGCTCACACCGTCTTTCGCCCTGAACGAGGCATAGCGCAGCCCTGCCGGCTGCTCGCGCTGGAGCTGCTCGAACACCCGGGCAATCAAGGCTTCGTTCTCCCCCGCCTGCCCGGGCTTCACCTTGTAGCGCACGATGATTCTCTTCATTCGGAATCCTGCCAGAAAAGGTTGACAGCGGAAGCGCCGGGGTTAATACTAAACCACATGGTTAAGTCTTCGCAAGACCCGCTCGACGCCGTGTTCGCCGCCCTCGCCGACCCGACCCGCCGCCGCGTGCTGGCCTCGCTCAGCGCCGGCAACCTGCCGGTCACCGAGCTCGCCGGCCCGCACGACATGTCGCTTCCCGGCTTCATGAAGCACCTGCGCGTGCTCGAGAACGCGGGGCTGATCGGCTGCTCCAAGGAAGGGCGAGTGGTGCGCTGCACCCTGTCGGCGGGGCCGATGCGCGAGGCGGCGGTGTGGCTCGCGCGCTACGAGAAGTTCTGGACCGAGAAGCTCGATGCGCTCGGCCGTTACCTCTATCAACAGGAGGAGCTGCAAACATGGCACAAGCCAAGCTCGACGAAAGGCCCTCGCTCGTCCTCACCCGCACCTACCCCGTCGCGCCGGAAAAGGTCTGGCGGGCGTGGACCGACGCACAGGCGCTGAGCAGCTGGTTCAAGCCGGACGCGAGCTTCGCCGTGCAGGCGGAAGCGGACGCGCGCGTCGGCGGGCGCTTTCGCATCCTCATGAAGACGCCGGCCGGCGAGGAGCACGACGTGAGCGGGGTCTTCCGCGAAGTCGTACCCAACCGCAAGCTGGTGTTCACCTGGGCATGGAAGTCCACGCCAGAGCGCGAATCGCTGGTGACGCTGACGTTCCGCGCCGCCGGCGGCGGCACCGAGCTCGAGCTCAGGCACGAGCAGTTCTTCGACGCCGCGGCGCGCGACAGCCACCAGCACGGCTGGAACGGCTGCCTCGCGGGCCTCGAGCGCTTTCTTGCGTAGGAGACAATCATGGAACGAAAGGAGCGTTAGTCACGTCCACCAACACGATTCGGCTTCATCGCGTGCTCCGCGCGGCGCCCGAGAAGGTGTATCGGGCGTTCCTCGATGCGGACGCGCTTGCCAAATGGCTTCCTCCCAACGGCTTCACTTGCAAGGTTCACCACCTGGACGCGAAGGTCCGCGGCACCTTCAGGATGTCGTTCACGAACTTCACGACCGGCAGGAGCCACTCGTTCGGCGGCGAGTATCTCGAGCTGACGCCGCACGAACGCATCCGCTACACCGACAAGTTCGACGACCCGAAGCTGCCGGGAGAAATGCAGACCACCATCACATTGAAGAAGGTTTCCGTCGGCACCGAGTTGAGCATCGTGCAGGAGGGGGTGCCTGGGGTCATCCCGCCGGAGGCCTGCTATCTCGGCTGGCAGGAATCGCTCACGGCTCTCGCGAAGCTCGTCGAGCCGGAGATCCCCGACTGACGTGTCGGAAACAGACCGGAACCCGAAACCGAAAGGAGCCTCCAATGCGATTCATGATCATCGTCAAAGCGACCAAGGACTCGGAAGCCGGCAATAGGAGGCCTTCATGAGCTACGTTGATGGATTCGTCGTGCCCGTTCCGAAGAGGAAGCTGGAGGCCTATCGCAGCATGGCGCGCAAGGCCGGGAAAATCTGGCGCGAGCACGGCGCTCTCGAGTACATCGAATGCGTCGCCGACGACGTGAAGCCGGGCAAGCGCACGTCCTTCCCGCAGGCGGTGAAGCTGAAGCCGGGCGAGGCGGTGTGGTTCTCCTGGATCGTCTACAAGTCGCGCAAGCACCGCGACCGCGTCAACGCCAAAGTCATGAAGGACAAACGCATGGCGCCGATGATGGACCCGAAGAGCTTCCCCTTCGACGGCAAGCGCATGTTCTGGGGCGGGTTCAAGGTGATGGTGGATCTCTGACCGGAATCGGCGATACGAAGGTGGTGGATTCGATCGTCGTCGGCTGACCGTGCCGGCGCGCCTGCCGGGGCGCGTGCCGCGCACGCACGCGCCGTAGCCCGGGGTTGATGTGTGTCAACCCGCTGCGCGCCATACGGCGCTAGCGTTTCGCCCGATGAGGATCAAGGAGATCTGCAGCCGCGCGGTGGCGGTCGCCGCCCGCTCGACCAGCCTGCGCGAGGCGGCGCACCTGATGCGCGAGCACCACGTCGGCGCGCTCGTCGTCATCGACACGAAGGAAGGCGTCGCGCGGCCGGTCGGCATGCTCACCGACCGCGACATCGTGGTGGAGGTGGTCGCGGCGACCGGGGCGGACCCCGATACCCTGACGGTGGGCGAGGTGATGTCCGGCGAGCCCGCGACGGTGGCCGAAGACCTGGGTGTTTTCGAGGCGGTCGAGGTGATGTGCGACCGCGCGGTGCGCCGGCTGCCGGTGGTCGCCGCCGACGGCAGGCTGGTAGGCATCATCACCCTGGACGACCTGCTGCGTGTGCTCTCGACCGAGCTTGCGGGGCTCTCTGCCGCGCTGCAGCGCGCCGGCCGGCGCGAAGTGCAGCGCCGCGCACCGCTCGGAAAATCGCTCTGAGGCCTTCGGTCGACGTCGCTGCGGGACGACGCGGTCGCGTCCCCTGAACAGCGCAAGCGGCTGATTTTGCGCAATTCCGCTTCGGGCATGAAGCGTGCGTGCGCGGTTTGCCTTGAATCGACATCCTCGAGGGAGGCAAGCATGCTTCAGAAGGACGGATTCTTCCGCCGCCGCGACGAAGGCGCGTTCCGCGCAACGCAACCGATTCCCCCTGCGCCGGCATCCGAGCGGCCCGGCACGCCGGCGCCAGGCACCGCTGCGGCCCATCCCGAGCCGGCGCGCCACGAGCACAAGGGCGAAGAGCGCAAGGAAGCCAAGCTGATCGTCGGCCCGGACATCAAGATGAAGGGCGTCGAGGTCACCGACTGCGACACCCTGGTGGTCGAGGGAAGGATGGAGGCAACGCTCGACTCGCGGGTGCTGCAGATCGCGCAGAACGGCGTGTTCCAGGGCACGGTGGCGGTGGACCAGGCCGAGATCCACGGCAAGCTCGAGGGCGAGCTCACCGTGCGCAAGCAGCTCGTCATCCACGGCACCGGCAAGGTGTCGGGCAAGATCCGCTACGCCAAGATCAAGGTCGAGGAAGGCGCCGAGATCGCGGGAGAGATCGCCATGCTCGACAAGGCGGCGCAACCGAGCCCGGCACTCACGCGGCGCCCCGGCGTACCGACAACCCAGTAGCTAGGGCTGCCCGGTACAGAGCATTCCCTCGCTTTCGACGAACCGGACCACGCGTTCCAGGCCGTGGCCGGTCTTGAGATTGGTGAACACGAACGGCCGCGCGCCGCGCATCCTGCGCGCGTCGCGCTCCATCACCTCGAGCGATGCGCCGACCATCGGCGCCAGGTCGATCTTGTTGATCACCAGCAGGTCCGATTTGGTGATCCCGGGACCGCCCTTCCTGGGAATCTTGTCGCCGGCGGCGACGTCGATCACGTAGAGCGTCAGGTCGGAGAGCTCCGGGCTGAAGGTGGCGGCCAGGTTGTCGCCGCCCGATTCGATGATCACCAGGTCGAGCGCCGGGAATCGTCGCGTGAGCCGCGCTACCGCTTCGAGGTTGATCGAGGCGTCCTCGCGGATCGCGGTGTGCGGGCAGCCGCCGGTCTCGACGCCGAGGATGCGCTCGGGCGCGAGCGCCTGGTGGCGAACCAGGAACTGGGCGTCTTCCTCAGTGTAGATGTCGTTGGTGACGACCGCGATCTCGTACCTGTCGCGGAGGGCCCGGCACAGCGCCAGCGCAAGCGCAGTCTTGCCCGAGCCGACCGGGCCGCCGATGCCGAGCCTCAGCGTCATGACCGGAACAGCGTCGAATACTGGGTTTCGTGGCGGCCCGAGAGGAACGCGAGGCCGGGAGCGGAGTTGCCCAGCTCGTCGTCGGTGAGCGACATGGTCCTCGTGGCGCGGGGGAGCGCTTCAGTCCGCGTGCACCCGCACCCGCGGCTCCGCCTTCAGCCAGGTCGTGCGTTTTACGACCCGAAGGTCGTAATCAACCTGGAGATTCAGCCAGAGCTCGGGCGACACGCCAAAATACTTCCCCAGCCGCAGCGCGGTGTCGGCGGTGATCGAGCGCTTGCCGTTCACGATGTCGCTGATGCGATTGGGCGGCACGGCGATCTCGCGCGCGAGCGCGTTGATGCTCACCCCCATCGGCTTCATGAATTCCTCGTGCAGGATCTCGCCCGGGGGGATTGGATCGAGCAGTTTGGCGGCCATGATCTCTCCTAAGAGTGGTAATCGACGATCCACATTCACTGACGGGCCGTGACGTGGAGCGCCTCCGACGAACGCCTACTGGTAGTCCTGGGGCTTGCAGGTCGGGTCGAGGTCGTAACCGAGAAGAGAAGAGATAAGAGATAGGACAACTTATCCGCCCGCTGCGCGCTCTTGGTCCTCGTGGCGCGCGAATCGCGCTTGCACTGGGTTGGTTCGCGGCGGATCTGGCTCGTCATGGGATTTCGTTCGGCGCTTGAGGCACGCGCAATCGGCGTTATGGTGGATGCTGCGCGCGTTGGTGCCGTTCAGGCAAGCACAGACGCGCTCAGGGGCGAGCGCGCTCGCCCCTGAGCGCGTCCTCAAGCGATGTCGGCGACGGGATGGCAAGTAAGCGGCAGGCTCGCATGCGCGGGCCAGGCGCCCGGGGGCACGGGCGGTGCGCGCTCCAGCGCCTCCGGCTGCCAGCAACCCAGGTGCGTGAGAATCGCCCGCACCACCGCGGGGTCCTCGATCAGCGCGATGACGCGCATCGGGCCTTTGCACTTGGGACATTCGAGAGGATCGGATTCATAGACCTTGCGGATGAGCCGCGCCCAGGCCGCCTTGGCGCGCTGCGCGAATTCGCTCAGGACTTCGGTGACGCGGCCGAGGCTCGTCGCGTGAGGCGCGACTTTTTTCGCCCGCGCCCGCGGCTGCGGCTCGAGTACCAGCCGCAGTAACGGACCAATTGCTCGTAGCGGTCCGGAATGTGTTTGCACAGCAGCTCCAGCCACTCGGCGCCAGGCATGACCTGGAAATTGCGCTTCAGCCCCAGGTGGCGTTCTGGATCGGGAACGTCATCTCGGCGGCGGCTGCGTCCTGGTACAGCGGCATCGGCACGCCGCCGAGGCATTGCGCCGCGCACATCACAGCGTAGAGGCGCGGCCGGTTGTCGCCCACCAGCGCCAGCTGATCGCCGCGCTTGAAGTGCCTAGGTTTCGAAGCGCTTCAGGCCTTCGAGCTCGAGCACCGTCACGGCGCCGTATTCCTGGCGCACCAGCCCATCGGCGGCGAGGTGTCGCAGCGCGCGATTGACGCGCTGGCGCGACAACCCGGAGAGCAGGCCGATCTCCTCCTGCGAGATGCCCAGGCGCGCGCCGTTGCCCGGGTAGAGCACCGGGTTGAACAGGCCGGCGAGGCAACGTGCGACGCGCCCGTCGGCAGCGAGCAGCCGGTCGTACTCGACCATGCCGATGAATTGGCCGAGACGTTCGTTCAATTGCATGGTCAGAAAGCGGTTGAAAGCGAGGCTGTGCTCGATCAGCCAGCGAAAGGTCGTGCCGCGCATGAAGGCTACGCGGCTCTCGCGCAGCGCGACCACGTCGTGCTTGCGCCGCTCCCGCTTGAGCAGCGATCCTTCTCCGAACCAGCCGCCGGCGGGCACGCCCATAAGGGTCGTCTCCTTGCCGCTCAACGATACGGTGGTCAGCTTGACCAGCCCCTCGACGACCCCGATCCAGGCGTTTACGGGCTCGCCCCGGCCGCACACGATGCTGCCGGCCGGGAAGCCGCGCACGACGACGCCCGCGAGCACGCGCTGGAATTCCGCGGGGCTCAGCGCGCGCGCCCAAAGGCAGGCTTGCAAGGTGCCCGCGAGGGGATCCACTTTGTCGCGAAAATGTCCGGTAGGCGACAATTATAGGCTGCGGTCCGGCTTAGACTCCGCCTGCCGCTGGAATCGCCACAGGCACAAGCTCGCATCCTGGAGGGGGAGTGAACGTGCCCGAAGATCTGTCCCGGCTCGATACGATAATCAAGCTTGCTCGTACTCGTAACGGGCGATGACGAGAGAACCGCTCCTTGCGGTGGACAACCTCCACCTGGCTTTCGGGGGCGTGCGCGCCCTGCACGGCGTCAGCCTCGAGGTGCGCCGCGGCGAGATCTTCTCGCTTATCGGTCCGAACGGTGCCGGCAAGACCGTCCTCCTCAATTGCGTGAATGGCCTGTACGCGCCGCAGCGCGGGCGTATCCTCTTCGAGGGGCGCGACCTCGCCGGGGTAAAGCCCTACCGCCGCGCCGCCCTCGGCATCTCCCGCACCTTCCAGAAGATCGAGCTCTTCAGCGGGATGACGGTGCTCGACAACATCCGCCTGGGCCGCCATCTGCACATGCGGACCGGACTGCTCACCGGCGCTCTCTACGCGGGGCCCGGCGCCCGCGAGGAGATCGCGCACCGCGAATTCATCGAGCGGGAAATCATCGATTTCCTGGAGATGACCCACTTGCGCAACAGGGTGGTCGGGATGCTGGCTTATGGCCTGCAAAAGCGCGTCGAGCTGGGGCGCGCGCTCGCACTCAACCCCAAGCTCCTGCTGCTCGACGAGCCGATGGCGGGGCTCAACCTCGAGGAGGTCGAGGACATCGCCCGCTTCATCATCGACATCAACGAAGAGGAGCGCTGGCGGGTCACATGTATCCTCGTAGAACACGACATGGGCGTCGTCATGGACATCTCGAACCGCGTGGCGGTGCTCAACTTCGGCGAGAAGATCGCCGAGGGGACGCCCGAGCAGGTCCAGGCAGAGCCCTTGGTGCATCAGGCCTATCTGGGAGAGGAGCAGGGTGAGTACAGCTCACGCCGCTGAGAGCCGGCCGATCACGCCGGAGCTGACGCTGCCGAAACTCCTCTTGGAGACCGCGCAGCGCTACCACGACGGCAAGGTCGCCATGCGCGAAAAGGAATTCGGGATCTGGCGCCCGATCACCTGGCGGCGATACCGGGATGAGGTGCGCGGCCTGGCGATGGGGTTCACGGCGCTTGGTCTCGGCGCCGGCGACAAGGTCGCGCTCATCGGCCACAACCGCCCGGAAGGGCTGTGGGCCGAGATGGCGGCGCTCGCCGTCGGCGGCGTCGTGGTCTGGCTCTACCAGGATGCGCTGCTCGACGAGGTCCAGTTCGTGGTGGATCACTCCGACGCCCGTTTTCTGATCGGCGAAGGGCAGCAGGAAGCGGACAAGGCGCTCGCCGTCAAGCCCCGCTGCCCGAAGCTCGAGCGCATCATCTGGGACGATCCCAAGGGCATGCGCGGCTACGACGATCCCGCTCTCCTCGGCCTTGCCGAGGTGCGCCGGCTCGGGCAGGAACTCGACGCGAAGGATCCTGGAGCGTTCGAGCGCATGGTGGCGCATGGTCGGGGCGACGACGTAGCGCTCCTCTTCTACACCTCGGGGACGACGGCCAAGCCCAAGGGCGCCCTCCTCACCCACACGAACATGCTGAAGATGGGCCAGAACCTCATGGCCGTGGACCCGTGCGGCGAGCGCGACGACTTCGTGTCGTTCCTTCCCTTCTCCTGGATCGGCGAGCAGATGATGTCGGTCTCCTGCGGGCTGCAGGCCGGCTTCACGCTGAACTTCCCCGAGGATCCGGAGACAGTCCAGCACGACATCCGCGAGATTGGGCCCCAGGTGCTGTTCTCGCCGCCGCGGATCTACGAGCAGATGGTCCGCACGGCGCAAGTGAAGGTGCTCGACGCGCCGGCCCTCAAGCGGCGCGTTTACGGCTGGGCGCGCAAAGTGGGGGACGACGTGGCCGAGCGCGTCTTCGCCAAAAAGCCCGTCCCCGGCGCCCTGCGGCTCAAGCACCGGCTGGCCGATCTGCTCGTGTTCAGGAAGCTCCGCGATCATCTCGGGCTGTCGCGCATCCGCCACGCCTATTCGGGCGGCGCCGCTCTCGGTCCCGACCACCTGCGGTTCTTCCACGGCATCGGCGTGAACCTCAAGCAGATCTACGGGCAGACCGAGATCGCCGGCATCTCGGTAGTGCACCGCGACGGCGACGTGAAGTACGACACCTCGGGGCTGCCGATCCCGGAGACGGAGATCCGCATCTCCGCGGACGGCGAGATCCTGTCCAGGAGCCCGTGCGTCTTCAAGGGCTACTACAAGATGCCGGAGGAGACGGCGCGCACGCTTATCGGCGGCTGGCTGCACTCCGGCGACATCGGCTTCATCGACGGCGACGACCACCTGGTCGTCTTCGACCGTCGCAAGGACGTGATGACGCTCGCCGACGGCAGCCGGTTCTCGCCGCAATTCATCGAGACCCGGTTGAAGTTCAGCCCGTACATCAAGGACGCCTGGGTCATCGGCCACGAGCACGACGCCCTGGTGGCCGTCGTCTGCATTGATGCCGGCGTGGTCGGCCGGTGGGCCGAGGAGCGCCATATCGCATATACCTCCTATCCGGAGCTGTCCCAGAAACCCGAGGTGCACGCGCTGGTGGCGGAGGCCCTCCGCCATGTCAACAAGGGACTGCCGGCGCTGGCGCGCATCCGGCGCTTCGTGAACCTGCACAAGGAGTTCGACGCCGACGACGAGGAGCTCACCCGGACCCGCAAGCTCCGCCGCGCGTTTCTCGAGGAGCGCTACCGCGACGTCGTCGCGGGGCTTTACTCGGGCTCGGGGGAAATCGAGCTCGACATGACCATCACCTACGAGGATGGCCGGATCTCGCGCTCGAAGACCACGCTGCGCGTCGTTGACGCGCCGGGGGCCTGATGCGGATCTTCGTCGAGCTCGTGCTTTCGGGAATCATGGTGGGCTCGATCTACGCCCTGGTCGCCCTGGGCTGGACGCTCATCTACAAGTGTTCCGGCGTCCTCAACCTCGCCATGGGCGAATTGACCCT
>MERQ01000059.1 GCA_001770655.1 Betaproteobacteria bacterium RIFCSPLOWO2_12_FULL_68_20
GTGCTGTTTCAGCACCTGTTCTGGTTCTTCGGCCATCCCGAGGTCTACATCGTCGCGCTGCCGGCCTTCGGCATCGTCTCCGACCTGATCAGCGTGCATGCGCGCAAGAACATCTTCGGCTACCGGATGATGGTGTGGGCGATCGTGATCATCGGCGCCCTGAGCTTCATCGTCTGGGCGCACCACATGTACGTGAGCGGCATGAACCCGTACTTCGGCTTCTTCTTCGCCACGACCACGCTGATCATCGCGATCCCCACGGCGCTCAAGGTCTACAACTGGGTGCTGACGCTGTGGCGCGGCAACATCCAATTCACCGTGCCGATGCTGTTCGCCATCGGCTTTGTCTTCACCTTCATCAACGGCGGGCTGACGGGCCTGTTCCTCGGCAACCCGACCGTGAGCATGCCGCTGTCGGACACCATGTTCGTGGTCGCCCACTTCCACATGGTGATGGCCATTGCGCCCATCCTGGTCGTGTTCGGGGCGATCTACCACTGGTACCCCAAGATCACCGGGCGGATGCTGGACGATACCCTGGGCAAATTCCACTTCTGGATCACCTTCGTCGGCAGCTACGGCATCTACTACCCCATGCACTACCTGGGCATGATGGGCGTGCCGCGCCGCTATTACGCAATTACCGGCACGGACTTCATTACCGAGTCGGCGCACTCCGTGAACGTCGGTATCACCATCGCGGCGTTGATCGTAGGCGCCGTCCAGGTGGTATTTCTGTACAACCTGGTCTGGAGCTATTTCAGAGGCAAGCCCTCCGGGGGCAACCCCTGGAACGCCACCACGCTGGAGTGGCAGACCCCCGACACGCCGCCGAAGCACGGCAACTTCGGCGCGACGCTGCCGCTGGTCTACCGCTGGGCTTACGACTACAGCGTGCCGGGCGCCAAGCAGGACTTCATCCCGCAGAACGTGCCACCGGATAGGGCGTAGGTCCAGCGACGTGAGTACTTTTCATGAACGGATGGTCAAGCCCTGGGTGCCCGCCCAGGGCTTGATCGAGAATCTCGGCGATAGAGACACCTCTTCTCGGGCGGCGAGGCGGCTCGCTCTGAAGGTGTTTCTTGCCGTGGTCACGGTCCTGTTCATGCTGTTGCTGATCGCTTACAGCAGCCGGATGGCGTATGAGGACTGGCGTCCCGCGCCGCAGCTGGGGCTGTTGTGGGCGAATACGTTCGTGCTGATACTGAGCAGCGTCGCCCTGCAATGGGCGCAGTACTCGGTACGTCGCGGGCAGATGGACGGCATGCGTATCGGCCTGCTTGCCGCCGGCGCTTTCACGGTGGTCTTTCTGTTCGGGCAGCTCCTCGCCTGGCGGCAACTGGGTACGATGGCCTATTTTGATGTATCGAATCCTGCGGTCGCGTTTTTCTATCTGATCACGGGTTTGCACGGGCTGCATCTGCTGGGCGGCCTGGTGGCCTGGGGCAGGACCGTCGCCAGGGTGTGGGGCGATTTTGACGTGGCGAAGATCAGGCAGAGCGTGGAGTTGTGCACGCTTTACTGGCACTTCCTGCTTGGAGTGTGGCTGGTCCTTTTCGGTCTGCTGTTTACCGGGAACAATCTGGACCTCTTATTGAAGCTCTCTGGGATCAGATAAACGGGCCCAAGGCACATGACGCAAGCGAATCCGACAAGTACCGCACAAACCCTCCCGCTGGCCGAAGGCGTGCAAGGCATCGTCGCCGACTGGTCTTCCGACCAGCGCGCTTTCAAGAACGTGCCCTGGGGCAAGGCCATGATGTGGATCTTCCTCCTCAGCGACACCTTCATCTTCAGCTCGTTCCTGATCTCGTACATGACGGTGCGCATGTCCACCACCGAACCCTGGCCCAACGTCAGCGAGGTTTTCGCTCTAACGCTCTTCGGCCGGAAAATCCCCCTCATCCTGATCGCCATCATGACCTTCGTCCTGATCAGCAGCAGCGGGACGATGGCGATGGCCGTCAAATTCGGCTATGAAAAGAACAGGAGGATGACTTTCATCCTGCTGCTGATCACCGCGGCACTGGGCGCGACCTTCGTCGGCATGCAGGCCTTCGAGTGGACCAAGCTGATCGTGGAAGAGGGGGTACGTCCCTGGGCCAATCCCCTGGGCGCGGCGCAGTTCGGCTCGACCTTCTTCATGATCACCGGCTTTCACGGCACGCACGTGTCGATCGGCGTGATATTCCTGATCATCGTCGCCATAAAGGTCATTCGAGGGGACCTGGATCACGAGAGGCCGGGCTTTCTCACCGGCCGCAAGGGAAAGTACGAGATCGTCGAAATCATGGGCCTGTACTGGCACTTTGTCGACCTGGTGTGGGTATTCATCTTCGCGGTTTTCTATCTCTGGTAAGGCAAATCATGGCGCACGCGCAAGTACAGCAGCATGCCGCGCAGGGGCAGCAGCATGCGCACGTGGAAGGACAGCAGCATCCGATCGGCATTTACCTCAAGATCTGGGGACTGCTGTTCGTTCTCAGCGCCATGTCGTATGCCGTCGACTACTTCCACTTTCAGGGTTACCTGAGGTGGTTCCTGATCATCGTGTTCATGCTGCTGAAGGCAGGGCTGATCGTCGCCGTCTTCATGCACATGATGTGGGAGCGGCTGGCGCTGATGTACGCCATCCTGGTGCCGACGCTGCTGCTGATGGTACTTCTGGGCATCGGAGCGCTTGAAGCGGACTACACGTTCTTCACGCGGGGGGTCTTCTTCGTCAGGGGATTGCTGTAGCGTCGCCGGATCGAAGCGCAGCGCGTCGATCTGTTTTCGGACTTTTCCTTACTACAAGAACCGCCAATGGCTAAGAAGAGCTATACGATGCACGTTGCGATGATCCTCGGCAGCAGCGCCGCGTTGCTGGTGTTCATATTCCTGCTCGTCGCCCATCACCGCGAGATCCCCGACAGGGTCAGGCTGGATCGCGGCGCGCTGCTCGGCAGCTCGAGCGTAGCCGAGCGCATCAAGCCCGTCGGCGAGATCGCCTTCGCCGCGGCGGAAACGGGGCCGGCGCCGGCGAAGAACACTGCGGCTGCGGCGACGCCCGTCCGCGACGGGCAACAGGTCTACCAGGCGGCCTGCATCGCCTGCCACGATGCCGGTATCGCGGGCGCGCCCAAGGTGGGTGACAGGAGTCAGTGGGCCAAGCGCATCGCCAAGGGCCTCGACGCGCTCTACGCCAGTGCCGTCAACGGGGTAAATGGAAGCGCGGGCGTGATGCCGGCCAAGGGCGGGAATGCGGCGCTGAGCAGCGCCGAAGTCAAGGCCGCCGTCGATTACATGGTGGCGCGGTCCAAGTAAGCGCTCATTTGCGCACTTCGAAGGCGTACGAGGCCGCCGCGGAATTCCAGCTTGATGACCACCGTGTCGCCGGCGCGCAGCGCTGCCCGTTCCGAGTGAACACCCACGTCCTTTCCGACAGCTTCAGGAAGCGGGCGCGCGCATTCTACGCGCTCACCAAGCCGCGCGTCGTCTCGCTCATCGTCTTCACCGCCGTGATCGGCATGTTCCTCGCGGCGCCGGGCATGGTGCCGCCGCGGGTGCTGCTCGCTGGCACGCTCGGCATCGCGCTGGTCGCGGGCGCGGCCGCGGCCGTCAACTGCCTGGTGGAGCGGAACGTGGACGCGCTCATGCTGCGCACGCGCTGGCGGCCGCTGCCGAGCGGCGAGCTGGGCACCCTGGAGACGCTGGTGTTCGCCAGCGTGGTGGGCGGCCTGGGGCTGGGCGTCCTGTATTACGTGAATGCGCTCACCATGTGGCTGACGCTCGCCACCTTCGTCGGCTACGCGGTGGTCTACACGGTGATCCTGAAGCCGCGCACGCCGCAGAACATCGTCATCGGCGGCGCCTCGGGCGCAATGCCGCCGGTGCTCGGCTGGGCGGCGGTCACCGGCGAAGTCACCACCGAGGCGATGCTGCTTTTCCTGATCATCTTTGCCTGGACGCCGCCGCACTTCTGGTCGTTGGCCCTTTACCGCACCGAGGACTACGCTCGGGCCGGCCTGCCGATGCTGCCCGTCACGCACGGCGCGCGCTACACGCGCCTGCAGGTGCTGCTCTACACGCTGATTCTGTTCGGCGTGTCGCTCCTGCCGTTCGCCATCCGCATGAGCGGCTGGCTGTACCTCGGCGCCGCGCTTGCCCTCGGCGGCGTGTTCATCGGCTACGCGCTGCGCATCCACTTCGCCTACAGCGACCGCCTGGCGCGCCGCACGTTCCGTTATTCGATCTTCTACCTCGCCGCGCTGTTCGCGGCGCTGCTCGTTGACCACCATCTGGCGGGCTAGCCTGGTCGCGGCCGCTCTCGGAATGCTCGTCGCCTGCGACGGCGGACCGAAGTTCCGCAGCACCGACATCACCGGGGTCGATTACGGGAGGTCGCTCGAGCTGAACGACCACACCGGGAAGCCACGCCGCCTCGAGGAGTGGCGCGGCAAGGCGGTGGTGCTGTTCTTCGGGTTCACGCATTGCCCCGACGTCTGCCCGGCGACGCTCGCCGATGTCGCGCAGGCGGTGAAAAAGCTCGGGCCGGACGCCGGGCGGGTCCAGGTGCTTTTCGTGACCGTCGACCCCGAGCGCGACACGCCCGAGGTGCTGGCGAAATACGTCGGCGCGTTCGATCCGGCGTTCCTGGGGCTGTACGGCGATGCCGGGGCGACGCGGCAGGCGGCGAAGGAATTCAAGATCTTCTTCGAGAAGCGCCCCGGTTCGACCCCGGGCAGCTACTCGGTGGACCACAGCGCGCAGAGCTACGTCATCGACCCGCGCGGCCGGCTGCGGCTGCTGCTGCGGCAGGAGCGCATCGGCTCCGACCTGGCGGACGACCTGCGCGCCCTGCTCAGGGAAAAGGGCTAGCCGGCGCTCAGGCCGGCGCGGGCAGGGCGAGCGGGGGTTCGCCCGCCTGCATGACCTTGCGCATCTTCTCGAGCGCTTTCGCCTCGATCTGGCGGATGCGCTCGGCCGAGACCTTGAATTCGGCGGCGAGATCGTGCAGCGTGGCCGAGTCCTTCTCGCGCAGCCAGCGCGCCTCGATGATGCGGCGGCTGCGCGGGTCGAGACCGGCCAGCGCCTTGTTCAGGCCGGCGGCCTGAACGCGCTCGGACTCCTCGACTTCGAGCTGGCGCGAAGGCTCGGCGTCCTCTCCGGCGGCGAGGTAGTGCACAGGCGCGTAGACGTCCTCGTCGTTGTCGTCGGCCTCGAATGCGACGTCGCGGCCGGCGAGCCGCGTCTCCATCTCGGTCACTTCCTCTGGCTTGACGTTCAGGTCGGTCGCGATGCGCTCGATCTCATCGCCCGACAGGGGGGCGAGCCCCGGCTTCATCGAGCGCAGGTTGAAGAAGAGCTTCCTCTGCGCCTTGGTGGTGGCGACCTTCACCAGCCGCCAGTTGCGCAGCACGTACTCGTGGATCTCGGCGCGGATCCAGTGGATGGCGAACGACACCAGGCGCACGCCGCGCGCCGGGTCGAAGCGCTTCACGGCCTTCATCAGGCCGATGTTGCCTTCCTGGATCAGGTCCGCGTGCGGCAGGCCGTAGCCGAGGTAGCCGCGCGCGACCGCGACCACCAGGCGCAGGTGCGAGAGCACCAGCTGGCGCGCGGACTCGAGATCGTCATGCTCGCGAAAACGCCGCGCGTATGCGCGCTCCTCTTCCGCGCTGAGGAGCGGAAAGCGGTTGACCGTCTGGATGTAGGCCTCGAGGCTCCCCGCTGCCATCGGCACCGGCACGGTACCCGGCAACGCCATCGTCGCTTGCATGTCGCTGACTCCTTGGGCGGATTTTAGCACTCGTCGGTTTGGAGTGCTAAACGTCCTCATAAGTTCCCGAGGATCGTCACACGTTGCCAGTTAATGTCTAACTCTTAACGTAAGTGTCTGCTTACTGACAAAAATGCGCCCAGCCATCCCAGGAGCCCCGAGAGGAGCACGACCGCGACCGCATCCACCGGGCCGAGGAACGCAAGGCGAAAGGCTGAGCCGTAGGACTCGGCAAGCACCCGGACCTCGCCGTTGAGCAGGGCGAGCCCCGTCGCGACGATCGCGAGCGCGACCCCGCCCCCCGCGAGCCCCTGCAGCAGCCCGAGATAGTAGAAAGGCCGCCGGATGAACGCGTCCGTCGCGCCGATGAGCCTCGAGACCTCGATCTCCTCGCGCCGGGTGAGGATCTGCAGCCGGATGGTGTTGAAGGTCACCGCGATCAGGGCGAAGCCGAGCAGCGCGGCGAGGAACGCCAGCGCGAGGCGCGCGATCCCGGCGAGCGCCGCAAGCCGCCGCGCCCAGTCGGCGTCGGCCTGGACGTGCACCACCGCGGGTAGCCGGCGCAGATCGGCGGCGAGCGCGTCGAGCGCTGCGGCGCCCTGGTCCTTCGCGCTCACCACGAAGGCGTCGGGCAGGGGGTTGCGCTCGAGCGCGGCCACCACCTCCGCGATCCCCTCGGTCGCCTTCAGCTCCCTGAGCGCTTCCTCGCGCGGCACGAAGCGCGCGGCAGCGATCCGCGCGTCGGCCCTGAGCGCCGCGCCGAGCGCCTCGGTCTCGGCGCGCTTCGCCTCGGGGCGCAGGAACACGCTGAGCCGCGGCTCGAGCGTGAGCCGCCCGGCGAGACCGCGCAGGTTCTCGAGCAGAGCGTAGCCGCCCGCGGGAAGCGAGAGCGCGACGCCGATGACGATCGCGCTCGCCAGCCCCGAAGCCTTCGCCAGGCGCGCGATCGCGCCGGCGAGCGCCCGCCGGTGCTGGCGCAGCCAGGCGATCATGCGGGCGTCGCGCCGCTCGCCAGCCGGCCGTCGGCGAGCCGCAGCACGCGCTCGCCGTAGCGCTCGACCAGGGACTGGTCGTGCGTGGCGATCAGCACCGTGACGCCGACCTGGTTGAAGGCGACGAAGATCTCCAGGATGCGCGCCGCCGATTCGGCGTCGAGATTGGCGGTCGGCTCGTCGGCGACGAGCAGCGAGGGCCGGTTCACCACCGCGCGCGCGATGGCGAGCCGCTGCTGCTCGCCGCCCGAGAGCTGGATCGGGTTGGCTTTCTCGCGCCCGAGCAGCCCGACCTTGTCGAGCGCCGCGCGGGCGCGCCGCGCCGCCTCCCTCGGGCCGTGGTCGGAGAACGCGAGCGGCAGCATGACGTTCTCGTACACGCTGCGGTCGTAGAGCAGCTTCTGGTCCTGGAATACGAGCCCGAGGTTGCGGCGCAGGTACGGAATCGCCGTACGCTTGAGCGCGCCCACGTTCTGCCCGTTCACGAGCACCGAGCCGGCGCTCGGCCGCTCGATCGCCGGGATCAGCTTGAGCAGCGTCGACTTCCCCGCGCCGGAGCGGCCGGTGACGAACGCGAGCTCGCCCGCGGCGATGGAGAAGCTCACCTCCCTCAGCGCCTCCTCGCCGCCGGGGTAGCGCTTCGCGACCGCGGAGAAGCTAACCAACCAGCGCCTCGACGAAATCGCGCGCCACGAACGGGCGCAGGTCGTCGATGCCCTCGCCCACGCCGATGAAGACGAGCGGCACCGGCCGCTGCTTCGCGATGGCGCAGATCGCGCCGCCCTTGGCGGTGCCGTCGAGCTTGGTGAGCACCAGGCCCGTGAGGCCGAGCGCGTCGTCGAACGCCTTCACTTGCGCGAGCGCGTTCTGCCCGGTGCTCGCATCCAGCACCAGCAGGATCTCGTGCGGCGCGCCCTCGAGCGCCTTCGCGGCGACGCGCTTCACCTTGCGGATCTCCTCCATCAGGTGAAGCTGCGTCGGCAGCCTGCCCGCGGTATCGGCGACGACCACGTCGACCCCCCGTGCGCGCGCCGCCCCGAGCGCGTCGAACACCACCGCGCCGGGATCGCCCGAAGGCTGCGCGATCACGGCCACGCGGTTGCGCTCGCCCCAGGCGACGAGCTGCTCGGTGGCCGCCGCCCGGAACGTGTCGCCCGCGGCGAGGAGCACGCTGCTGCCCTGCGCCTGCAGCCAGTGCGCGAGCTTGCCGATCGAGGTGGTCTTGCCCGAGCCGTTCACGCCCGCGACCATGATGACGCAGGGCTTGGCGCGCGAGACGTCGAGGGGGCGCTCGAGCGGCGCGAGCAGCTCGAGCAGCGCCTGCTTCAGCGCCCGCTTGAGCGAGCCGCCGTCCTCGATACGCTCGCTGCGCACCCGCTCGCGCAAGGCTGCGATGAGCGAGCCGCTCGCCTCGACGCCGCAGTCGGCCTGCAGCAGCGCGGCCTCGAGCTCTTCGAAGAGCGCCTCGTCGATGCGCTGGCGCGCGAACAGGTGTGCGAGCGGCGTGCCGAGCACCTCGCGCGTGCGCGCGAGTCCCGCCTTGAGGCGCGTCGCCCAGCTCTCCACTGCTAACATGAAGAAGTGCATCTTAGCAAAGGCATTCGCCGGCCCGGCAGCGTGCGCATCGTCGGCGGCGCCTGGCGCAGCAGGCGGATCGCGGTGCCGGCGCGGCCGGGGCTGCGCCCCACGCCCGACCGCGTGCGCGAGACCCTGTTCAACTGGCTCGGGCAGGATCTCGCCGGGCTCGCGTGCCTGGATCTGTTCGCGGGAAGCGGCGCGCTCGGCTTCGAGGCCGCCTCGCGCGGCGCTGCGCGGGTAGTGATGGTGGAGAACGACCGCGCGGCGCTCGCCGCGCTGGAGAGGAGCCGCGCGGCGCTCGGCGCCGAGCGGGTGGAGATCGTCGGCGGCGACGCGTTCGACTACCTGCGGCGGGCGCGCGGGCGGTTCGAAGTGGTTTTTCTCGATCCGCCGTTCGGGCAGAATGCGATTCCCAGGGTGCTTGATCTGCTTCCTGCGCGGCTATCGCCGCAGGCGCGCGTCTATGTCGAGGGGCCCGAGGCGCTCCAGGCGCGGGCGCCCTGGAGCGAACTGAGGAGCCGGCGCGCCGGCCAGGTCAGCTACCAGCTGTTTCGATGGGAGGGGGCGAGTGAAGTTCCTGCCTGACGACGTTTATCTCGGCGACGCGCGTGAACTCTCGAAGCACCTGGGGCGCGAATCCGTTGCGCTCAGCGTCTGGTCACCCCCGTACCACGTCGGGAAGGCCTACGAGCGGGGCATGTCGTTTCGCGACTGGCAGGAGCTTCTTGGTCGGGTCATCGCCGAGCACGCGGTGCTCCTGAGGCCCGGCGCGTTCCTTGCCGTCAATATCGCCGACATCCTGTGCCTCAAGGATTCGAGCATGCCGCGCCTGATGGGCGAAAACGTCGCGCGCCGCCGCAGGGCGGAAATCACCCCGGAGCTGGTCGCCCAGGCCTGGTCGAAGCACCCCGGTCTGAGCCGGAAGGGAATCGCCCGTGTCCTCGGCTGCAGCGAGCAGACGGTGGACCGGCGCATGAAAGGTAACAACATCCGCGGCGGCAAGTACGCGACGCAAACGCGCGTGAAGCTCGTGGGCGGGCTGATCGAGGAGCTCGCGCTCGAGGCGGGCCTGTATCTCTACGACCGGAGGATCTGGGTGAAGGACGCCGCCTGGGAAAACTCCCGCTGGCACAGCGTGAGCTATCGCGCCGTGGACGAGTTCGAGTACGTATTCGTGTTGTGGAAGCCCGGCCCCACCAGAATCGACAAGGCGCGGCTGTCGAGGGACGAGTGGATCGCCTGGGGATCCCGGGCGGTATGGAATATCCCTTCGGTGAGGGCGAACGACGATCACGAGGCCAAGTTTCCGCTGGAGCTGCCGCGCAGGCTGATTCGCCTGTTCACCGATCCCGGCGACCTGGTGATCGATTGCTTCGCCGGAAGCGGAACCTCCGGGGTGGCCGCAGTCGGCCTGGGCCGGCGCTTCGTCGGCGTCGACAACGTTCAAAAATACGTCACGCTGGCGAAACGCAATCTGCGGAATGCGTTGCACGAGCGCTCGCAAGTGAATCTCGAGCTGTTTGGCGATTTGAAGCGGGTAGCGTAACGTATGTGCCTCTCCGAAATCGTTAGAGAGGCGACGTGATCCGAGCCGTCTACCCCGGCACCTTCGACCCGCTCACGCGCGGGCACGAGGACCTGGTGCGCCGCGCGGGCACGCTGTTCGGCTCGCTCATCGTGGGCGTCGCCGACAGCCGGACCAAGCGCACGTTCTTCACGCTCCACGAGCGCGTCGAAATGGCGCGCGAGGTGCTCGACGGCGTCAGGAACGTGCAGGTGGTCGGATTCTCCGGCTTGCTGATCGATTTCATCCGCCAGCACGACGCCAGGGTGGTGCTGCGCGGGCTGCGCGCGGTGTCGGACTTCGAGTACGAGTTCCAGCTCGCCGGGATGAACCGCAGCCTCTACCCGGATTTCGAGACCATCTTCCTCACGCCCTCCGAGCAGCACATGTTCATCTCGGCCACGCTGGTGCGCGAGATCGCCATGCTCGGAGGCGACGTGTCGAAATTCGTCGATCCGCGCGTCGAGGCGAGGCTCAAGGGCAAGGTGAAGTCCCTGGGCGGGTAGCGCCTAGCGCTGGCAGCCCGGGCAAAAGTAGCTCGAGCGCTGCCCCTGCACCACGCGGCGGATCGGCTCGCCGCAGCGCCGGCAGGGCCGGCCGGCGCGCTCGTACACCCAGTAGCGCTGCTGGAAGGTCCCCGGGTTGCCGTCGCTCGCCACGAAGTCGCGCAGGCTCGAGCCGCCGGCGCGGATAGCGGCGCGCAGCGTGTCCTTGATCGCCCGCGCAAGGCGCGCGCAGCGCTCGCGCGAGAGCCGGCTCGCGCGAGCGGTCGGCCGGATGCCGGCGCGAAACAGGCTTTCGTTGGCGTAGATGTTGCCGACGCCGGCGATAGTGCGGCTGTCCATCAGCAGCGGTTTGATCGCGACGCGGCGATCGCGCGCGAGCGCGTGCAGGCGCGCGCCGTCGAGCGCACGCGACAGCGGCTCGACGCCGAGATGCGCTAGAAGGCGGTGCGCTTCGGGCGGCTGCGCGGTCCACAGCACGGCGCCGAAGCGCCGCGGATCGCGCAGCCGCAGCATCGTGTCGCCGAACAGCAGATCGATGTGGTCGTGCTTGTTCGCCGCGGTTCCCGCGGGCTGGAGGCGCAGGCTGCCCGACATCCCGAGATGCAGGATGAGGTGGCCGTCGCCGCAATCGAGCAGCAGGTACTTGCCGCGGCGGCGGATCGAGCGCACGGTGCGCCCGGCGAGCGAGCGCACGCCAGGCTCGACCGGCCAGCGCAGCCGCGGCTCGCGCACCACCCCCCCGGAGATGGCGCGGCCGGCGAGCCGGCGCGCGAGGCCACGGCGCGTCACTTCCACTTCGGGCAGCTCGGGCACCTGAACTCGATCACTCTCGGCTTGTCTGCACTGGCAAATATACCTAAGATGATCCGGAACATGACACGCATCGGCCCGTTCGCTCGCTCGCTCGCCGCGGCGGCGCTCGCGAGCGCCGCGTCCGCGCTCGCGCAGTCCGACGGTGCCGATGCGCTGAAACGGCCCGAGCTGGGCCTGCCGCCGCAGGAGCTGAGCGAGCCGCTGCTCTACGAGTTCCTGCTCGGCGAGATCGCCCTGCAGCGCGGCAGCCCGAACCTCGCGGCGCAGACCTATCTCGAGCTGGCGAAGCGCACGCGCGATCCGCGCATCGCGCGCCGCGCGGTGGAGGTGGCGACCTTCGCGCGCATGCCGGAGCTGGCGATCGAGGCCGCGAAAACCTGGCACGACATCGAGCCGGCTTCGGCGCAGGCGCTGCAGGTGGTGGCCGCGCTGCTGGTCGCCGCGCGCAGGGTCGAGGAGGCCGAGCCGTACCTGGTGAAGCTGCTCTCGGCCGACGGCGTGAACGTCGAGAACGGCTTCCTGCAGTTGAATCGATTGCTCTCGGGCAATCCTGACAAGGCCGCCAACCTGCGCGTCGTCGAGCGCCTCGCCGCGGGCTACCCGGCGCTCGCCCAGGCGCAGCTCGCGGTGGCGCAGGCGGCGCTGCTCGCCAACGAGGAGGCGCTCGCGCTCGCGGCGGTGCGCCGCGCCCTCGAGGCGCGGCCCGACTGGGAGGCGGCCGCGGTGTTCGAGGCGCAGGTGCTGCAGAGAAAGTCTCCCGCCGCGGCCGCCAGGCGCCTGTCGGAATTCCTCGACAAATACCCCGACGCGCGAGAGGCGCGCATGAACTACGCGCGCACTCTGGTGCTCGACAAGCGTCTGCCCGCCGCGCGCGAGCAGTTCGAGAAGCTGCTCGCCGCGAACCCCGGCAACAGCGACGTGGTGTACGCGGTCGGGCTGCTCGCTTTCCAGCTCAAGGATTACGCGGTCGCCGAGCAGAACATGAAGCAGCTCCTCGACAAAGGCTACCGCGACCCGAACCAGGTGCGCTACGTGCTCGGGCAGATCGCCGAGGATCAGAAGCGCTGGCCGCAGGCGATCGAGTGGTATCGCCAGATCAAGAACGGCGAGAACGCGCTTGCGGCGCGCATGCGCACCGCGAACGCGATCGCCAAGCAGGGGAAAGTGGACGAGGCGCGCGCCTTCCTGCGCAAGATCGAGGTGCAGGGCGCGGAGCAACAGGTGCAACTGGTCGTCGCAGAGGCGCAGCTGCTGCGCGAGGCCGACCGCCACGGCGACGCCTACGACATGCTTGGCGAGGAGCTGGCGAAGAGCCCCGAGCAGCCCGAGCTGCTCTACGACCAGGCGCTCACCGCCGAAAAACTCGAGCGCTACGACGTGCTGGAGAAGAACCTCAGGAAGGTGATCGAGGTGAAGCCCGACTACGCCCACGCCTACAACGCGCTCGGCTACTCGTTCGCGGAGCGCAACCTGCATCTGCCCGAGGCGAGAAAGCTGATCGAAAAAGCGCTCGAGCTCTCTCCCGAGGACTATTTCATCATCGACAGCCTGGGCTGGGTCCTGTACCGGCAGGGCGACCTGAAGGGCGCGCTGGCGCAGCTGCGCCGCGCCTACGCGGGCCGGCCCGACGGCGAAATCGGCGCGCACCTCGGCGAGGTCCTGTGGATGCTGGGCGAGCGCGAGGAAGCCGGCCGTGTCCTGAAGGAGTCGCTCGGGAACAGCCCCGAGAACGAGACGCTGCAGAAGACCATCAAGCGCCTCGGCATGTGATGCGGGCCGCCTGCGCGCTCGCGCTGGCGCTCGCTGCCGCGGGCTGCGCCGCGCTCCCCGAGCCGACAGGGGACGCCGCCTTCGAATTCGAGCTGACCGCGCGCATCGCGGTGCGCTATCGCGACCAAGCCTCCGCCGGCACCGTTTCCTGGCGCCACCGGCGCGCCGGCGACGAGATGCTCATTTCCGGACCGTTCGGACAAGGCATCGCGCGCCTCGCGCGCGACGGCGAATCGGTCACCCTCACCACGGGCACGGAAGAATACCGCGCGGCCGACGCCGAGTCGCTCACCGAGCAGGTGCTCGGCTACCGTCTGCCGCTCGCAGGACTGTCCGACTGGGTGCGCGCGCGGCCGTGGGCGCTCGGGCCCGCCGCGCTCGCCGAATACGATCTCGACGGCCGGCTCGCCATCCTCGAGCAGGCCGGCTGGAGGATCGAGTATCTCGAGTACTCCGGCGCGCTGCCCGCGCGCCTTCGCCTCACCACCCCGGGAATCGAGTTGCGGCTCGCGATCTCCGAATGGAAATGACCTGGCATCCCGCGCCGGGGAAGCTGAACCTGTTCCTGCACGTGCTCGGCAGGCGCGAGGACGGCTACCACCTGCTGCAGACCGCGTTCCGTCTGATCGAGCGAGCCGACCGCGTCTGGATCCGCCTGCGCTCGGACGGCGATCTGAAGCGCCTGAGCGCGCCTGCCGGTGTTCCGGCCGAGGGCGACCTGTGCCTGAAGGCGGCGCGGCTGCTCAAGGACTACGCGCTCGCGCGCCACGGGCAGCGCGCGCGGCTGCTCGGCGCCGATCTCGGGCTCGAGAAGCACCTGCCGATCGGCGGCGGGCTGGGTGGGGGCTCTTCCGACGCCGCCACCGTGCTGCTGGTGCTGAGCCGGCTGTGGGATCTGAACCTGGGCCGCGTCGAGCTGCTCGAGCTCGCGGCCCGGCTCGGGGCCGACGTGCCGCTGTTCGTGTTCGGCCGCAACGCCATCGGCGAGGGCATCGGCGAGCGGCTGAGCGCGCTCGAATTGCCCGCTGCCTGGTACCTCGTGCTGGTGCCGCAAGTTTCGGTTTCCACGACGGAAATCTTCGCCGACCGCGCGTTGACACGCGATACGAAACCTCTCACAATACCGCCCCTTTTGCCGGCGCAGGGGCGCAACGACCTCGAGACGGTGGTCGCAGCGCGGTATCCCGATGTGGCGGCGCACCTCGAGTGGCTGAGAAGCCGCGCGCCGGCGGCGCGCATGACCGGCTCCGGGGCGTGCGTGTTCGCCGAATTCGGGGCCGAAGCCGAGGCGCTCGCGGTGCACGCGCAGCTGCCGGGGACGATGCGGGGCTTCGTCGCGCGGGGCTTGGAGCGGCACCCGTTATACGATTGGACCTATTGAACTGCTGGGGAGTCGCCAAGTTGGTTTAAGGCACCGGATTTTGATTCCGGCATTCGTGGGTTCGAATCCTACCTCCCCAGCCAACCAGAACGATGACCGCGATGACTGATGCGCCGCTCGAGCGGCTGATGGTGTTCACGGGCAACGCCAACCCGCGCCTCGCGCAGGACGTGGCGAAGCACCTGAACCTGTCGATCGGGCGCGCGATCGTGGGCAAGTTCTCCGACGGCGAGGTGATGGTGGAGCTGCTGGAGAACGTGCGCGGCAAGGATTGCTTCGTGCTGCAATCGACCTGCGCGCCGACCAACGACAACCTGATGGAACTGCTGGTGATGGTCGACGCGCTCAAGCGCTCCTCCGCCGCGCGCGTCACCGCGGCGATCCCGTATTTCGGCTACTCGCGCCAGGACCGCAGGCCGCGCTCGGCGCGCGTCGCGATCAGCGCCAAGGTCGTGGCGAACATGCTCACCTCGGTGGGCGTGGCGCGCGTTCTCACCATGGACCTGCACGCCGACCAGATTCAGGGCTTCTTCGACCTTCCCGTGGACAACATCTACGCGGCGCCGGTACTGCTCGGCGACGTGTGGAAGCAGCGCTACGAGGACGTCGTCGTGGTCTCGCCCGACGTGGGCGGCGTGGTGCGCGCGCGCGCGCTCGCCAAGCGCCTCGAATCGGATCTCGCGATCATCGACAAGCGCCGCCCCAAGGCGAACGTCGCCGAGGTGATGAACGTGATCGGCGAGGTGAAGGGACGCACCTGCGTGATCATGGACGACATGGTGGACACCGCGGGCACGCTGGTGAAGGCGGCGCAGGTGCTGAAGGAGGAGGGCGCCACCAAGGTGGTCGCCTACTGCACGCACGCCGTGCTCTCGGGCGGCGCGGTCGAGCGCATCGCCGCCTCCGACCTGGACGAGCTGGTGGTGACCGACACCATCCCGCTGCGCGAGGGGGCCGATGCGTGCAAGAAGATCCGGCAGCTGACGGTGGCGGGACTCATCGCCGAGACGATCCTCAGGATCTTCACCGAGGAATCGGTGAGCTCGCTGTTCATCGAATAGCATTCTGAAACCCTGCGGTGTCTGGTCGCGGACCCCGCCCTGACCAAGGAGAGCAGTGCAATGACGATCGAAATCAGCGCGCGCAAGCGCGAGGCGCAAGGTACGGGTGCGAGCCGCCGCCTGCGCCGCTCGGGCAGGATCCCGGGCATCCTCTACGGCGGCGAGCAGGGCGCGGTGACGATCGACCTCGACCACAACGAGCTCTTTCTCAAGCTGCGCAACGAGAAATTCCACGCCTCCATCCTCACGCTCGATCTCGACGGAGCGAAGCAGCAGGTGCTGCTGCGCGCGTTCAACCTGCATCCCTTCAAGCGGCAGGTCGAGCACGTGGATTTCCAGCGCGTATCGAAGGACAGGAAGATTCACATGAAGGTGCCGCTGCACTTCGTCAACGCCGAAACGTCGCCCGGCGTGAAGGAGCAGGGCGGCGTGGCGAGCCACGTGCTGAACGAGCTCGATATCAGCTGCTTCCCCGACGACCTGCCCGAGCACATCGAGGTGGACCTCGGCGGCCTGTCGATCGGCCACTCGATCCACGCCAGGGACCTGGCGCTGCCCAGGGGCGTTGAGGCGATGCTGCAGCGAAACGAGAACCCGGTGGTCGCGACCGTCGTGATGCCGGCGCTCATCGCCGAGGAGGAGGCCGCCGTCGAGGCCGCGGTGGCGCCATCCGAAGTGCCGACCACCGAGCAGGCGGCGCCCGAGAAGGAGGGCGAGACGCCTGCCGAGGCCGACAAGGGCGCCGAAAAAGCGGCCGAGAAAGCCGAGAAGAAAGAGAAGAAGTAAACCTTGGCGGGCGCCATCCGTCTGGTCGTCGGCCTGGGCAACCCGGGCAAGGAGCACGAGCGCGACCGGCACAACGCCGGCTTCTGGCTCGTCGAGCGCTTTGCCGCGGCAAACGGCGTGGTGCTGCGCAAGGACGCCAAGTTCCAGGCGCTCGTCGGCAGGCACGAGCCGAGCGGGGCGTGGCTGCTGCTGCCCCAGGCCTACATGAACTCCAGCGGGCGTCCGGTGCAGATGCTGGCCGGATTTTTCAAGATCCGGCCCGAGGAGATCCTGGTGGTGCACGACGAGCTCGATTTCCCGCCGGGCACGGCGCGCATCAAGCAGGGCGGGGGGATCGCCGGGCACAACGGGCTGCGCGACATCTCGCAGCGGCTCGCCACGCACGATTACTGGCGGCTGCGCCTGGGGGTCGGCAAGCCTCCGCCCGACCGGGAATCGGGCGCCGATTACGTGCTGCACAGGCCTGCGGCCGAGGAACGCGCCGCGATCGACGCGGCGATCGAGAACTCGATCGCCGTCCTGCCGCTGTGCCTTGCGGGCGACCTCCAGGGCGCGATGCAGCAGCTGCACACCCAGGACAAACCGGTCGCCGCGAAACCCGCGGAGCCGGAGCCGAGGAAGGAGCCGGCCCAGCCGGCGAAGAAAGAGCCCGAACCGGCGAAGGAAGGCGGCATCAAGTCTTTCCTGAAGTCGCTCACCGGCAAGAAATGAGCTTGCGGTGCGGGATCGTCGGCCTGCCGAACGTCGGTAAGTCCACCCTGTTCAACGCGCTCACCAAGGCCGGCGTGGCGGCCGAGAACTACCCTTTCTGCACTGTGGAGCCGAACGTCGGAGTAACGATGGTTCCGGATGCGCGACTCGAGGCGATCGCGGCGATCTCGAAGCCTCAGAAGACTGTCCCGGCGGTGGTCGAGTTCGTCGACATCGCGGGGCTGGTGGCGGGCGCCTCCAAAGGCGAGGGTCTCGGCAACCAGTTCCTCGCCCACATCCGCGAGACCGACGCCGTGGCACACGTGGTGCGCTGCTTCGAGGATTCGAACGTGGCGCACGTCGCGGGAAAGGTGGACCCCGTGTCCGACATCGACACCATCCACACCGAGCTCGCGCTTGCCGATCTGCAATCGGTGGAAAGGCAGATCGCGAAGTACGCCAAGGTCGCGCAGACCGGGGGCGACAAGGACGCGCAGCGGCTGGTGGCCGTGCTGCAGAAGATCCAGCGTGCGCTCGACGCAGGCCGCCCGGCGCGCGCGGCGGAGCTGTCCCGGGAGGAACTGGCGGTGGCGAAACCGCTCTTTCTCCTTACCATGAAGCCGATGCTCTACGTGGCCAACGTCGCCGAGCACGGTTTCGCAGGCAATCCCCTTCTCGCCGCCGTCGATGCACGCGCGCAGAGCGAAGGCGCGCCGGTGGTGGCGATCTGCGCCTCGCTCGAGGCGCAGATCGCCGACCTGAGCGGCGAGGACAAGAAAGTCTTCCTCGCCGACATGGGCGTCGAGGAGCCGGGCCTGAACCGCTTCATCCGGGCGGCGTACCGGCTGCTCGACCTGGAGACCTTCTTCACCACCGGCCCGAGGGAGTCGCGCGCCTGGACCGTCGCCGTCGGGACGACCGCGCCGCAGGCGGCCGGGCAGATCCACACCGACTTCGAACGGGGCTTCATCCGCGCCGAGGTGGCCGCGTACGAGGACTTCGTCGCCTGCGGCGGCGAGCAGGGCGCAAAAGAAGCCGGCAAGCTGCGGCTCGAGGGCCGGGACTACAGGGTGCGCGACGGCGACGTGATCAGGTTCCGCTTCAATGTCTGACATCAAGCTGGAGTCGGCAAGCAAGAAGGATCTCCCGCAGCTGGTCGAGCTGCTCGGCATCTTGTTCACGCAGGAAGCGGAATTCACGCCGGACGCCGAAAAGCAGCGCCGCGCCTTGCAGGAGATCTTCGACCATCCGGAGAGGGGACGGGTCTTTGTCGCCCGCGACGGCAAGCGCGTCGTCGCCATGGCGAGCCTGCTCTACACGGTCAGCACCGCCGAGGGCGGCAAGGCGGCGCTGTTCGAGGACCTGGTGGTGCACCCGGAGCAGCGCCGGCACGGCATCGGCGGCCAGCTGCTCGCCTACGTGGTCGAGCAGGCGCGCGCCGAAGGCGTGCTGCGGATCACGCTGCTGACCGATATGCAGAACGAACGGGCGCAGGCGCTGTACCGGCGAGCGGGGTTCGTGGGCTCGCCGCTGAGGCCGATGCGCCTCAGGCTCAAGCGCCGGGAAGGCGCCTGAAGGCGCCTAAGCGGGTGCGCGCTCGTGGCGCTCACTGGCCGATGCCGCCGATCAGCACGTATTTCACTTCCAGGTACTCCTCGATGCCGTACTTCGAGCCTTCCCGCCCCAGCCCCGACTGCTTCACGCCGCCGAACGGCGCGATCTCGTTCGAGATGATGCCGACGTTGACTCCGACGATCCCGGTCTCGATCGCTTCCGCCACGCGCCAGATGCGGCCGATGTCGCGGCTGTAGAAGTAGCCGCACAGGCCGAATTCGGTGTCGTTGGCAAGGCGGATCGCCTCGGCCTCGTCCTTGAAGCGAAACAGCGGCGCGACCGGCCCGAAGGTCTCCTCGATCGACACGCGCATCTCGGGGGTCACGCCGGTCAGCACCGTCGGCTGGAAGAACAGCCCGCCGCGCTCGTGGCGCTTGCCGCCGAGCACCGCCCTCGCGCCCTTGCCCAGGGCGTCGGCGACGTGCTGCTCGACCTTCCTCATGCCCTGCTCGTCGATGAGCGGGCCGATCACCACGCCCGGCTCGGTGCCGGGGCCGACCTTGAAGCCCTTCACCTTTTCGGTGAGCTTCGCGGCGAAGGCGTCGTAGACGCCCTCCTGCACGTAGATGCGGTTCGCGCACACGCAGGTCTGCCCGGCGTTGCGGTACTTGGAGGCGAGCGCGCCCTCGACCGCGGCGTCGAGGTCGGCGTCCTCGAACACGATGAACGGTGCGTTGCCGCCCAGCTCGAGCGAGAGCTTCTTCACCGTGTCGGCACATTGCTTCATCAGGATGCGCCCGGTCTCGGTCGAGCCGGTGAAGGAGAGCTTGCGCACCGTGGGGTTGGCGCACAGCTCGCCGCCGATGGCGCGCGAATTCCCGGTGATCACGTTGAGCACGCCCTTCGGGATGCCGGCGCGCTCGGCGAGCTCGGCCATCGCCAGCGCCGAATACGGCGTCTGCCCGGCGGGCTTGAGCACCACGGTGCACCCCGCGGCAAGTGCGGGACCTGCCTTGCGGGTGATCATCGCGTTGGGGAAGTTCCACGGCGTGATCATCGCTGACACGCCGATCGGCTGCTTCAGCACCAGGATGCGCTTGTCGGCCTGGTGCGTGGGAATCACGTCGCCGTAGGCGCGCTTGCCTTCCTCGGCGAACCACTCGATGAAGGAGGCCCCGTAGGCGATCTCCCCGCGCGCCTCCGCGAGGGGCTTGCCCTGCTCGGCGGTGAGGATCTGCGCCAGGTCCTCCTGGTTCGCCATCATCAGCTCGAACCATTTGCGCAGGATCGCCGAGCGCTCCCTGGCGGTCTTGGCGCGCCAGGCGGGCCAGGCGCGGTCGGCGGCCTCGATGGCGCGCTTCGTCTCGGCCTTGCCCAGGTCCGGCACCGTGCCGAGCACCGCGTCGGTAGCCGGGTTGTTGACGGGAAAGGTCTTTTGGGAACCGACCCATTCGCCGTCGATGTAGCACTGCTCGCGGAAGAGCTTCGGGTCCTTGAGCGGGAGCGAGGGCAGTCCGGCCTTGGCGGGTGCGTTCATGCGGGTCTCCTCATCTGTAGCTTGCGGAGAAGGCCGATTTTACCTCCGCGGTGCAGAGGGGCCCGACCTCCAGCGGCGGGCAAAGGCTCCGTGGCTAGAGGAGCCAGCCCGCCGGCCCCGATATGCTGTGGTACTCCTGGAACTCCAGTACCCCTTCGTAGCCGAGGTTGCGGCCGACGCCGCTTTGCTTGAACCCGCCGAAGGGCGCGCGAAAGTCCTGCGCCAGCGCGCCATGGCCGTTGAGATAGGTATAGCCGGCCTCCAGCCGCCGCGCCAGCCGCAGCGCGCGCTCGCGGTCGCGCGACCACACCGAGGAGCACAGGCCGAAATCCGAGTCGTTGGCGAGCCGGATCGCCTCGGCCTCGTCGCGGAACGGAATGATCGGCAGCACCGGGCCGAACTGTTCCTCGCGCACGACGCGCAGCGCGTGGTCGCTGGTCAGCACGACGGTCGGGCGGTGGAAGTAGCCGCGCGCGAAGGTGCCTTCGTCGGCGACCGTTCCGACCTCCCGCACTTCCGCGCCGCGCGCCCGCGCCTCCGCGACGAGCTCGCGCACCGATTCGTGCCGCCGCTGGTTGTTGACCGGCCCCATGGTGACGCGCGGGTCGAGGCCGTCGCCGATTACGTAGCGCGAAGCGGCGGCGGTAAACGCGCTCACGAGCTCCTCGTAGCGCGATTCGTGAACATATAGGCGCTTGAGCGCCATGCAGATCTGCCCGGACGACATGTACGTCGCCAGGACCATGCGCTGGATCGCCGCGGCGTCGAGATCGACATCCTCGAGCACGATGCCGGGGTCGTTGCCGCCGAGCTCGAGCGTGACGTGCGCAAGATTGCGCGCCGCCATCCCCATGACGTGCTTGCCGACCTCGATGCTGCCGGTGAAGTTGATCTTGCGCACGAGCGGGTGCGTGACGAGCGCGTCGCCCGATTCGATGGTGGTCCCGGTGAGCAGGTTGATCACACCGGGGGGCACCACCTCCGCCATGCGGCGGATGGTCAGCGCGGGGGCGAGGGGAGAATAGGGCGAGAGCTTGACCACCGCGGTGTTTCCGGCGAGCAGCGCCTGCGGCAACTTCGCGCCGAGGATCGACAGCGGCCAGTTCCACGGCACGATCAGCGCGGCGACGCCGCGCGCCTGCCGGCTGATCAGCGTGTCGAAAGGCGGCCCGCGCAGCTCATCGTCGCGCGCCAGGCGCTCGGCGTACGAGGCGGCGAGGCGGAAGCGCTCGCCGAGGCGCGACATCTCGATCTCGCTCTCCTTCAGGATCTTGCC